>JBBIGR010000007.1:0-156700 GCA_037447435.1 Fibrobacteria bacterium
ACGTTCTCCCATTTTGCCTCCGGAAACTGTAAACATATTTCCGGACTAGACCGATACCATGCTGAGGTTTAGCGACGTGCGCGAAACCCATGATATTGCGTTTTGGGGTAACACCGTTGCCGTGGCGCATATGAAGGGCCTGGGTATTTACGATAAAGAAACAGGGCGGCATATCGCCGATTATGCGCCGGGAATGGTTTGCTGGAGTTGCGCGACTTATGACTCCCTGCTTGTTGCAGGCGGCGTCGGGCGATGCCTGGTAATTTCGCCCCAAGGCGTTCATGAAATAAAATTCGGATCGGTCAATGATATTCTGTGGGCGACCGCTCGTTTGCCGAACGATACCCTGGTCTTTGCAACGCAAAAGGGTCTGTTCCGCGCTCACATTTCGGATTCGGCGGCAACGTTGTGGGGCTATAAGAATTTCTGCATCAAGTCGTTGTTTGTCGATAATGCGGGCAAATTATGGGTCGGGAAATACGATCACGGATAAGGTGTTTTTATTTTGTCCGGCAATACTCCCGTAACGCATTGCGGGCGGAGACAAATGCTATTTGAGACAGGTCTATAGAATGCGGTTTCACGAACAAGATTTCGGAAAGTTCGTCGTTTGCCCGCAGCGTCGCAATATTGGATGGTTTACAAATAAATATCGCGTCGATGGTAAAATATAAAACGTTTTTGAATTTATATTCGTTTGGAAACGATCCGAAATATTTCACGCTCGACAATTCCAATGAAAGCTCCTCAGAAACTTCCCGTGCGACAGCGGATTCGAGCGACTCGTGATAATCCGAAAACCCGCCGGGCAGGTCCAAGCCGCCCTTTTTTGGACTGTGGTTTCTTCGGGCGAGAAGAATGCCCTGTTTCGTTTCGATGATCGCGGTCACTGCCGAAGCGCAATTATGGAAATAGACATAGCCGCAGACCCGGCATTCCATGGCATTCTTTTGAAACACAGAAAGTTTATTTTCACCGCATTTTGGACAAAATTCAAACTTGGAATATCGCAGCATTTATTTTTTTTCTCCTGAAATCTCGTGATTGCCGATAGCGTGCTTTCAAAGTTACTGAAAACAAAATATATTTTAGATTAATACTAATCCGTTGCTTCGTAAGGGATAAGTTTATCTTATAGATTATCTACGCAAAAAGCACAGGACTATAGTGCCTTTATAACGAGTGCATAATTCTGATACAGGTACTAAAATTATACTGAGGAATAAATGTCGGAAACACTTTCTGTAGAAATTGTCATTCCCAGCTACAAGCGGCTTTTCATTATTAGTGAAACGCTTAAGAATATCCGGCAATTATATCCGACGACAAAGATTTGTCTTGGTTTGCAGGGTGAAATGCCGGGTCCCGACATGGTGGCCGATTTTTCTAAGGATAAAAATTTACGCGTTGAAGAAATTTCGCCGCCCAGTTCGACCATTGCGATGACGACTTGCATTAAAAGTTCCACGGCAGACATCATTCTTATTCTCGATGATGACGCGACCCCGTGTCACGGCTGGCTGGAAACGCATGTTGAGGCATTTATGCAGGACCCCGAATTGGCATATACGGGCGGAAGGGAAGTACGATTGGTAAAAGGCATACATGCTTTTTCCGATTTGATTCGCATTCTCACCGAATTGTTTTTCGGTCTTTTTTTGAACAGAAACAAAAAAATAAACGGCAGAATAGTGAGTTGGTTCAACGGTCTTGGTTTGTTTTTTGGAAACTTCGACATGCCCGGAACCTGTTTGATCAACAGCGCCCGCGGTTGCAATATGGCGCTGCGGCGCGATTCTTTTTTAGCAATTGGCGGCTTTTGTCCCGATATTATCGGCAACGGCTATTTGTTCGAGGTGGAATTCGGGCTTCGCCTTGCCAAACAGGGAAAATTGGGCAGATATCTCGGCAGCGCCATCGTGATTCATCGCGAGGTTTCGACCGGCGGCAGCAGGACCGCAAACCGCTACAAATGGTTCCTTGATTTTCTACATAACCACAAGCAGGTTATAAAACTGCTCGGTCCGCAAGCATGGATAGGATCCCTGCCCCGCCTTGTCAAACGATTACTGTTTTAATACACGGGATTATTGCTGTGCGCCGAGAATGGTGAACACGTTTGACAGCTTCGTGCTGTCGAGCATTTCCTTGAGAATGAAATCGGGCCGAAAAAGAATGAGCTTTTTCCCGCACGCCTCGGCTTTGCGGTGATAGGTGAGCAAAAATTTAAGACCGTATGAATCGCAAAGCCGTACATTTTCCATGTCGAACATGATAGTGTCGGCATCGGCATTTTCGAATAACTTGTCTAAAGCTATCCGAAAGGCGTCGGCATTGCCGAACGAGAGCTTTTCCCCGAATTTATACGTTATCACGGACATCGGTTTATTATCCTTTTTAAAGGCGGCCGCATGGAGTTGTCTGCGGCCGCCGCAATGCTTTTACGTGCCGAATTTCAGTATACGTCCAGATAAACTTCACCGATAAGACCGGACGGACGGTTGTTCATCCGTATCATATTGTCTATGGTATTGACAATACTGATTGAAAGTTCGTTACGTTTTGTCGAAACAATGTCGGTAATGTCGATTTCCATGGGATGCCAGTTGAACGTGTCAAGTTGCGTTTCGTTGAGCGCTATCGACGTCGTGCCCGAAACCTGAGAAAGCTTCAGGACAAGCCTGTTGTAGTCGCTCGGGATTTCGAAAACCTGGGAATATGTTCCGCAACCGCTCATATAGGGGAACCCGTATTTGGTCCAGGAGTCGTGGCTGACCATCGGCATGGCAGTGTCGATTATCCAGCCGTTTGAACCCTTGACAATAACGAAGTTGCCCGCAATAAGCGGCGGGTACGTAAGCGCCATCGGATCGAAAACCAAACCGAGGGTACGAAGAGAAATCCTGTTAAGGCCCTTACGAACCGAATCTTTAATGTTGAATGTAAGTACGTTTTTCGAAAACAAGTCGAGACACGGTTTGGTGTGCAGGCTTTGCTGGGCATCGGTTGGGTTCGTACCGTCTTGCGGCTGTTGCGCGACATGGCCCGGGAAAAGCGTAAAAAGCTTTTGCGCGTCGCAAAACGCGGCTTCGGTTACGCGCATTCCATTGACGTTCAGTTCGATCGATTTCTCGTTTTTCGATGCCGACAACGTCGCGCCGTTTAAACCGAACAACGAAAGAACCATGACTTCGGGCGCATCTTTGACCTCGAAATAGGTCTCATAAAAATGGGAAAACCCGCCGTATTCGCGGGAAAGCCCGATTCGCGTGTTCCATGCCGCAAGCGGCAATACGTTGAGCGATTTCGGGGTAAACTGCCATTGATCTTTGAGCACGATGCGATAATTGCGTTGCAAGGTACCCGTCACGTTTATGACGGGCTTTTTGTTTTTTGCCGGCACCGTGGCGGTTTGTTTTTGATTGCACCCGATGATAAAGTATGCCTGACGCGGAGCGACGTTCAGGTTGATACGGCAAAAAGCGTCTTTTCTCTGTACGTCGAGAATCTCGTGAAGGTCGCCGTTGGAACAATCGGACAAGTAGAAATACTTTTCTTCGGGCAATTCGATTGTCGCAAAATAATCGAGAGAATCCGATTTGTTGATTACGGTGAATACCGATTGAGCGCTTGAGCTGCCGACGGAAATTGAAACGTCGGCGCATTTTTTTCCTTGAACGGTCACCGATGCCGCAGGCTTTATATGAGCCAGGCAGGCTTCTAAGTCTTTGGCGGGCGTAACGGCAATGGTACCGGTACGGGAACGCATGAGCTTTGCAACGCGCGACGTGAAAGACGGCGTTATGCCTTCGTCGATATTGCCTTGCGGCGCCTCATCGATGAAGATAATGGTGCCTTTTTTAACGGCCATTCTTTCCAGATACACGAACAGGTTTTTGCTTGCCATCCGACAATAGGGAATAACGAGCGCCTGATAATTTCCTTTGCGTGACTTGTTCTGATTATTGAATTGCCCTTCGGGATACAGGGTGCAGGACAATAACATTTCTTCGGTGATGATATCGAATTCGAGGTTAAGAGAAAAGAGCTCGTTCATGGTTTTGTGTACGGAAAGCATTGCTTTGCGAACCGCCTCGTCGTTTGAGACGAGGAAATCGGTCATCACCGATTGCGACGGCAAAAGTATCGCAACCTGACGGGATAATTGAAGCGGCGCGACCAGTTTTTTCACGCGTGCGGCGTAATCGCAAAGGTCTTTTAATTTTTCCTTGCCCGGAGCATACCATGAAGGATTGCACGGCGTTTTAATATAGCTCTTATGATCGATATTGAAAAAGCATCCGTCGAGAATGATGCGGCTGGGGCCGGCAAGAGTGCTGATGTCTATTTCACTTTTAAGACTTTGCAGGCTTGCGGCATTGCCGACGCGGTTTCGGCCGATGACCGTAATGGTTTCACGTTTGAATTCGCGGGTATTGGCATCGGCCATGGCCCGTACCATCGCGGCATTTTCTTCGGAGCCTTCCTGGTTTTGTATGCCGACAACAGGGAAACTTTGTTCAGGTATGGTCATGACGTCGCGAAGCATGGTGGTTGATTTGTTTATCGGCCGTTCCGGGCAAAGGACCCAATTTGACAAACGATATTTCTTGCACCATTTGTCGAGTGCCATGGTAAAGCGCTCATGCATGGAATGCAAAAGGAAAGAGTAAATGTGCGCCCGGTTTTTGACTTCCAGGGCCTCGGTGGCGAAAAACAGGCTCGGTAAACCGCTGAGAAGGTCTTTCTTATATTTGGAACGGTATTTTACGATTAAATCATCATCCCACGGAATCCCGTTTTCGGAAGGCAAATATGCCGGCAATTCGGATATAAATCCTTCGAATGTCGCGGGAATGAATTTTGAGAAGTTTTTATGAAATGTTTCCCAAACCAAATCCGTGTATAAACGCGCGGTTTGTTCCCGGTACACATTGGGAACATAGCAGCCCAATGGATCGGTCGCATCCTTTTTCCGAAATACCATGAATTGATGTTCGCCCGCCTGGCCTTTCCAGGATACCACAGGATTATCATTGTTTGAAAACGTTATGGTTTTAAGCTTGGAACAGAATACTTTCTCGTTTTCGATTTTTGCAATTTGAACAATCGCATTGACCGGGTCGATGATTGTTTTCTCGAAATTTTCTTTTTCAGGAATAATTTGCGAAAATTCCAAAGACAAATACTGGCCGCGAACTGAACGATTTTTCTGCGCCAATGATTCAAAAGCACTGTCGACGGGCATTGAAAAATCTTCGGCAAGCCGAATACCGATTTTTTCTTTTTGTGCGATATGCAGAACTTCATGAAAAAGTTCGAAAAACTCTTCAGATAGGAAAGCCGGTGTCATGTCTCTACCGATTTTAATCGCCACACCGCTGAAATGTTGTTCAATGAAAAAGTACAACTGTTTAATTAGCTCTTCTTTGGTAATTGCAAGGTTCCAAATCCAAATGACCCAAGGTCTGAATTCTTTATTAGGGGTCTGTATTTGTTTGGATGACGCACTCGTGGTTGACTTGGCTGCTTCGACATGAGTTGCAGGAGCAGGCTTTTGGGGGCTGAGGTTTTCGATAGGTTTGGTCTCAGCTTTTTTTGCAGCTGTTGTTGGTTTTGCTGCCTTTTTCTCAGTTTTTTTCAAGGTCACTCTCCTTATTGAATTGTCCTGAAAACAATTTTGCTTTCAGGTGAATTATCAAAGCTTTAAAAGGGTTAAATGTACAATATATATATGCGCATTTCATCCGTCAAGGAATTTATATTCTGATGCCAAAGGCAAAAATGTTGTAACATATTAATTAATAATTAGTTATAAATAAAATTGAAAATTTAATTTTTTTCAAGAAATTATCAACCGGACGGATATTAAAAATAAATGGTTGTTGGACTTTATTGTTTATTTATAAAATTGGATTTATATAATATGTTTAATAAGCTATATATTGAAAAAGGCGTATTGTTTGTGTCGTCCGATATTTCGGTGGGATAAAAAGGGTATTAAAAATGAAGAAAGGGACAAAACACAGGCTTTTAATGACCGTGGCAATCGCATTGGTCTGAATGCGGGTGATTTTCGTCATTGCAGTTGCACGAAGACGAATTTTGCGCTTCCGCCTCATCCGGATCAAAGGGGTATGGACTCAGAATCCACCCTTGTGCTCCATAGCCGCTGTTATTTCCAAAATCATTTTGCATCCTGTCTGAAAATTCCACCGGCATCGAGGCAACGCCTTCTACAGCTGTATTTAATCGGATTGCGGCAATATTATCGACAATGCAATTACATTGGGGCGACGTTTTGTTATTGTGCTGAGCGTTTTTTATTTCGTACGGTTTATCGGAACCGGCAAAAAGATTGTGCTGAATAATTGCACAGGTATTTTCTTCAATGGAAATAATAGCTTTTTCCTTGTGCATCGAAACAAAGGTATTGCTCTCAACAATGACATTTTGTGTCTTGGGACCTTGCGAGCCGGACCTGTTCAAAATTAAAACAGCTTCATGCGAAGGATTGATAATGCAATTATTTGAAACCGAATGACCGAGTCCGCCGATTCTGACACCGATACCGCAATTTTGTATACGGTTATCCTCTAAAAGGGAACCTATCCCGGTAACGATTGAGACCGCATGGGTAGGACAGTTACTAATGGTATTGCCTTTAACCAGCGTGTCGCCGCATTTCACCATTATTCCTTCGAATGTGCAATTATGTACCGAGTTATAAGAAATTTGATGTCCATAAAGCCGGTCGGTGTTGTCGTCGGAGCCCACCAAAATGCCATAATCGTAATTTTTAAACGTGTTTTTACTGATAATATGATTCAGTATTGGTTTGCCTTGTTGCGTATCGCCTTCGGAAATCATGAGTCCGACCGCGAGATTCTCGGCTTTTTCCTTGATACGGGTTGCCGACGTATTTCGTGCGAAAAGACAATTTTCGACCACATTGCATTGTGCGCCGCTGCCGCCGAAAAACATGGTGCTGGCAGCCTGCTCTTTTGCGCAGCAGTTGATGAAGTGGAGGAATTCGAATTTGTTCCGTTCGCATTCGCCCATGACGGCTATGCTGCCGAGCGGCGAATCCTTAAAAGTCAACCCGGAAATGATCATGTCGGAAACGTCGTACAGATACCAGCATGCATCCTTGATTATCGCGGTACCCTCTTGCTGGACCGCAATCCGTATCGGTTTTTCCATGCTCCCGCTCGTTTGAACGGTAATGTCGCCGATGTATTCTCCGGGAAGCAAAACAACGGTTTGTCCTGGTTCCACTTTGGCTAGTGCCGAGGCAATACCGTCGAAGGGGTTTTGAAAAGATCCGTCGCCCGGGGTTTCCCGGGAAGCGGATACCCAGAGAAATCGGGGATCGTTTGTAGGATACATAATGGGATTATTTCTTTTTCTCGTCTTCTTTTTCGTCGTCTTTGTCTTTATTCATGAAAGAGGAGACTTTTTTAATGAGTTCGGGAGCAAGGCTCAGGATTTTTCCCAAACCGATATCGGACTTTGAAATAGGGAGGACCTGAACTTTGTTGTCGACGATGGTAATAAACGCGACCGGCGTGATATTGACGCCGCCCCCGGTTCCCGCGCCGGATCCTGCCTTTTGATCATTGCCCGCGCCGCCGGCGGCAAAACCTATGGAAACTTTGGAAACGGGAATGAGAGTGACGTTTCCCGCGGTTATGGGCTCACCGACGATTGTTTCCGTTTTTGCAATGACCTGAATTTGGTCCATCGCGGCTTTAATTACATCAGTAATGTTCATGACCTGCTCCTTATTTATATTGAGAAATTATGTTTTGCGCACAAAGCCAAAAACAAAAACTCAAAATGGGCATGCGACAGGTCTTGCTGGTCCTGGGATTTTCGCTGTCGTGCTGTTTTTTCGCAAAATCCGAGACCGTCCGGATCAATGAGATTTTCCCCCGCGCGCAAAATTCCCCCGAATGGTTTGAATTGTATAACGGTTCCGCGGCAGAAGTAAACGTACGCGGCTGGCATGTGGGAAAAAACGACGATTCTTCCGTTGTTGCATTGACAGATATGATAATTAAACCCGGCGGTTATCTTGTTTGTACCAAAGATATCGCCGCGTTTTCAACGGTGTTTCCCGGCGTGCAAAACGCCGTGCAATTGCCGCATTGGTATACTTTGGATAATTACCACGACACGGTCGTGTTGTGGGACGCAAACGCCCTCCCCTGTGACAGCGTTGCCTGGGATTCGAAATGGTTTTCATCGTGGACGACGCAAAGCATTAGCCGTGTCTCCGACGCTATGAACGGTATGGACAAACGCTCCTGGGTTATAGCGGGAAATCCGTCGCCGGGAAAACAAAATCCTGAAAAGGCATGGCATGGAGCGGATATTTTTACTCTGGACATAGGGCCGATACCGTTTACGCCAAACGGCGACGGAAAAGATGACTATTTGTCAATAGACCTTGCGTTGCCTGCCGGGGCCACGGCCTCGATATCGATTTACGGTTTCGACGGGAAAAAATATTACGATATCGCAGACGCATTGTCGCCGCATATCCTGTGGAACGGAAATGCGAGTTCCGGGGCGAAAATGCCGTGCGGCCCGTTTTTCGTTGTTGAGGAAATCGACAATAACGGCGCGAAGTCTGTTTTGCGCAAAAAAGGCGTTTTATGGCGATAAAACGGGAGGTGCTGACTGTCTTTTGCCTGCTTTGCATGTGGGAGCCGTGTTCCGTTTTTTGCGCGACACGCGAACCGTTTCGCATGGGATTTTGCATGGCGGGTAACGGCGCGATCGTGGAACGAGACGGCGTAACGGGAAGGGATCCGTTTACGAGTGCGAGCTTCTACGGCGACACGTTTTCGTACGGGCTGTGCGTCGCAGGAGTGGAGTACTTTGACGGAATGGACAATATGTCGGCGCTGCATATCGCGCAGGCCGGGCTGGGCGGTTTTTATTCGAAAAACGGTTTTTCGCTTAAGGCGGCATTCAGCCATTTCGATGCCCTCAGGGTATATTACGAACAGAACGGGTTTTTGTCGCTGGGATACGATAGGCTGCCTTTATTGAAGGCGTCTTTGGAGTTATGCGGGGGTCGCGCAGGGGTGTTCTCTAATGACAATATTGCGCCGCAAACCAGATTGGAAAGCGGCGTTTCGGCAGTGGTGCCATTTTCCATTGGGTCGGTCACCTGCGTCGTGTCCCACATTCCGCTGAAGCAGGCGCATTCCGAAGGGTATTATTCGCCGTTGTCAATTGCCGTCGGGGCGCATTCCGTAAAGAATTCCCTGGGAGCCCAAGGGTTTGTCGTGGAAATCCAAAACGATTACGGGTGGCAATTTCGGGCCATAATAGCCGAGGAATACCGGCTCGCCAAAAACTGCGGCGTTTCGTTATCGATTTCCACAAATCCCGTACTTATCAATTTCGGCTTTGTGTATGAAATGGGGCAATCCGCAATCGCTGCTGCATTTTCGGACCATGCCGTTTTAGGATGGTCGAAAGGCTTGGCCCTTTGCTTTGCCGGCAAATAACGGTTGTTTTATGCTTGGTAAACCTTGAGCCGAAGGCTCCGGGACGAATGTTTTAAACGGCGCAAGGCTTTTTCCTTTATTTGACGGGCGCGTTCACGGGTGAGATTGAAACGCTGACCGATTTCCTCGAGCGTATGCGCGGTTTCCTCGCCGATGCCGAAATACAATTTAATGACTTCCTTTTCACGGTTCGAAAGCGTGTCGAGGGTCTGGTTGATTTCCGCTTGCAGGGAAATTTCCATGACGCCGTCGTCGGGAAGCTCCTGTTGTTCGTCTTGCAGCAGATCCAAAAGTTTCGAATCTTCGCCCTGCTGTAAAGGGGCGTCGAGCGACATATGGGAATTACCGATTTTAATGGTGTCCCGGACTTCTTCCTGGTCAATTTTCAGCTCGGTGGCTATTTCCTCGACATTCGGTATTCTGCGGAACCGCTGTTCGAGCCTGCTTTGCGCCTTACCGATTTTGTGAATGGTCCCGACTCGGTTGAGCGGCAGTTTTATGATGCGCGACTGTTCGGCCAGCGCCTGTAAAATTGCCTGGCGTATCCACCAGACCGCATACGAAATAAATTTGAAGTTTTTCTTTTCGTCGAATCGCTTGGCCGCGCGGATAAGGCCGAGATTGCCTTCATTGATAAGATCGGAAAGGGGCAACCCCTGGTTTTGATAATTCCTCGCGACACTGACGACAAAGCGGAGGTTTGCCTTGACAAGTTTTTCCAGGGCCTTGCGATCGCCTTTGCGGATTCTGACCGCCGTCTGCGCCTCTTCCTCAACGGCCAGCGTTTTGTTTTTGCCGATTTCCTTGAGGTATAACGCAAGGGAATTTTCTTCTGTAAGAAATTGGTTTCTTTCCATACGATATGATCGAACCTCATTGGTATGCGTGAAAAGCAAAAAGAGAATTAGGTCGTACTAGAAAAAAGCCCCCCGGATCAAACCATTTTAATTTAGCATTCTCAATAAAAATACAATATTGTGTATATACGGAGAGAAAAAAACATTGTCGCACTGCCAAAGGGTTAAAATATCTCGACTCTGTTTCTGCCGTTTTCCTTGGCCCTGTATAAAGCCTTGTCGGCCTTGGATATCAACGCGTCAAGTTGCTTGGCGTGAATCCCGTACACCGCTATGCCGAAACTCATAGTGACGTGAATGTCTTCCCCGTTGGTCGCCCTATATACGGAATCGGCCATGATTTGACGGATGCGATCCACCGTTTCGACCGCGTTTTTACCGTCGGTTTTGACCAGGATGAGGGCGAATTCCTCTCCGCCGTAGCGGGCGGCGATGTCGACGCCTTCACGGATGTTCACGCTGAGTTTCTTCGAGATTTCTTTCAGAACGATGTCGCCGAACTGATGCCCGTACGTGTCGTTAATTTTCTTGAAGAAATCTATGTCGCATAAGACAAGAGACAGCGGGTCGTTGTATCGTATGGATCGAGTGATTTCGTCTTTGAGCGAAATCTGGAATTGACGATGATTTAAAAGGCCGGTAAGACCATCGTGGGTGGCGAGCGTCTTGGCCTGTTCGAAAATAAGGAGCTTTTCTATGGCAAGACCGGCCGATGTTGCGATGCGGGAAAGCAGATCTTGATTGGACTGGGAAAACGCGTCTTTTCGCACGGATTCGAGCAGGACGCCGCCTTTGCAATGGTCCACGCCGATGGGAAACGCGAGAAACGACTGGAAATCCTCGGACACAGGTTCGTCGTCGCTGTAGCGGCTTTCGTAACGGTCTTCGCTGAAATTCCGGGAGAACGACATGTTTTTTGCGTACAGAAGGCCGATCAGCGACTTCCCCTGCACATCGAAACTCAGTGCGGAAAAATCCTCGGCATTTTTTCCCCAGGAGCGTTTCACGACGCCTTTGGTATTGTCTTGACCGCACAGGCTGATCGTAATACGGTCGCAATTGATGGCAAAAGGAATTATCTCTATCATTTTGTCGAGAATCGCGTCGATATCGAGGTTTTGGAAAAAGTGCTTTTCGATGGTGCTCATGGC
The DNA here is from genome assembly GCA_037447435.1 of Fibrobacteria bacterium. Taxonomy (GTDB): domain Bacteria; phylum Fibrobacterota; class Chitinivibrionia; order Chitinivibrionales; family FEN-1185; genus FEN-1185. The sequence continues at coordinate 11,533 of JBBIGR010000007.1, forward strand.
GGCGATTCTTTGATGTTCGAGCCGGTGCTCGTTATACACATAGGCATAATACACCGACATGCCGATGAGCTTGGTCATTGCGCACAGCGCATTGTGATCTTCGTCGGAAAAATGCTTTGCCTCGGTACTGTCGGCAATCATGGTGCCGCGCGTGATGTTGTCGCCCGCGGAAATCGGGCTTGCAATAAGGGAACGGATGCCGGCATCGCGTGTATAATAATACAGGGTCATCGAATCGCTGACGATGTCGTTGAGCTTGAGCTGCTTAAGCCCGTCTTTGAGGAAACTGCCGAGAACCCCGACACCGGGATAAATGACCGCATCGGCATTGATGCAATCGCTTTGCGAGTCGTAGGCGCGTATTTTATACCCGCCGTCGGCAGTGGGGAAAAAAACGGCAATCGTGTTGGCGGAAATCGTCCGTCGTACGAATTGTATCGACATCTTTAGAATGTCGTCGACGACCGATTCTATGGCACCCCATTGCTCTTTACGATACTGGGCGCCGAGGACGTGGACGCTTATATGCGTGGTTTCCTGATTGACTTCCTTTTCGATGGTGCGCGACTGTTCCTCTTTTATTTCTTCGGGCTGGGCTTTTGCGGGTGCACGTTTGAACCGCTGCTTGATATACGATGTCAAGATACAGGCAAAAGCGAGACTAATGAAAAGCGGCGTGCCGATTTTGGAAATTACCGAATCAAGCAAAAAACACAGCATGGCGCAAAGAAGAAAAACCAGGCCGAACAACAATGAGCGCGGTTTTTGTCTCATGAGTTTTCAGGGGGTTTGGGTTGGAGGGACTTTTCTATCATCGCTATTATCGCTTCCCGCTCAAAAGGTTTTGCAACAACGCCCGCAAATCCGACCGAAAGCAGGCTTTTGATGTTCGCCTTTTTAATGAACGACGTCACCGCTATGACCGGAATGGATGCGGTTTTTGGGTCCATCCGCAAACTGTTTATAAATTTAATTCCGTCCATGACGGGCATCATGATATCGGTGATGATAACGTCGGGCGACAAATCATGGGCTTTTTTAAGCGCCTCAAACCCGTTTATCGCGGTGATGATGTTGAAGTTTGCAAACAAGAAAACTTCCAGCAGGTCCAATATATCGTGATTGTCGTCGACGAGCAGGACTTTCCTTTTTTTTGTCATATCGATGCCCTCCTGTATAGGGGGATCGCGATAACGAAGAACAGTATATTGCCGAACCAGGCTCCGAGCATCGGGGAAATTTGGCCGTTTTGCGCAAATGCTATTGCGAATTGGGAAATGATCCAGTAAGCGAAAATAAGCAACAGGCCGATGCCGAATAAAACCGCACCGCCTTTTCTTCCCGCCCGGGCGGAAATCGAAACCCCCAAAAGCATGACGATAAAATTCATGAGCGGCAATGCGATTTTGAAATCGAGCTGCGCGTCCCATTTCGAGACGTCTTCGCCGCGCTTGCGGACTTTATTGACAAACTGTGACAGTTCCCAATAACTCATTTCCTCGGGGCTGTTTATGACCGCGACCATGTCGGACGGACCGGCTTTCAAAATAGTGTCGGCAAGCGTGTCGAAGGGCACGGCCACGACGCCGCTGCCCGGGAACGTCCGTTTTATGCCCTTGATAAAGTACCATGCACCGTTTTTATAATCGGCCGATTCGGCGTTGATACGCTGGGACAGAGACGGTCCGTTGAAGGATTGCCGCCAGACGTTTTTAGCCAGGCTGGGGTCGGTTCGGAATTCGTCGAAATGATAAATGGTATTATTGTCTCCGAAATAGTAGAAATTACGGCGGTATTGCTGTTGTACCGCCGGAGCGCCGCGGGTTTTAAGGGATTTGTCGTTTTCGATGCGCTCGGTTAATTGACGCCTGTTCGCATTTGCTTTAGGCAAGATACCCTCGCTGATATAAAAGCCGACGCCAGCCAATAATAGCCCCATGACGATAAGGGCAAACGAAAGCTTACGCACTGAAATGCCGGCGGCTTTGACTGCGGTCAATTCGTTGACCTTGACCATAGACCCGATGGCCGACATGGCTGCCAGGAGGATGACGATGGGAAGAATAAGGCCGCCGAGCCAGGGCAAATAATACCAATAATATAACGCGATGTTCCACAGGGATGTGTTGTCGTATCGCCGGAGATTGGATACCCAATCGACCGCGATGAATACGATGACGACGATAAGGAGCAGCCCGACGAACCAGGAAATGAATTTACGAAGCAGATAGGTCGGCAAGGTGCCGATGATCCGGGACAAAATCCGGTACGGGGCATTGACAATTGTGCCGACGGCGGAGCCGATAAACTCGAGCGGAGTGCCGTGGGCCTGTTTTTGGGATTGATGCGGCTGTCGTTTGAACAGGGACAAAAACGGTTTTGTAATAAAAGTAAATGAAATGGCCTTGCTTTCCCTCGTCATCATGAAAATCAGGTAAAACCCGACGATTGTAAGCAGGATATCGGCGGTCCACATGGCGAAAAACGGGGAAATGACAAGGTCATCGGCCATGTTCTCGCCGGTAATGAGAAACGCCCAGAATAAAATGAAAAAGAACAGGCTATAGCTTGCGCCGACCATGATGCCGCCGCGACGTGCCATGATGCCCAGAGGCGCGCCGATAAGCACGAAAACAAGGCAGGCAAGGGGTATGGCGTATTTCTTATGCACTTCGACCATGAACTGGTTGATTTTCTTGTTTTCATAATTGATTTGCGAAGCATTGCGGCTTGCGGTATTGCTTTCCTTTTGCGCAATCATGATGGCCGGTTGTTTGCTTTTTGTAAAAAGCGACATCCAGGCAGCGAACGAACGCAGGGAATCTTCCCTGGACGATAAGGTGTCGCCGGAAGAACTGTATCGGGCGGCAAGCGATTCCAAGGAGTCCATCCGTTTTATGGTACTGTCGATTTGCGCCGAATGCGAGGTGACGTAGGTGGCTTTGTTTTTCTTGTACTGGTTGACTTCGGTGAGCAGCATTTCGGAGCTCATTTCCCTGTCGCTGCGGTAGGAGCTTGAAGTGCGCCTAAACTGCGAGTCTATGTTTTTAATAAACACGACCTGCTTGCTGAAATGGCCTATGAAATATTCCTTGGGGGCTTTTGAATTGGGTCGATGCGTCTCGCCGTTAAATAAGGTCAATCGAAGGAGCTTTTCGTCTCTGGTAATAGTCAGTTCGCCTTTTTCGGCAACCGTGGTCGAAGGGTCTTCACCGGGCAAATTTGAAAAGATTTTTACATTAGTCAGTTCCCCGGTCGACGCATTCACCTTTTTTACATACAGCGCGTAATTCTCGAAGTTGGTTATCAGAACACCCGGCTCTATGAATGCGGCAGGCTTTTTTCGGGAGATATCGGTTAGCAAATTTGCAGCTCGGTGATTTGCGTCCGGGAGAATATCGTTATTGAAAAAAATGGACAAAATCGTTAAAACGCATGCGGCAAGAAACACGGGAGTCAAAAGAAACGGGATATTATGGCCCGATGCTTTGAGCGCCATGATCTCATTATTCCCCGACATGGTACCAAACGACATCAGGGTGGCAACCAAAACAGCCATCGGGATTGCCAGTGCCATGACCCATGCGATGTTGATGAGGAAAATTTCCAGAACAACACCCATATTGAGGCCCTTGGAAATGATTTGGGGAAGCATTTGCACGGCAAGCTGCATGGCAAAAATGAAAATGAGGATGCCGAGGGAATATAAGAAGGGAAGTATATGTTCTTTTATAATGTATCTATATATTATCATTAGCTTGCTACGACGTTTGGGTTAGTACCTTTATAGAAGCTATCTACGCTTTTACATAGATAATCTATAAAAAAAACTTATCTCATGCGAAGCATGGGGTTAGTAAATGGATGCGGATGTAAGGCATTTCGCATTCCCATACCGAAATTTTAAAATACCTCGTTTCATGACGTGCTTCAACCCAAATCATGTTACCGGTTTAAATCGCGATGAGGATTTTTAGGTAAAAAATTAACGCTGTTGGGCAAATCCGAATATGGCCGGAATGCTCAACAGCGTTGTAATGCGTTTTTGCGGGATTATTTTGCAATAATCGCTTTGGAGGTCAGGAGGCTGTTGTTGGAAGACAGCTTTACAATGTACGTTCCCGGCGCACATGCCTGTGAAAACGGAACAGTGAAAACGCCCGGGTTTGCATGTCCGTGAACAAGGGTTTTTACTAATGCGCCGCGCATGTTGAAAATGCCGAGGTCAAGAGTTCCCCGGTCAAAGTCGCACGGGACTGTATAACGGATTTCGGAAGTTTTTGAAGCTCGAACCAACTGCAGCGATAATGCTACCGGCGTTTCGAATAGCCCCGGATGTTCCGCGATATTATCCGTTGTAAGGGGTATATAGGGTACAACGGCCGCAAGATCGCTGGGAACGTTGCCTTTTGTCTGGATGCACCACAGCATAATGCCGCCCCATCCTTGATTGACGACCATGTTGCAGAGGTCAACGGTTGCCTGAACGCCCATATTGGCGGAACCGTTATCCGGAGAAATGCCGATGCCCGGGGCGCATTTGCTTTTTGGGGCACCCATTCCGACAAACGTTTGAAGATAACCGGGGTAATTGCTTGCGGTTGCGCCGTACCACATGTCGTTGATCATGTCGACATACATATGCACTTGTCCGGCAAGCGGGTTCCAATCTTCCGCAGCGATGGCAAGGCACGGTGTCGGCGTAATTTTATTCAGCGAATCCCGCAATTCCTTATGGAAAGCCACAAATTGGCTGACAACCTCATTGCCTTCCCAATCGGTATCGATACCGTCGTAACCGAGTCTTTTCATATAGGAAATCAAGTCGGAAATGAATTTGTTCCTATGGCTTGCGTTCGTTGCGGTTGCGAATTGCTGTCCGTATCCGCCGCCGCCGATTGAGAAAATGACTTTTTTCCCCTTGCTGTGACCGACCGAAATCAGTTCTTTTGCGATGGTTTCATCGGGCAGCCCAAGTGACCCGTCATTATTTATGGTTACCTGAAAATTCGAAACATGTGTAAATGCATTCCAGGGCAGGGTCGTTGGAGTATAAGAATGGTCCCAGGAAACATAATAACCCAAAGACCAGCCGACCGTTTTTTGCGCCGCTGTTGTTAAGGAAAAACCTAGAATTACCAATAATAATAAAGCAGAAACCTTTTTCATGCTGCCCCCCGCAAGGCTATAAATGGTTGGTTATGCACGGTACCGTGTGGTGATGAACTATTAACGCATTAATATATAAGATAAGGCAATAAAATTAAAATGCCGAATTTTTCGGGCCAGGCGAGGCTTTTGCGTAATAATAATGTATAAAATTTGTATGCACTTCGGGAACTGGTTTGCCTGAAAAATTAAGGAAAAATGAATTCCAATTGGATCATTTTTTCATTCCACGTCTTGACCCCTTTGGCACGTCAATGTATACTTACAATGAAAAACTCCTTGAATAGTATCCGTCGGCGACATGTCTTCCGAAGCTTTGGCGAAGAGGGATGCGACGGATGAAGAAAGAGATATGAATATGCGACTAAAAAAAACTCCTTTACTTTTTCTTGTTTGCGCCGCCGGATTCCTTGGCGGATGTGCATCGACGGTGCCTAAACCCGCTGCAGAGGCGATATTGCCTGAAATCGATGTCGTCCAGGTCAAGGAAAACTCGGAAGAGGCGCTCAAGGTTTCGCAGGAAACAAAACTCGACGTCGACGTCATTAACAATAAATTGACGGAAGTGGATAATAAGCTGGTCACGCTTTCGGAAGACGTCTCGAGCGTTTCGGTGGCAAAAATCGAGGAACTCGAAAACAGGTTGTCGCTTCTTGTTGAGGCGTTCAAAGATTTGCAGGCGCAAGTCACTGCCCTGCAAAATGCCCCGGCACCGCGTGCGGCGGCAAAGGCGGCACCGGCAGGCCCTGCGACCTTTTCGCCGGCAGGTACGGCCTCGATTTTAGCCACTTCGACGGAATACGACTCGTATCAGGACGCGCTCAAGGTTTTTAATTCGCGAAATTACGAAAAGGCGCTGAGCGCTTTTTCGGAGATCATCAAGCAGTATCCCAGCGGAACCTATACGGACAACAGCAATTATTGGAGCGGCGAATGCTGCTACGCCATGAACGATTATGCGAAAGCCATTGTTTTTTTCAATAAGGTGTTCGAATTCAAAAGCAGTTCCAAAGCCGACGATGCGCAGTTGAAACTCGGCATGTGCTATATGAAAATGGGTCAGACAGCCCTTGCTAAAGCAGAATTCAAGAAGCTGATAGAGCGATATCCGGCAAGCGAATACGTTCCGCGGGCGCAGAAGTTTGTTTCGGAGCTGAAATAAGGTTCTTTTGATTTTTTCCTGCCCACAAAAGCAGGCGCATACGAATAATATTATGCGCAATTGCTTGCTTTTTCTTTGCTTCATAAAGCAGTTTTAAATGACTTAAACGTAGTATTTGTAACAAAAATCCGCTTTGGGCAGTCCAATTTTGATTTTGACGGCGTAATGCTCGATAAGGGTCATACTTTTTTCAGAAATCAGGAACATGAAAAAAAACAGCATCGGAATTTTAGTGCTTTCGATTGTATTTGTCGTGTCGTCCGCATTCACCGCGACCCCGAAACCGAAAAAATTATTCGATTGCACCGGCAAAATCCAGAAGGCCATTGACAAGTATAACAAGAAAAAATACCTGGATTGCCAGGACCTTTTGACCGAAGTTCTGGCCCAATGTCCCGGCCACAGCGCATACGATACCGCATTGTATTATCAGGGCAAAAGCATGCTTGCCACGAAAAAATTCGAAGAAGCCAAAACGGAATTCGACCGCCTCGTCACCACCTTCCCGACGTCCGCTTTTTACGAAGAGGCGCTATTTCGCATTGGTCAATGCATGTACCTGGCGTCGTACGGACCCGATTTGGACCAGGCGCAAACCAAGGACGCGGAGTCGCGGCTCAAGGACTTTATGGAGTTGTATTCCAAAGGGCAATATGCCGACAGTGCGGCTGTAATTTTAACTTTGGCCGAGGATAAACTTGCTGAAAAAGAACTGAACAGCGCGAAATTTTACGAAAAAATAGACCAGTGGGAAGCCGCGATCGTTTATTACCGTCTTTTGATGCAGGATTTTCCTCAGAGCAAATTCATTCCGGAGGCCATGGTCAATACGGCCGAAGACCTGATCAAGGCAAACCGCACCAGCGAAGCGGCGGCCATTTTGAATGATATCGCCAGCCGCACCAACGACGACGTGCTATTGAAAAAGGCCAATGCCCTTAAAGCCAAGATACCGAAATAAAAACACGTTCCGCATCAAGGATCTTCGACCTGTTCATGCGGGTCTTTACGGGGACACATTCTTATGAGTCCAGACCTTTCCTCGGGCAAAAAAGGCGAAACACCATCCTTGCCGCTCGGCATTTTGGGCGGCATTTTCGATCCGGTCCATATGGGGCACCTGGCGATAGCTTGCTTTGCAAGAGATTGGTTAGGGCTGGATAAGATTTATTTGATACCTTCGGGCACGCCGCCTCATAAAATAAACACGGTTTCGGCAACCCCGGCCCAACGGCTCGCCATGTTGCGTTTGGCAATAAACGGAGTCAAGGGGCTGCAGGTGTGGGACGACGAGATCCGCAGGCGCGGCATTTCGTACACCATAGACACAATTCACCGCATCCGGCGCGAAAACCCCCGCAACCCCATCTACTTCATCATCGGGTCGGACAATCTGTCGGAAATAGCGACATGGTACAAGTACGAACAAATATTATCTCTTGTCACGCTCTGCGTGGCAAAGCGGCCGGGACATTCTTTAAAGATCCCGGCGACGCTTTCCATTAAAAACATCCTTACCTTCCCGTCGCCGCCGCTTACGGTGAGCTCAACGATGATGCGCACGTTCTTGTCGGACGGTTATTCCTGCGATTATCTGATTCCGCCCGCTGTTTTGCGGTACATCCGGAAGAACGGTTTGTACGGTTGCCATGGCAAAACGGTCATGAAGGCTTTTTAAAGCGGACAGGACCGTTTTCGTAAAGGTTGTTCCCTTTGCAGTCTATAGCCACGACAACGGGGAAATTTTCGACGGTAAAGCGGTAAATTGCTTCAGGTCCGAGATCATCCCAGCACACCAGTGTCGATTGTTTTATGCATGCGCCGAGCAATGCGCCGCAACCGCCGTCGGCCGCAAAATACACCGCAGTTTCCTTTTTCAGTGACGCGACAACGGGCGGCGTACGGTTGCCCTTGCCGATGATTCCGCCTAACCCCGTTTTCTCCAGAAGCAATGGCGTATACGGATCCATGCGGGAGCTCGTCGTGGGGCCTGCGCTGAAAGAACCGTTTGCAGGGTTTTTGGGCGTGGGGCCGGTATAGTACACGATCTGATTTTCGAGGTCGACTGGCAGCCTTTTGCCTTTGTCAATAAGTTCCGCGAGACGTTTATGCGCCGCATCGCGGGCGGTGTAAATGGTCCCGGTGATAAGCACCTGGTCGCCGGCTTGCAACGAACGTATGGTTGCCTTGGACAATGGGGTAGTCAGTTGTATCATGGTCGCTTTCATATTCATAGGATGACCGTGGCATGGCGCGCAACATGGCACGACAGCGAAATCGCCACAGGCATGGTCGCAATATGGCAGGCGCACGTTTCTATATGCACCGCAAGCGCGGTCACGCTGCCGCCGAGCCCGCCCGGCCCGACGCCGCTTTCATTCACTTTAGTGAGCAGTTTCTTTTCGAGAACCGAAAATTTCTTGTTTTTATTGGCTGTGCCGACGTGGCGGACAAGCGCCTTTTTGGACATTTTGACCGCATGTTCCGCGGTGCCGCCGATGCCGATGCCGACGATGACGGGCGGGCACGGGTTGCCGCCTGCTTTGAGAATCGTATTGACAACAGCGGATATCACGCCAGCTTCGCCCTCGGCGGGTTTGAGCATGCACAGCGTCGTCATGTTTTCGCTGCCGCCGCCTTTGGGCGCGAGGGTTATGGATAGCGAGTCGCCCTCGACGATTTCCATATGGATGATTGCAGGGGTATTGGTGAACGTGTTTTTCCGGTCGTAAAGCGGGTCCGACACCATTGACGGTCGCAAATAGCCTTCCGTATAGCCGCGGCCGACGCCCTCGTTGATTGCGCGCGGCAATGTGCCGCCCTTGATTTTAACCGCATCGCCGAGTTCCACAAAAAAAACCGCGATGCCGGTATCCTGGCATATTGGAATTTTTGTTTCTTTTGCAACGGAAAAATTCGTTATGCAGCGCCCGATAAGGGCTTTGCCCGTCGCAGACTTTTCGGCGCGCTGCGCTTTTTTTAAGGCATTGCCGACGTCGGCGGGCAATTCGAACGCTGCTTGCAGGCACAAGTCGCGCACGGTTTCGACAATACGAGAATAGGGGATCGTCTTCATCATGACTTTTGGATTTTGAGCGACAAGGCTTCGAGATGCGCGCGATACTGCGCAAAATCCTTTATCGGCTTACGCGCCACGCCGGAGTCCATAGCCGCTTGCGCCACGGCGATGCTTTCTTCGACAAGTACGCGCGGGTCAAGCGGTTTCGGGATGATATAATCGCGGCCGAATTCAAGCTTGTCTATATTGTACGCTTCGAGAACCTCTTTGGGAACGCCGGGCTGTTTTGCCAGTTTGGCAAGCGCCAGGGTCGCAGCGACCTTCATGGGTTCGTTGATTTCTTTTGCCAAAACGTCGAGCGCGCCTCTGAAAATAAACGGGAACCCGAGGACGTTGTTGACCTGATTGGGATAATCGGAGCGGCCGGTTGCCATCAGACAATCGGGCCGTGCGTTTTTCGCATCGTTATAGGAAATCTCGGGATCGGGATTTGCCATCGCGAAAATGATAGGGTCGGGCGCCATTGTTTTTACCATGTCTTTTGACACCACGCCTCCCTGCGAAAGGCCGATGAAAACGTCGGCGCCTTTCATCGCATCTGCCAAGCTGCGTTTCGCCGTGTTGACGGCGAACGGATCTTTGTACTTGTTCATGCCTTCGGTCCTGCCTTTGTAAATAACGCCCGACCGGTCGCACATGAATATGTTTTCCATTTTCGCACCCAACTGCACGTAATGCTTTGCACATGATATTGCCGCCGCGCCCGCGCCGCTGAACGCAAAGACAAGGTCGCCTATTTTCTTGCCCACGATTTCGGCAGCATTGATGATGGCGGCCGCGGAAATGATTGCGGTGCCGTGCTGATCGTCGTGGAAAACAGGAATGTCCATTTCACGCTTCAGGGTTTCTTCTATGTAAAAGCATTCAGGTGCTTTGATGTCTTCGAGGTTGATGCCGCCGAACGTAGGTTCCAGATATTTCACCGTTCGGATGATTTCGTCCGGGTCCGTTGTTGACAATTCGATATCGAAAACGTCGATGTCGGCGAAGCGTTTGAACAAAATCCCTTTGCCTTCCATAACCGGTTTTCCGGCCAGGGAACCGATATTGCCGAGTCCGAGCACGGCGGTCCCGTCGGTGATCACGGCAACAAGATTTCCCCGGGCAGTGTATTCATACGCTTCATCGGGATTTGCTTCAATAGCCTTACAGGCATGCGCAACACCGGGCGTATAGGCAAGGGAGAGGTCTTTCTGCGTTTTGCACGGTTTTGACGAAATGACTTCGATTTTCCCTTTTCTACCCTTTGAATGATAATCCAGGGCTTCTTGTTTTGTGATCATTGTATGGTTCCTTATAGTAATGGTTTGCGCGATAATGTCCTATGAAAATTAATATTGGGAGACGACATTGCGCGGGATTTTAATACGGCAAACTTCATTATTATGTAATTTAATTCACATAATAATGAAGTTGCACTATATTCTGCAGAAATACTGAAGGGCCTAGACGTTAAACTGAAATTTTGGGTTAAGTTCTTTGAGTTCCTTTGTCATTGCCCGTAAGAGCTCCTTTTTTTCTTCGGAGCTTTCCTGTGAATTTTCATGAAGCACTTTCAGGAAATTGTCAAGTTTGCTTTCAAATAATTTGATTTTGGCTTTTTCGCTCAGTTCTTTTTCTAAATGAAATATGCTTCCGTTAGATAGCCGTTCTATAAAGCCGAAGCTTTCCGTAGAAACGTTGCGCAATATCCGGATGGTTTCTGCAATATGGTTTGCAATCGAAAGGTAAACATGGACATTCGTATTTGTGCTGCCCCGTAAATGGGACAAAGCATTTGCGGCAAGTTTGTAATAAAAAGCGATTCTCCCGCTCGTGTCGGAATTTTTTATAATTTTTTTGTAATATGAACCTGCATGCTCATAATCCGAGAACACTGCAACAGCACATAAGCCGAAATCGGCATTTTCCTTATAAACCGTATATTCGGTCCGGCAATCCGGGTGTTCATGGATATATGAAATGACCTGGAAATCATACGCCGAAACATAGGGCTTGTTTTCGGAAAAGGCGTTGGTCGAAACCATGGATTCAAGCAATTCCGCCAAATACATGTTTACTTCTTCATCAAAAGGGTCTTTTCCGGTTTCACAATGCAAGGTTATCCGTGATTTCAATATATTTTCCAAAAAATAGAATTTTGTGCATTCTTTTTCATACTTTTTTAAGTCAAGATAGGAATCTGCGCTTTTTGTTTGTTGCATGATAGACCCCTTTCTTACAATTCGTAACGGCATCTTATTTATTATATCGACAACGCTTAAGCGCTTTATTATAGAAAAAAATAAAAAAGTATTGTAAAATGATTAAAGTTTTCGTAGTTTCTTCCGATACAATAATAGGGGAAGTTATGAGTGAACAGAATGTACGTAAACAGGGAGGTTAATCATGAGGATAGAAAGCGGACAAAGTTACGGTTTGGTCGCTCCTCTGGATAAGGCTTCCAAGAGTCTTTCTAAGACAAACAATGACCTGAACAAGATTCTTGAGCGTTTATCCACATCACTTCGTATCAACAAAGCAAGCGATGATGCCGCTGGACTTGGTATGGCGGAACAGCTGGCTTCGCAGGTACGCGGTTTTAAACAGGCCGACAATAATGTCGCCGACGCGCAAAGCGCATTGAATATTGCCGACAGCACGGGTAGCCAGGTCTCTGATATGGTGCAGCGGCAACGCGATTTGGCTTTGCAGGCATCGAACGATACATTGACAAATCAGCAGCGTTCCGATCTCAATTCCGAATACCAGTCTATTGGCCAGGAAATCGACCGCATCACCAATGCGTCGCAATTCAATACGCAAAACGTTGCAAACGGTACGGGGTTGGCGTCGGGCAACGCCGTGATACAGGCTGGGCCGAACGCGCAGGACCAAGCGACCATGCCGAAAATCGACATGAGCGCAAACGCACTCGGCGTTACCGGCACGTCGATAGACACGTCGGCAAATGCCATTGCCGCATTGCCAAAACTTGATAATGCGCTTCAGGCATTGAATTCGCAGCGCAGTACGCTCGGCGCCACGACCAATAGGTTCGAATCGACCATTAACAATAATTCCTTGGCAGAAATCAACACGCAGGCCGCGGAATCGGTATTGCGCGATCAGGACATGGCGGCTGGGCTTGTCGAACTGACAAAGAATCAGATACTGCAACAAGGAACGATTTCGACATTTGCCAAGTTCAATGAAATAAATGCGAACCATTTGATGGGGCTTTTGAAGTCTTAGACTGACGAAACCGGGAATGGATTTCCGGCGGCAAGCAACGATCATGGACGATGAACATCATTGTCACCTGTTAAAGGATGATCGGTTGCTATGGCTACCGTATTACAACAAAATACCGCCAAATATTACGAAACCGTGCAATTACAAACCGCTTCGAAACAAAAAGCGGTTTGTATGCTGCACGAGAAATTCGTACAGTTCATTTCCGCAGCGCTTGATACGCCGGACAAACGATCTTCATACGTGATACGGTCGCAAAACATCCTTTCGCAACTTCAGCGTTCGCTTATTCGAAAAGACGCCGTGGCCCACAGCCTGTTTTTGCTTTACGATTACTGCTATGTGATATTGGACCGCGGGCAAGAGACCGATTTGCATAATGCAGGTACGATAATGGCGGTATTACGGGATACGTTCAAACTGCTTACGCTCCGTCCTCGATAAGTTGACCTTCCGAACAAGCATCGAATGTCAAAGACTTCTGTTATTGTAAAACTTGTATAGTACTTGACATTATTCTTGGTTTGCCAATTTATATATAGTATTATTATTAATCGAAAATCCAGAATCCAGATTATATTGAAATCACTGCACGAACTGAGGATGAACCAAGAAATCTAATAATTGGAAAAATAGAAAACGCAATTTGGTCCGTGGTAATAACTTATCGAGGGAATAAAACTAGAATTATTTCAGCGCGCAGATCTCGCGAAAAGGAGATACTTATTTATGAAAGCTAAAGAATTTGATAAAATGGTTGGCAAGCATTGCCTGCGATAGCCTTGGAAATGCAATAGGCAGAATAAGCCCCGATTGGATAACTACCGGAACATTGCAGCTATTTAATTAGTTGGGGGATATGATCTTGAAAAACATCCATTTGATCTTTTTGCTGGCGTTTCTGGCATATTCGCATTGCTTTGCAAAAAAACACTCTGTGTATATTGTAAACAAAATAACCATGCAATCCGATTCGATCGGTCAACCCGCATTATGTAAGGCAATCGTTGATACTGTTTCACGATATTTTTCCGCTGTTTTCAACGTCGTTACTGCATCGCCTGTTGGCGAATCTCTTTTGCTTGCAGCGCATTCGAACCCGCCCGAAAAACCGCTTTTGAAAGCCGAAGACATTATAGGAAATAGAAATATCGATTACTTCTTGTGTATGGATGCGTATGCAAACAGTGCTTACGGCGGGACTGCAAGAAACCTTTTTATTCCTGTTCCCATGGGAAGCGGTGTCAAAGTCATTATCATAAACTATTATGATTCGACTCTGGTTCATCACGACACGACGACATTAACTTTTTCTTTGCACCGGTATTCGGACGGCAAAAAGGTGGCTTCGTGGAATGAAATGAGGACAAGCGAAAGTAACAGTGCCAATTTCGATTCGGTCTTTATTGATGATGTCTCGGGTATTGCTCATTACATTCCTGAAAAACTTAAATCTTACAATCCGTTTTGCGTGTTTATAGGCGCGAATTTGGGAATTGCAGCCAACATTGTCTCCACGGCCGAAAGAAATGAGTACCATCAACCCAGACAGGTTTTTATTGTCGGAGCGGGATACGGGATTTCGGCAAAGGCGGTTCTTGGCCCGGTTTTTGGGATTGAAGGTGCATATTCCTTTTATCCTACATTTACAGGCAGCTATTCTTTTGAGGATGCCTACGTGGGGGTGTGTTTTGGAAAAAAAGCATACTTACGGAACAGAATATCTTTTATTTATCCGAATATTTCACTGGGGTATTCGGCGGTCATGAAAACAGACAACAAGATAGACTCCGCGAGAATCGAAATCCCCGGGGCCCGGCACGGATTTTCCGCAAGTTTGTCTGCCATTATTTGCAGTAAATTTCAACCCGTGACCCTTGAACCCTTTGTGACGTTTGGAATCGTGAATGAAACCAACCCCCCCAATTGGCTTTCCATTGGCATAAAGGCAGGATACACGTTTGATTTCAGAAAGTTTTAATAGATCAGGAATAAGATGAAAGGTTGTGGTTTCCGTTTCACAAGGGAAGAAAAATGAAAGAATAAATCCTTTTACCCGCCCACGTCGTATTTTTAACACGTTTCACATTCTAATACATCCATTCCGAAACGAGGCATATGCCAAGTCTTTTTGATTCGCTTTCCGAACACACCGACGATAAAACGATTTCTTCGCTTCGGAGAATTGCCGGAAAAACAAATAAAAAACCGCAATCGCAAAAACCCTATAAACCGAATAATGCACATGACATTCTGGGCAGTTTGAATTTTGTCGCATTGGACCTTGAAACAACCGGGTTGGACAATAAAAACGACCGGGTGATTGAAATCGGCGCGGTCAAATATGTCGCTGGAAAAGCGACCGAAGAATATACGACATTCATTAATCCCAAAACCCCGATACCGCCCAATATTACGATGCTCACGGGGATAAAAGACGAAGACGTCGCTTCGGCGCCGACGTTCGACGCCGTGGCAAAACATCTCATCGATTTCATCGGGGACCTTTCCTTATGCGGGCATCAAATCGAATTCGACATAAATTTTTTAAACGAGGAATACAAACGCGCCAATTTGCCCAAGGTCTTCATGAAGCAAATCGACACCGCGGTATTGTCGCGGATCGTTTTGTCGAATATCAATCGCTATACCCTTAAACATGTCGCACGGTCTTTGGACATAACGCTCGACCGCGCTCATCGCGCGCTCGACGATGCGCGCGCAAGCGGCAACGTCGCGCTGGCGCTCGTTCCTAAATTGGCCGAGTTGCCGCTTATGACCCGGGCGGTCATGGCGCATTGCGCACCGCCGTCGCTGGTGCGGCACGTGCTGCAGGTATCTTTGGCAAATGAGAAATATACGCTGAACCTATCGGCGCCGCTGTTGCCCCGGCCGCCGAAAAAGCTTTCTTCACGCGAATCGTTCGTGCCCATAGACGTTCGGGAGGTGCGCGACATGTTCGGCGCCGGCGGCGCGCTTTCGCAGGGGCTCGACGGATACGTCGAACGGCCTTCGCAAACCGACATGGCCGCGAGCGTGGCAACGGCATTATCGCATGCGTCTACGCTTGTCGCCGAGGCAGGTACCGGTACCGGAAAATCGCTTGCGTATTTGGCGCCGAGCGCTCTGTTTGCCGTGAAAAACCAATGCCGGATTCTGGTGTCGACGCATACGCGGAACCTGCAGGACCAGCTCATCGCGAAGGATTTGCCGGTTATCAAGAATGCGGTCGGCGAGGAGTTTTCGTTTTCGGTATTGAAAGGCCGCGCGAATTATTTGTGCCAGCAGCGGTTCGGACGCTTGCTTTCCGGTGAACTCGGCGATTTTTCGTATCGCGAACGGATGGGGATTCTACCGCTTATCCGCTGGGCTCAACAAACGCAAACCGGGGACATCGAGGAACAAAACCAGTTCAACACCAAATGGTTCGGCCGGATTTGGCATTTGGTATGCGCGGAATCGCATTCGTGCCAGGGGCGGCGATGCGCCCAATATCATAATTGCTTTCTGCAACTCGCACGGCAGCGGGCGCTCGGCTCTCATATCGTGGTGATCAACCACGCACTTTTCTTTTCGGAATTATGCGCCGCATCCTCGTTTTTGGGAAAACTCGGCCCGATCGTGTTCGATGAAGCGCATCATTTGGAAGCGTGCGGGCATCGCCATTTGCGGACCGAAGTCGACAGCAACCGTTTCTCCGCGTTTTTGGAAGCCGCAACCAATCTCGGCAAGGAAATCAAGAAGCGCGAATCGCCCATGACGCCCGGGATTTCGGAACAGCAATACAAACCCGTGCTCAAACGGCTGCGGCAGCAGATCAAATCGTTTTTGGACCTGTGTTTGACATGGGCGAAAGAGCAGACCCGCGCCCCTGCGGAATTCCAGATCGCCTATACGGGCGAGGCATTTTCAGACACGATGGAATTTCTAGGGTTGCAGAGCCTCCTTGTCGACATGCAGGACATTCTCCACGGCTTTTCACAGGCCGTGGAACAGGACGATCCCAAGGAAAGCGACCGGCTTTTTGCCCAGCAAATCACGACATTGATGGAGACCACGTCGCAACTCAAGGCCGACTGTAATTACGTGGCCTTTGCAAAAACCGACGACCATGTTTTTTGGTGCGAGGGAAACGCGCAAAAGGGCTGGATAAAACTGTGCGGCGTTCCTCTTGACATCGGGTCGATATTGGGCGGAATATGGGATCAGAACGATGCGGGCAGGATCTTTACATCGGCGACATTGTCGGTCAACGGCACCATGAATTATTTCATGAAAAAAGTGGGTATCGGCGCGGCGCGGCAAGCCGAAGGCGATGTCGAGGAAGTCGCCTGCGAAACTTTTGCGAGCCCGTTTTCGCCGTCCCAGGCGCTTCGCGGCGGCATCAGGGTCGCACCAGCGCTGGAATCGGCCGAATATCCTCGCTATGTTGCGGATTCGGTCAAGGCGTTGCTTAATGCGTTTGACAAAAATATATTGGTATTGTTCACGGCAAATTCCATGCTTTCGGCGGTTCACGATATGCTGAAACGGGAAACGCTCGGTTCCGATTGCACGATACTTGCCCAGGGTTTTTCGGGGAATCGCGGCGCGTTGCTCGAGGAATTCAAGCATACCAAGCGCGCGGTGCTGCTCGGCGCGGATTCGTTTTGGGAAGGCATCGACGTTCCGGGCAAGGCCTGCGAAATCGTGTGCATCACGCGATTGCCGTTTCCCGTGCCCACGCATCCGCTGACCAAGGCGCTGTGCAGTAAAATCGAAGAGGAGACCGGCGAATCGTTCATGTCGTTTTCCGTTCCCGAGGCGATCATTAAATTCCGTCAAGGTACCGGCAGGCTCATTCGGACGAGCTCCGACCGCGGGGCCCTGATCGTTTTGGATAACCGGATGTTTACAAAAGGATACGGCAAGCATTTCGCGTCGTCGCTGGACGGACCGTTCGTCGGCTATAATTCCGTTGCGGAAATGATCACGTCGTTACAAACGTTTTTCGAAGACCACGACAATGCGACGCCGTCGCTCACGTACGAACCTATAGAGGATGTATGAAGAAAACGATACTGCTTTTGCCGATAGTCATGTTGTTGTTTTCCTGCGGTTTTTATACCTTCAGCGGGTCGACCCTGCCGTCGCATTTGAAAACCGTCGATATTCCGTTATTTGCGAACCAGTCGCTGATGCCCGGCGTTGCCGAGGAGCTTACCGATGCCCTGACAAAACGGGTGGTAAGCATGAATTTGCTCCGCGTGTCGACCGGCCGCGGGGACGCGACCATTTCGGGCAAGGTCGTTGACTATATCAATACGCCCAGAACCTACGGGACCACCGCGGTCCGCCAGGTGACGGTAAGCGAGTATGTCGTCCGGATAACCGTGGAGGTGGAATTCCTTGACAATAAAGGAAGCACTCCTTTGTTTAAGGGCACCATCACCGGCGAAGGCATTTATGACTTTAGCAAACTGACCGAAGTGAATGGGCGGGCTTTGGCGGAAAAAGACGTCGTGGACCAGATTTTACAGCATTCGGTACAGAGTTGGTAGGACTATTTTGAAGGCGGGCAACCCCTTGTTCCGTGGTTAAACGGGCTCCTTCCGCACAATATGGGACATGCGGTTGTCGCCGTTAAGCGAATTGCGCTTGTTAAAATGAATGTGGAAATCGTGATTTAATTAACAATGTATAATGTTATTTAAGGCTCTTTAATACCCAATATCAACTTCTAACTTGTCGCTCATTAAAACCTAACAGACCCCCCCCTATTTTTATTATTGATTAATTCATTATCGCGCCAATAAATCCTTCCTATTACCACGGCGCGAAAAATAAAATCATATTAAATTTATCAAGGAGGCCGTCATGTTCAGCAAAATGTGCGGTACGGTAGTTTGCGGATTGCTTTTGGGTTACGGTGGGGCGAATGCGCAGATCAATTTAATGGCGAATCTGATTACTTTCCGAGACCCATCTTCCTTAAACACGTTTACTATCCATTATGGAGAATTTGACGCTTCAGGCAGTTACCAAGGCGGTTACTTTACTGGAAATACTGTGGGTGCAACTTTAGCTGGCGGAACTACGGGTGCGAATATTAATGGTTTTAAATATGGGGTGAATGCAAATGCCTATCCAAACGATTTAGGTGCAAGTACCTATGGAGGCTATTTCTTGAGTCCAAGACTTGGCTCAGGAGGAATATATGATGGCACTCAAACCTGCGTAGGCGTTTATGGGTATGGACAAGGTGGTGGGTCCAGTTCAACCTATTATGCTGCGGGAGTCGAGGCCTCAGCAGAGGGCAGCAATAGCGCTGCTCTTTATGCCCATGGTGGCAGTTATGCCGGATATTTTGATGGCTCCGTTAACGTCCAAGGGGTTGTATCTTCATATGGACAAGCTTTAATTTCTGATAAAAAACTGAAAACCGATATTAATCCGCTTTCTAGTTCCTTGGACAAGATATTGCTATTGCAACCCAAAACATATTTTTTCGATACCATTACTTACAAGAGAATGAATTTGCCAAAAACCAAACAAATTGGATTAGTTGCTCAAGATGTAGAAACCATTTTTCCGGAACTTGTTACTGAAATGAAAACATTAAATTTTGCCAAGACCATAGACAGCACCTTTACAGATAATCATGGGAAGTTGGTCCATGTTGCCAAGATTCAAATTGACAGTTCTGCACAAGGATCTAGCATCGACACTATAAAGACTGTCAATTACACGGCTCTGATCCCGATACTCATCACAGCTCTACAGGAGCAGCAAAAGGAAATTGATGCGTTGAGGAACGAAAAAAAATAGTAGTCGGGGTGTGATTCTGTGTTTTAGTAAAAATTTGGTAGTTATAAAATTAATTTTGGAGAAAATTTATGAAAAAAACAGTTTTAATTTTTCTATTGTTTGCGAGCTTGGCACTTGCTGAACAAGTGCCAAAGGAAGTACAGGATCTTATTCACAATGCATTTACCGGTACTGAAAAAACCACTTTAACGGATTTTAATGAATGGAAAGTTAGAATGGGTTTTGACAGCTCGACAAAAATTTCAGATATTCTGCCCGGCAATCCTATTAAAAAGTATTGGATTGTAAAAGATTCAATACTGAATGCTAATGAAAATACACCCATGAGTAAGTTAATGAATCCGATAATTGGTGAATACGAAGTTCCATTATTTTTAAAAAAAAATAAAGATAAAATCATTGCCTTTTTAATTCTAATGAAAAATAAAAATTTTGAAGGAAAATGGCATGTTGCTGGGGAATCCGCTGGTGGCAGACTTGCAACAGAATGGCAAAGGGTAATAAAAAAATGGCCGCAATCTTCCGGATATAATCCTGCAATCATAGAAGTTCCTGGATTGGGATTTAAGCGATTTCTTCATGTCCCGGAAAAAGGTGAAGATAATTTGACGTACTTACCTTTGCAGAAATATGAAAACGATTCCTTTGCAATATTGCCGGATTCATCGTATTCAACCCTTACTGATAGGAAAGAAAGCTATAAATCAATAAGAAAGGAATTTGAGGCTTCTCGTCTAAATGGAGGTCATTCCAAATGAAAAACCTAATGAATCGTTTTCAAATAATAATAGCAATAAGTATACTGTTTTCTACGGTTTGTATAACGAGAGCTGGAAATTCGTTAACTATTCCTGCTGTTGAGCAATTTAAATCAAACCTTTGTTGGGATGCTGCCTGTTATATGGTTTTAGTCTATTATTATCCTTTTAAAACATTTTGGCAGACAGATATTATGACTTATGGAACGCAGGGAGAAAACAGAGGAAATACCTTTACTTATGCGCCAACAGGCGATCATGCCTGTAATGAAGTTTTAATTAATTTCGGACCTGTTTCATCTCAAGTTGTTGGTGGAAATTTAACTTTCACCCAGCTTAAAACCGAAATTGATGGGGGAAGACCAATTATGGTCGGTTGGAAAATTCCTGGGGATGCGAATATTATCGGACATGCTGTATTAATTAAAGGTTATACCAGTTCTAATGTTGTATATAATGATCCTGCAGATGGCGGCGAACATTCCGATTTGACTTATGCAGATTTTGTAGATAATAATGTGCATACTTGGGATGAATCGTTAGTAATGACTTCTCTGCCACCATGGATAACAGGTGTAAATGATTATGTTAAAATCACCTCTGGTCCTTCAGGTTTCACTTATCCAGGAAGTTCATCAACTTATACCTGTGCTTTCACAGGTGTTCCACCTTGCAATGCATCAAGCTTTAATTGGAGTATTGGTTTTGAATATGCTGGAGGAACTTATACCGTAGCAAATGCCACAAGACTTGGCAGCAATTATTCTACATGGTTGGTCCAAAGTTTTACATTGCCCGCAGGCTATCCTTGGCTACGAAAAGATAATGGCCTTGTGATGGGAAAAGTTTTAGTAACAACTACTGACTCTGATAATATTCCTCATTCAGATTTTCTCATGCTTACCTATGCAGAACAAAATCCTTATCCTAATTACATATACTTTGAAAACCAGACAGTTTCTTCGTCACAACCCGATGTCACAGCGCATAATGGTGTTTCATTGACTAATGATGTTATAACATCAGGAGGTTCAGTTTCTATTAAAGGCGGAAACAGCATTACTATCAATGACGGTGTAAATATTCAAAACGGCAGTACGGTGAATTTTATTGTTGATCCGAATCTGCAGTAAGACTTTGGCAGGAGGTAACAAAAAAGCCCTTGTCGATCGACAAGGGCTTTTTATGTAACTTTTTCCGGCGAGACGGCTTAGCGTCTGCCGCCGCGATGAGGACGATCGCCGCGTTCTCCGCGGTCGCGATGACCGGAATGAGGACGTGGTGTTGCTTCGCGGTCCCATGCCTTATTAACACGCAAGGGGCGTCCGCCGAAATCTTTTCCGTTTAAATCGGACACTGCTCCATCGGCGTTTTCCATATCGATAAACCCGAAACAACGCGAACGATGGCGTTTGCCGTGCGTGATTATTTTCGCGGCACGCACCATTCCGACTTTCTCAAAATGCAATTTAAGGTCCGCTTCGGTTGCGTCGTGGGGAAGATTGCTCACAAAGACTTTCTCTATCACGTTTTGCTCCTTATCACGTTTTTAAAAAATTTAAGTCTGCTCGTAAACGGGCAGAATAGTTAATAAGTATCGGTTATTTTCCGTATTACCAGCGCTGGCTTTGGCCGCGATTACCGCCGTCGAATCCGCCGCGTCCGCCGCCGCCGCGTTTGCGGTCTTCGCGTTCGCGTGCTTCGTTTACCGTAAGAGCCCGTCCGCCGAATTCTTTACCATTAAGCTGCGCAATAGCCTCGTCGGCATTTTCCATTTCAACAAAGCCGAATCCGCGCGGACGACCGGTTTCACGATCGTTTATGAGCGTGACGCTGGTCACTTCGCCGTATTGCGAAAACAATGCTTTGATTTCTTCCTCAGTCGAATTGAAACTAAGGTTACCGACGTATAATTTCTTGGCCACAAGATCCTCCATATCCTAAAGTTAACAATGAACATACCGCGGCGGAAAGTGCCCGGTATTACTCCGCTTTGTCACCGGCTTCTTTTTCGCCCGCGTCAATCCAGTTCTGGAGCGTGCCGATGATTTTTTTTGCCTGGTCTATGCTTGAAATATTGAATTTCGATTGTTGCCGGTAGTCGTCGTTTCTTTTGCGGTAGCGGCGAATGGTGTACAGGATCTGGCCGTATTTCTGATTAGCGGCTTCCCATTGCTGGTACTTGAACATGAGTGTCGCCCAGGATCCTTTTGAAAGAATCACTTTGTCGAGTTCCTTGACAAGAAGGATCCCGTTTTCTTCGTAATTAATGGTTATGTCATTAACATCCGACGGCATTCTGACGTTCCTTTTCTTTAAAAACCGATATGGTATTTATCGCATATCGAGATGGGCTGTGGCGGCCTTTGTGGACCAGATATAAATACAAAGATACAATGGCGTGCGGACGAGAAGCAAAACAATAGTTACATGTTTGAAACCGTATTGCAAAAGAAGCCTTCAATGACGTATTTATAGAGGCTATAAAAAAAGAATCCTTTACCGGAGTTTTCCATGCGTTTTATGAAGCTTGAAGGTTTGGCCAATGATTTTATCGTGACTCACGATGCTCTTAGTGGTGATGAAAAAGTGCTTTCTACGATACGGGAAAAAAGCGTGGCGCTTTGTGACCGGCGCAGGGGTATTGGTGCAGACGGCGTTCTCTGCGTTTTGCCTTCGAAAAAGGCCTCTTTTATGATGCGCGTTTTTAATTCCGACGGCAGCGAAGCGGAAATGTGCGGAAACGGCATTCGTTGTTTTGCCGTTTACCTTCAAAAGCTCGGTTTAAACACACAGGACACCGTGGCCATAGAGACGCCGCGAGGAATAATAACCACATCGCGTCGCGGTGACGAAATACGCGTGGACATGGGTGCGCCCATTCTTGAAGCATCCAAAGTTCCTACTGTTATAAATCAGGGTCGGGTGATAATGCATCCCCTGGAGGTCGAGGGGAAACAATATCGGGTGACTGCAGTTTCGATGGGCAATCCGCATGCGATCATTTATGCCGATGAATTGACCGATGACCTTGTTCTGGGAACTGGAAAATTGATTGAGCGGCATGAATTTTTTCCAAAGAAAACAAACGTCGAATTCATAAAAGTTGTGAATGATAAGGAAATCGTCATGCGCGTTTTTGAACGCGGTTGCGGTGAAACAATGGCTTGCGGTACCGGTGCATGCGCAAGCGTTGTCAGCGGCGTTTTGAATAAAAAGCACGGAAATGCGGTTGTCGTGCATTTACTCGGCGGAGACCTTTTTATTGAATGGGATGGAAATCCCGATCATTCGGTTTTCATGACCGGTCCGGCAAAAGAGGTTTTTTCGGGTGACATTGCATTATGAGCCTTTTCGAAATTATAATGCTGATTTGTTTTGGAGTTAGTTGGCCGCTTTCCATAGAGAAAACAGTCCGCACCAAACGGGTCGATGGAAAAAGCCCTGTTTTTCTTTTGGTCGTTTGCCTTGGATATATCAGCGGCATTATTCATAAAATTATGTATTCCATGGATTGGGTCGTCACGTTATACATCATAAATCTGCTTTTGGTTTTTACAGACTGCGCTTTATACTTTCGTTATAGAAAGCCGGTGTCCGCGTAAGGGGTGGCAGGTAAAAAAAAGACGCCTAAAATAATAATAATAGATTTCTATACTATTCTATTGTACAATTTAGTATATTATCCGCTCGTTTTTAGGTGCTTGGACAATAAAAAATATTGTTGAATCGTATTATAGGATAATCGCCAAAATAAGCAAACTGTGGGCTGGTCTTTCATCTGGTTCGAAAAAAAGACAAAATGGCCGAAAAATTAGTACGGCAATGCCTTTTCTCGCCGATGCGGATTCCGTGCAGTCAAAAGCTCAGTGTGATGCAAAAAATGGTTTTTGCCTTTGTAGTATGATTTTATAATATAAAAAGTGCATACAATTACCGAAAGAAAAATATGAGAACTGCGACATTGTTATCTGAAAAAGACTCACTTGATTTGTACCTTGATGAAATCAAAAACAATAAAACGCTCAGCAGTGCCGAAGAGGCGATATACGCCGTTCGAATCCGTAAAGGCGACAAACGCGCGCTTGAAGAGCTTGTCAAGGCCAACTTGCGGTTTGTCGTGAGCGTGGCACGAAATTATCAGAACCAGGGATTGCCCTTAAACGACCTCATCAATGAAGGCAACTTGGGTCTTATTAAAGCCGCCCGTAAATTCGACGAAAAGAAGAATTTCAAATTCATTTCCTATGCGGTCTGGTGGATTCGCCAGGCAATTTTGAAAGCCTTGGCCGAGCAGTCTCGTATTATCAATGTTCCTCTTCATCGCGTCGGCACGATCACCAATATCGGTAAAGCGCAAAACAAGCTCGAACAGGAATTGGAACGTTTACCGACGGCGGATGAAATTGCCCGCGAACTCGGTGTTGATGAACGTGAAATACAGGAAATCATGCGTATTGGAAACAGGCACGTTTCTTTGGACAAGCCGTTGCAGACGGACGAAGACGTGCGGCTTATCGATGCGCTTCATAACCACGATCAGGAATTGCCCGACACCGGCGCGATAAAAATTTCTTTATCCGGAGAGATTGAAAAGCTCCTTGATACGCTTTCGAATTCGGAAAAAGAAGTGATAAAGCTTTATTTCGGCATTGGCCAGGAAACGCCGCACACGCTTGAAGAAATCGGCAAACGGGTGCATTTGACTCGGGAACGTGTCCGCCAAATCAAGCAAAAAGGTTTGCGCAGACTCAGAAATTCCTATCGCAGCAAAAAGCTTCGCACATTTATGTAATCGCAACACATAACGCGAAGGAACGGGAAAGGCTTTTTTCCCGTTCCTTTATGGCCCACTTGAAAAAATCTTCCTTAACCGCTTTTTTATTCTTTGTCCTGTTCGTTTTTTTTGGCGCATTAAAGCTGGCTGTTTTTAATCAGCTCATTGTCGATGCCTCGGCATTTCAGGCCTTTGCAAATAATTATTTCGGCAAAGTCGCGATCACCTTTTTGTTGACGCTCTTTGTAACGCTTCCGAAAAGACCGGCAGTTTTCATCGTCGTCTATTGTTGGCAAATGCTTTATATGTTTGTGAATTTATCGTATCACTTTAATTTTGACGGCTATTTACATGTCGGTCAATATATCGGTTTGTATTCCGAAGCTATGGACTTGGCCACCCATTCCGCAGTGCCGAAAGACATCCGTTTGTTGTGGCTGGCAATCGATTTGCCCTTTTTCGTCGGAATGATTTGGACCTATTCGGGCGTCGGTACGGTATCTACCGCGTTTCGGGTACGGACCATATTGTATGGCGGCGCAATCGGGCTTTTTATCCTTGCATTGCATTGGGAGACACGAAATGAAAAAATAGCCTCGGTTATGAACAATCCCTATTCAAGCGATATGGCCGTAGTCCGTCAATATGGGCTATTGACTTTTAATATCGTGGACCTGATAAATTATCATGACGGGCAGCAGCATATAAAAAGCATCCGGTACGGCGGGCCCATTGCGTCGCAGGACACGGTCGGGCCGAGGCCGGGAATTATCGTGCTACAAATCGAGTCGCTTGATGCTTTTATCGTGGACCGAAAATACCAAGACGCATATATTACGCCGTTTTTGCACGAGTTGACTTCGACGAGCGTGTATTATCCGTATATGCTCAGTTATCACGAAGCCGGTTCGACGTCGGACTGCGAATTTTCGACGATAAACAGCATCGAGCCGTTTGAGGATTTCCCGTCTATAAAGATACGGAACTATGATTATGCCAATTCGATAATAAAGCCGCTGGCGTCGGGAGGGTATTCTGTCTTTGCGTTTCACGGGAACCGCGGTACGTATTTCAACCGCATCGCGGCATTCAAAAAAATGGGTTTCCGGCATTTTTTCGACATGCAGGAAATGGGTTTGCGGGAAATCGCGTGGGGCGCGCCCGACAAATCGGTGTTGGGATTCGTCAACGCCCAGCTGCTTACGCAGAAATCGCCGTTTTTCTATTATGTCATTACCATGAGCAGTCATGAACCTTTTAATTTGACCCGATCGTATTACCAGAACAATACCTATGCAACGATACCGGACGAGAAAACGCGCGATTATTTCAACAGCATGTCGTACGTGGACGGGCAATTGCGGGAATTTGTGCGGGCGGTACGTGCCGAACACCCGCAAACGATCATTGCAATTTGGGGTGATCATACTCCCGTTATCGCGAGAAACGTTTACAAGAGGGCCTCTTTTGTTTATAACAACAAACAATTCGAATTCGTTCCGTGTTTTATTCTAACTCCCGATAGGCAAGTGTACCGGGAAGCAAAAAACGTGGCTTCATTCATCGATGTGGCGCCCACGTTGCTTGCGTTCAGCAAAGTCCCGTACGCCGTCCGCAGCAACGGCAACAACCTTTGCAGACCGCCATTTGTCAATACGACGATTGACTACCGCGGGACGACGTATTCGCGCCGGGATTTGTATAGACAGATCAAGCAATTGCGATAGACGGCGTGTGCAATTGCGGGCAAAAAAATAAAAAAAGGCGCATAAAGCGCCTTTTTTTTCATAAGGGCAATTAAGAACTTATTTCGCGAGTTCCTTGATCTTGCGGATAATAAGGAGCGCTTCCGGTCCGCTCACGTTTTTGTTCAGACCGAATTCCCCGTTAAGCTCGGCGCTCATGACGCCTTTGTCTACCGCATTGCAAATAGCGTTGTACGCCGGGTGCGATGCATTGACGTCTGGAAAACGGCTTTCGGAACCGATGTGCTTGGTAGCAAGCGACGGGTCGTGAAGTACCGCGATGATCGCGTCTTCGACGATAAGGGCATATTCGCCACGGTTTACAAGCTGGTCGGGATGAAACGTATGGTCGGGATAGGGTTCCAATCCGCGAATTTTAAGATCGACGATGTCGGTAATGAAGTTCTTGGCCCAATGATTGGAAATGTCTGTCATTTCCGCCATTTTTACAACAGCGTCGGGCTGCATTTCGCGGGCATCGGTCGGCGCCTTATACGAATTGTCGTAATTTTTAGGGCGTTTTTTTTCAACGAGTTTGTCGATTTGCAATTCGGAAACAAACAATGCGGCAATATCGGCACGGCCGATTTTATCGACAAGGGAGATACGTTTTCCGACGTCGGTACCGGGTGCCGCGCGTTCGATCATCTGGACTAGTTGCCATTGGTCGTCGGCTTCTTTTGTAAAGTCTTTCTTCAGGTCGAGTACTTTGCGGAAATCTCCCGAGGCTTTTTGGAATTCGTAGGCTTTTTTGTAACAGACGCCGCGACGATAATACACTTCGGAATTTTCGGGATCGATTTTCAATGCTTTCTCATATTCTTTTTCAACGTCTTTAAGCCATTCCTTTGCCGGTTTGCCTTCGTTCTGCATGGTTATCACATTGCCTTTTGCAACGAACCCGTCAACGATTTTATTGTCGAGCGATTGGCATTTGTCGGCGAGCTTGAGCGCCTCCTTGAAGTCACCTTTTTGCGCGGTGACCAAAGCCAATCCCGCATAGGCGGGAGCATATTTCGCATCGAGCGACGTTGCTAGATTGAATTCTTCCTGCGCTTTGTCGTATTTGCCGTCGTAATAATATTTCATTCCTTCTTTGCAATGTGTTTGCGGGGTGTCCATATAGCCGCCGGCTTTGCGCGCTTTGGGCGCACAGCCTATGGCAAAAACAAGGGCCGTGCTTACGGCGAAAAGGGAAAGAATTTTAAACGAATTTCTTATTGTCATAGTTTGAATCTCCTTTGGATTGCGAACATGTGACCTCATCCGTTCACTCCGACTTCCTGGAGCGGATAGCTGAGGTAATCCTTTAATTAGTCTACCACTAAAATCACGCGGCATTCGGATAAAAACTTGAGATTTTGTGCGGCGCTGCGCACATCGGCTGCGTCTGCACTGGATATTACCACGTCCGTTGCGTTATCGCCCTGAGCCTTGACCGCTTTGATTTGTCCCGGTGTTTTTCCGACCCGGTCGAGTTTGGCTGCTGCCTTGACATCTTTGGAATATCCGACGATGCCGTATTTTATTGCCCATTCCCGCGTCACATAAGCGCTGCCGTATACCTCGCGTCCTTCTTCATCGATGATTTTAGGTGCAAGCGCGGGTTTGACCTTGAGGCCGCGGCAATCGATGATGAGTCCGGTAAATACAGTTGCTTTTGACGCTTTGTTGCCTTCGAATGCCGTGATGGTCGGTTTGGCGCCGATAAGGCCGGAAAGCAATTGATCGTTGATGCCGCCGATGCCGTCGAGCGGAATGGCCATGGTGACTTCGACCGATCCGTCGCTCATATAACGCTCTTTGCCTTTTTGCTCGAAGCCGCGGACAAATCCGCTTACTTTACTTTGAATAACATCGCTTTTTGTCATGAAATTTTCAACGGTTGTGTTTGAATTAAGGAATATTCCTTTTATTGTTTCCAAAGCGTTTCGCAAGGCGATTTGTTGGGCGGCACGGATTGCGCCGGGGCGTTGGGCAGCTTCGGGCATCTCGGGATTCGGCGCGCCGATACCTTTCGAGTAAATAATGCGATTGGCCCAATCGATGCAGCCGCTTCCTTGATTGTCGGTCATGACCGTGTCCATGACAACCGGCTGCATTTCGGCTGCGGCAAATGATGCGGCAAACAGTCCCGCCGCAACCGCAGTCAATAATCTATTCATACGACCTCCTCGTGAAAATGAAAAAATATAGGTTTACAGAAATTCAAGGTAATGGGCGAATAGTTATAGTATAAATTTACGTTTGTTTAATTTCAACAGTCTGTGACGTGCGTCACAAAATCAATTAAATAGTTTTACGGGCAATGCAAAACAAATAGCCGACATAGCGAAATCCTTCGAGCCGGTAAAAAACATCAATTTCCTTATGAAAGGCCAGTTTTATCCGTTTGTCGGCGAAAAAACCTTTTTCGTCTTCGAGGCGGCGGGCCATATGCGCATAATAATTGTCCCAGCCGCTTTGGGGAACCATTGCCATGAGATGGATGTCGAATCCGGCATTTGCGAGCAATTTTCTGTAGGATGCTTCGGTTTCATAATGATATTTCTCATCTTCAAAAATGCGTTTGACCTCATCCGGGACTTTTTCGGAAAGCGTTATTAAATCGGAAAACGCCAGCCAACCGCGGGGCAATAACCAGGCCGAAGCCAGGGAAAGGCCTTTGGGCCTGGTTAAAAAAGAGAACGCGCCGCCTTCGGCGAGTACTAAATCGAACGGTTCGGGTTCGAAATTACAATCGAGAATATTCCTGGTTTCGAAGGTAATGAGATGGCTCACGCCTTTGTCTATTGCAAGCGATCGGCCGAACGCGATGTTTTCTTCGCTCACGTCGACTGCCGTGACCCGGCAGCGGAATTCCTGCGCCAGGTTCGTTGCGCCGTCGCCATAGCCGCAGCCGATATCAAGAACGCGGCTTGCTGGATTGACAAGGGCAAAACGGCCTGCGGCGAGGGTGAATTCCCGGCCAGCAGGCGATGAATAATTCGAATGCAAATCTGTGACCATGCTGTCCTCACTGTGGTGCGAAATCCGAACCGATACCTACCGCACTTTGAAGAAAATAATTAAGCCTATGACAAGTAAAATCACCGAGATGATATGAAACCGCCAGGTTATTTTCGAACGGATATAAAACTCGTTCGCATAGAACGGGTTTTTACGCATTTGAAACTGGAAGTGATGGTGAATGGGTGCGCGCAGAAAAATGCGCTTGCCGGTCAATTTGAAAGAGGTGATTTGCATAACCACTGAAATGAATTCGAACATGAAAATAAATCCGACGATCGGAATGATGAAAGCGGCTTTAACAAATATGAACATGATGCCGACGGTGCCGCCCAAACCCACGGCCCCTGAATCGCCCATGATAATGGAAGACGGCGGCGAATTAAACCAGAGAAACGAGAGCAATGTTCCGACCATGGCGCCGATGACGGGCAAAATCTCGTCTACTCCGTTAATATAGGGGATTAAGAGGTATTTGCTCCAAACGACATGACTCGAAACGTACGAAGCGATTCCGATGAAAATGAGACAGGTAATAATTGGGACTGCGGCAAGCGTATCGAAACCGTCGGTAAAGTTCACCCCGTTTGCCATGACCGCAATGACAAGGGTCATGAACGGAATGAAAACCCAAAACGGCAAATACGGAAAGTCTTTGGAAATGGAGAAAAACGGTATGTTTATGTATCCGTTGATATTCGGGATATATTTGTAGGCGCCTATGGCAACAAGGCAGGAAATGCCGATGTATAGAAAAAGCCGTAAATTGGCCGAAATTCCGTCGGCTTTATATTGATAATCCTGTTTTGTAAGTTGGCCTTTGGCAACTCTGGATTTGTTGATCACTTTGGCAATATCGTCGAAGCCGCCGATAATGCTGAAAAAAATATAAATGACAAGCGTTGAAATGACGTATGAATTGAAACGGGCGGTGAGGACGCACGTTAAGACAATGATGACCAGAAAGAGCAGGCCGGCGGGCATAACGGGGTCGGGTTTACCTTTAACTGCCTCGAATTCGGTATTCACATTTAATTTCCGGAGAAAAGAAATATAGGGCGGAAAGAAAAACATTGCGCAAAGGAAGGAAAAAACCGTTGCGACACTGGTACTGAAAAGTCTGCTGTTTAACAAATAAAGATGGGTGTGTTGGTACAAAAATTCTATGAGCATGAATGTCCTGTAAAAACAAAGGTTTCTATGATGGATTTCCTGAAGCAAGCGTAATGGTTGTCTTCAAGACAATAAATATATTATATAGTTGCGGAAAGGTTAAGGCCAAACCATTTATTAAATAAAAAAATGTGGTTTCCTGAAAGGGTATCTATGAAAAATTTCCCGACTCGATTTTGCATTATCGCGGTTTTTATTTCTATTATATCGTCCGTCACCGGTTTTGCGCAGGAAAACATCGCGGTCATGGAGCTCGAAGCAAAGAATATCTCGTCGGCCGATGTATCGGTTCTCACCGATAAGTTTCGGTCGGAAATTATCAAAACCCGAAAGTTCAATGTCATGGAACGCGAGCGGATGAACGATATCCTTAAAGAGCAAGGTTTCCAGTTAAGCGGCGTTTGTTCTACCGACGAATGCGCCACAAAAGCAGGACATATCATCGGTGTTTCGAAGATGATTGCCGGCTCTATCGGCAAATTAGGTTCCTCGTACTTGGTGACGTTGCGGATGATCGACATCGAAAGCGGTAAAATCGTGCGCAATGTTGATGAAACCATAAAAGGAAATGAAGAATATTTGCTTGAAACCGGAATGTCGCAGATGGTAACAAAGCTGCTTTCGGTGCGGGACCTGGGACAAAAAAATGCAAAGCCAAACGGTGTCCCGGGAAATTTTGGGCCGTCGGATGGGCTTCTGGGATTTTGGCCTCTTGATAAAAAAGACGGGAATTCGCTTACCGATCTATCAGGGAACGGCAAGCACGGATCTTCGTTCGGCTGCAAAATAGACATCAAAGGCGGGTTGAAGTTTTCGGGTTCGGGTGACTATGTGACACTGGGTGATTTGCCCCGCGCAACGCAGTACACGGTTTCTTTTTGGGTAAATCCGCTTGGTATTGCGGATCAAATTTGGTATGATGCAATGTGCGGAAACGGCAAAGGGGGTATTGGGATTTATGTGATGCTGAATGTGCTGCATTTCAGCGCAGATCCCGAATGTGAAACCGCCAATCCCGTTGCCGATATTTCTTATTCGATGGACAATATAATGCCGGGGAAATGGCATCATGTAGCGGGGGTCTTTTCCGCCGGTAAATTTATGGCGTTGTTTGTTGACGGTAAAGAACTTAAGCGCATTGTTTCGGATATTCCTCAATCGATGCCCGGGGTGTCGGTCCAATATTTTGGCGCAGATCAGCGAATGCCGGATATTCAATCGTATTCCGGTAAAGCAAGAGATGTAATGGTTTTCGATCGTGCGCTCGAAAACGGCGAAGTTGCCGCACTGTATTCCGCGGGAAGGAATCGATGACTTTGTCATTAACTTTGTTATATGCCCTTTTTCCGACAAGCAGGAGGGGCATGACGGCAAAAATATTCAATAATAGATACAGGAGTTCATAATGGCCCCTATTGTTCTTGACGGAAAAGTATTGTCAAAATCAATTGAAGAAACCCTCAAGAAACGCGTTGACGCGATCGTACTAAAAACCGGAAACGTTCCGATTCTTGCAACAATTTTGGTCGGCTCCGATCCGTCGTCGGCAACCTATGTGAAGATGAAGGGAAATGCGTGCGTTCGGGTGAATATGCGATCGAAAAAGGTGGAATTGCCCGAGTCCACGACGACGAAGGAATTGCTTGATGTAATAGACGGCCTCAATGCGGATACCAACGTCCACGGCATATTGTTGCAACATCCGGTGCCCAAACAAATCGACGAGCGCGCTTGCTTTGACCGTATTGCGCTTGCAAAGGATGTTGACGGGGTGACATGTTTGGGCTTTGGCAGAATGGCCATGGGCGAGACAGCGTACGGGAGCGCGACACCGGCAGGCATCATGTCGATTTTGGAACATTATAAAATAGCGTTGGCAGGTAAGCATGCGGTTGTCGTAGGAAGAAGTCCTATCCTCGGGAAGCCGATGGGCTTCATGCTTCTCAATAAGCATGCAACCGTCACGATTTGTCATTCAAGAACGAAAAACCTGCCTGAGATTGTTCGTCTGGCCGATATTGTCGTCGGTGCAGTAGGTAAACCTAAGTTCATTAAAGCGGAATGGATAAAAGAAGGTGCGGTGATCGTTGATGCCGGATACCATACAGGCGGCATTGGCGATGTTGATTTGGAAAATTCAATGGCAAAAGCAAGTGCATATACGCCGGTTCCCGGCGGTGTTGGTCCGATGACTATCGCTACTCTTATGCGTCAAACGGTTGAGGCCGCGGAAAAAGCGTGCGGCATCGTCTAAGGCAGGCACCGACGTCGGCCAAGAGACGTAATGCGCTACGTCTCTACAATAAATCCGGAAAATAGGCGTCGGCATCCACACGGCAAGAATGGAAAGATTTAATCTTTTTTTACCTTATTGCTAAAAGTTAGGTAGCCGGCTGCTGAAATTGCTATGAGCAAAATGATAGGGATACGATGCTTGAGATGCATCGGGATTTCTTGCCATGGCATCTGTTTGGGACCAAAATGTAAGGGCGCCACTTCTATAAAAAAGAACATCAGGATGATGACGAAAAACAGTATTGCAAATTGTTGGATGCGATTTTTCTTTGCGGGTTCCTGTGATTCTGCCATTTGCGATTCCTTTTTATTATATTCTTACTTGTAATGCGATTTTGATTGAATTGTATAATGATTTGACTAGAGGCGGCGCATAAAAACGTTTGGCGTATTTAACGATGTCTTTATCGGGGTTTTTCTCTTTTTTTAAAAACGAATAAAACACCGGTCTGCCCGTATCGCTTTTGCCGATTCGTTCGTATAAAAGCGCGCCTGTTTTATCCCAAATCTGAACGTGAAATTCGGTTTTTGCAGTATAGGATATGGGTTTTTCGTAGCCCGGACCCGAGAATTTATCGTTCCGCCAACCCGTTGGTCGAACGGTAATATGCTTAATAATGCAAGAATAGGGGACAACAACAAGGTCCGTCTTGTGTTTTTTTGCAATCGATTTAACAAATTCGGTCATGTGAGAAAACGATGAGGTATCGGAATTTAATCGGGAATAACCGGAATTCTTAATGGACGAAATTGAATCGGAATCTGCGGGAGAGAAAGGAACGATTTTAAAATTTTGAGAGACTTCATATGCAAAAAGTCCATTAGCCGCTTCGATAAAAAATGAATCGTTGAACAAAGTATCGGGAATAGACTTCGTATTATCTACATAGGAAACATGAAGGTAGTTTATGGGAATACAGAGAGCGGTTTTATACCTTTTCAACAACTGTTGATCTGGATCGTTTTCCTTCGTTATCATTTGCGCCGTGCAACCGGACAGGAAAATTATAAAAGAGATGCCAAGGAATTTAAATAACATAATTGAAAATTCCGATCGCAAAATTGAATGCACCCGAATACTATATTAAGAAAATAAATAAAAACCACCACCAGTATTTTCGAAAGAAAGGCATTGCATATGAAAAACATTATTACGCTTCTTTCGATATTCCTTATGATGCTTGTCGTTGGAGGGATAATTCTTGTAAGTAAACTTGCTTCGTCCGATGTTAAAAAGGCTGCACGATATGCTGCTGCAGGGAATTGTGCAAAAGCGATTTCCGGATATGCTCAGGCTGCAATTACTATGGCCGACTCTCGCAAAACGCCCTATGTACCGGATAAAATCCAGGCTGCGAACTTAAATCCGCAAACATGGCAAAAGCCGTTGGGTGAATTTGTCGATTGGGCAAATTCGATCAAACCCTTTCCTCCCAACCTGTCCTCGACCTTGGCTCTTATAGATGCGTGTACAACCGCGGCCTCACACGAAAACAACATTTATTCGATTCAATCTTATAAGCTTGGCCTCGACGAGTTTACCGTTGCTTGGGAAAACGCTCTTTGTCCTGAAAAAAAACAAAATGATAATCAAGTATATCCGCTGATCGAAAAAGCCTTTTCATCGGGATTTTGTTTAGTCACGTTTTCTGGAAATTCTATATATTCATATGAATTGAATTTGATTTGTAAGGAAAGCGGAAAACTGACCGAAGTGAATATAGACTGCGATAAACAGGCGTCTTTCCCGTTAAAGCAAGGGACGTATTCGGTAATAATGTCGAGCAAAAAAATGTTTGAGGGTGGTCAGGCCTGGATTTCTCAAAAAGAGGTAACCCGGTTAGTTGTACCCGATTCAGCAACTGTTTTAACAGCCTTATTGAAGACCGATGTGAAGCGTGGAAAATGAAAGTCCTGAGTCGCGATTTACTGAATACCAATATCTATCCTGCTATTATCAATAATAATGTTGTGTCCTTTGAAAGAGGATGCCTAAAAAAAGTCTTGAAGCCAAAAGAATGCCACAGGGATTTTCGCTTACTCCAACTGTTTGGTAATAATATCAACCAGGATCTGCACTGCTGTTAATAAATCCTAAGATGACCAAAAAAAGCGAGAAAAATAGATTTTTGAATTGAAATTCTCATGTAATAATATGTAAAATATAAATTCGCTTTGGGTTAAGGCGAAATTTCTTTGGTTCTTAAAGATGAACAAGTTAAAAAATTAAGGTTTTTAAAGCCGATTTTAATGAGATCTTACTTTTAATTTTAATCCCCGCGATTTATTTTACACATCTCTGAAGCCCCTGTAAAAACAAAGGGATTTATTTAAAAGCTTGTTGCCCAAAATAACCTTCGAATTTGCAAAATTATGTTTCGCTTTAAAAAAACATTTTTAGCAAAACAGCGTTCTTCTTATGGCCTATTCTACGAAATGGAAACCTTCGATTTCTACACTCTTAAATAGAGTTTGTTATAAATAATTAACCAGTATGATTTTCCCAAGGAGGTGATCCGGCAGCTACTGGAAACGTTTTGTTGAAGAAATAATCATCCGTATCAGACTAATTTAACTGAGGAGAAAGAAATGAGTAAAATCGTCCTATTTGCTCTGGGAGCAGGAGTTCTCGGGGTAATTTATGCGCTTGTTACAGCTGCTTGGATTATGAAGCAACCCGGTGGCACAGATAAAATGAAGCAAATTTCCGATGCCGTTAAAGAAGGTGCTGTTGCGTTTTTAAACAGAGAATATAGAACTGTTGCAATGGTAGCAGTTGTTCTTGCAATAATAATTTTTGCAATACCCCAGCTTGGCATGTGGGCTGCTATCGGCTTTTTAGTTGGAACTGTGGGTTCCGCTTTGGCCGGTTACATCGGAATGATGGTGTCGGTACGTTCAAACGTTCGCACAGCAGAAGCAGCAAAAAAAGGTTTGCAAGCTGCTTTGACTCTTGCATTCAAGGGTGGTTCAGTAACTGGCTTGGTTGTTGTAGGACTTGGACTACTTGGCGTTTCTGGTTTTTATTCGATTGTTAAATCTGTTGCGCCTGAAAGTGCATTTCATGCTCTTGTTGGGCTTGGATTTGGCTGTTCACTAATGAGCGTTTTTGCTCGTATTGCTGGTGGAATTTATACCAAAGCCGCAGACGTTGGTGCAGACCTTGTTGGTAAAGTCGAAGCCGGAATTCCCGAAGATGATCCGAGGAACCCTGCTGTTATTGCGGACAATGTCGGTGATAACGTTGGTGATTGTGCTGGAATGGCTGCTGACCTTTACGAAACATACACTGTAACCATTGTTGCCGCAATGCTTCTTGCTAAAACAGCTTTTGGTGCAGAAAGTTTTTGGGTTCAATTTCCGCTTCTTATCGGAGGAATTTCCATTATTGCATCCGTTATTGGGACATACTTTGTAAAAATGGGTAAAAAACAGAATATCATGGGGGCTCTCTATAAAGGGCTTGCTGTTTCCGGTATTCTTGCTGCCGGAGTTTTTTATCTGGCAACCAAATACTTTTTGGCAAAACTTCCTGTTAATGAGCAAATTTTTTCTTTAAACAGAGTTTTTGCTTTATCGCTCATTGGCCTTGTTTTAACAGGCCTTATTGTTATGATTACTGAATATTTTACATCAACCAGTTTCAAGCCAGTTAAGCACCTTGCTGAAGCATCTCAAACCGGACATGGTACCAACGTTATTGCTGGACTTGCGCTTAGCATGAAATCGACTGCAATGCCGGTGCTTGCTATTTGCGCTTCAATTGGTGGAGCGTTCTGGCTTGGCGGTGGATTTTCGGGAGCTGAAAATTGTGTCATGCATGGACTTTTTGCCATCGCACTTTCTGCTGTTGCAATGCTTTCCATGACAGGTATCGTTGTTGCCATAGATAGTTATGGTCCGATCACTGACAATGCCGGTGGAATTGCGGAAATGGCTGGTTTAGACGAAAAGGTGCGCGGCATAACAGACCCCCTTGACGCAGTAGGAAATACAACTAAAGCGGTGACGAAGGGCTATGCAATCGGATCTGCTGCTCTTGCAGCATTAGTTTTGTTTGCCGAATACTCACGTTCATTCGGATCTGCGCTTACTTTTGATCTTTCGAATCCCAAAGTGATTATCGGACTCTTTATCGGTGGACTTCTGCCGTTTTATTTCAGCGCACTTCTTATGGAATCTGTTGGTAAAGCAGCTGGTGGTGTTGTTGAAGAAGTTCGTCGTCAGTTCAAGGCTTTCCCAGGAATCATGGGTGGAACACAAAAGCCTGAATATGGCACATGTGTTGACATCGTGACAAAGGGTGCAATCAAGGAGATGATGCTTCCTTCGTTTCTTCCCGTTGCAGTACCTATTCTTGTTGGTTTTATTGTAGGTCGTGAAGCTTTGGGTGGTTTACTTATTGGTGCGATCGTCACAGGCCTTCTCCAAGCAGTTGCCATGACAAGCGGTGGTGGTGCATGGGACAATGCTAAGAAATACATTGAAAACGGCGCTTTCGGTGGCAAGGGCTCTAATGCACATAAATCTGCGGTAACAGGCGACACCGTGGGCGACCCGTACAAAGACACTGCAGGACCCGCCATTAACCCGATGATCAAGGTAGTGAATATCGTTGCACTACTTATTGCTCCTCTCTTGATGAAGTAATTTGCGGGCTTAGTTTGTAAATAAAAAGGCAGGGAATCCCCTGCCTTTTTATTATCCACTTAGGAGTAATACTATGAAGAAACTTGTGTTATTTACCGCCTTACTGGTTTCACTTCTGTCATGTGTTTCGACTCGTTATTACGGCTTTGCTCTTGTTACTGTTGATCGCCCGGTCCATTTTGCGGAAAAACATGGCGCGATCGCAGGAGAAAAAAACATTGACCTGAAATCTCCTTATTGCACGTTTCACGATAGTTGTCTTCGAATATCCATTGCAATTACCGATGATCGAATTGCCTTTAAATTAACAAATACAATGCAAAAGTCTTTTAATGTTGTATGGGACAAATGTGGGTTTAAAAGTCCAACAGGATCAATCGTGCATGTGATTCATCAAGGAACAAATTATGCTCATAAGGAGGAATGGCAAAGACCTTCCGTTGTTGCTAGCGGAAATACAATAGATGATTTTCTTTTGCCAGCATTTCATGTAAGTGTTTATGCCGAGGGGAATGATGGATTTGCGGTAAAACCCTTGATTTTTTCTTGGGATTTTGGAAAAGAGTGTGCTGCAGTTTTCGCATTGGAAATAGATAACGAAATTGTCGAATATACTATTCGCTTTACAATAAATCCTGTGCAAAAATAAAATCATTTGTTTCTATCATCAGGCCGCCAAAAGTTTGACAAATGCGGCGCTCGGACCCGAGTTCATCGTGATTCCGTCGTTTAAGGTTTCGTTGTACCATTGTATCGCAAGTTTAAGGAAAAAGAATGTTTCATAAATCTTCCCTTTGCCAATGCTTAAAAATATCGTGCCACTTTATACCGAAAGGTTTTGGTATCCGTTGTAACGGTCAGCAAATAAACGCCCCCGGGAATACCTTGACCCCAGGGAATATCGTGACGCCCCGACGAAAGTTTGCCTTCGAAAACCTGGCGGACGAGTTTACCTGAAAGATCGTAGATGTTTATCCTCGTATGGGAATCGTATTCCGAAACAAAATGTACGTAATATTTACCAGCCGAAAAGGTAACGTCATTAGTCGTTTTCGACACATCCTCTTCAAAAACAGGGTTGCGTTCGATTTTGGTTTGCGGGTCAGTAAGTAATTTGTAGGTACGGATATAATCGACTTCGAGGGTTTCGGGAAATGTGCAACTGATGGGTGTTCCAAGCGATCCGCCGACGGCAAGGTTAATGATGTAGAACATGTTTTGTTTAAAACACGAGCAGCCGCTCAGACTTTTGGTGACCAAGCCTCGCACCGTGTCGATGGGTTCGCCATTGTTCCTGTGCCAATACTTCATTTGAGTCGAATTCCATTCACATGAGTAAATTCTCCAAACGTCCGCCTCGTTACCGGTGGTAATGTCGACCCTGCCGGTATTGGGACAATTGCTGTTGCAAAAACCGTTTGTCAAATAGGACGTCGCATGCGACGACTGATATTCCCAGATGTCCACCTCACCGCAGGTGGGCCAACCCTGAACCGCACCGGCCGCGGGGCAGCGCGGCGATTCGCCGACCGTGTTGCCGAGCATCCAAATTGCAGGCCATAACCCCGAAATGGTCGCTGCAGGAGGTTTCATCCTGAATTCTATTTTACCATAAGTAAAAGCCATGCGGCATTGACTGTTGATCCGTCCCGACGTGTAATTGTAATTGCCCATTTTCATGCTCCGGGCAACAATCTGAAGCGATGTATCGGTGGTTCTGAAATTATAATCGGTAAGATGCGAGCCCGCGGGCACATTATATTGGGCATCGGTGTATTGCTGGGCCTCGTTGTTGTTATGCGCATCGGTCTGAAAGTACCATTTGGCAAGATCGATAGTCGTGCCCGCAGGATAATTGAACTCGTCCGATAATTGCGGTTGCAAAACCCATGTTGCCGGACTCGAAGCAATCGCGGCGGTAAAAGCCGATGCCAAGAGTAAATGGAAAAATGCGACAAGTTTCATGAAAGGAGCCCCCCAAACAGGAAAGACGTTTATTTTGAACCGGAATATTACTTAACGAATATTAATCGGTTAAACGATGCACGTCAATGTAAAACCCCTCCTGAAACAGATTCGCTCTTGGGTAGAACCCAATCGGTTTTACTTAAGAAATACCGAATCCGCCACGCCGGTAACGTATATATTGTCTACAAAAAATTCCATCTCATTCAGTGTTGTTTCCCACGTGCCGAAATTGACCATGGTCACGCTCGATGCGCCGTCCTGCCACTTTAATCCGTTCGCCAGTTGTTTGGAGCCGGCCGGCGGGACAATATCTTGCGGTCTTATAATTATTTTGGTCCAGATCGCGGGACATTGCACTATGGTTCCGAACTCTCCCCATAAATCGCTGCCTGAATACCCGTTTTCTGCATATTTGGTACGGAAGTTCACGCGAATTGTTCCTTTACCCTTGCAATAAAAGGAAAAGCTTGTCATACCCGAAAAATCGGCTCTGTCCGAATTCTTCGGCGTCACGTTCATGCCGAACGATGCGTACGGCGACGCGATTTTCGCGCGGTTAAACCTCACGTCGAGCCTGAAACTTTTTCCGTCGAACGCCGTGCTGTCGGTAATCCCGAGCGATGGAGCATGTTCAATCCCGGTAGGAAAAATCGGTGAGCTTCCGCCGTCTATGCTGTCGTTGAACACCACCCATCGCGACTTGCCGGTAAGTGGAAAAATCATGCTCAAGGAATCGCCGTCGTCAAAATTGTCAAGCCATAGCGTCGGAGGGGCGATGTACTTGCTTGGCACGAGCGTCAAACTCGACGTATTGTAATATGCGACGTAAGAAAAATTTTTGCCGATATACCACGGTGGCTCGTTTCCGGGTTGATACACGAGGGGCGTTATCCCGTACGAAACTTTGACCGTATAGGCATACCCGCAGTATCTCGCCGCAGAGGCGCTGTCGGTAAAAACAAGGTCACGAATGAAAACCGTATCGGTATCCGCAGAAATTTGTTTCGGGCTAAAAATCGTTACCGGCATATCGTTGGCGATGGTCCCGTGGACATAACTGAGATCATATAGACCCTTAGGAATATTGCGAAGTGTATAATAGCCATCTGCGTCCGGGTGCACGTGATTGGTCGTACCTGCTGCGGAAATTATCATGCTCCTGAGGTCTTCGGTCGAATATTCCGAAATTCGCCCCCGAAGGGTGAGGGGCTTGGACAGCAATAAATTGACGGCCGTGTCGCCGGAAATGAGACAATGCGTCACATATCCCATATTTTTTGAAACCGAATCGCTTCCCATCAATACGTAATTTCCCTGCGGGATGTTGTCGAAATAGAAATTCCCCGTGTTGTCGGCAATTGTGGTCCATTCGGTTTTTGCACTGTCGCCATGCTCCGTAATGATAATGTCGCGAAGCGCGACGGTTGATCCCGGGAGGGCCCCGCCCGTTTCATCGCTAACCGTTCCCACGATCTTTGCATTTGTCGTACTGGTCGATCCGCCGGCAACATCGGTCGGGCGCCTGGTGCATCCGATTCCAAGCACTACGGTTAACGTGCAGGTA
Source organism: Fibrobacteria bacterium (assembly GCA_037447435.1). Classification (GTDB taxonomy): domain Bacteria; phylum Fibrobacterota; class Chitinivibrionia; order Chitinivibrionales; family FEN-1185; genus FEN-1185. The sequence continues at coordinate 52,923 of JBBIGR010000007.1, forward strand.
AAAAGTATTAAAGCCCGTTTCATAAATGCTTGTCCTTGCCGAAGTTTTCAATATTTTCGCTGACCGGAAAAAGCGAAACATTGAGTTGAAAAACACCCGTAGCATTTTGATCTCTATGCACAAGCGAAACTATTCTGTCTTTGAATGCAGCAATTTCAGTGATGAGAATGTTATACATGGCCGGAGAAATGCCTATGGTGATCCCGGAAATATTGCGTTTATCTCTGGAAAGTTGATCTATGGCACGTGCCGCCAACAGCACCATTTCCTTGTTAAATTGACGAACTGCCATTAGCCCGATATCGCCGCTGGTTGTAATCGCGGAATCGGTTTGATTATAATAACCGTCGGGACGTTTTTGAATGAGTTTCAACCTCTTTAAAAGCAAAACGGATTTTTCGGCATCCGAAGCCGAAACGGGAGGATATACGCATTTGCCAAGTAACTGGTAATCGTCGTGGAAATTATACATGGTTACCAATTCGCGGATAACCACATTATACCAGTTGCTGAAATAATCGTATTGGTCTATTTCCAAGGTTTTTTCACTAACCGCATTTTCTATGGATCGCAGAACAGCATAATGCTCCTGCTTTTCATCGGCTGTTTTTGCCTGCTCGAAAAGCACAAGATTTTTAAAATAGGAAGATTCTTTTTTGGTGAGCTGAAGCGCGATGCAAAATTTATCAATTGATGCGCGACTTAAATTTCGTTGGCCTTCAATAACCAATTTTAAAAAAACAGGGGAACCAAAACCAGCTTTAGAACTAAAATATCGATAAGAAAATGCACGTGACGTTTTCTTTTTGAACGCATAATAGTCGTTAAGATATTTCCTGTAATCTATATATTCAAATATTGAGCGCATGATCTTAATTTACGCGATTTTTAAGAAAAAGCCGGAAATATTTGATGAAAAGTGGCAAAAAACACGTTGTCATGGATACAAATAAGTTCGTAAGTTATTGAAAATTAACAATAATATAAAAGCAGTTGTATTCTTAGGCTATTTCACAGGATACACTAACCCCGAAGTTCCGCAAAACCCAATGCCAAAGGACAATAAATCAAAACAGTATTTTCAATGCTCTTTCCAAAATCCTTCGATTTTTCTTATGGCAACAAACGTGATGAACCCTATAATAACCATGACAAGGAAAAAAATCGGGTAGCCGAACTTCATGTTCGCGCTGCCGCCGATCATACTCGAAAATTCGGACATGCCGCCGACACCGGCAAAAAAACTGGGCACCGAAACCGCAATAACGAGGGCGTTGAGGTTTTTCATCATCATGTTCAAATTATTGCTGATAACCGATGCGCGTGCATCCATGAGTCCGGATATGACCTGCGAATAAATGGTCGCCATTTCATTGCATTGGGCATTTTCAATAGCCAAATCGTCAAGGTATTCGATATGTTCCTGCGATAATCCCATTTTCCCCGTGCAAGTCTTAATTTTGTCGATGACCCTTCCGTTCGAGCCTATCGCGTTCAAATAAAACACAAGACTTTTCTCTAAGGTAAACATGTTAAGAAGCTGACGGTTTCCGATGGATTTGTTGATGTCGGTTTCAAGCTCGTCGCTGCACATGCTGATGACTTTCAAATGTTCCTCGAAATGGAACGTCGAGCGATGGATGATTTTAAGCATCAAATCTTTTATGTCCGTAATTTTGGCAACCTGTCTGCCGTCGAAAACAGGCACCTCTTCATTTATGATAAGAACCAGCTTGTCTTTAAACATGAACAATCCGATTGATTCGACTTTGAATAAAAAATTGTCCGCAGCACTGTATCGACGAGGGCGTTTGATGATAATTGCATAATGGCCGGTATCGAACTCAATTCGTCCCAATTCATTGGGGTCGAGCGCCGACAGCAGGGTGTGCTCGTCGATTTGCAACTTTTCGGTCAGGTATTTTCTTTCAATATCCGAGGGGTTAACATATAAGTGGATATTGCTTTCATCGTGGGTTTCCACGATTTTTCCCGATTCTATGGAATAGTACTTAAGCATGCCCGGGGCTCCTTGGAGCGAAAATCAAACCGATTCGATATCAGGGTTTCTGAATAAATCTTACGGTATCATCCGGGGTACTGTCAAGAGCGGTTTAAAAAAAACACCGTTACCGATTGCCATGATTTATTTTATCAACATACAATTAACAAAAGAAAATAATATGAGACCCTGTTGTCAATATACAAAACCGATGCTACGCAAGCACAAGCCGGCGCGCGCATGGCATGCCGCCGCAGTACTATCGTATTGGTTGCAGCAGGAATCATGAACTAATTCAAACCGGAAGCATTCATGAGGCCCGCTGCAAAAAACTTGCAGCGGGCCTTTTTAATTTAAAAGGAGCATCGAGTGAAAGGCGTTTCGTTCAAAATCATTTTGTCGTATTTGGCGGTCTATATTATATGGGGTTCCACCTATTTTTTCATCAAAATGGCAGTGGAATCCATGCCTGCATTTTACGTGGTCGGGCTGCGGTTTTTATTCGGCGGCGCCGCCTTTATTTTCTTATCTATTGCAACGGGGGCACTGCGCGCAATGCCTTCGAAACAAGAAATCCTTTCCGCGTTCATATTGGGCAACTGTTTATTGCTTTTAGGAAACGGATTCGTGTCGGTTGCGGAGCGCACGGTCGACAGCTATTTGGCCGCTCTGGTCGTCGCATCAACGCCCTTTTGCGTCGCGCTTTTCAACGGATTACTGTTCCGCGAAAAGCTGCCGTTTGTCAGGCTTTCGGGCATGTTATGCGGGCTGGGCGGCGTTGCGTTGATATTGTATAACGGTAAGAATGTGCTGTCGTCGTTTACCCCGGGCGTTGGCTTTGTCGTTTTAGGCCTTGGTTTCTGGTCGTTTGCCACCAGTATCGGCCATAAAATGAAAGTGCACAAGAATACGCTTGTCAATAGCGGCATGCAAATGTTGTTCGCCGGAACAATCGGGCTTGTTTTTTCATGGGTTTTGTATAAGCCCGTATATACGGCATTACCCGCGGTGTCGGCCCATTCGTGGATCGGGCTTTTATACCTAACCGTTTTCGGCGCAGTGGGCTTTTATTGTTATTCGTATCTTATAAAGCATGAGCCGTCCATACGGGTGGTCAGCTATGCTATTGTCAATCCGCTTATTGCCGTGTGCCTGGGCCTGTTGCTCGGTCACGAAAAGCCCGCGCAGTTGCTTGTGTTCGGTTTCCCATTGATACTCATCGGGCTGGTTCTTATATTATACGGAAATAGAATCTGGAAAAAAAGGAGGGTAAATGCCGTTGGTCAAAGTTGAAATTTTAAAAGGAAAATCCGATTCGTACAAAAAAACGCTTCTGGATTGCATTCATCAATCGCTCGTTTCAGCCATCGGCATCCCGGATAACGACAGGATGCAGCGCTTATACGAACTGGATGCGGCAAACTTCGAAACAAAGGATGATAAAACAGATGCATTTACCCTTATAGAAATTACTTTGTTCATGGGGCGTTCCCGTGAAGCTAAGAAAAAACTATATGGGACTTTGGTTTCGTCGCTCAAAGGCTCATTGGGTATTAGTCCCGATGACGTCTTTATTGTATTGCACGAAGTCCCTTTGGAAAACTGGGGTATTCGCGGCGGTCAAATGGCGGACGAAGTGAATTTGGGGTTTGCGGTTAAGGTGTAATATGTCCCAAACTCCTAAACCGGAACCCTGGTATGTGTATATTATCGAATGTGTGGACCATACCTTATATACCGGCATTTCCAACGATGTAAATCGCCGCTTTGCCAATCATTGTGCGGGAAAAGGGGCACGCTATACCCGTTCGCATCCGCCCTATGCGTTGCGCTATATAGAAAAATGCGAAGATCGTAAAACAGCCATGAAACGCGAAATTGCGGTAAAAAGACTTCCCAAAAATAAAAAACTTGCGCTTTTGCAGGCATCCCCGCCATAGGTACTAAAGAATTGATGAAATCTTGTTTGGCTAATAAATCTCTGCTATATTATAAGATAGTGTTAAATATTTGAATTCACCCCCTCTCCTGTCGGAGAGGGGGGCTATAGCGGGGTGAGGTCAAAAGGGTATCCGACTTCACTTATCGTACGGCAAAATTCTTTCTTCTCAAAAGGAAAAGCCATGAAATTTAAATCCCTTTCTGCAATCGCCTTCGTATGCGTTCTATCGGTTTCTTTGTTTGCAAAAGAAAAAGCAAAAAGCGATGATGTCGTGCTCAAAGCCGATTACTCCGGTGCGCATAAGTGGATTTATTCCATTCAATACACATCACAAGGAAATTTCAGGCAGAAATCATCTAACACGGCAAAAACAACCGAAATCAAATGCCTGTTTTCCGGCACGAAAAACGCGGCTAAAAAACTTGCCGTGCATGTCGACAGCATTGCGATTAAATCCGATATTTATTCCGACGAAATGCAAAAAGACATCAAAGACAAACTTGTCAAGGCCGATTATTCCCTGTCGCTTGCAAACGGATTCCCGTCGATCGATACGTCCGTGGAAATCCCGGCCAGCAGTTACCTTGAATGGGATTTGTATCGCCAATTGTCAAAATTACTGCCTCTGTTGCCGTCCAAACCCGTGAAACAGGGCTTTACCTGGGAACGCATGAACGTGTTTCCCATGAAAACCGCGCGCGGCACCGAAAGTTGCGAAGTGTACCGGAATTACACTCTGGACAAAGTGTCGTCCGATACGGCGATGATAAGCTGGAAATTCAGATACGCCGGCAGCAAGAAATCCAACGACAGTACCGCAAATGTCAACGAAATCCCCGTTTTCGGCACCGGCAACGGCGCCGCAATGCTCAACCTTAAAACCGGTTGCATCATCAGCGCCGAAATGAATTTCACCACTCCTGTTGCCACGGTGGGCGATGTCTCGGTGATATGGCATGAAAACGCGGTGATATCGCTTGTCGAAATTAAATAAATATTTCGACTGAAGCATGTTTTGTAGTAAATATTATTTTAAGATATAAAATTGAAAAGAATATTTATGCCTACAATTTCAATGTTTTTCGGTATTTTAATTCGAATGTTTTTCAAAGATATAGAAAAACATAAGGCCCCTCATATCCATGCCGATTATCAAGGACAAGTAGGTACTTACTCAATTCCTGATGGCCGATTACTTGCTGGGGAATTGCCTCCGAATAAACATAAGCTTGTTGTCGCATGGATAGAGATTCATCAAGAAGATCTTTTGGCAGATTGGGAACTCGCTGTTAACGGTAGAAAACCATTCGCCATCAAAGGGTTGGATCAATGAGAATTAAAGAAATTATTCCACAAGCGACCTGGGTTTTATCTATTGCTTCCGAAGATGGCCGTTTTGGCGAATTTGATGTAACTCCATATCTGCAACTTGAAGCTTTCAAAGACTTGGCCAATATTTCAGAGTTTATGAAAGTATCAAATGGCGGTTATTTTGTGGAATGGGATTGCGGAGCGGACTTGTCTGTCGATTCCATAGAGGCGAATTGGAAGGTTTTGCCACAAGACCGGGCCCAAAGCATTTCCATGATCCGTTAAGTAAACTCCGTTTGATAAATGCAATAAATAACTGCATGTTTCAACGTATTTGTTTTTCCGTATTACAACGGCTTTTACACAAGATAGTTTTGAATGTCCGCGAATGCTTCTTTGTGCTTTTGCAAAAAGGCGATTTTTTCGCGCGTCGGGGCTTCCGAGGCGGTTTGCGTGTTCAGCAAATCGGTCATGGCGCGCGCCATGGTTTCCTGCAACGCGGTAAAATTATAGGCAAGGTTCTGTTTGCACATGTCGCAAATGCTTCTGATGTTGTTCTTGACATGAAAAGAAAGCCGCTCGAATTGCTCGCTCATGATTGCCTCGAGGGCGGGTAAAATCTTTGCCTCGCATTTGAGCCGTTTCGTCTCCTTCGAACTGAATAACCCGAACGACGGCATCCTGATTGCTTCCAATGCTGCGGCCTGATGCGCGGTTTGCACCGTGGCATACGGCGGCACGGTACAGTCCACGCTGAGTTCGCGAAGGTCCGAGCTTACAATGGCAAAACTCGGCACCGCTTTGCGGATTTCATCCACCGATTTTAAAAATTGCGAAGCAGGAAGGCTCACGGCCTTTTTAAGCGGTTGCGAAATGCTGGTCGTGACCTGTAAAAACAAATGGTTTATCATCTCGTCCAAAAGCGGACCGTACGACGACTTTATGGTCGAAAGCGGGTTCTGACCCTGCAAAATCGCGGTCTCGATGAGCTTCTTGATGCTGTCCTGCGCCTTCGCGATGAGCTCCTCTTTCTTCTTATCGAGAGTTTTATCTACAAAATCAACCAACGCCTTTATTTCGACGTCGATGAGCGAAAGTTCGCGTTCCGCCTTGGCTTTCACCACGTCGCATTGCTGCGTGAGCCAGTCAAGCTGCTGCCGTGCAGACGCAAGCGGCGATTCCAAATCCAAAATATCGCTGTCGCATTGCGCGCTTGCCGTAACGAGCGCTTTTTTGAATTTGTCGGTAACGGCCTGCGAAAGCGTGAAATACTTCTCGCGCACCATGAAATCGATGATTTCGCTTTTGACAATGCTCATGCCCGAAAGTTGCATTGCGGGGTTGTTCGCGCTGCGATTGACGATGGATTGGCCCATGCGGGCCGAAACGTGGAACAGCTCCACATCCGGCGGATATTCCAATTGCGCAATAAGTACCGATTTAAGGAACGGGTCGAGTTTCTTCAGCTCGTCTACGGTCAGCTGGTCGACCTTGTTTACTATAAAGAAGATGCGCGGGACGAATTTTTTGACTTCCTTCAAAAACTCGACTTCGGTCTGGGTAAACGGCGGGTCTGCGGAAAGCAAGAACATCACCGCGTCGCAGCCTTTTATGAGCTCCACGGTCGTTTGCGTATTGTGAATAAACGTGGAACCGAAGCCGGGCGTGTCTATCAAAATGGTGCCGTTTGACAGTATCGGATTGTCGCATTCGATTATTGCTTCGCTCACGCAGAGCTTGTTTTTCGGGTTTTTTTCTTCCGACACGAACTGTATCAGCGCGTTTTTTATTTCCTCCGCCGACCGGCGAATGACCAGCTCGTGCTTTTTGTTATAAAACCGTATAATACAGGATGTTTCGGCGCCGTACCGGATATACGTTGGAATTGACGTTAACGGAATAACCGATACCGGCAGCAAATCGATGTTGAGCAGGCTGTTGATGAACGTGCTTTTTCCGCGTTTGAATTGCCCCATGACGGCCAAACGAATTTCGCCCTGCGACAAACGTTTCCGAAGGTCTGTAATTTCCAGCTTAATCGCTTCGTATCGCGAAGGCAGGTCCGAAAACAGTCCAAGAGCCTGACCTATGAGTTCGTCGATATTTATGGCTTCATGGTGTTTTCGAGCTAATGTCAATCCCGTGGTTTCGGTCATAGCTGTAAAAATATTTCAGGAAGCAAGGTACTAACTATATATAAAATATCTTCGCGAGACGCGTGGATAAGATTACAGCCGAAACTATCCGGTTGCGGCATGTCCTCCCAAAGGGGGGAGCAACGCGCCAAAGTAAAAAATGGTTCATTCCCAAGGCCCTTTAAAAAGACCTTGGGAATGGAAAAACACATTAATCAAGCTTAATGTTTATGGGCTTCACACCCCAAATATCGTCGGAGTATTGCTGAATGGTCCGGTCGGAGCTGAATTTACCCATATTGGCAACATTAAGTATAGACATCTTTGTCCATCGGTCTTTGTCCAAATATGCCTGGGAGACCGCTTTTTGGCAATTATAATACGATTCGAAATCCGCCATGACCATATACCGGTCGCCGCCATTAAGCAGAGAATCGAAAATCGGCCTGAACAATGCCGGTTCCTCGGGGCTAAAGAAACCCAAACCAATGAGGTCCATGACTTTTTTGAGTGTTTCGTTTTTATGATAATAATCCCAGGGATTATACCCTTTGCAACGCAAATCGTTCACCTCGTTTGCCCGAAGCCCGAAAATGAAAATGTTATCGTCGCCGACTTCTTCCCACATCTCTATGTTCGCACCGTCCATGGTACCAATGGTAACTGCGCCGTTTAACATGAATTTCATGTTTCCCGTGCCCGAGGCTTCGGTTCCTGCAGTGGAAATCTGTTCCGAAAGGTCGGATGCGGGCATGATGAATTCCGCCAAAGAGACACGGTAATTCGGCAGGAAATGAACTTCGAGCAAACCGCGCGTGTCCGGATCGCCGTTGATGACGCCGGCGACATTGTTGATAAATTTGATAAGCAGTTTCGCCATATAATAGCCGGGAGCCGCTTTTCCCGCGAACAAAACGCAGCGGGGAACAATATCTTTTTTCTTCCCTTGCTTGATTTCATTGTACAGGGCTATGCAATTGAGCACATTGAGGACCTGGCGTTTATATTCGTGAATACGCTTGACCTGCACGTCGAACAGGGAATCCGGATTCAGGCGGATGTTTTCCCATTTCCGCAGGGTCTGGCCCAGGCGTTTCTTGTTCGTATACTTGACTTCCTGCCATGCGGCGCGGAACTGCGGATCGTTTGCAAACGGGATGAGCTTTTTCAGTTCCGACAGGTTTTTGACCCAGCCCGGTCCGATTTTATCGGTAATAAGGGACGACAGCGAATGGTTCGACGCATACAGCCATCTGCGTTGCGTGATGCCGTTGGTTTTGTTGTTGAATTTTTCCGGCCACATGTCGTAGAAAAATTTCACCAAGCCGTCGGTAAGCAGTTTCGTGTGAAGTTCGGACACGCCATTGACGGAATGAGAGCCGACAATCGCCAGATACGCCATGCGTACCTTGGGGTCGCCGCCTTCTTCGATGAGAGACATGTCGCGCAATTTCGTCACGTCGCCCGGATATTTGTACGATACCTGGCGCAGGAATTTGCTGTTGATTTCGTAAATGATTTCCATATGGCGCGGCAGCAACGTCTTCATCAAAGACACCGGCCATTTTTCAAGCGCCTCGGGCATCAGGGTATGGTTCGTATACGCAAAGGTTCGTATCACGATGTCCCACGCCTCGTCCCAGCCCAAACCGTGATCGTCTATGAGCAGGCGCATGAGTTCCACAATCGAAATTGCGGGATGCGTGTCGTTCAATTGAATGGCGACCTTGTCCGGGAACGCCTTGAAATCCTGATTGTTCGACAAATACCGGCGAATGATGTCCTGCAGCGATGCCGAGGTGAAAAAATGCTGCTGCTTGAGACGAAGTTCCTTGCCCGAATGGTTGTTGTCGTTGGGATACAGGACTTTGGAGATGTTCTCACTTGTCATTTTGTCCTGACAAGCGCCGATGTAATCGCCGCTGTTGAAGTACTGGAAATTGAACTCATGGGCTGCGCGAGCGCTCCACAGCCTGAGCGTATTGACCGTGTTGTTGTTGTATCCCGGAACCGGTACGTCGAACGGCAGCGCGATGACTTCGTCGGTGTCTACCCACGAAACCTGGGGCCGGCCAAGCGAATCGGTATGGTACAATGTTTTGCCGTAATATTTGATGCGTATTTTGTATTCCGGTCTTTCCATGACCCACGGGTTAATATTCTGCAGCCATTGTTCGGGAAATTCCACCTGGTTCCCGTTAATGATTTTCTGGTTGAAAATTCCGAATTCGTAAAGAATGCCGTACCCTACGGCCGGAAGCTCGAGCGTTGCCATGGAATCGAGAAAACAGGCGGCCAAACGGCCCAAGCCGCCGTTGCCCAGCCCCGCATCGCTTTCCTGATCGAACATTTCCTCAAGCTCCAAACCCAAATCTCCCATTGCCTCTTTGCAGCTTTTGTAAAGACCGAGGTTCATGATGTTGTTCGAAAGCAGTCTGCCCATGAGGAATTCCATTGACATATAATAAATGCGCTTGACGTTTTGTTCGTGATATTGCTGTTTGCTTATTATCCACCGCTCTATGAGCCGGTCGCGTACCGTAAGGGCCATGGATAAAAACTGCGAATACGAGGTGAGCGAGTATTTGTCTTTCGCAAGATTGTATTCGAGGCTGTTGAGAAAACCGAGCCTGATGTTTTCCTTTTCCATTCCTTTAAAATGAATGGACCAGTTTTTATTGTTTCTGTCGATTTTACGGGTGGTTTCTTCCGAACCTGACTCGTTCATAATTATCCTTATGGAAAGGGTTAAAGGCTCGCAATCCTGAAGTGGATTTCCAACCTTTGAGTATATCAAGAAAACAAGATTTCAGCTACTGAATTATATAATAGTATCTACGCTTTTTTGCGTAGATGATCTCAACTAAAGCAATCCATCAGGGATCAGATGGATTGGAAAGAATATAAAATAATTAATGGGGACCGGTATTTTAATGCCGGCTCGGCGGGTATTAAAATTATTTCATATCCGTTTCCATTCTCGTGCTATGGAGAATGGGAAGGGATGAAGCGGATCGAAGGTTTTTTAATCCTACCCCTTTAATCGTTGATATCGCCGACCATGATATGGGTGCTGTTGTCCGGCGTATTGAACCAAAACACGATTTTCTTGCCGTTTTCTATTATTGTAAAGCAGTCGAAAAGCGATGTTTTTTTTCCGCAGGGGGTTATTTTCGAATAGGTCTGTCTGGCTTTTTTAATCAAATGATGTTTGGTTTTGTTCATATACTGCCTCCTGGTTCAGTAATTAACTAAACAAAACCAATGCCAGTTTAACGAAATTGTAACGTATTGATTTGGTGGGTGTTTTGGTTAAGTCGCCGGGAGTTTAATAGGCAGATATTTCTTGGTCGGAAGTATTTGCCCGGTATAGGTGCGACCGGCCGGGCAATGCGGACGAATTAGCGAATAGTAACTGACACCCTCACGATAGTTCAATTGTTTATCATAGCCCTGCCGTATTGGATACTTCCGTTGTACTTTGCCACATACAAATACATGGCAGGCAAAAGATTTTTAAACGATACGATCGTTTTATCGTTTTGTATAGATACTGCATGCGGATGAATGCATCTGCCGTCGAGGGTGAACAAGGCAATATTTCTCCGTTCCCAGCCATTTGTTTCGCAAATAAAATTGATCGCATGCGGCTTTTGAATCATTTGCATACCGTTTAAGACCGGCGGCCCGGCAGTATTGGATGTTGCTTTTGAAGAGACAGGCCTGTATTTCACGCTTATTGAATGCGCTTTTTTAACATTGGTGAATGTGTATGTCGGGTTATTTTCCTGAATTATCCCGTCGATGACGAGACTGTCTATCTCGTATTTTGCTTTGGGTGTGATTAAAAAACTCTGGCTTGCGCCGTTTGTCACGTTGACCGAGCCCATGGGAATAATCGAGCCTTCCGAATCCGAAGATGCGGTTATGCAGAACGAATTGCGGACATTTTTCATCCATAAAAATCTGCCCGTGATTTGCGGGTTGGATGCGAATTTATCGGTGGCGTTTTCTATGGTGCCGACGGTTGCGAATTTGTCGGGCCGAAATTCCGTAAGGTAAATATATTCGTCCCGCACGTAATTGTCGCCGTCGGTGTTGCTGCTCGTCCCGGTGGTACCGTCGACGTAACCGGCATAATTACCGTTTGTCGTGGTCGCGAGGATAATGTCGAAATACGTATTTGCAAAGGGCACGAGGTCCGAAAACTTCAGCCCGAACCTCCCGCTTTTATAGGCTATCCACATGCCTTCGGCGTCATAGGCAAAATGATTCGAATCCTCTTCGCGGCTTCCTAAGGCGTAATCCCAAATCCAGCATTGGCTGCCGGCCGATTTGTTGGCCCGTAAATTCGCAAAAAACCATTTGATATTCGGTAATGCGATTGCATCGTATTTTGCGACCCTCGCCGGATCGTCCTGTAACATCAAATGACACAATCCGAGCCGTACAAGGCTGTTTGTCACCATCCAGGCCTGGTTCCACGGTGCAGGGTCGAGCGGTTTATACGTGTTCGGCGTATCGGGGAAGTAATAGTGATTACTTTCGGAAGTCTTTATAAATCTCGCCAACAGCCACTTGTCAAGAACGTAATCGGCTTCTTTAATGTATTTAAGCGCGCGGGCTTTATAGGTCGCCCCATATCCTTTGTGATCTCCAATGGCAACTTTCGCGTTCCAAATGGACGGCGTTTCTATAATCAGCTTTGCGCAGAACGCCATATGCGACAATACCTGGCCCTGTTCCACGTCGGCTGATGCCGGCGGCCCCACGGTAACGGGCCAAACAGGTTCTATGGCACCGGTCCATACCTTCAGTTGGCCTCCGTTTGCCGCAGTTGCCAGATCATTGCGGTCGGAAAGCGCCGCATCGCATAGGTAAATCATTCTGTCCAAAATGGCAGTATCTTTCGATGCTTCGTACATGAGGCCGCACGCTTCGATTGCTTTTCCGGATGCGCCAAAAACCCATACGTTATCGTACCAGCTCGACGGGGCGGTAATTTTCTGCTGCGCAAAGGTTTTAAAGGCATTTATTTCATTTTGCGTCAAGGCACCCGTCATGCTTTCCACAATCATCGATTGCGCATACGTTCCCAGTGCAAAAGCCAAAACAGACAGTGCGGAAACGATAATTCTAAAAGGTTCTTTTCCGCCGCATCCTTTAAAAATTGAATCGGTATTTAATTTTTTCATAAAATGCCTTTTAAAATTAATCGATTAAGCTGCAATAGGGTATTCAAGCAGCCAATTTATTCTTAAAATAATCAGAGTGCCCGTATTTATTATACAACATTTTCAAAAAATAATCCGCAAATTTATTGAGCTAATTTTAAAACTAATGAACTTGAAAAAGAACTTTCAGAAAGTCCTGTACCGCCATTTTAATTATCTTTTAGGTACTTTTAAATTGTAAAATTGCCCTAATGCCCGAATCGGCTTGGCCCGGAATACTGATGTATCGAACACCTTAAGGAATTTTATGCTGATTGCCGTTTCAATTCTGTTTTGCATTGCATATGCTCTTATTGCCATGGAAAACTTCATCAAAATCAATAAAGCCGCGATTGCCGTCATAGCGGGCGTGCTTTTCTGGGTATTGCTCGTCGCAAACGGCCACTCTGCCGAAATCAAAACGCGGTTTCTCGAGCAAACCGCGGACATTGCCGGCATCCTGTTCTTTTTAATGGGCGCCATGACCATTGTCGAAATCATAGACCTTCATCAGGGGTTTTCGGTGATTACGGCACTGCTGTCAAAGGGGAGCAAACGCCGTCTGTTATGGCTTGTCGGCCTTGTCGGATTTTTCCTTTCTGCGGTACTCGATAATCTGACCACGACCATTGTCATGGTGTCGGTGCTTTCGAAAATTCTCCCAAAACGCAACGACTTGCTTTTATTTACCGGCGTGGTCGTCATCGCCGTGAATGCCGGCGGCGCCTGGTCGCCCATCGGCGACGTTACCACGACCATGTTATGGATAGGCGGGCAAATAACCGCCCTTTCGCTTATAGCCAAAAGCTTTGCGCCCAGCATTGCCTGCACGCTCGTTGCGCTTGTCTGGGTATCCGTCGCTATGGGTGAAAAGGGCGGCGAAAGGTTGGAACCCGGTGAAAAAATCACTATTGATAAAAATGAAAAGCGGCACGGCGCCAAGGTTTTTTTCATCGGAGCCGGCGGCCTTTTGTTCGTACCGGTATTCAAGATGGCGACCGGTTTGCCGCCCTATGCGGGCATGATGTTCGTGTTGGGATCGGTCTGGCTTTGCATAGAACTTTTGCATCGGTCCGAAAACGACGACTATCGGCAAAGCAGGTCCGTGGCATCTGCGCTGGAACGTATCGATTTGCAGAGCATATTGTTTTTCCTCGGGATATTGCTTTGCGTTGGCGCTTTACAAACCGTTGGCGCATTGCCGAACCTTGCCGCATGGCTGACTAAAAGATTCTCCAATGTCGATTCCATCGTCATGAGCATAGGGCTGCTTTCCTCGATAGTCGACAATGTCCCCCTTGTCGCGGCAAGCATGAAAATGTATCCGTTGACACAATTCGGTACCAACCATCATTTTTGGTCGTTTTTAGCGTATTGCGCAGGCACCGGCGGCAGCATTCTCGTCATCGGCTCCGCTGCAGGAGTCGCGGCAATGGGTATGACGAAAATGGATTTTATCTGGTTTCTGCGAAAAATCTCTCCAATGGCCCTTGTCGGGTATTTTGCCGGATGCGCGGTATATCTGGGGATGCAGGCATTGCTCCATTAAAAAAAGAAGAGAGCGGCTTGGCAATCGCTCTCTCCTTCAAGGGGTCGTTAATAAAAACTGTTTAAAACTATTCCACTTTTACATCGATAGACCGCGGCTTTGCCGCTTCGGTTTTCCTAAGCGTCAGTTCGAGAACGCCGTTTGCGTATTTCGCTTCGACATGCTCGCTGTCGACGTGTTCGGGTAGCGCGAATTCCCTTCTAAAACTCCCGAACCTTCTTTCCATATGATAGAACATGTTTTTATCGCGTTCGGTTTTCTCTTCTTTCTTTTCGCCGCTGATAGAAAGGACCCTGTCCTTGATTTCTATGGCAATGTCCTTCTTGTCCAATCCCGGCATGTCGGCGGAAATTTTGTAAACATCCTTTTCCTCGACAATGTCTACGCGTGGATACGAGGTCAGGGTAATATCTCTGTCCCATGCCTTAAAAAAGTCGTTTTGAAGAAAACTGTCCAACAAATTCGAAAGAGAGTTTGCTGGGGTTTCGTAGCGAATGAGTCCGGACATAAAAAGCCTCCTTGTTAATTTGGATAATTTATATTTTTGCAACAAATTCGTCGACTGTGGAAAGCGTATTCAGTATGATCCTAAGATTCAAGATATCGTCTTTTCCAATCACTTTGTCCCGTATCGGTCTTCCACCTAAAAAAGGTATGTAATCGGATTTTAAAACGTTTTCCAACTTTATAGAACGCTTGTCCACCACATGTCTCTTTTCCATAGCATCCTCCCGTGTGTTGGGTCTTATTTTTCTTTTCACTGCTATTAATTGCAAGACGCATGCCAATGCGAAAAACAGCCAAATTCCACTTGAAATCGATATTCCGTAAAGCATGTGTTTTATAATACGACAGAATGGCAACAAATATGTACCGTAATGAAACAAAAAAGCAGGCCTTGCATACCGAGACACATTAATTACACGATTTTTTGTTGTTTTAACTTTTGTCTCAATATTAATTATATAAAGGCCTTAAGAGCCCATAAAGGAACATTGCTTTAATGTCTTCAAAAATTAGCGGCTTATGGGGTAATCCGCATAAAGTGTGCTTATCCGAGCATATTTTGAATACATTTTGGATACATTTTGAATGTTTCTGAATTAAAAATACAGGAAAATCATTTTTTTTAAAATCCTACAGTAAGAGGTTTACAGCATGCGAACATTACGCTGCGTTGCGGTTGTATCGGTATGCGCGGCTGTTCATTTTTTATCCCGGGCCAACGCTCTGCCGCTATTGTCGGATTCCACAAAAGCCCAATCCTTTACCGAAGTCGGCACTGGGTGGAGCGTCAATGAAAATCCCGGGGATGCGGTAAAAGAGGCCTGCGCAATGGCCTTGAAAGATAAACATTGGAAAAAGCCCGATTTTGCGGTTGTGTTTGCGACGTCGGGTTCCGACCTTCCGAAAATATTTACGCAGAGCAAAGATGTCCTGGGCAATAAAACGAAATTGTTCGGCGGTACGTCGGATTCGAGGACCGTGATCACCAATAAAGGGGTTGTCAAAGTCACGGACCGGCGATACGAATACGCATCCATGGAAGGCCGCCGGGGCCTATCGGTCATGACCGTTTCGTCCGACGAAATAACGTTCGGCGTCGGCTCCTCGGAATTTTCCGCGGGATCTTCTATTGTCAATAATGCGAAGGCAGCGGTGCTGTCGGCGATAGCCGGTGCCCATAAAACTGCCGATCAAAAACCCGCGGCAATACTGTTGTGCGCAACCAACCAGGTCGAAGAGGAATGCATTAACGGAATAGAGTCGGTGCTGGGAAAAAACATTCCCATTATCGGCGGCACGGTCGGCGGATGGAAATTCGGGGTGATGGGTGAGAAAAAGGTCTATGAAAAAGGCATCAGCCTTGCGGTCGTTTATACGAATTTACCGAGTGGCTGGACCTATGAAGGCGGTTTCGACGTCAAAGATCCGCATAGCGGCATCGTTACGAAAACGTCCGATAATTTTACGATTGCGCAAATCGATTACAAGCCCGCGCTCGACGTGTACAATAAATGGCTCGGCAACGACGTGTACCGGATGTTTTCCAAAATCAAAAAGCCCGACATCGTTTCCAATCTGATGACGTTGCATCCGCTGTATAGGAAATATACGGCGGCAAACGGCCAAAATTATTATCTGTTCCAGTATCTTTGGATAAACGAGGAAACTCTCAAGAATAAAGCGATTCTGACAAGCGCCAAGGTGACGACGGGCGAAAGGCTGTATCTTAGCCATGGTACGTGGGAAACACTTTTAAATCGTATCGGGAATATGCCCAAAAACGTTCGTGCCAACGGCAATGTGGGGCAGGAACTCAAACCTCTTTTCGGATACGGTGACATTTGTGCGGCAATTTTAGGAACCATTCCCGAAGAAGACAGGGTCAAAATATCGCCGCTGATCAATTATGCAAACGACCACGCACCGTTTATCATGAATTGCACCTGGGGCGAGCAGGGGCTTTTCCCGGGCATCGGGAACAAACACGGAAACCTTTTCACGTCATTTTTTGTTATTTACAAATAGACATTACATGAAATTATTCAGAAAAATTTATATAGCGGTTTTCTGTTCGTTTACCATTGTCGCGATAGTGGTTACCGTTTTCATAACAATGAGTGCGGTGGATACAATGCAAAAAAACATCGTCAATGATAATCGGACAATAGCAAACTTGGTTGCGCTTGAAGCGCAACGCGGTTTTGTCATTTCCGGTTGGCCGTTCGAAAGCCTTAAAACCCTTGAAAACCTTCCTGATTTCAAGTTTTGGTACATAGTTACCGATTCGCAAATGGTGTATTTGGCCAACGATGTTTCGTGTATGGGCCGTTCTGTACCGGAATGCTTTCCGAACTTGCCGGTGATTTCCGATACCGAATCAATCGTATTGCTGCCGCAAATCTCAAGCGGAATTTGCATACGGCGAATAGAAAAAAACGGACAACAATGGTCGTTTTGGCTGGGCTTTTCGACAAAGCGGGCTACGGCTATGGGAAAAAAGATTATCGCGGTCGCCGCCGGAACATTGTTTGTCATTCTGTTGGTCCTCGGCATTGTCTTATACTTTGTTATTAATCACTTCACGGATCCGATACGGTCCCTTGCAAAAGGGGCTAAGGAAATCGGTACGGGAAATTTGGATTTCCGTTTATCGTGCCTATCACATGACGAAGTAGGATCTTTGGCCGCTTCATTCAACGCGATGGCGGCCAATTTACAACAAACGACTGTTTCACGGAATTATCTCAATGTTATCCTTGCATCGACTCAGGACGCATTATTCGTGTTGGAGCAAGGCGGCTCCATCATGACCGTCAATCCCGCTGCCTGCAGCATTCTCGGCTTTGGCGAGCAAAACCTTGTCGGCATGCAATTTGAAAAAATAATCACGGTTGTCGACGATGCGCATCCGATACTGTCGCTTCAACAAATCCTGAAACGCGGAAAAATATCGGGAGAGGAATCTTGTTTGTTAAAGGCTACCGGCGAAACGATTCCCGTTCTGTTCAACTCGACGGTCGTCGCAGGGAAAGACGGCAACGTCCGATGGATCGTTTGTACGGCAAAGGACATTACCGAACGTAAAAAGAATGAAATGGCGCTCCGGGCCACGGCGCGGCAGCTCGAAAGGGCTTTCCAATGTATCAACGAAGAACTCGATGCAGCGCGGCTCATGCAAAATGCCTTCTTGCCGTCTTTGATGGGCTCATATACGGGAATCATTGTCGCTGCAGCCTATGTGCCGTGCGGTACCGTTGGCGGCGATTTGTACGACGTGTTTAAAATCGACGCACATAAAACGGCGCTTATCGGTATCGATGTTGCCGGGCACGGCGTGCCGGCATCTTTGTCGTCGGCAGCGGCCAAAATCTGCTTTCGCCAAAGTATCGACAGGGCCGAAAATCTGGATGATGCCTTACGTGATGCGAATACGGCGTTGCTCCATTCCATTCCGCAAACCCAATTCGTGGCCGCGTTCATCGGCATTTTCGATTCCCCAACCGGGTTGTTCAGGTATGTGCGTGCCGGCCTCCCTAAACCGCTTTTGCTCCGGGCCGCTTCAACTACGGTGGAAAACCTGGATGGCACCGGGAGCATACTGGGTATTTTGCCCGAGGTGATATTCGAAGAGAAAACAGTGACGCTTTGCAAAGGCGATAAGGTGCTGATTTATACCGACGGTCTCACCGACGGCGAAAACGCCGATCTTGTCCGTTACGGCAGGAGGCGTTTGCAAATGGTCGTGCAACAGGCGGCGAGTAAACCGATGCATGAAATAATCAAAACCGTCATAGCCGAAAACGCCGCGTATTTGGATAAATCCCTGCAGATCGACGACATTACGATCCTGGGTTTTGAAGTCACTTAAAATCAAACATCCGGTGAATCGCAAAGCCAAAATGCAGATTGTTGTTTTCCGTGCCGAACATGCAATGCCGCGACCCGATGCTTGCGATGTTGTCGATATAGGGGCTGTTCTGGACAAAAAGGAGAAAATGGTGTCCGGCGGTAGTGAATTTGATACCGAATGAGAAAACATTGATTGTCGCAACCGAGGTCGAGTCTTTGTCTTTGTCAATAATCGGAAAGTATTCGCCAAGTAGGTCGAACCCTTCGACGAGGGTTACCGAAACACCCAAGCCAAGTCCCCATCTTTTTTTGAACAAATCGTATCCTGCGTTGACCGTGGGAGAAATGCATTTGAAAAGCGGTTCCGTCTGCGCGTCGAGACCAAAATACCCCGCATTGTCCCGATGTTCCACAAACGCCGTGTCGTAGGCGCTGAAATTGTAATAGGTTGCTTCCAGTTGAAAACGCAAATATGCTGCGGGAATCAAAAGGTTGTAGCCGCCGCCAACTTCCACTTCCTTATTTGTCGTATAGAAACCGGTATATAGTTCAAGTTTCCGCAGAAGCATGTATCGAAGGTTGAAATCGACCCATGCCGGAGTCGCTAGCCCGAAAAACGTTGTACCCGCCGTATCCAGCCGACCGGAAAACCGGTGTTGGATCGAGGCCTCCAATTGACCCTGCTCAAGGTTCGATGGTGCCTTGACATTGGGAAGACAGGCTTCGGTATACCCGAAAGCGAATGCGGGAAAAAGAAATAAAAAGGCGAAAAAGGCTTTCATACGACCTCCGGTTATTCTGTGATCTGAAACGTGCGTTGAACGGTTGTTTTTGGATGAACAATGATTTTTAATATACAATCTGGATTTTACTAAGCAATTCATAAGCACGTGACTTGCGAAGGACTGTTCCCGTCTCAGGCCTCAGACATCCCTAACTCGTCCCATTTCATGGGACTCAAACAGGGAACCCTGTCTTTTGGCCGAACCGGGAACAATCCTTCGAATTTTTACTTGAGAATTGTTTAGTCAATCAAAAGAACCGTTTGCAAAAATCGCATTGAAAGCTGTGACCCTGGAATGTGTTCGATGTAAATTTAAACCATATGAAAGAGTACAGCTATTTTTTATTCGATGCCGACGGTACGCTCATCGATACGACCGAGCTTATTTGCCAGAGTTTTATCTATACCTGTAAAACGTTTGCAGGGCTTTCCATCCCGCGGGAAAAAATCATACGGAACATCGGGCTTACTTTACGGAAACAAATGGAAGTGTATTTCGGCCCGCTTTCCGATGCCCAGTTTGCCGAACGTTCTGCAGCGCATATGAAATACCAGGTTTCGATTTACAAAACGCATCTTTGTTTGTTCAAAACGGTTTTGGAAGGCCTTACCGAGCTATACAAAAGAGGAAAACACCTGGCGGTGGTGACGTCGCGTCGCAAAGAAACCCTCGATTTGTATTTGCAGGAGACGGGTATATATCGGTTTTTTTCGGTTTTTGTCACGCCGGAAAACACCGCGACTCATAAACCCGATCCTGCTCCCGCATTCGAAGCGCTCAGGCTGCTTGCCTGTGATAATCCCCATGATGCGCTTTTCATCGGCGATTCGGAATTCGACATCGAATGCGGCAACCGCGCGCATATAGACACGGCTTTTGTACAATGGAGCGAAAACGACCCCCAGACATTCCCGACCAAACCGACATATAGTATTTCCGATTTACGGCAACTTGCCCAATAAAATCCCGACGGAGCACCAAAAGCAATCATGATTTCATTTACCTCGGTCACAAAACAATACGGGTCAAATGCGACCCTCGCGGTGAATAACGTGTCGCTCACCATCAGTAAAGGCGAGCATTTCGCACTGCTGGGTCCCAACGGCGCCGGCAAAACCACTCTTGTAAAGATGTTGCTCGGGTTTATCAGGCCCTCAAACGGGACCATAACCCTAGACGGCGTCCCGTGCAGCGACCCCCTGTCCCGGTCCGGTATCGGCTACCTTCCCGAGAATATCCGCATTCCGCAGTATTTGTCGGGACTGCAGTTTCTCGTGCGGCAAGCAGTTTTGAGCGGTATGCACGCGGAAGAATACGGGAAAAGAATCAACGACATCGTCGCCCTTGTCGGCATGAAAGACTCGTTTCGCGCCAAGGTGAAAACCTATTCCAAAGGCATGCTGCAGCGGATCGGTTTGGCATCGGCGATCCTTACAGGAACAAAAGTGCTGGTGCTCGACGAACCGCAAAGCGGGCTCGACCCCATCGGCATACGCGACGTGCGGAGCATCATGGAAGGGCTCAGGCAAACCGGGGTCACCATAATCCTGAATTCACATTTGCTGTCGGAGGTGGAAAAAACCTGCGACACTGCGGCAATCATCAACAAGGGAGCCATCGTGTTGTCAAATAATATTCGCGACCTTTCCGCGTCGGGCGAGACGCTGGAAGACATGTTCGTGCGGATCATCGGGGGCGCCCATGCGTAATTTTTTCACGGTGACAAAATATACCGTCATCGACATCCTTAACCAAAAAAGCTTTTTCGTTCTTTTGGCCGTTTGCATCGGCTTTGTCATGTTGCTTCGCGGTTGCTACAAAGGCAATTATATGGTCAACGGCAAAGAAATCGATTCGTTGACCGTTGCATGGAACGCCTCGATTGTCGCGTTTCACGTGATTGCCGCAGGAGTGCTTCTCATCGCCGCGATATTGTCCATGGGGATGTTCCGCAGAGACAGGGAAGACGGTACCTTGATTTATATGATGTCCAAGCCCTTGCATCGGACCGCATACGCGCTGGGCAGGGTTTGCGGGCTGTGGCTTGTGTCGTTCGGGTTTATGGCCGTTTTGCACGGGAGCATTTTCATCATCACGCTTATGTCCGCCGGCGGCACCATGCCCGGCTATCTGACCGCTTCGCTCGTATGTTCGGTCAATGTCTTTTTCATGGTCGGCGCAGTCTGTCTGTTTTCGCTTTTCATGCCCGATTTTATGGCCGCGGTTACCGGTCTCGGCATAGCCGGCATCGGCTACATTTCCGATTCGGTTTATCAATTAACGCAAAGCAAGCTGGTGCAGGCGGCAATGGGAAATTCCGCCCCGTCGGTTTCATGGTGGCGCGTTGCATGGCCTAAAGTCGCATCCCTGCAGTATTTCGCGGCATCGTTAATAGACAAAAGCTCGTTTCATACGATGGGCTTCATCCATCCGTTTGTCATGATGCTTGTATGGTGCGGCATCGTTATTGCCGCGCTCGTATACGCGTTTAAAACCAGGGAATTGTAAAAGACGGACGGTATTGCACGTGAATATATTTACATACGGTACATTGATGTACGACGACATTTGGGCCAAAGTGGTTGGCGGCACGTATCGAAAATCCCCAGCTTTTGTTCGCGGTTATTCACGGAAAAAAATCACCAACCAGGTTTACCCGTGCATCGTCCCCGGTTCCGCGCAAAACACGGTTTGGGGCGCGCTCTATTTCGATGTCGATGCGGCCGACAAAATCCGGCTCGATGCGTTTGAGGGAGCGTATTATACCGGTACGGCGGTAAACGCCTTTGCCGGGCGGGCAACGCCTACCGAGGCTTTCGCGTATGTCTTAAGCGAAAAATTTTCGTTCCTCGCCGAAGCGGAAGAATGGGACGAATCATTTTTTTTATCCAATGGCAACAAGGAATCGTTTATTTCGGGATATCAGGGTTTTAAAACGTAATTGCCGGCCCCGGATGCGGCCGGAAAAAGGAAACTGTCATGAATTCGCTTTATTTCGACGTCGTTTCTGGTGCCAGCGGCGATATGATATTGTCATCGCTTATCGATTTGGGCGTTCCTATCGAGCATCTGAGAACGCAATTTGCAAAATTGAATATTCCCGGATTTTCCATAGACGTGATAAAGCAGAAACGAAGCGGTATTTCTGCGAACCATTTGGTTTTAAATTGGGAAACGCCGCGGACCTATCGCCATGTCGAGCAGATTCTCGGCATGATACAGGCGGCGAACTTCGGCGAACGGGTTTATGCCCGATGCGAAAAAGTCATCTTGACTATCGGCAGGGCCGAAGCCAAAGTCCATGCCATGCCGCTGGAAAAGGTGCATTTCCACGAAATCGGCGCAATCGATACTATCGTGGATGTGGCGGGGATTTGTCTGGCGCTTGAATACCTTGACATTGACGAAATACAATATTCGGTTCTTACCGACGGAAAAGGCAGCGTGAAAACCGAACACGGCATCATGCCGATACCGGTTCCCGCGGTTGCGCAAATGCTTGATAATGTCGCCCTAAACATTCTTGATGTGCAATCCGAGCTTTTAACGCCTACCGGTTGCGCGGTGCTCACGGCACTGGGAACGCAGAAACCGCATGGGTTTTTCGGCACTGTGGTAAAAACCGGGTACGGATGCGGCACGCGGGTCATTGAGCAAATTCCGAATGTGCTGCGCGTCTTCATGCTTTCGCACGCAAATCCCGGGACATTCGACGCGGTTTGCCTTCTCGAATCCGATATGGACCATATTTCCGGTGAAATCATGGGAGACATCGCAAGCAGGCTGCTCGACGGAGGCGCACTCGATGTTTCCTGGACGCCTATATATATGAAAAAAGGAAGGCCGGGATACCGGCTAACCGTCATTTGCGACCATTCTCATAAGCAGGACTTAATCGACTTCGTTATGCTTCATTCGAGAACGTTGGGTGTGCGGGTGCAATCGGTTGCCCGCGTCACGGCAAACCGCCAAGCCTCGCAATCGCTGCTTCGCGGGGAACAACTGGCTCTCAAAACCTGTTCCTACAACGGAACGTCTTTTACAAAACCGGAATATGAATCATTGTCTGCGATAAGCCGAAAATCGGGCGTTCCCATTCTGGAAATCCTGGAAACCTATTACAAAGACAGATAAAGTGCCTGTACAATGTAAATGCGGACCATCAAATGCGTCTGTAAATCGCCTAAGCGCTTAAAGGTTAAACGGTTTAAACTAGACAAACAGTAACAAGATTATCCCCGTATAAATTATCTAAAGTTAAATGCGCTTAATCGGTTGAGCAGAATGAGGAAACAACTCATCTATACAGGTTGTCGCTTCGGGTTATTGCTCATCGGTAAACATTTCCACGACTGCAAAAAAGCAATGCTTTACCGCTTAACATGTTAAGCGATAAAATATTTTCGCCAAAATCAGCCTCAAAACCATCATGTTGGCCAAAGATAAAAACTTAAGCGTTAAAGCGGCTTTCCGCGTAACGAATTGTTTACTGGCGAGTTACGGAAGGTTGCGGTTTGCGACGCAAAAAAAAATTAAAAATATGTAAAATAAATTTGCAGAATATAAAAAAAAGTGTTATATTAGCGCCCGATTGAATGTTTACAAAAGGAGAGACGATGAGAAAAAGTGTTTTGGTTCTGGTTGCGCTGGTATGTTCCGCGGTTGCGGGCCAACTTCCTGTGATACGTTGGTCTAGTTCGATTCCCGTATTCGACGCGTCGGGCCCTGCCGTGGTGACGCAGCTTAGCTCGGGTAAGGAATACGCGGTTGCCGGTTCCTGCGGATACGTTTCCGTATCATCGGGAAACGAATCCATATTCATCGTAAAGACAGATTCAATCGGCGTTTGCGGACCAATCGGATACCTCACGACGTTTTCAAAACAGGGAACAGGCTCCCATGAGGTAAAGGCGTTGCTGCCGACCGCCGACGGCGGCCTTGTGGTTGCGGGAACGCGAAGAATCGCGACGCACGTTCCTACTCACGATAATGCATTTGTCATTTGCACCGAGAAAAAAGGCGCGGTCCGTTGGATGAAAGTCTTCGGCACCGTTGAAGGCGGATTTGAACAGCATTATAGAATAGAGGCGGCGATACTTCAACCAAACGGAAACGTTGTGGTGGGCGGACAAAAAGGCTCGACGGAATGGGTCTGCTGCCTCGACGGTTCGGGAAACGAATTGTGGTCTACCGATATCGATACCGGTACGGTCATTTCTCTTGTTGGAGTCGCGTCCAACGGCGCGCTTGCCGGATGCCTTTCAAACGATGCTACCGGAACGCAATCTCATTTGGCATGGGTTTCCCGGGTAGGACGTGTCGATAATAATACGCCGAAAGTCGAATGCCCTACAACCGCGGCGTATCATCCTTTGGTGATGCCGGTGAACAACCTGACTAGTATCGTGGCGACTACCAATATAGAAAACGGTCAAGGCAAAATATCCGCATACGATTTTCGCATCAATAAACTCTGGAGCGACCCCATTTGCGGAGGAGCGAACGGACTCAGGGGCCTGACGTCGTTTATACCCGGTTCAAAACCGAATGAATATTATCTTGGCGGAAGTAAACTGGTCGACGCAGTAACCGATTTCTCGGTTATCGTACTTGTAAAATTAGACCTCCGCGGCGACATCGTGTGGCAATGGGTTTCCGACCGCGCGCAATACGTTTACAATATCGCGAATTGCCGCGACAGCGACATTGTCGTCTTGTCGCAATGCAATTCATCTAAAAGCAATCTGTTTCTTTTCAAACTCGGAGAGCAAAAGCCGTTTACCGCTGTGGCCGCGCAAAGCAGTGCAGTACCTGAAACGCAATCCGTACCAAAGGCAAAAGTATTCGACGTAATGGGTCGAAAAGTCGCGACGGCGGCCATAACCCAAATGCCGCGCGGCGTGTACGTTGCGCAATCGGGATTCCGGGCAAAGCGGCTTCAACTTTATAAATGATACATACGTAATTGATAGGGTACGGTCCGGTTTTTTTTAGTTTTGCTACATTCACAAAGGGGGGGGGACATGAAATTGTTATCTATTCGTTCGCTTGTTTTTATCGCCATGGCAACGTGGTGTAATCAGGCCGCGGCGCAAACGCCGACCGTTGCCTGGTCGGAGGCATTACCGGTAGCGGGAATCTACGGTCCCGCGCACGTCATTTACAATGGAAGCGGCTATTTGGTTGCCGGAACATGCGGCGCCAACGGAAAAGACCTTTCAAAAACCCGTCTGTTCGCACTTCAAACCAACCAATCGGGCCAGGTACTCTGGAACACGACATATCCTACTGCCTGTAAATCGCCCGATTGCCTGGTCGAAGTTGCGGGAATAGTGCCGTCAAGGGCCGATTGCTTCGTGCTTGTCGGCTCGTATAAATACAGCACCCATACCGATTCTCACGACAATGCGTGGCTCATGAAAATGGATTCTTACGGCCGGAGATACTGGTACATGCAATTCGGAACCGCGGAAGCCGGTCTGGAAAATAATTATCATGCATCAAGTGCACGCTATCTTCCCGATCGGTCGCTGCTGGTGTCGGGACAAAAGGGAATAAAAGCCTGGATGTGTTGCGTCGATGCGAACGGCCAGGTCAAATGGTCAAAAACATACGATGCCGAAAAAATCGTTTCAATGGAACTTGGTTCGCAATATCAGGTCCGTGCCGCAGCTCTTTCGTACAATACGACGCGTTGCTCCATCAACGTGCTTCGGATCAGCACGCTCGACGGATCGCTTGACACCGTCGAAGGCGTTATCGAATGTCCGGCAAAAAACTTCTATGATCCCGTCGTTACCGTGACCAACGATTTTAACGTGGTGTACAGCATTTTTAATGCGAATTCCGGCGATTGCACCATTTCGCAGTTCAATCGGGACACGCTTTTGCAATGGAACAGGCTTTTGAATAACGGTGAAGAGAGCAGGCCTTATACAAGAGTGCAAAGCTTGCTTTCCAACGGCTCGCAGGGCTATTTGGTCGCGGGCGATAAATCGTCGAACGCGACGGTCGTAGATCCCGTCATGTGGGTGAAATACATCGACAAAAAAGGGGCCACTGTTTGGGAATGGAAATCCTCGCCCGTCACATCGGTATGCGACGCTATTTTTAACGAGGACAACGAGGCAGTGCTTATCGCGAAATCGGATAATGTGAAAACGCCGTTCCAAATCATTAAATTGCAAACGGCTGCGCCCCAACTAACCGCTGTAGCCAAAGCCTCGGTGCATACGGTAAAAACTCCTTTGGAAAATTCGATCGCCGACGCGTACGACGTGACCGGTCGGAAAATTTCCGCGTCAAACGTTAAAGCATTGTCAAGAGGCGTTTATGTCTATCGCACCATCCAGTCGCAGAATCGCCTTATGCAAGTCGTAATACGCCGATAGTTCAAACCGGGGCTTTTTCCCTGAGATACCAACAAAACTCTGCTGTGCGGGGTTTTGTTTTTTTTTCGCGGCAACGGATTCGAAAAATGAGGTATCATATCATATTTTATTGTTCCTTATGCTGATGATATACTATTTTACGTAGCTTGTTCAGATTATATTTTATTGAATATTCGCAATTATTTTCTTGAAAGGCGGGGTGGATGAAGTACCTTTTTACTTCTGAAAGCGTTTCACAAGGTCATCCGGACAAAGTCGCAGATCAGATTTCCGATGCTGTTTTAGATGCTATGCTTGCGCAAGATCCATATTCGCGCGTTGCTTGCGAAACACTCGTCACGACAGGGCTTGTCGTTGTTGCGGGTGAAATAACCAGCAAGGCAATCGTCGATATTCCGGGGGTTGTCAGGAAAACCATAGCGGAAATCGGCTATAACGATCCTGATCTCGGTTTCGAATCAAAAAGTTGCGGAATCATGGTGACTCTTGACAAACAATCGCCCGACATTTCCCAGGGAGTTACTTCGGGGCAAGGCTTGCACAAGGAACAAGGCGCCGGGGACCAGGGTATGATGTTCGGCTATGCGTGTGATGAAACTAAAACGTTTATGCCGCTTACAATCCATTTGGCGCATCGCTTGGTCGAGGCCGTGACAACCGCCAGAGAAAAGAAAACAATTCCGTATTTGCGTCCCGACAGCAAATCGCAGGTGACCATAGAATATCAAGACGATAAACCGGTACGCGTTCATACGGTTGTCATTTCAACGCAGCACGCTCCCGATGTGACGCATGAAAAAATCAAAAAAGACATGATCGAAAAGATCATTAAAAAAGTCATTCCGTCAAAATTGCTCGATAAGAACACCATCTATCATATCAATCCGACCGGTCGCTTCGTCATCGGCGGACCGCACGGCGATTCCGGCTTAACAGGCCGTAAAATCATCGTCGACACTTATGGCGGACACGGCGGGCACGGCGGCGGCGCATTTTCGGGCAAAGATCCCACAAAGGTCGACCGAAGCGCAGCATATGCCGCACGTTGGATTGCAAAAAACCTTGTTGCGGCCGGGCTTGCAAAAAAATGCAGGATCCAGGTTTCCTATGCCATCGGGGTAGCAAAACCCATTTCTATTTTCGTCGATACGTATGGAACCGGTGTTTTGTCCGATGATAAACTTGCCGCAATCGTCGACAAAGTATTTGATCTCCGCCCTGCGGCGATCATCGAAAATCTCAAGCTTCGTCGCCCGATTTATCGCGAATCGGCCCGCAACGGCCACTTTGGTCGTGAATTGGCAAATTTCACATGGGAAAAGCTTGATAAAGTCGAGGCTCTTAAAAAAGCAGCCAAGATCAAGTAAAAGGAATTCCAATCGTTCAAAAAAAGGCATAGAGGAATCTATGCCTTTTTTTATAGAGGAGCATTGCCATGGATACCCGTCCTAAAGTCGTATTAAACGGAAACACGCTTTCCTTAGAAGACATTGTCGCAATCGGCGTCGGAGACAAGCAGGTTTCCATCGACGCAGACGCCTTGAACAGGTGCCGAAAATCCCGCGCGTTTCTTGAAGATGAAGTTGCGGCAAAACGCATTATTTACGGCGTAAACACCTCGTTCGGGCCCATGTGCAATAAAATCATTTCCGATGCCGACATCGAGGCCTTACAAGTCAATCTGATCAAAAGTCATGCGGCCGGGCTCGGCGATCCCTTAAAACCGTATATCGCGTTGGCCGTTTTAGCGGTCAGGCTCAATACGCTTGTCAAGGGGTATTCCGGCGTCCGGATAGAGCTTGTGGAATTCATGGCAACGATGATCAATAAGGGGATCGCACCCTATATTCCCGAATGCGGTTCCGTCGGCGCTTCGGGAGATTTGGTGCATCTGGCGCATGTGGCATTGGCCATTATCGGCGAAGGAAAGGTTTTTTACAAAAAAGAACTCAAAGACGTTTCCGGCGTTTTCAAAACAACGGGGCTCGTGCCGCTGAGGCTCAGCTTCAAGGAAGGCATCGCGATCATGAACGGCACGAGCGCCATGACCGCTTTGGCCGCTTTTGCATTGTACGGCGCGAAAAAACTCCTGCGATTGGCATGCGTCAATGCGGCGTTCGCGGTCGAGATATTCGGCGGCATCGACGATGCGTTCGACGAGGATTTACATGAAGTAAAACCCCACCCGGGCCAGAAAAAAATCGCTTCCATTATCCGTAAATTATACGAAGGCTCCAAAAATATTACGCTTCGTAAAGATATGCACGATATTATTCGAAGCCAGCAAACGCAGGACCGGGTATTTGAAACCAGCATCAACGTGCAGGACGTGTATTCGATACGATGCACGCCGCAAATACTTGCGCCGGTCATGGAGGCCGTAGAAGCCGCGACAAAAACAATAGAAATCGAAGCGAATTCCTCGAACGACAATCCCATCATCATTCCCGATAAAAAGAAAATCATACACGGCGGTAATTTCCACGGACAAAGCGTGGGCTTTGCAATGGACATGTTGTGCATGGCGATTTCCGAATTATGCACCTTGTCGGAACGGCGGCTCAACAAATTGCTCGATAAAAGTTTAAATGAAGGTTTGCCCGAGCATTTGATAAGCGGTACCGTCGGGCTGACCATGGGTTTTATGGGTGCGCAATACCTGGCGACTTCTACGACCGCCGAAAACAGGCAGCTTGCCAATCCGGTCAGCACGCTTTCGATTTCCTGCAATGCTTCCAACCAGGATGTGGTCAGTATGGGTACGGTTGCTGCGAGGAAAGCCTTCAAATCCGTCAGCAATGCAAAACATATACTGACCCTCGAAACGCTCGGACAGTTGCAGGCATTGTCATTCAGGAATTCAAAAACCATGGGCAAGGGAACCACTTCGATATACTCGGTTTTGGAAAAACATTTTTCCGTATACGATAATTCCCGGGTGTTTCATGACGACCTCGTAAAATTCAGGAAATTATTGTTTTCGAGCCAAATTCTCGATGAGTTGTCGTTGTACTACACATCTTGAGAAAACAGCGGTAAAGGTATTGTTTTGTCGGAACGTGAGTGTATATTTTATAGAAAAGGAGACAACGTATGCAAACAAAAACAGGTAGCGCTCTGGCGATTATTTCGGCATGTGTTTCATTGCTTTTTGCGCAACAGCCCGACGCATGGAAAATTGTCCCCAATGCCGACGGCAAATCGGTTGCAATGACCTATGCCAATCCGCCGACCACTCTGGGTATCGAAGCCGAATTGAACGTCTCGGTCGATCCGTCGGGCGTTGCCATGAGCGGCAATACCAAATTCAAATCCGGACTTACCCGCAACATGTCGCCCGAGGAAGTTGCTTTTTATTATTCCAGTTTCAAAGGTGAAGCAGCCTATTGGAATTTCAGGCAAACGCAAGGATCCGTATCAACGGTAATGTCGGGCATCGATCCGTTGCCAAACTCCTTTTACGGTCAATACATCCGGGTCGTTTCTAAGGACGGCATTTCGTATTTCGGAACCATCAGTGCATTGCCGACATCGCCCGAATGGTTTGCCCTTACGTCTAAAGGAAACAGAATCTTATTCTATCGCTATGCGGTCAAGGAAATCCAGATTTTGAAATAACGGTTTTTGTCCGTTAATAGTAAAAAAGCCGCCTCGATCGAGACGGCTTTTTTAGTATTCGTTGGAAAGGCCAAACCCAACAGGCGCGGCGGTGTCTGTCTGTTGTTGAGAGTATTATCTGTGTAATAAATGGGAATAATTCATATCTGGTTGCTAAACAAAGGTACACATATGAAAAAAATCAATATCCCCGCACTTAAAGATTTTCTTTCGATTTTCAGCAAATACGGAGATCCTGGCGAGCGGTATGTGGTGCAGGCCTACAAACGAATGTGTATTACAAAACAATTTGCTCTTGAGAAACAGGAAAATCCGCAAAATTTAAAACTGCTTGATATCGGCGGGCACTGGTTGCACAGCAGCGTGCTGTATGCGATGGACGGTGTTTCCGTGACTGCGGGCGAAGTTGCGGCAATTGATGAATTTTTGACAAGTCCGATGATCTCGAATGTGGCAAAGGAATTTAGGATAAAACAGATCACTTATAAAGATTTGAGTAACCCCATCGAATTGGGGATCTTGCCGACGGACTCGTTCGACATAATTCTGTTTTGTGAAATTCTTGAGCATATTACTTTTAATCCGGTAAAAATGTGGACCGAATTATATCGCGTTTTGAAACCGGGCGGCAGGATAATTGTCACGACTCCCAATTTTTTCTATATAACAAATTTAATCAATAATTTTGCAAAACCGTTTTTTGGTAAAAGTCCGGGGCTTTCGGTTCGCGAAATCATAGGGCAAAACACATTCGGCCATCACTGGAAATTGTATTCTGTCAAAGACATTACAGATTACTTCAAACTTCTTTCGCCCGACTTTGTGGTGTCGCGGTCCGAATATTTTACCTATACGCCATGTAATACTTTGTCGCCGCTGCGTCTGCTAAAAAGGGCCGTCGAGTTTTCCGTAAAGCAGTTCCGCGAGGCATTATACGTCGAAATACTGCTTCCGAACAAGGATAACGGCATTACTGCAAAACCTGCTTGGTGGATTTGATTGTTTTTCAAGTTCCCCAAAAATCGTAAAAGTTGAACCACTGATAGGGTTGTTCCTTGACAATTTGCTCGAGGATGCCCACGTAGCGTTCCATGGCGGTAAATATTATTTTGTCGCGGTTTTCCCGGGTCACTCCGGTAAACTGCATGGGCGCAAACGCCTTGAAAACATATTTTTTGAGGCCTCGCTTCGTGACCACAATGGGAATTATCGGCGCGCCGGTAGCCGCTGCAATGGCAAAGGGGCCCATGGGGAACGCCACATCGGCTCCCAGGAAATTGTGAACAGCGCTTTTTTGCCCCATGGTCCTGTCGCCGTGCATGCACACGAGCCCGTTTGCGGAAAGAGCGTTTTTGACCGCGATCATGAGCGCCAAACCGTCTTCGCCAACAATAATGGGCTTGGCGCGCCGGTTTTCCATGGCGCTTTTTTCAAGCTCTCTCATGTCGTCGCGTTCCTTATCGACCATCACGTAATGGATGTCCGCCTTGATGCGATCGGAAAGCAAATTGCCCGCAAGTTCCCAATTGCCTATATGCGCTCCCAGTAAAATTGCGCCGGTCTTATTGTGCAACGCCTGCGTAATGAGATCTTCACGAATGGTTTCGAATGCGAAAAACGATTGCTTGTCGATCAAAAACGCGTACCGGTCCAAAAGGTTCATGCCAAAGGCGTAAAAATGCCTGTATAAAGTGAAAAAGGAGGTCTTCAAGCCGCAATGGGTCCTAAAATCGGTAATGTTCGTACCGGATTTTTTATCTTTGACCGTATAGACAAAAGCGACAAATACGAGCAAAGCATACGCGGGGAGCAGGCCGAACAGGGTAATGAGCTTGTAAAATATCCAATGGCCGAGTGAACTGCCCTTTGAAACGCCGTCCCATGTGTTTTGTTTGCCCATCTTACTTTGTTTGCGTTTTCCAATATTTTTGGATTTGCTGAACAGACGATTGTCTGCGCTGAGGATCGGTTTCCAGAGACAAATAGGCATTGAATTTCCCCTGCGCCTTTTGACCGTCCACAAAAGCGGTTGAATATAAAAATGCAAGGCGCAAGTTTGAAAACATGGCCGCCATTCTGGTCGTCGGATCCTTGGCGTTGTAAAGACCGTTTGGCGTCACTCCCAACGAAGACGTTGCGAATTGCGATGCTTCTTTCTCATAGTACGAAACCGCAGCGGACTGATTGCTTTTCGACAAGGCGATTTCCCCTAAAAGATAATGGGCCACGCCGATGGTCGAGTCGAGCCGCAAGGCCGTAACGCAAAACGTTTCGCTCGAATCCCGGTAAAGCGCGTTATTCGATGCTGCAAAAATTTGGAAATACGTCGCGCCCACCGCTGCCGCGATAGTGCATTGCTTTTCCCTGTTTTTTTCAGATGCCAATGCGCGCCGCGAATTGACAATTGCGTCGGTGAGGCTTTTTTGCACCGCCTGCGGCGATTGCTTCTCGAACGCGACGCTGGGAAATTCCTTGCCGAAATATTCGTATTTCATGTTCAGGCTGTACACGAGCAACGCCCAGACCGCAAACAGAACCGCGTATATGAACGGGTCGCTTTTTACCACCGCTGCCGTTTTCATTGTTTTACCACCTTGTAAATTGCCGTGGGCGGATTGTTGAGTGCGTACACCATCTGGAAACGGTTCGGGAACGCCTCGATGGCCGGATACAGGTATTGCCTCGTCGTCGAGGTCCAGTAAAAATTGTCGAATACGACATAGTCGACGCCGGAAGTGTCTATCACTTTCATGACATTATTGACGTCATGCGAATACGGGTACATCACTCCCTGCCGCTGCGAGCGGACATAGAACAATTCGACTTTACGGTTCATGACAACCGTCGATTTCGGGGTGTTGTTACGCATCCAGTCGGCACAGCTGTAAAAGTTTTTCCAGTCCGGCCCGAGCGATTTCAACGTTTTTGAGAAATTGATTTGAAAAACAATGTTCGAAAGGCACAACAGGACGGTGAGGGCCCAGACGATGCCTTTGCTGGACAACGGGGCTTCCCGGTTGGTTGCGATAAGCGCCGTAAGCGTCTCTTTCAGCGATTTTTCCCGTTTGCCGAATGCAAGGGTCAACAGAGTTTCGACTCCTTGTAAAAGGAAAAAATATAAAAACGGGATAATGCCGGCAACAAACCGCTCGCTCGACCATTGCGTCTGCCACATCAAAAGGATGCCGAAATAAACGCAAGTGTAAAGCGACAGGACCTTCATGGGCCCGAACATGCTGCGCAGCCAGCCGACAAATATGAGCGCGACGCAGGAAATTGACGTGAGCACGATCAATGCCGGCGGTCCTTCGAACGGGATGAGCGAGCGTTGAATGATATGCGTGGAATATTCCTGAATGTTTTGAAACACGCGGGTCACCAGTTCCGCAGGAGTCGCAAGCCCAAGTTCGGGATTATACGTATTTCGCTGCAATATGAGAACGACATAGGAGTTGTCCCATGTCGTCAGTTTATGATAAATAAAAACCGAGACAGCCAGCACCGCGATATGGGCGAACATGTACCGGTATTTTTTCGAGATAAACGTGGCAAGCACCCACGAAACGCTGAATGCCAACCCCACGCTGCGGCAATGCATGGGAAAAATGGAAATGAAAATCGTGAGCCAGAACAACCAGGCCTTTTTAGGATCGGCAATACTTTTTTCATACAGCAATAGCGCGAGCAGTGAAAAGAACAAATACGGGATTTCACTCATGAGACTGGCGCCGAATTGCGAAAGCGTCGCACAGGTTGCACATAAAGCAATCATGGGTAAAATCAGGCTCTTTGAATACACTTTAAACAGGTAAAAGGCAAGCAAGGTGACCAAAGCTCCCAAAATGCCCTGGGCGATTTTGGCAAGCATGATGCTGCTCGAAATGAAATGCACAATGGCAAGCATTATCGGAAATACCATCGGGTAAATGTTCTCTATCGGCTTAGAAGGATGTTGAATTTGCCGATACCCTTGGCCGTCATGCAATGATTTTCCCAGGAGGTAATACCGGGCATCGTCACCGTTTGTCGATAAATCGGGCGTGAATTGTACTGCAAGAAGTAAAAGTTGAAGACAAATGAAAAATTTTACCCATGCAGATTGCGAAACAGCAAGAAACAACGGCTTTTTCGCCGCTGTTTCAGGTTTTGACGCGGCTTTTGTTTTATTCATCCTGATAAAATACAAATTGAGCGGAAAATTCAAAACATGAATTTAAAAAAAACGAAATTTTCATGACCGTGCAAAAAGGTCAAGGCATTACCCTGGCCTTTACAATATAAACGCCGTTGCCGTTCAAATCCACGAATTGGTCCTTGGAAACGGATCTTTTCAGCAGCTTTCCCGATATGTCATACACCGTAACCGCTTTTATTTTTCCGGAAAGCAGGCGGGGAAATTGGGCCTTGTTTCCATTGATTCTCATGGTCATCGAATAGGGCGGCATGGATAGCGTCGCTTTCGGAACCATGCCCGTTACCGACGATAAAGGAATCTCTTTTACCGCACTGTTATAGCCTTCGATAAAAAGTTTCGGCGAATCCGATCCGAGCTTTGCCGCATCGAATTCTATGGTGAAATTCTTGGTTTCGCCTTTTAAAAGCGAAAAATAATTATCTGCAAGAAGGATGGGCAAAATCCGTTCCGCGGTGTTTCCCTTAGTTACTTTCAAACGGTTTGCAAAAGCAATTGCATTCGATGTCGGCGGGTTGGTTACCGAGACATCGATGAAAAAGCCGTCCCCGGATTTTTTTCCCGATGCCGATGCGACAAGGTCGACTTTGGCCATTGCGCTCAGGCCTGTTGCGTATTTTAAATGCGTCGTGCCTTTCCAATAGAAGTTTTCGGAAACAACGGCATTGGCATTATCCGTAAGCAATAATTTTATGAAATAGGTCGATGAAAGCGACGACGGAAACGGTATGGCAAAGCAATTGGCAAGGGTATTTGCCGTTACCGAGACGGTTACGGAATTGTGGTATTGCTGCGAACCGTCGTAATTGTAAATCCACGCCTCGGCTTTCAGGCCCGACATCGGCTGGCGGGAGGTGTTGGCGACCTTGACCATATCGCCGTTATAGCTGTAGAAAATATGAACGGGCTCGCACGCCTTTTTTGCCGCCCAATACGCGCCCGTGGCCTCGCCGTAATAATCGTAAAGCTGCCACACGAAAATGGGAAACGGCGCCATGCTCATCCACACCATGAGGCCCGAGGCATTGTTCCACAAATGGTCGAGCCAGCCTTCGTAAAACGCCTTGTAATTCTCTAAAGACAATAGCTGGCTTTTTTTACAGAAATCGTCTATTGTCGATGCGGTTCCGTATCTGCCGTCTATCGCGGCGGTGAAATTCGAAAATACCGCGTTACTCCAGGATCCGTCGGGCGGGGCGGTGAAATGGTCGAGCCACAGTTTATTGTTTGTCGGCGGCCATTGGGAATTGGAAGGGATGAACTGGTTGACGCTTTCAAGTACCGGGACGACCGGCGTGCCTCCTTCGCTGCGCATACCCCAGGCAGGGAACCGCGCTTCGCCGGGATAACTCGGATTGCCGTCTGCGCCGCTGCCGGTAAAATAGCCCTTGACGTCTATGACCGTGTACGGCCCGCTTCCCGACGTACCGTTCGCGTTCGACCGGGGCTGGTATCGCCGGTCGTCGGCATCATAGGTTTTAATCGCATTTACAAGATATCCGTTCAGCGGTTCTATGGGCGTTCCCTCGTTTTCCCCGCACCACAAGGCGATGCAGGCATGGTTGCGGAAACGTTTGATCTTTTCGATTGCGCAGGTGTTGAACAAATCGCTTTCCTCCGCCGACACGCTGGTATAATTCCAATACCCGAGCCAGAAATCGTCCCAGACCATGATGCCGTATTTGTCGCAGGCATTGTAAAAGTCCTCGTCGAAAGTACAACCGGTCCAATTCCGCACGATATTGAAATTCAAATGAGCGTGCAGTTTTAAATGATCGTCATATTGCTTTCCCCGGAGCCTGAACAGACATTCCGGCATTCCCCAATTGCCGCCTTTGCAATAAATTTTAACTCCATTGACGAAAAAATGCAGAACACCGCCGAGCGTATCGTAGGTGAATTTCCGTATTCCGAAAGAAATGTCCTTTGCATCGGAAACCGCATTGTTTTGTAAGACAGCGACGCTCACGGTGCAGAGGTCCGCCTTGCCGTACCCGTTGGGCCACCAAAGCCTGGGATTGGCAATCGTCAAGACAGGGTTTGTCGATTTGTCGAAAATGATTGTCCGTGTTTCGTTTGCGTTGAGGGAAATATCCTTGGAAATTGCGATTGCTCCGGGATAAAGGGTCGCGTTCAAAGTCGCATTTTGCGCTGCGGCCGAATTATTACGGACCGTTACGCGCAGTTCAAGATCCGCAGTGGCGGCCGCGGGTAATGCAAGGTCGCTTCGCACCCAGGGATCCACAAGAGACACTGCGCCGCTGGTGCTTAAAAAGACATCGTCGATGATTCCCTGATTTTGCCCCGGAACGGGCGGTACCCAATCGGTTCCTTGCGTCGCGTAAAACGTCGGGATTTTATTGTCGGTAGGATATGCAAGCACGGCCAGCGCATTCGGGCCGCTTTGGTTAAGCAGGGCGGTAATATCGAATTTGCCCCTCACAAGCACGCCGCGTATAGAGCCCAGTTTCGTGCCGTTCAGGTAAATGTCGGCGTATTTGTAAATACCGGCGAAATTGAGCCATACGATGCCTGCCGAATAACCCGCAGGTACGGTAAATTCGGTCCTGAACCAGAAATTGCGGTTATAGGTGTTTTTATTAATGGTAAATGCGTTGTCGGCATTTGTAAACTCTTTTTCCAAGCCGGCCGCGATATACGAGGCGATTACGGTTCCCGGGACAATCGCGTTCACCCAGGCCGTGGCGTTATAGCCTTGCTTCGAAATGACCGTCCCCGAGTCGGGCACGTCGGCAACGGCGCGTAATTTCCAGTTTGTCGATGGGTTGCTGTTGGAAATCGAAAGCTTGTTCGGCGCAGCGGCACAGACATGGTCAACCCAAACCGCGGACGTTGCGACAATAAAAAATGCAATACGAAAACAAATTCTATTCATGGTCCCCTCCATAAAATGAATATTATTCGATGCGATGCGGATGTTTCAGCAAATTCTCGGCAACAGTTCTCCCGGCGGCATCTCGACAGGGCGAGTACCGCCAATCGACGTTTTTAACAAAACGGGAAACCGGTCTTTTTCAACAACATGCCCAATCACGCAGGCGTCTTTTGCATTCGGAAAAACCCGCAGAGCCGCAACCGCTTTGTCGGCCCAGTCCGCAGGTACAATGATTGCAAACCGACCTTCGTTGGCAATATGCAACGGGTCCATACCCAGAAACGAACAGGCTCCCTTGACAACCGGTGGAATCGGAATTGCCGATTCCTGCAACACGATACTGACTTTAGAATCGGTCGCGATTTCATGCAATACCGCGGCAATGCCCCCGCGGGTCGCGTCGCGCATGACCCTGGTTTGGGGCACGGCGTCGAGCACCGCCTTTGCAAGCGGCCATAACGGCGCGCAATCCGATTCGGCAGCGGAGGCAAAATGCAGGTTTTCCCGTTGCGCAAGGATGGTTACCCCGTGCAAGCCGATGCCGCCGCTCACGACGACCGCGTCGCCCGGTTTTGCATAGGCAGCAGACAGCGAAATACCGACCTGGACAATGCCGATTCCGGCGGTGTTGATGAACAATCCGTCGGCCTTGCCTTTGTCGACAACCTTGGTGTCGCCGCAGGCAATTTTTATGCCCATTGATGCGCAAATTTGCGAAAGCGAAGAGAGTATCCTGGCGAGTTTCTCAAAAGCAAATCCCTCTTCAAGGATCAGGGAAACCGACATCAGCATCGGGCGGGCACCCATCATAGACAAATCGTTGATCGTGCCGCATGCCGCCAGGGTGCCGATGTTGCCGCCGGGAAATTCCAAAGGAGAAACCACGAACGAATCCGTGGTAAAGGCCAGTCTTCTGCCGGGAATGTCGAAAACGAACGCGTCTTCGAGAATGCCGGTGCCGCCGGGAATGAGCGCCGGCATCACAACGGTCGACAGTAATTCCTGTAACCCTTTTCCGCTGCCGTGCGAAAGCCGTACCGTGGTTGTCGTCATGTCTTAAGCTCCGTATTTATAATAGGCTGCGCAGGATCCCTCGCTCGATACCATGCAAGGCCCAACCGGGTTGCTTGGCGTGCACGACGTGCCGAACAGCGGGCATTCTACCGGTTTTATCCGTCCCTTGAGCACGTCGCCGCAACTGCAGGCCTCGGGCATTTCGCTATCGTCAATATTTCCCATGCTGAACCGTTTTGTCGCGTCGAAAAAACCGAATTCGTCGGTAATCGTCAGCCCGCTTTGCGGCAATTTACCTATGCCGCGCCACAGGGCATCGGCGACGCGGAAAACCCGGTACACCAATTCCTGCGCCAGGGGATTTCCCTGCGGCTTCGCGATGCGCGTGTACGCATTGACAATTGCCGATTTCTTATGTCGCAACATGTCCGTCACCAGGAGAATTCCCGCCAAAATGTCGAGGGGTTCGAACCCGGTTATTGCCGAAGGCAGGCCCTGGTCTGCGAGAAATTGATAGGGCGTTTGCCCTATGATCGCGCTCACATGGCCCGGTAATATGAAGCCCGATAAGCCGAGCTGTTTGTCGGCGATGAGTATTTCCAGGGCAGGCGGCACGATTTTATGGGAAACGAAAAACGAGAGGTTTTGCAGGCCTTCGTTTGCCGCGTTCATAATCGCTTTTGCCGAAGCCGGCGTCGTTGTTTCAAAACCGACCGTGAGGAAAACCACCTGCTGGCCGGCATGCGCTTTTGCAATGTCAAGGGCAATGAGCGGCGAAGTGACGATGTCGATGTCCGCGCCTTTGGATTTTGCCTCTTCAAGAGAAGTGTGAATTCCGGGCACGCGGATCAGATCGCCGTAGGTGACGATGCGCGCCCCGTACGATAACGCAAGGTCTGCCGCGGCATCGATATAGCTGCCGGGTGTGACGCAAACCGGACATCCTGGTCCCGAAATCAAATCGATATTTTTAGGTAATAATGAACGAAGTCCGAGTCTGCCGATTTCCATGGTATGGGTGCCGCACACTTCCATGAGCCGTACTTGTCCGAGGGATTGCGAGGCAAGGGCGATTTTATCGAGCAAAAGTTTTGCGGTCGAATCATCGGAAAAATTAACGAATGCCATCTTTTTCAACCGCCTCCGCTAAATCTTTGAGTAAATCGAGCGTGATCTTAGCCTCTTCCTCATTGTATTTCTGAATTGCAAAGCCGACATGCACCATGACATAATCGCCGACGCGGACTTCTTCTATCAAAGAAATATCGGCAGTGGTAATATTGCCGAGCATATCGACGGTGGCGATATCGCCGCTGATGGTTATCACTTTTCCCGGAACAGCAAGACACATGTGGCAAAATCCTTCTATTTGGTGAACTGTCGGACCGAAGCATTAAAATAATTCGTTAAATTCAAGTTTTTTGAGAAATAACATTTTTCGCAGCTGCGACAACCAATTGACCGTACGAAATGCTCTCGTCGTTTGGCGGCATGCGGCGATG
The DNA here is from genome assembly GCA_037447435.1 of Fibrobacteria bacterium. Taxonomy (GTDB): domain Bacteria; phylum Fibrobacterota; class Chitinivibrionia; order Chitinivibrionales; family FEN-1185; genus FEN-1185. The sequence goes on from JBBIGR010000007.1 coordinate 92,829, forward strand.
CAGAACCGGTATGAGCCCGGATTGCCGTAACAAAGGCACAAGACGCGAAACAAGCATCGCATTTTGAAAAACCCCGCCGCATAAACATACGTAGTTATTCCGGCATTGTTGCGCGCAAATTGTCGCCGCCGCAGCGGTTGCCTGTGCAAGAGTCGTATGAAAACGGGCTGCAATAATGGGTATGGCTACCTTATCTTTTAAATCGTACCAGATTTCCCCAAGCATCGCCTGCGCATCGATCGAAATTCCGTTTTCGTCAAAACCCAAAGGCGAACCGTATGCGCCGCTTTCATGTTCATCGGCTATTCCCTCGAGCAATATTGCAGGCTGCCCTTCATAGTTGCGATACGTGCAAATGCCCAGCAAAGCGGACACCGCATCAAAGAGCCGTCCCATACCGCATGATTGAGGGCTGTTCGTTTTTGATGCGCATAAGTCCAGGACCGCTTGCTTTTCACCGTCAGGCATCCAAGGCATGGTTTGGAAAATGTCTTTTCCCAGTATCGGGGCAAGACCGGCCACGGCAATGCGACCGGGATTTTTTATCGCCTCATCGCCGCCGGGTAAAGATAAATACGACATATGCCCGAGTCGCGTATACGACGCATAGCTCGCGTGCAAAAATTCGCTGCCCCAAATCGTCCCGTCGTCGCCGTAGCCGGTGCCGTCGAAAACGATGCACAGGGCATTGTCGGGAATTTCGTTTTCGGCCATGCAGGCCGCGGCATGGGCATGATGGTGCTGGACGGTCGCAACCGGTACCCCTTGCTGGTTGGCATACGATAAAACCAGGGATTGGGGATGCATGTCGCAAATAAACGCTTTTGGCAACACGTTTAGCGCATGCGTCAAATGGCGCACGGTGCGGTCCATTGCGTCGAGGTCTTCGAGCGTTTCCACGGTACCCAGGTACTGGGAGCAATAACAATTCGCTCCTCTGCCGACCGCTATGGTGCTTTTGAGCACGCCGCCCAGCGCTACAAGTGAATCGACCGGTATCGGGGACGGCAATGCCTGCGGCACGAAACCGCGCGAGCGGCGCAACATCATCGGCGCATCGCCGATCGTCCGCACAATGGAATCGTCGTTGCGTATGTAAATGTCGCGGTCGTGTGTGAGAAACGCGTCGGCAATGCCGGAAAGCGACGCGAGGGCGTCGCTATTGTCAAAGCATATCGGCCTCTCCGAACTGTTTGCGCTTGTCATGACCAGCGGCACATCGATGCCGCCGCCGGAGGCAAACAGCAGATGGTGTATGGGCGTATAGGGTAGCATGATGCCCAGGGTCGTCATATTCGGCGCGACAGCATTGCTTATAGATAAAGGTCCGGGCTTTTTCCTGAGAATAACGATGGGGTTTTCCCTGCTTTGCAGCAACCGGAGTTCATCGGCGGAAATATCGGCGAGGCTTTGCGCCTGTTTTGCCGAACCCGCCATAAGCGCAAAAGGCTTTTCTTCGCGATGCTTTTTCCACCGAAGCCTTTGCACCGCCTCGTCGTTATCGGCCCTGCATGCCAAATGAAAACCGCCGATTCCTTTTATCGCGACGATATTGCCTTTTAGCAATAAATCCGCTGTTTGTAAAATCGGGTCCCGGCCCGCGATGGGAAAGCCCTGGGAATCTAAAAGCGATAGTGTGGGGCCGCAAAAGTTGCAGCAAATGGGCTGGGCATGGTATCGCCGGTTCGTCGGATCTTCGTATTCTTTTTTGCAATCGTCGCACAGGGGAAATTGCGCCATGGTGGTGCTGCAGCGGTCGTAGGGCAATTCCCTGATAATGGTATAACGCGGACCGCAATCCGTGCAATTGATGAACGAATGACGGTACCGTCTGTCAGCCGGATCGAACAGTTCGGCGCGGCACGAGTCGCATAGTCCGGTGTCGGCGGTAATGTCGATGCAAAGCGGTCCGTCGTTTTCACTGGCAACGATGCAAAATTCCGCGGGAACGTCGGCAGGAAAAAATTCTTCAATATCAATTTTATTGATGCGTGCCAAGACCGGTGCTAGCGACCGTATGGTGTCGATAAAGCCGTCGATATCCGTTTTGTTTCCATGCGCGCAGACGGTCACGCCGCCCGTCCCGTTTGAAACTGAACCGGTAACGGCATGCGCAAGCGCGGCCCGGTATACAAAGGGCCTAAAGCCGACGCCTTGTACCGTGCCGCAAATAGTGATTTTAACGGAAATAATTTGATTCATGCAAAGAAAAAAATCCGGTCGGAAAGGTTTTCCCTTCGGGCAACCCGAAAGGGAGAAAATATTTTTTTATTTCATTTTCCCGAATTCACGACGTAATTGAAAAAATCGTCCACCCCCTGCCCGGTGGTGCATGATGTTTTTATGATTGTCGCGTCGTTCCTCAATTTCCTGATGTCGCTTTCGGCGCGTTCGACATTGAAGTTTACGTATGGTAATAAGTCTATTTTGTTGATAACCACGACCTCGGCCCGTATAAACAGGCTCGGATATTTAATGGGCTTTTCGTCGCCTTCGGTGGTCGACAGTACGGCGATCTTCACGTCTTCCCCCAAATCGTACGACGATGGGCAAACCAGGTTGCCGACGTTTTCGATGATAAGGCTGCTCACGCCTTCCAGGGAAAGCTTTTTAAGCTCCACGTTGATCATATGTGCGGTCAAATGGCATGAACCGCGCGTTTCGATTTGTATTGCCCGGGCGCCCGCCGCCTCTATCCTGTTTTTGTCAAGTTGCGTCTGGATGTCGCCGGTTATGACCAATAGTTTTTTGCCGAGCCGTTTTCCCAGCGCTTCCATAAGCGATGTTTTGCCCGATCCGGGAGAGCTTATCACATTAAGCACCGAAAGCCCGGCAGCTTTGAATATCGCACGGTTTTCCTGAGCGATTGCGTCGTTTATCGCGTGCGCGCTTTTTGCGAGCCTTATTTTTTCAATCATCATCGACCTCTATGCTTTCTATGGTACAATCGTGTCCGGATTTAATCGAGCGGTTATATCCGTTGCATGCGGGGCATGTCGCGCCCATGCTGTTTGCCGTATATTCCGTATTGCAAACGCACAAAAACGTCGCGGGAACTTCCTTGGTTTCCACCGTCACGTCTTCCATGCCGAGTTCGGGCAAAACGATTTCGAGGTACATAAGAAGGGAATCAACGAAAATGCCGCTCAATATCCCCACGGCAAGCGTGATTTTTTTTACCGGTCTGTTTTGCGCCGTTTGTCTGACGATTTCGGCGATTTCCGCTGCAACCGAATATTCATGCATCGATGGCGTCCGTCCTTTTTTCCGCATTGTGAAGCTGCAGGCCCTTTTGGGAAATAATCGTTGACAATCGATCCGCATCGGCGCCTTCCGAGAGGCCGCGGCAGCCGGTGCAGGAAATATCGTTTTGCGGGCAGACGGCATTGCATCCCGCGCGGGTAACAGGGCCAAGGCAGGCATAGCCTTTGTCGAACATGCATTCCACTGCCTGCATTTTGCATTCGCTGCACACCGGATAGCCGGGCACAAACGGGTCCGCTCCCACGATAACGGCCTTTACGATTTTCGATAATTCATGCGTAAAAACCGGACATCCGTATACCGAATGATCGACGCGAATGAAGCGGCGAAGGCTTGTTGTATCATCCGTGCAGGAGTCGGCGGCGACAACAATGCGAGAGTTGCTTCGGAGTTCCTTGACAAAATCTTCTTGCGAAGGATACAAAACCCTGCCGATGAGTATCGCGATCGAATAACGGCCCACAGGACTGTTTGCATAGGAAACGGCGTCAAAAACGTCCATGGTGCCTGCCAGCACTCCGATTGCATCCTTGATTTCGGATAACTTTTTTAGACATCCGTCGCATTCATTCAGCATGCACAGCGCGATGGTCGGTTTTTTTTCGGTGTGGACAATGTTGTTACGGGAATAAAACGCTTTTGAGCGAGGATTTATTGCCGAATAGTTGTTGCCGAATACCGTTTGCAGCGAATCGTTTGCGCCAAACGGTCCGCGAATCCCGATGCCGCTTCCTATCGGCAAAGACACAATCGCCCGGCTCAAGGCCGACCGCTGCGCGACCGAAACGCGAAGGGTGTTGCTTTTGGGTGATTGAGTTAAAAAACATTCTTCGCCGATACCGGGAACGGATAAAAGCACTTTTTGATTTCCGGTTTCATCCGCAGGTGCGTCGTGAGGGAAGGGTTTTGCGGCGTCGGAGGAGTATGCGAGTTCGATTACCCATGCCATTCCTTGCTTTTCCCTGTTTGCAATGACGCACACGCCGGGCGTATACAACGATGGCGGTTGTTCGCAACCGCAGCCTTCACACATGATGTGCCTCCGTACCGGTACGTTCGATGTTGTCGAAAGGGAATGCGATGTCCGGCACGCAGGCGGTTTTACATCTTCCGCAGCCCACGCAGCCGGCTGTTTCGTATTTTTTTGGAACCTCTATTGCCTTGCATTGTATTCTATACTGCAATCGCGACGCGGCATTTGGCCCGCCATTGTCCGTGTCATTTTTGTACAGACAGGAATCCCATTGGCGATACCGCAGTCCGTATTCAAGGGAAGCCGCGACCTCATCGTGCAGAGAAAAACAAAAGCAGGTCGGGCAAACCATGGTGCAGCTGGCGCAGGAAAAACATTTTTCCGCACGCGCATTCACTGTTTCCCCCAAAGGCATCGGCATATTCCGATACGAATTTTTCTCGTTTCCATAAGGGGTTGCAAGCTTTTGTTTGCTTATAACGTCTTTCGCATCCGCGCTTGCCGGATCCAGGTTTACCGTTGAAAACAATTCTTTGCCCCGTTCGGTCACGATTTCCACGCCGTACATGGTTTCGCCGATGTCGAAAAGAATGACATCGGCAGCGGCATACGGCTCATGGCCTTTGAGCATGGTGTGCGAGAAATTGAATTGCGGGCGTTTCGTCGGGAAAATACCGATCAGCGTCGTCGCCTGTCTGCGGCTGCAATAATGCGGATCGTACCGATCGAGAGAAAATACCTTGTCAAGTAACGCGACGGCTGCCAAATCCCACGGATGCATGCCCGCGATGATCTGGTCTTTTTGCGAATACGCGGGTTCGTACGAGCCGCTGATCGGCGGCTCGTACGAAAGCAGCACTTCCTTGGGAGGAAGAAGAAAATGTTTCGGCGAAAAGACGGTTTGGGGAAAATCGAGCCGCAGGTCTTTGTGATTTTCCAGTTTATCGTAGGTAAAGCTGTTGCCTTTTTGCACCGGGGCAATAACATCCACCGGACCGGCCACCAGGTCCTTAACAAAATCAAGGAATTGCGATTTCCGTATTTGGGATAGTTCCATAAAAGTTTCATGAAAATACTTCATTGGTATACCTGCGGCGTTTTGTGACAACTTATTTTATGGCTTCATTATTCTATATATTGAAAGGAAAAAAAGGCAATGGCCGAAAAATTCGTATACTACATGCATCGGATGACCAAAATTTATCCGCCCAAAAAAGAGGTGCTCAAAGACGTCTCTTTGTCGTTCTATTACGGCGCAAAGATAGGCATTATTGGTACCAACGGATCCGGCAAAAGCACGCTCATGCGCATCATGGCCGGAATCGACAAGGAATATCTGGGCGAAGCATGGCTCGAACAGGGCCGTACGGTCGGGTATTTGCCGCAGGAACCAAAACTCGAAGAAACCCTTTCGGTGCGAGAAAATGTTGAAATGGCGGTAAAACACAAGCGCAACATGCTTTCGGAATTTGAAGAAATTTCCATGAAATTCGGCGAACCCATGGACGACGAAGCCATGCAAAAGCTCATGGACCGTCAGGCAAAATTGCAGGACGAAATTGACGCCTGCGATGCATGGGAGCTCGACCGTCATATGGAAATAGCGATGGACGCGCTTCGCTGCCCGCCGGCGGATTCCCCGGTCAATACACTCTCCGGCGGAGAGCGCCGCCGCGTCGCGCTGTGCCGCTTGCTTTTAGAGGAACCCGATTTGTTATTGCTCGACGAACCAACCAACCATTTGGATGCCGAATCGGTCGCCTGGCTCGAGCGCACGCTTAAGGAATATAAAGGGTCGGTCATCCTGACGACCCATGACCGGTATTTCCTTGACAATGTCGTTGGCTGGATTTTGGAAATAGACCGCGGCAGGGGAATACCGTGGGAAGGCAATTATACCTCGTGGCTCGAACAAAAAACCAAGCGGCTTGCCCAGGAGGAACGTGAAGAAACAAATCGTCAGGCTCGCTTGAAAAAGGAATTGGACTGGATTCATTTGTCCCAAAAGGCACGCCAGGCAAAAGGCAAGGCGCGATTGAATGCCTACGAAGACCTCCGCAACCAGGAAGGGCTCGACAAATTAAAAACCGCGACCATTGTCATTCCGCAAGGTGAGCGGCTCGGCGATGTCGTTATCAAGGCCGACAATCTTTCAAAGGCGTACGGCGACAAGCTCCTGTTCGAAAAAATGAGTTTTAATTTGCCGCGCGCAGGCATCGTCGGCGTGATCGGTCCAAACGGCGCGGGAAAATCCACGCTGTTCAAAATGATCACGGGCCAGGAAAAATCCGATAGCGGTACATTGCAGCTCGGCGATACGGTTCAGCTCAGTTATGTCGATCAGACCCGCGACGCGCTCAACGGCGAGAATACCATTTTTCAGGAAATTACCGGAGGATTGGACATTATCGTCCTGGGCAAGCTTCAGGTAAATTCGCGCGCCTATGTGGGGTATTTCAATTTTTCGGGCGCCGATCAGCAAAAGCTGGTTAAAGATTGCTCGGGAGGGGAACGCAACAGGGTTCATTTGGCAAAACTGCTGCAACGCGGCGGCAATGTCCTGTTGCTCGACGAACCGACAAACGATCTCGACGTGGAGACTTTGCAATCGCTCGAACAGGCAATTCTTGACTTTTCGGGATGCGTCGTGGTCATTACCCATGACCGGTGGTTTTTAAACCGCATCGCCACGCATATTTTGGCTTTCGAGGGAGACAGTCAGGCATATTGGTTCGAGGGAAACTTCGAAGAATACGAAGAAGCCAAAAAAGCTCGCCTCGGCATTACCGACGATCAGCCCAAAAGGATCAAATACAAACCCTTGGTACGGTAACGAACAATTAAACCTGCCGGAGACTGCATCCGGCAGGTATCCACCATCACCTAAAGGAGGTTTCAAGATCCCAGAAAGCAGTCAATAATACTACGGGGTTCATTGAAGGAAAATTGTGGAATAAAATGTTGTCTGTAAATAATATTGACCCGGAATTTGACGGGAAATAAAACTTCGGTTAATCTTTAAAAAATTTGATTTAAGGGGATTCTGCTGTCATTATTTTAACCCGAATTTGATTTTATTAAAGAATTTATTTATATTTATGGTATTATAACTAAATGATTTGTTTAATTATAAGGTCTTATATCTAAATTATAGCTCGGAAAAACTGATATATGAAACGATTTATCCTATTTGACCTAGAGGAGTGGGCAAAATCAGATCGCCGCAAGCCCTTGATTATTAAGGGCGCAAGGCAGGTAGGAAAAACATGGGTAGTCAATGAATTTGGAAAACGGAGTTTTAAAAACTTTGTCAGCCTGGATTTTGAAAAAATTCCAGGCTTGAACAAAATCTTCGAAAAAGACAGTGAGCCGGTACGAATCATAGCCGAGTTGGAACTGTTTTGCGGACAACCCATTAAAGCAGGCGAAACGCTGCTTTTTTTTGATGAAGTCCAGGCTTGTCCCAAAGCCATCATGGCATTGCGCTATTTTTATGAAAACATGCCGAATTTGCATGTGGTTTGCGCGGGGTCCCTTCTGGAGTTCTCTTTGCAAACGATAAGTGTTCCGGTGGGCAGAGTGCAATTCATGTTTATGGGTCCGATGTCGTTTGCGGAATATCTTGCCGCAATTGGCCGGGAAGATCTGGCACTGGAAATTTTGCAGCCGCCGCATGAAATGCCTGATAGCGTGCACACGTTGTTATGTGACGAGCTTAAACGGTATTTTTTCGTAGGAGGAATGCCGGAGGCTGTCAAGGAATACTGTAAGACAAAATCAATACGCGATTCGTTTGCCGTTCAGGCGGAAATTTGCGAAAGCTATAGGCTTGATTTTGCGAAATATTCGCCGCATGTTGACAAACGATGCCTCGATTTGGTGCTTGGTGCTGCCATGCAGAATATTGGGACACAACTAAAATACACGCATCTATGTACCGACTTTTCCATCCCTACGGTAAAAAAAGCCTTTGACCTATTGTGTTGCGCCCGGGTTCTTTATAAAATTCCATCTGCGTCGCTTGCCGGATTGCCGTTATCGGCCAATGCGTCGTCCAAGATTTTCAAGGCAATTGCCGTTGATTCCGGGATCATGCGATATATGTCGCGGTTACCCGAGGATGTTGAATATAGCAAAGAATTGCTTGCAGTATTTCATGGGGCAATGGCCGAACAGTTTGTTGGGCAGGAAATGTTGTTGTCACAATTCCAGGATCTTTATTATTGGAATCGTGAGACCAATGGCAGTAACGCTGAAATTGATTTTATTGCTGTTTTTTCAGGGAAAATTTATCCCATTGAAGTAAAGGCCGGATCATCAGGACGATTACGGAGCCTGCATTTAGCATTGAAAACATATCCCCATTGCGAAGAAGGAATGGTTTTTTCTGCACGAAACTATTCAAAGTTACCGGAAGAACGATTGAGTTTTATCCCCCTTTATTTTGCATTTTCAGCAACCGGTGGAATAGGGCACCTACAATAAAAAAACCCTGCCGGGCTGCGGCGGCAGGTTCGCCCTTTTTCGATGTAGGAAGTACTGAGGAAAAACGTACTTAACTATTCGAACGAAACGAGTAAACGGCCGTAGGTCGCCTACTCACAGCCGTAATGAATACGCGATATTCCGCGATATTATTGCCGATATTTATAATTATTATTAAAAAAAAAATCAAAACTTTATGCAAAACCGCTTTGAGATAATAGCGGTATTTCCACAGCATCGCTGCTGGGGCGTTTTTAAAAGTACCCGGGGGAGTTACGGAAAGGCTTTGAATGCGGTCCGATTACTCCTTTTCAATGACCTGCTCGCTGAATTCCTCGTATGAATCGAATAAAAAGCCGTCGAAAACGATATCGAATTTGAGCGTTTCAAGGATATAGTTCACGTATTCGTTTGAAGAAATTATGTACATTGCGCCGCCCATTTTCTTGACCTTGTTCAAATTATAGACCAAGGCGCCGATGCCCCCGGAACAAATGAAGGTGACTTCGTCGAGGTTGAACACGATACGGGAATTGCCGCTGTCGATGAGCTGTTGAATTTCCTTGTCGAGTTGACGAGCGCTTTCCCAATCGACTTTGCCGTTGATCTTGATGATTTTATATGTCTTGATTTCCGTGACAGCCAAGTCCAAAATAATCCCCTTTGTTAATGGGTTCGGTTTATAATTCCTTGAAATCCCCGTCGACCACCGTCGCTTTATCGTTTTTAAACCGCTGCGTTTTCGGCGGCTCGTTTTTTTTCTTGCCCGAAAGAGGTTTCCCCAAAAAGGAAAAAACCATTCTGACAATAAAGAATATAACTAAAAGGCGTAATCCCCAAATAATGAAGGCTATCATATGTGCTCCGTGTCAAGGAATGGAATACTTCGGTTCCGCTTGTGTCGCGACGATCAAAGGAAGTATGCCGTAAAATTACATTTCGCCCGGGCGGTTTAAAAATTTGCCGCGCCCGAATAAAAAAATCCTTTGCACGGTAATGCGATAATGCCTTCCTCTCGGGAGAAGAAAATAATTATCTTTGTTAAGCGTACTCTTTCCCTATTACGTATAGTATCAAATACAATCCGGAAAAAATCAATCTCTTTGGTGCGAAAGGAATCGGCTATGAGTGTGGACATTACGGCCTTGAATGAAAAAATCAAAGAAGAAAGCAGTTTCGTAACATTGCTTCGCAACGAAATGGCGAAAGTCATTGTAGGCCAAACTAAAATGGTGGACAGGTTGCTGATCGGTCTCTTGACCAAGGGACATATATTGCTTGAAGGCGTTCCGGGACTTGCGAAAACCCTGGCCATTTCGACGCTCGCCAAAACGATAGATACCAAATTCCAGCGTATACAGTTTACACCCGATCTGTTGCCCGCCGACCTTGTCGGTACACTGATTTACAATCAGAAAACATCGGAATTCGTCCCGAAAAAAGGCCCGTTGTTCTCCAATATCATCCTTGCCGACGAAATAAACCGCGCCCCCGCAAAAGTGCAAAGCGCCCTGCTCGAAGCCATGCAGGAACGTCAGGTGACCATCGGAGACACCACATACCCGCTCGACGATCCGTTTTTGGTCCTTGCGACGCAAAATCCTATTGAGCAAGAAGGAACGTATCCGCTTCCCGAAGCGCAGGTCGACCGGTTCATGTTGAAACTGAAAATCGTCTACCCGACAAAGGAAGAAGAAAAGGCGATACTTTCCAAAATGGGAAAAGGCGACGTGCCCGACGTTGCAAAGGTGATCACCGTTGACAAGATAATAAAAGCCCGCACGGTTGTGAATGAGATTTACATGGACCCAAAGGTCGAAGACTATATCATAAACATCGTGTTTGCGACACGGGAACCCGAAAAGACCGGGCTTAAGGACCTCAAAGACCTGATCGCGTTCGGCGCGTCGCCGCGAGCCACGTTGTTTTTGGCCCGCGTTGCCCGCGCCCATGCGTTTTTGCGCGGTCGCGGCTATGTCACTCCCGAAGACATCAAATCCGTCGGCCTCGATGTTCTTCGCCATCGCGTGCTGCTTACCTACGAGGCTGAAGCGGAAAACGTCACGCCGGAAGACGTCATTCAAAAGGTTTTCGACAGCATAGAAGTACCATAGTATAATGGTTGTAACCATGGGTATGCTTTTACGAAAAATTGATTGGTTGATTTGCGGTTGCGCCGTTGCGGCCGCGGCGTTGCCCGTTTTTGCGGAAAAAATCCTGATGTACGACGAGGAAAAAGGCATTATTTTCGTCGACAAAGACGCCGCGTCATCCAAGCCCGCGCTGCCGCAACCCGTGGACCCAAAAGTAAACGAAAAACCCGTTGTTAAAAAACGACCGCAGGCAACGGCGCCCCAGAGCGCCAATGTCAATAACGGACTCATTTACGGCAAGAAAAAAGACCCGTCGCACGTCTATTTGGAATCGGGCCTGCAGTATTTCAAGGCAGGCAATTACGATAATGCGTTGCAAATGTTCATTCACGCCGATTCGATAGACCCGCAACCGTTGTACAGTTTATGGATAGGTAAAACCTATCGCCAGCTCGGCAAAGGCGATCAGGAATTGTTTATCATGAAACGGATCCTTTCCACATACCCGGACAGCAGCGTGGCTGCCGATGCGTTGTTCGAAATCGGTTTTTATTACCAAACGTCCGACGATTACGAAAAGGCCGCCGCAACCTATACGCAATTGACAGAGCAATATCCGTTCGGCAAATCGTATTCGAACGGCGAGGAGTTCCGCGATGTTGCGAAACGCCTTAAACAAATGATGCGGTCCGACATGATTTCGACCCTGCGCATTCTTGGATATAAAGGGAGCGAGCTGGAAGATTTGTATCAGAGCTTTCAAAAAGACCACGGTCTGGCCGTCACCGGTCTCGGCAACAAGGAAACGGTTTCGCTCATAAAACAGCAATATCGGGAATTTCAAAACAAAGAGGCGTCTTCGTCTGCAAAGCAGTCGCAGAACGAAAAATACGTTTCCCTGAGCATCGGGCTCTCGGGTCTGTGCGCTTTCCTTTGCATCATCATGGTGTTTGCCCGTATTTCGGCACGGGGGAAAAAGCGGCATTGCCTGGCGCTCGCTCAGACGCTTTCCGATCTTGACACGAGGAAAATATGATACCAAAAGAAGTGTTACAGAAAGTCAGACGAATCGAAATACGCACCCGAAGCATCGTCGAGTCTATTTTGTCGGGCGAATACCAGAGCGTGTTCAAAGGCCGCGGCATGGAATTCTCCGAAGTCAGGACCTATACGGACGGCGACGACATCCGGTCGATAGACTGGAACGTCACCGCCCGCATGGGACAACCGTATGTCAAGAAGTATACGGAAGAACGCGAGCTCACGGTCATGCTCGTGGTCGACGCGTCGATGTCGGGGCATTTCGGTTCGGTCGAGCGTTTCAAAGACGAAATCGGCGTAGAGTTGTGCGCGTTACTTGCGTTTTCGGCGATAAAAAACAACGACAGGGTCGGCCTCATTATCTTTACTTCCGAGGTCGAGACCTATATCCCGCCCAAAAAAGGAAAAAACCATGTGCTGCGCGTGATCCGCGAGCTCTTGTACTTTAAGCCGCAAAAAAAAGGGACCAACATAGCCGAGGCGTTTGCGTATCTCAATCGGGTCGTTACAAAAAAATCGGTCGTGTTCTGCGTTTCCGATTTCATCGCGACCGGCTACGAAGCCGCGCTTCGCGTTGCTGCGCGGCGTCACGATTTGATTGCGGTCACGCTTTCGGATCCCCGCGAAAGCAGCCTGCCGGCCATCGGCCTGGTCGAACTGGTGGATCCCGAAACCGGTAAAACCGTGCTGGTTGACTCGCGCGACAAATCGCTGCAAAGCATTTTCGCAAACCAAACCGAAAAACGCCGCGGCAATCTCACGTCGTTTTTCAGGGCGAACGGCATCGACGAAATTCCTATCTCGACACAGGGCGATTATGTCGAACCCCTGGTAAAATTTTTCAGGAAACGGGAGAAGATGATACGGTGAACGATTTCATAACGACGGAAGCAAAAAAAGCGTATCCTCTTGCCGTTTCGATACGGCGAAATTTGCATATGCACCCCGAACTTTCCACAAAAGAGTTCCGATCGGCCAAGCTGGTTTTCGATCATTTAAAGGAATTGGGACTCAAACCGTCCTATTGCTGCGACAAGACCGGCGTCACCGCGACCATCGGCAACGGGGCGGGCAAAACCGCGGTCATCCGCGCCGATATGGACGCATTGCCGATTCACGAAGAAACGGGGCTTGCTTTTTCATCAAAAGTCCCGGGCGTCATGCATGCCTGCGGTCACGACATGCACACGGGAATACTGGTGGGAGCGGCGCAGGCGCTTATTGCTTGTAAAGATCGTTGGAAAGGCAACGCGGTGCTTTTGTTCCAGCCGAGCGAGGAAATGGCTCCGGGCGGGGCGGTTTCGATGATACGCGAAAAGGCGTTTCCGCAGTCCGCCGATGCGGTGTTCGGATTGCATGTGAGCACCGATCACGCCTGCGGTACGGTCGGGCTCAAGAGCGGTCCCGATTATGCAGGAGTCGTGGATTTCGAGGTCGTTGTAAAAGTAAAGGGCGGTCACGGCGCGGCCCCGGAAACGACCGCAGACCCCATTGTCTGCAGCTGCGCGATAATAGCTCAATTGCAAACATTGGTGTCGCGCGAATCGCCGTCGCATGAGCCGTGCGTCGTGACCGTGGGTACGTTTCACAGCGGCACCAAACAAAACATTATTCCCACCGAAGCGAAATTTTCCGGCACTATTCGCGCATTGTCGGATGCGCATTTGGAATTCCTCCGCGTCCGTCTCGGGGAAATCGTGCTGGCCATTGCGGCGTCATACAAAGCGCAGGTTGCCGTGCGATACGAAAAAGCCTATCCGCCGGGCTACAACGATCCGGCGTTGACCCAAAAAGCAAAGCAGGTCTTGTCGAAAACGCTTGGCGAAAAAAAAGTGCATATGCGCGAAGCGCCGGTCATGCTTGCCGAGGATTTTGCCTATTATCAAAAAAAAGTACCGGGTGTATACGTGCATCTGGGGGTGCGGCCTTTGCAAAAAAAGAGCGTTCCGGGAATTCACACGCCGTTTTTTGTGCCTTGCGAGAGCGCCATACTGACGGGAATTGCTGTACATGTTTCGCTGGCAACTGATATTTTATCGGTATAATGGCCACAAAAAGACCCAAAAATCCAAAACAGGTTCTGGACGACATTGCCGATTCTTTCGGTGCGGCCCTGCGCGAGGCAATCGAGAATTTCGGCGCAATATGCATGTTTTTTTTTCAAACCGCTTTATCGGTACCTGCGTCGCTTAAAAAAACGAATCTGGTTCTGGAGCAAATGGTCAGAATCGGCATTCATTCGTTGTCCGTGGTTTTTTTGGCCTCGGTTTTCATCGGTGCGGTTTCGGTATGGCAGGCGCAACATCTTATCGGCGATATTATCCCTAAAACGTACATATCGTTTGCGGTTGGAAAGGCCTTATTCACCGACCTGGGGCCGGTGCTTATCGCGCTGGTGCTCACCGGCAGGATCGGTGCGCGTCTCGCCGCCGAACTCGGCACCATGAAAGTGACCGAGCAGCTTGACGCAATGATATGTCTTTCCCTTAACCCGTATTCTTATCTGTTGTCGCCGCGTATTTTGGCAGGTTTCTTCATGACGCCGTTTCTTATGATTTTTTCCTTTTTCTTCGCGGTGCTCAGCGCACAGCTTCTCACGACGCTGGCGCTCGGCGTGAGCGTGGAATCGTTCTACAATTCCATGCGGATGTTGTTTCATGTCAACGATATCATGATCGGTATTGTCAAGGGATTCGTCTTCGGCGGCAGCATCGCCCTGTGCGGGTGTTATTACGGCTTTTTTACGCGCGGCGGCGCGGTCGGCGTCGGCGAAGCGACCAAGAAAGCGGTCGTCGGCGCGTCTATCCTCATTCTATTCTTCAATGTCGTTGTCAATTTCATCATGATGTAAACGCCTCAATAGGGCGGGATCTACGAAATCCGAACCCTGATGAATTCGGCCAGATCGGAAAGGATTTGCCCTTTGTCGCCCAAAAAACCGATGTCGTTTTTCGCATTATCAATGAGTTCCTTGGCATAGCGTTTAGACTGCTGCATTCCCACTATCGACGGAAACGTGGCTTTGCCTTTTTCCCGGTCGCTTCCCGCATCTTTGCCGATTTGTTCCGTGGTACCTTCTTCGTCGAGAATATCGTCGATTACCTGAAACGCCAGCCCCACATTGTCTCCGTACGATGATAATTTGTCTATGGCCGATTGCTGCGCATTCGCCAGCATTGCTCCGGCGCGAACGCAGGCGCGGATGAAAACGGCTGTTTTGTTCTTATGGATATATTCCAGTGTTTCGCGCGTCGCGACCGTACCTTCGCTTTCGATATCGACGACCTGGCCGCCGATCATGCCGCTTGTTCCCAACGCGCTTGCTATTTCAACGATGATTTGCGGGTTTCCTATGCGTCCAAGGCATTCGAATGCGTAAATGCACAACGCATCGCCGCCAAGCACGGCAAGTTCTTCGTTGAACGCCTTGTGCGCGGTCGGTTTGCCGCGGCGGAAATCATCGTCGTCCATGCACGGCAAATCGTCGTGGATAAGCGAGAACGTGTGCAGCATTTCGACCGCCGACCCGGCAAGCAGCGCCTTGGATTCGCCGAAGGTGCCGCCGCAGGCCTCGTACGACGCCATGATCAGGCAAGGCCTGACGCGTTTGCCGCCTGCGAAAATGCTGTATCTCATCAGTGAATGCACCGATTGAGGATATGTTTTTTCCTGCGGCAACAATTTGTCGAGCTCCGCGTCGATTGCCGTCGCAACCGCTTTCATGTAGGTTTTAAGGTCGGTCATGTTGTTATTCCTCGTCAAGCGAGTCGGTAGAGGTATGTAAAACCGATTCAATGAATTGTCCGTCTTTTCCGGTCAAAAGCTCGGTCAGTTTTCCTTCGGCCGTCTTCAAATGCGTATTGCACGTTTTCATAAGGCCGATGCCCTTTTCGAAATATTCGAGCGCGCTTGTCAAGGTAAGGTCGGGGCTTTCGAGTTTAGCCACGATTTTCTCAAGGTCTTTAATTGCGGTTTCGAAACTCGGTTCGTTTTTAGGCATTTATGATAATTCCTTTGATTTTACGTCAGCCGTTGCCTTACCGGTATGAAAATATATCGTAATCTGGTCGTTGATAATAAGGTCGTCGGCATTTTTTACGGTATTGCCGTTTTTGTCCGAAACGATGCTGTAGCCGCGCGACATAACTCCAAGCGGGCTTAAAGCCTGCAAGCGGCCTGCGGCGTTGGCAAGCGTGCTTTTTACCTTGTCTAAAAATACTCTCATTGCACGCTCGGCTCGGCCCGAAAAATCGTCGAGCGTTTGCGATGCGTCCGATAGCAGCCGCTGTGGTTGCCGCCAGGCCATTTTACGGGCCATGGTCCGATGGGTTTGCCTGCATGCCTCGAAATAGGACATGAACGCGCCGTACATATGTTGACATAATGAAATAAAATACCGCGTGTTTTCGGCATCGTCGGGAATGATCATTTCGGCTGCTGCCGACGGCGTCGGCGCCCGAAGATCTGCGACAAAGTCGGCAATCGTAAAATCGATTTCATGTCCCACAGCCGAAACAATGGGGATTTTCGACGCAAAAATCGCACGGGCCACTCTTTCGTCGTTAAAAGCCCAAAGGTCTTCTATGGACCCGCCGCCGCGCCCCAGGATAATGCAATCCACTCCGGCGTATCCGTTCATGGTCTCTATGGCCTGCACGATTCTTTGCGGAGCGGCTTCCCCCTGGACCGGTATGTCCAAAACAACGATGTCGGTGCGGGGCGACCGGGAACGGACAACCTTGATAATGTCGAATAATGCCGCTCCCTGTTTCGAAGAGAGAACGCCGAGCCGGTTAATGGTCGCCGGGATGGGCTTTTTGCGTGTCGCGTCGAAAAGCCCTTCCTTTTCAAGTTTTTCTTTTAAGGCAAGGAATGCGGCGTATAGCGCGCCGAGGCCGGCTTCCTGCATTTTGTGTATATCAAGCTGGTAATAGCCGCCTTTTTGATAGACGCGTATCGATGCGATGACCAAAACCTGCATGCCGTCCTGGGGCGAAAATTTCATTTGGGAAAACGTCTGTTTCCAAATCACGGCCGGGATTTGGGACGAATCGTCTTTGAGCCGCAAATAGCAATGACCGCTGGACGCCTGCTTGAAATTCGACAATTCTCCTTCGACCCAAACAAGGGTATTGCCGCTTTCGATGATGCGGCTTATTCCGTCGTTGATTTGGGAAATGGTATACGGTTGCTCCGACGTTTGGGGCGTGGCAAAGGTGAATGCCGCACTCATGGAAATTGCAGCCGTTCGTAAACGCGTTTAATGGACAATGCCTTGCCCGATGCATCATCAACCTCGATGACCACGTTGAGCATGGGTCCTTTTTCCGACGGCTCGAACCGTGTGGGGGTTTGGAAAAGGAAGCGATGCAAAACGCCTTCCATTTTCATGCCGATCGCCGAGTCTTCGGGGCCGGTAAGCCCGGCATCGGAAATATAGGCGGTCCCGTTTTGCAAAATGATTTCATCCGCGGTTTGAACGTGAGTATGCGTTCCAATGACCGCGCTTACTTTTCCGTCAAGATACGCGGCCAAGGCCTTTTTTTCGCTGGTCGCTTCGGCATGAATGTCCACAAGAATGCACGGAGTCGTTTTTCGTATTTCTTCGACAGCGGCAAGCGCGGTGCGAAACGGGCAATCGAGATGTTCGTTGAAATATACCCTTCCCTGTACATTAATGACGCCGATGCGGCGATTGTCGGGCAGGGTAAAAACGGTTGTCCCTTTTCCAGGGTTGCAAGCAGGGTAATTGTGCGGCCTGAGAAAATAAGGGTTGGTTTTAAGGTCGTCCATGCAATCCTGATTGGAAAACGAATGGTTTCCGCCCGTGACCACATGAACCCCGAATTTATGCAGCTTGGAAAGCAAATTACTGGTAACGCCGTGCCCGCCCGCGATGTTTTCTGCATTCGCAATGCACACGTCTATGGCGTTTTCCGTATTGAATGTCTCCAGCCGTTCGGCGAGGATGCGTTTACCGATCGTACCGAAAATGTCTCCGATAAAAAATATTTTCATAGGCCCGTAAAATACCCGATGGCTGCCCTGCCGTGCCACTCGGAATACTTGGGCAGGGGAAAAGCGATTAACCGATAGCCGTAGGATAAAATTTGTCATATTTAGGAATGGATATTCCCAATATTACGAATCCGTTTCATTACTGAACAATCGTAAGCAATCGCACCGCCATTGACCTGCAATCGCTTTTCCGTTTTTTACCATTTCCCCTAAATCCTTCTTATGGCATGTGTTTTGCGAAAGACAATGTCCATGTTTATTCCATTGCATACCATTCATTTTAATTTTGCCAAAACCTGCAGCCTTTCGTGCCGGTTTTGCTATATCAACACGACTAAAAACCATACGGATTATTTATCCATCGATGAACTTGGTTCGTTTGCGGACGATGCCAAAAGTTTGGGCGCAAAACGTTTGATACTTTCCCAAGCAGAACCGTTATTACGGGGCGATTGGAGAACCGTTGCCCAAATCGGTAACGACCATGGCCTGGAAATCTCACTGGATACCACGGCGACGCTGGTCACCGAACCCGACATTCTGTTTCTTAAAACGCTCGCGCCAACATCCCATTCGATTTCCATTGACGGAAGAAAAACAACCCACGATTCGCTGCATGGCATCAACGGCGCATACGATTCGTCGATGGCGAGCATGTATCGTTTCAAAGAAGCAGGACTTCAATTCGACATAACCATGGCTTTATTGAGAGCAACGATTCCCGATATTCCGCATCTGACCAAATTGGCAAGGACATTCAAAAGTACGGCAAGGTTATCGTTTCGTCGCCGAAGCGGTAAGGAAATAAGAAGGGGAAACGAATATCCGAATCCGCGGGAGATTTTGCAGGTAAGGGAATATTGCCATATCATGCGGAAAAACGGTATCGATATGTTCCTGAATCTTCCGCCGTTACTTCAGTATATCGATGGAAGCATCCCGACGCGGGAATCGGTTCGCGAATGGGCAGAACCCTTTTGCGGATTACTTGCCAACGGCGACGCATCCATTTGCGGCGTCAGCGACGGCGTGCCCCTGCTTTTTGTCGGAAACGTAAAAGCCGAACCATTCAAGGAAATATGGACAAAGGCCGATGCGTTGAAACGAAGCATCTCTTATGAGGGAAATCGGGTCAACGGGATATGCGGCCGATGTCCCTTTAATTCGTATTGCAATGGCGCATGCCATCTTTGGTCGCATCAAGAAGACGATGGTTGCCTTGGATTGCACGGTTTGTGCCAGAACTTTTACGACGAAGGATTTATTCCCGAGAATATTTTAAACCCGCCGATCGCCGCCGTTGCAAACCTTGAGAAATGTTTATAACAGGGGCTGTAGAAATTTAGACTACGCTTTTTTGCCCTAAACCTCTGTCCGGGCTTTTAAACGGGCCATTTTAATATATTTTCGTCAAAGGAATAGCCATTTACTTTTAATTGCGCGGAGGACTCATGAATCGTTTGGGTTTTGCAATAATTGCAATTCTTTCCTGTTTTTTAGCCTCGTCTGCTCAAGACACCATCGATCTTCGGGCAAACTTCCTTAAAACAAACGGCAACAAAATTTGCAAGAATATGGGAGCCGGCCAAACCGTTTCGCTCAGGGGAGTCAATATCGGAAGCTGGTTGATTCGCGAGACCTGGGTCGATCCGGTCAACGGCGAAAAGGACGGAAGCGGCAATTACGTCGCGAATCCCAACGATGCGGCTCGAAAAATCACCTGCGATTTGGCGGCCCGCGACTCGCTTGCCAAGCGTTTCGGCAAAGACAGCGCGGAAGCGCTTTACAAAGTGTTTCAAGACAACTGGATAACCGAATACGACTGGCAACTCATGAAAGCCGAAGGGTATAACTGCGTGCGGCTGCCGATATTCTATCTGATTCTGATGAATAAAGACGGTACCTGGCGCAAAGACGCCCAAGGGAATATCGATTTTTCGCGGATAGACTGGGCCGTGAAGCAGGCGGCCAAAAACGGTATGTATACGCTTATCGATTTGCACGGCGCACCAGGTTCCCAAAACGGCAACATGCATTCCGGCGACATACAGTCCAAGCCGTTCCCCTTTTATTCGACCGCAAGCAATCAGACCAAAGCCGTGACCTGGTGGACCGAAGTGGCGCGTCATTTTAAAGGCGTTTCGGCAGTTGTCGGATACGATATTCTCAACGAACCGAGCGAAACCTACAGCAGCAATATGGGAAGCCAGACTGTCGACTTTTATAAAAAAGCGTACACCGCAATACGGGCGGTCGACACCGACCATATCATTTTCTTCGAAGCGATTTGGTCCCTGTCGACGCTGGCGATTCCCTCAAGCTACGGGTGGCAGAATGTCGTGTATGAGCTTCACCATTACGAATGGACAAATCAGACCGGGAGCGGCCAAATCGCATCCTGGAACACAAAACTCGCCGAAGTCGCCGCCAGTTCGAGCTGGAATGTGCCGATTGTTTTTGGCGAGCTGCAGCTTTTCAGCGATACGGTCGCCTGGCGAACCGTGCTGAGCACCCTGAATTCGTCCGGGTACAGTTGGATGATGTGGTCGTGGAAAAACAAAAACACTGGCTGGAGTTGGGGCGTTTACACCGCTAAAACGCCCGATGCGTATCATCCCTTTATCCTGACCGATTCCTACGATAAAATCAAGACGCAGTGGAGCTGTTGGACGACCAAAGATTACTTTACGCGTAATATCCTGTATGCCGACGAACTGAAAAAACTATGCGCCGGCATTCTTAAATGCGATACGGTCGTGCCGGTTACCACGCCGGTGGCGCCGCCCATCCCGGCGGGCGACATGGCGAAACGTATCGGTATCATTCGCGCACATATCGACAACCAGGGTTATTCGGTCACGTTTTCCGCACGGCAGGGTGTTCTTGCAAAAGTAGAACTGTACGATACGAAAGGGTGCCTTGTACAAGGACTTTATCGCGGCGCGGATCATGCGGCAGGTTCTAGGGAGGTGAGCGGTACCTTCAAGCAACCGCTTATGCCCGGCAGCTATACCCTGCGGTTGACAAGCGAGGGAAATATCGCTTGTCAAACAATAAGCATCGTCCGGTAATACCGCGTCGGTACGGTTTCAAAGCCCATTGTCGCAAGGGGCTTTGAAACCTGAGTCCGCTCGATATTGTTCGACACTTCCCAAAGGCCCTGGGCCGATTTCGCGACATTCTTTGCCACTTCCTCCATTCCTTGGTCGCAATATCATTGATAACCTCGATATCTAACGTCATGCGTAAAAGAAAAGAATATATACCTGTTTTGAATCAGTTTAAATAAAACCATATGAGAAAAATTCCAATATTCATTTATATTAATGACACTGTTTCTTTTCTTCGGAAAATCGCCCTTTTTCGTGCCAATTCACCTGACAGTGCCTTACAGAGAGGAGAGCTATGACATCCGGCAAAGGTTCGACAAATTTCTTTTTCATTATTCTTATTACCTTGGTTGCGACGATCGGAGGATTTTTATTCGGCTACGACAGCGGAGTGATAAACGGTACGGTCGAAGGGCTGCAAAAAGCTTTCCATTCGAACAGTATGGGTACGGGTTTCAATGTCGCCTGCATGCTTCTTGGTTGCGCGATCGGCGCATTCATGGCCGGGTGGCTTGCCGATAAATTCGGCCGCCGAACCATTCTCATTATTGCTTCGCTCTGTTTTGCCGCAAGCGCCTTGGGCGCAGGCATCGCAGCATCATCGATACAATTTATCCTTGTTCGCGTACTCGGCGGTTTTGCCGTTGGTGCGGCAAGCGTGCTCGCACCCGCATACATCAGCGAAGTGACACCTGCAAAATACCGGGGGGCTTTATCGTCGATTCAACAAATCGCCATCATCACCGGATTGACCGCATCCTTTTTAAGCAATTACACGCTAGCCCATGTTGCCGGCGGTTCAACCCAAATACTGGCCGGCGGTTTCGAAGCGTGGCGTTGGATGTTTTGGGTCATGATAATTCCTTCGGTCGCCTTCTTTTTCTCTTTGCTGTTCATTCCCGAAAGTCCAAGATTTTTGGTTGCGACCCGACAAAAGGAAAAGGCAATGTCGGTACTTAAAAAACTCATGGGAGAAGAAGCCCAGGCAAAATTCGATGAAATCGACGCCTCGCTTGTTTCCGACCATCATCGCCCGCGGCTTACGGACATCCTCGATTCCAAAACAATCGTCCGCCCTATCGTATGGATCGGCATCGGACTCGCTACCTTCCAGCAATTGGTCGGAATCAACATCATATTTTACTACGGCGCGGTGTTATGGCGCTCCGCCGGTTTCACCGAAAACGACGCGTTATTGATAAATGTTATTAGCGGTTCGGTCAGTATTGTGGCTTGTTTGGTCGCCACATTCACCATCGACAGGGTCGGGCGCAAGCCGCTTCTTATGATCGGGTCAATCGGCATGGCCGTTACGTTGGGCACGCTTGCCGTGGTGTTCGGTACTGCTATTGTCAATAACGGTACATTGGAACTGACAAAGCAAACCGGTCCGATAGCCCTTATTGCGGCAAATTTGTACGTCATGTTTTTCAACTTTTCATGGGGGCCGGTCATGTGGGTCATGCTGGGAGAAATGTTCCCCAACCAACTTCGCGGTTCGGGCATGGCTGTGAGCGGACTTGCACAATGGCTGTCGAATTTCGGCATCACCATGACCTTTCCCATTCTGCTTGCCAGCATCGGGCTTGGCGGGGCATACGGGTTATACGCGGTATGCGCCGTAATATCGATTTTCTTCATTATTAAATTCGTACATGAAACCAAAGGTAAGGAACTCGAAGAAATGAAGGGGTAAAACCTCCGGTTTCAGTACCGTTTGCTTTATAAAAGGCGTCCGGAAACGGCCGCCTTTTTTATTTTGACACCGCCAAACAGGATCATAGTTCTCCCGCCGGGTAACATCATCTATTTTTGCATTCAGGAAACTTTGCAAAAAGGAAACTTCAATGCTTGGATATTGTACCCTGATTCTGTTATGCCAATTAGCCGGCGAATGTATAACCTATACCACCAAAATCCCCGTTCCGGGTCCCGTGATCGGCATGGTCATTCTGCTCGGGATATTGATGCGTCGCAATCGCATGCCGGTGAACCTGGAAAAGGTCGCCGGGATTTTACATCGATACTTGCCCTTGCTGTTCGTACCCGCGGGCGTCGGCATCATTGCTAATGTAAATCTCCTGAAAAGATTCTGGGTTCCCATAGCCGGAGCCATATTCCTCGGCACGATTGTCACGATCGCCGTAACCGGCATTGTAATGCGGTCTTTTCATCGCTCTAAAATCCCTCTTGAAACCGAGGGGCGGCAGTGATCGGGCATATAAAGGACCTGTGGATATATCTATCGGCCAGTCCGCTCGTATGGCTCACCGTTACCTTGATTGCCTATCAAACAGGGTTACTATTGTATCGCAGGTTCAACGATAATCCGCTTTTGAGCCCGGTCCTATTTGCCATATGCCTATTGGTCGCTTTTTTAAAATTAAGCAATACCGGTTATTCGACGTATTTCAAGGGAGCGCAATTCATTCATTTCCTTTTAGGCCCGGCAACGGTGGCGTTGGCGATCCCTTTGTACCGTGAAATTACTCTTATCCGGAAAGCATTCGTGCCGATTGCGATCACACTTATCGCCGGTTCGCTGACCGCCATAATCAATGCGGTCGCCATTGCCCGGTGCCTGGGAGGGAATAAACTGATCCTGCTGACGCTTGCGCCGAAAAGCGTCACGACGCCGATAGCCATGGGGATTTCGGAGAAAATCGGCGGCATACCGTCCTTGACAGCCGTGATCGTGGTGCTGACCGGGATTTTCGGGGCGGTTGCAGGTTCCTTTGTTCTTGACATCCTTAAAATCAAAGACGAGGCGGCCCGCGGAATGGCCTGGGGCGTTGCATCGCACGGCATCGGCACCGCGCATGCCCTGCAGAAGAGCCGGACATCGGGAGCCTTTTCCGCATTGGCAATGGCGGCAAACGGCTTGCTCACCGCGCTTATTTTGCCTTTATTATTGGTATTGATCCGATGAAGACGACTGAAGAAAAATCCGTTCCTTTTTCGAACGATATTCTTGTCTTGTTGGCGGGGATTGCCTGGGCCGGTGTCGGGATAATGCTTTTAACGTTTGCCTTTTCCTGGCTTGCAAGAATACCTAAAGTAAATATAGGACTGTTTGCCGGCGCAGGTTTTGCCCTGGGCCTGTTGGTGCATCATCTGGGATTCTTAAAAATTGTCGACAAGAATTTAGACCGAATCCGCTCGATGAATAAAAAGCACCCGCTATTCTCATTCATTCCGTGGAAAAGCTATTTGATAATCGGTCTCATGATCGCAATGGGTTCGATTTTACGCCATTCGTCAATACCGAAGCAATACTTGTCGGTTGCCTATATTTGCATGGGCATGGCGCTCATACTGTCGAGCGTGAGGTATTTCAGGATTTATTTTCGGGGTTTAACATAACCCCCCGCGATCCGGAGAAATTTTTCGCCTTTGCCTTGTTAAGTCGCCTTTATCGATTCGTATTTCAGTACCAATTTATTTTTGCGGTTAATTCCATCGACGGTCGACCGTCGGCATAGACTGCTTTCATTTTCAACAAATATAGTCCCTGAGCCGGTGGGATTGAATTTCCCAAAAAGATCGAATTGTTTCCCGGTAAGAAACCGCTTGCGACGGTGTTTTGCCACACGCATTTACCCTGCATGGTAAATAACGATAAATTGATTTTCGATACGGATTTGTTTTGGACGGGAATGCTGTAGATAAGTCTTCTGTCTTTTCCAACGCCGATTAAGCACAATGACGGTTGCGAAAGAGTTTTGGCATTATTGGGCGATTGCGCTGAGACAGTGGCAAAGCCGGTAACGGTAATATAGTCTACATTTTCACCGCCGGAACCGCCGATCAATTTAACGGTATTGGCAGTGCCGGCTTTTAGCGGGACCGTGAGGCAAGAATGCCCGGTATAACTGCTCCAACCGCCACTCGACAGTGTGTTTATAAACGAAAAATCTGTATCGTTTACCATCAGTTTCATTTTGGCGGTTTCATTCGAACCGTAATACAGGTGTATCGTTGCTCTGCCGCCGTTTCCTCCGTTGACGTTATTGAATTGGAGAAATGATCCGGTCAAATGGAGATTTTGCACCACCTTCTTGCCGGAAGCCGCCGCGTCGTCGGCAACGGTCGCGCCGCCTCCCAGCACCGCATTCTCGGCTTCATAGGTCCCCAATACCGGTTGCGCGGGGGCAGCGGGTCCGGCAGCGGGCACACCGCTTGTCGTTTGCGTAACCAATTGGATGGTGCCGTCGCTGTTGTAATTGAGTTTGTCAACGCAAATCACCCGCAACCAGTCGTTTTTCGAGGTCGCGCTGGAGAAATAAAACACATACCATTGACCCTTGAATTCGACGATAGACCCGTGTGCGCAATAGCTGTCGGTCGGATTCATGACAACGCCTTTGTAGGTCCAGGGGCCAAGGGGATTGTTGCTTATCGCATAACACATGCGGTTGTCGCCCGTGGTATCGGAATGGTTGTCGGCATAGGAGAGATAATAGATATTGTTCCTCTTATGTACCCAGGTTGCTTCATGAAAATCGGTCAATCCCTGCATGGGCTGCATGGTGCCGTCGATTTCGGTCATATTCGCCTTAAGCTTTCCGCCTTTGCAAACGCCGCCGCCGCCGTAATAAAAATAGGCCTGTCCGTCGTCGTCCACAAATACGGCAGGGTCGATAAGCGATTCGAGACCGGCGATATAGCCTTGGCAAGTGAAACCGCTTGCCGGCTGCGTGCTCGTCGCGATGCCGATTTTCCAGGTGGAACCCCATGCCGCTCCGCTGCCGCTGGGGTGCGGAAAATACAAGTAATAGGTACCGTTTTTGTAGGCGCAATCGGGTGCCCACATGAATCCGCCTTCCGGCCTGCCCCACGGCACCTGGCTTGCGTTGAGTATTTCGCCTTCGTCAATCCAATTGACCATGTCGGCGGTGGAAAACACATGATAACGGTCCATGAGATCGCAACCCTGGTTCGGATCGATGTCGTGCGAAGCATATACGTACATTCGACCGTCGCCCCACACATGTCCCGACGGATCGGCGGTATAAATGCTGTGAATAAAAGGGTTAACTGCAAAACAAGGCGATATTGTTGATAAAGCGATTAAACCGGCAAAGACAATTCGGAACATGAAGCAACTTGCTTTTCCCATTGAAAACTCCCTGGTGTTTGTCAGCAATAAATCAAAACTTTTCTACTTCAAAGCACCTTAATTGTCGCAAAAAAGAGGGAACTTTTCAAGTAAATTAACTCGGTTTCAAATGACCTTAGACGATGATCTGGTAAGATCCGTTGACCAGGCAGCCAAGAAACTTCATATGAACCGGTCGGCTTTTACAAGGGCAGCCTTGCGCGATGCCTTAAAAAAATTGAATACTAAATTGTTGGAGCAAAAACAAATCAGCAGCTATCGGAATCATCCGTCAAAAAGTGACGAATTCAGTGTTTGGGAAAACGAACACGCATGGGGTGATAAATGAAACGCGGGGAGATCAGATGGTATGGTTTTTCCGCACCCGACAAGAAACGGCCGGTGCTTATTCTTTCCAGGAATTCGGTGATTCCCTACCTTGGCGAAGTTACCGTTGCTCCGATTACCCCGACAATACGCGATATTCCAAGTGAGGTCGTACTGTCGGAAAAAGACGGTATGAAAACCGATTGCGCGGTGAATTGCGATCATTTGCAAACCGTTTCGAAATCCAAACTCGGTCCTGTTCTCACGAGTCTTACCACGGAAAAAATGAACCATGTTTCGTCTGCTATCGGATTCGCGCTGGACTTATAAGCCTTTTCGCAGAAGTTAATTTTCTTAGCGGGCCAAATATGTTTTTAAGAAAAGTGCCTGCGCGCATTCCTAGTAATCGTTATTGGATTTTTTTCTGAATCCATGTCCCTCGTCCGCGGCAAACAGGGTCCAGACCGGGATGAGGTTCGATCGTGTTGCATCCGCGATTTGCTGCGATTCGCCGAGAGGAACACGGGGGTCGTTTGCGCCCTGCAGGATAAACAGCGGCGCTTTGATTCGGGCGGCTTGCGAAAGCGGCGATATGCGGACAAGAAAATCATGCATCGCAGGTACGCGTTCGTCACCGTATTCGACACGGCGAAGTTCTTTACGATATCCGGCCGTATGGTCGAGGAATGTGATGAAATTACTGATACCGTACATATCGATTCCCGCGACGATTTTGGTGTTATAGGTTTCCATGGTCGCAAGCGACAGGAATCCGCCGTACGAACCGCCGAAAACGGCGACGCGGTTTGGGTCGAGGTCTTTTTGTGCGGCGATCCAGTCGAGCAGGCAGCCGACATCCTTAATTGCGCCTTCGCGTAAAAAACCGTTGTCAAGCGATAGCCAGGTTTTTCCGTATCCGCCCGACCCGCGCACATTCGGGGCGACGACGCACATGCCGAGCTCGTTGACATAGTATTGGATTTGCGGGTTGAAATAGGGCCAGAATTGGCTTTCCGGCCCGCCGTGCAGACTAATGAGCACGGGGAAACGCCTGCCGTCACTTCTTGGTTTGTAAACAAAACAGGGAATAGTACGCACTCCGTTATTTACCGAATCAAACGTCGGGTAATGAATGAGCTTTGGCGAGGCATATCGAAGGGCTTTCGCATCGTGTGGGCCTTGGAATGTCCATTGTTCAAGGGCGAAATCCGACAATCGAATCGTAAACGCCTCTTCCGAATGTTGCGGCGTGGCGATAGTGACGCCGAGGAATTCCCCGGTAAAGTCAAAGTGCAGTCCGTAAATTCCTCCTTTCGGAAGGGGGGTGATTTCTTTGAATGAAAATGTCGCTGTATTCATGAGGTAAAGGTGCGAAAATCCGTTTTCATTTGTTTGGAACGCAAGGGTTTTCCGGTTTTTCGAGAGGGCGATTTCCCGCACGTCCCATCCGAGTTGCGGAGTAAGAATCGAATCGTGATGTGTTTTAATATCTACATACCTAAGGGTCCGGACGTCGGTGTTTTTGTCGGATGTCAAAAAAACGCCGGTTCCGCGGTCGCCGAAGGCGGCGCATTCCTGCGAAACCGTGTCCGATTCGTTAAAAAGCGGAAAGAGTGTGCCGTGTGCCACCTCGCAGAGATAAAAAAACGACGCGGTACGGGACAAATAATGCGAAACAATGATGCAACTGTCGTTTGGGGACCAATCGAGGGCCGACCAGGATCCTTCTTTGGAGAGAAGGGTCTTTACGGAATTTCCGTTTTCAATGTCGCATATGCGAATGTCGAAGTCTTTTCCGTTGCGGCCATTGGTTTGAAATGCAAAACGGTTGCCGCTGTTCGACCAAACGATATCGCTGTTTTGAAAATTGCCAAAAGTAATTTGCTCGATACGCAACGAATCGAGGTGCAATAAATAAATTTGGAAATTTTCGTTTCCACCTTTGTCCTGTGTAAAGGCGATTAAACGCTTTTTCGGGTCAGGACAAATGACGGCTTCGGTAACCGGCTCGGGAAGGGACGTCAGTTTTTTCGGTTGCGCAAGGGGTTTTTCGATATAAAACAGCTGATTGATATCGGAATCCCTTGAAACCGCGATAATGCCTTTGTCAAAGGGGAACCATCCGGCAAAGGTTGCAAAATTCCAGTTTTCGTATTCCAGCACCGTGCGGGAAAAAGATGCGGGAATCCCCGGTATGCCGGAAACCGAAATCGAGGGCGGAACCGGCAATGAGTTGGGTTTGTTGGAACAACCGCAGCCGCAGATAGTGATTGCGCAGAAAAGAGCAAGAATGATACGGCTATGGACAATACGGCCAATGATTTTATACATGATAATAAAATGGTTGATTCAATGAAGGCGGGAGAAAATATTGTTTCACACAAATAGATGTGTTATATTATGTGTACGATGGGATCGTGTGAAATAGAAATATTGGAGGGCAAAATGGCAACGAATTTAGCATTGGATGACAATTTAATTATTGAAGCGCAAAAAATCGGTCATCATAAATCGAAGAAAGATGCAGTGACAACAGCTTTAAAGGAATATATTGCACATAAAAAACAGATAAAAATTCTTTCATTATTCGAAAAAATCGATTTTGATGCAAGTTACAATTATAAAAAAGCGAGAATGCGATGAAGGTATTGGTTGATACCTGCATTTGGTCTCACGCGCTTCGGTATAAAAATCCTACCAAAACTATTGAAGAAAAGCTAAGGGAAATAATTAAGGACGGGAGATTGGCCATAATCGGACCCATTCGTCAAGAATTACTTTCAGGAGTATCGAGACCGGCGCAGTTCGATATGCTTAAAGAGCATTTATCCTCTTTTGAAGATATACCTTTGACCTCGCTGCATTTTGTGAAAGCTGCTGAATTCAGCAACAGTTGTATGGGAAAGGGAATTCAGGGGTCAAATACGGATTTCTTAATTTGTTCCGTTGCATATATAGAAAATCTTAAAATATTTACTACTGATTTGGATTTTAAGAATTATAAAAAAGTCCTGCCGATAGACCTGTTTTAAAATTGAGAAAAAGCACTAAAGGTATTTTGATCTTCATTCAAACACGACTGTTTTGTTTTCGTATCTGATGATCCGGTGTTCGAGCTGTGCACGAATTGCGTTTGCCAAGGCAACGGTTTCGAGGTTGCGTCCTTTACGCTTGAGCGTATCGACGTTGTCGCGATGCGAAACGCGTTCGACCGCCTGTTCGATTATCGGCCCTTCATCGAGATCGCTGGTGACGTAGTGCGCGGTGGCGCCGATGATCTTGACGCCGCGTTTGAATGCCTGCCGGTAGGGGTTAGCCCCTTTGAACGAGGGCAGAAAGCTATGATGGATATTGATGATTTCGCCGGGATACGCGGTAACGAAATCGTCCGAAAGTATCTGCATGTAGCGGGCAAGCACCAGAAAATCGGTCGTGCGATTGACAAGAGAAAGAACTTGCTTTTCCTGAACCGTTTTATTTTCGGGTTGCACCGGAAGAAACATGAACGGAATTCCATGTCGCGTTACTTCCTCGGCAACGTCCTGGTGATTGCTGATGACCAGCGGTATTTCCGCATGAAGTTCGCCGATTTTCCACCGGTACAGGATATCGAACAGGCAATGGTCCTGCTTCGAAACTAGTATGCCCATTCTATCGGGCTTGCTTGCATAATGCATGCGCCAGGTCGCGCCGTTGAACGTTCGCGCAAGCGCGGCGAACCGTTCTTCCAGGAGTTTGGGCGGCGAGGCCAATGGGTCAAAACAGAATTCGAGCCGCAAGAAAAACCTGCCGTTTGCAGGGTCCGTGGAATGCTGATCCGAGGCGATGATGTTGGCATCGTGACGAAATGCAAAATCCGATATTTTTGCGACAATTCCCTTTTGGTCGGCACATTGGATAAGAAGTACTGCTGTTTCCATGAAGGACAAAATACTTTGTTCCAAAATAAAAAAGCCCCTGCTTTGAAAAAGCAAGGGCTAAAAAGCGGCGTTAAATCGGGATTTGCTAATTGTTTACGATGACCTTTGTCGATATCTGACGCGTTGTTCCGTCCCGATTTTGTATGGAAACCGAAGCAATGTAGGTTCCCTGGCTAACGGGGCGGCCGAAATAATCGCGCATGTCCCAGGAGGCCCTTCCCTTCGAGTCGTTCGGGCATGCTTTTGTCAGAATAGTGCGACCCGCGACATTCTTGACTTGCAGTAATGCGGAGCGCATGGCGTCGCTGCCGGCGAAACTAAAAATTACCGTTTTTTCACCCGGAACGATCGACGCGATGAGGCCGTTGCCCTGGTGATTCGCCGCTGCTTTTTGCATGTCGATTTTCGAGGGAATCGCTCCTGTCCAGGGAACGCTCATGAGAATTGTTCCGCCGATCGCCTGATTCGTTTTTGTACAGGCTATTTCTCTGACTGTGGCGCCGGTGTAATCTTCGAGCGCCAGCGAATTGACCTGTCCCGTGCCTCCCTTGGAAATGATTTTCAAAAAGAACGTTCCCTGTCCGCCGTTTACAACGGAAGAGAAATCGGTGAGGTCGAGCCCGATTTCGATCGTGGAACTTTTCCCGCCTCCGCACATGGGCAGGGAACCGCCGGCATAGTTAAATGCGCCGGCATAGTCCATGGTCGCGGTCGGCGCGGTCGCGGTAGCGGAATTTGCCGCACCGGTCATGATGCAGATCTGGTTGCGCTGATTATGCGTCAAGCTAATCTTAAAAGTAAATTTTGGAGAATAATCTTTTTTAAGCCTGCAAAACATGACGTGATTGTTGCCGGAAGGATTGTTATACCATGGTGCCCCCGAATGCAGCATCGAATAGGGAAGCCAGTAATCCCCGGTTCCCCAATGCGCCTGGCACAGCCAGCATCCGCCGTTGAAATTGTCGTCGTAACCGCAAATAGAAAGCGCATGACCGCCGCCGCCGCCGAGTCCGGTAAGTACTTTTCGGCCGCCGATCGTTGACGTGGGCATGGATTCGGAATTGGCTTGGAAAGATAGTATCGCACCGGCCGGTGAGCCGTCTGCATAATCATAAACGATCTGTTTGATAAGATTGTCGCCGGCCGTTGTGCCCGGGTCGATCTTGTAATATTGATCGACGCGGATTTTCATTGCCTTGTAATATTTATCGTAACCGCTCATCCAGACCGATGCCGGATCAACGGTGTTGTCCCCGTCTGCCCCAAATCCGCCGAAATCAGTTGACGTGGGACACCCGGTTGCCTTTAAAATGTCGAATGCTTCGACATACATCCATCCGTCGCCACCGGTTGCCTGGTTTGCATTATCAAGAAAATGATACGTGTAGTTATAAGTATAAAGCGGATACTGACCGGAAGAGGCCACTTTCTGATATGTCTGCACCGCATAATCGTAGCTGAAACTTACTGCGCTTGCATTGGCGCAACTCCACCCGTCTATGCACCAGCCAACCGGCGGCATATATGATTTTGCCGCAGCATCGGTTTCGTGGTTTACTACTGCAGGAAGAGGATGTGCGGTGCGGTCTTTATAAATATCGGGCAAAACGAAATCAGGAATCGAAGCGATTTTGGCTGATGTCATTGTTCCGAATTGTCCGCGAATCTGGGTTTGTGCCATGGCTGATGCAAGGAGACAAGATAGGATCAATGACATTCGAAAAACGGCTTTCATGACGGTTCCTCCTTTACACATTGGATATTTTAGCGATTAAACATTCGTTCAATATGGTTGTATATATTTATATATACAAATAAAGGCTGCACTCATATAATAACAAACCCATTTGAATTGCGCTGAAAATATTATTCGTCGTTTTTGACAAAACAGGCAAGTTGTCTCTATACGAACAGATTTTAAAGGAAGAAAAAACCGTATCCTGATTGTATGCGGGGAAATGAAAACGCCGGATTAAGAGACCGCTTCGGGCATAAAAGCAAAACCCTGCCGAAACATCGGCAGGGCTCATAAAAGTTTTTTACAGTAAGCAAATCGGCGAAAACCCGAATTAAAAGATCAATTGTACGGGTGTTGTTTTGGATGTCGTGGTTCCATCCCCTAATTGACCATAAGAGTTCGATCCGGCCGCCCATACGGTATTGTTGGTTTTAATGTAAAATGTAAAGGTGCTGTTGGTCGGCGCGGCGATTGCCGAGACGCCGGTGGTCACCTGTACGGGAGTATAGGTGGTAGACAGGCTTGCACTGCACAATTGGCCATAGCTGTTTTGTCCCATTGCCCACAGGGAATTGTCGCTTTTTACATATAGGGAATGATAAGAACCTGCGGTAATAGACACCACATCGGTCGCGACCTGTACGGGCGTCGATTTGGACGTTGTTGAGCCGTCTCCCAATTGGCCGTAGGAATTATATCCCGACGTCCACAATGTTTTGTCATTTTTCAATATCAATAAATGGTAATATCCCGCGGAAACGGTAGCGACGTTTGTCATTACCTGGGCAAGGGTATATGCGGTGCCGGTTGTTCCGGTTCCAAGTTGACCGTAGGTATTGTATCCTGCAACCCATAACGTGCTGTCTGCCTTTACAATGCAAGAAACCATGTACCCGGCGATCGCCGATTTTACGCCGGCCAGGACTTGGGTCGGCGCGTATTTGCTTGTTGTCAATCCGTCGGCCAATTGGCCGTAGGTGTTTGACCCGGTTGTCCACAGCGTACCGTCGTTTTTCAGGATGAGAGTATGGTTGTATCCTGCGGAAACGGACGCCACATTGGTCATGATTTGTACCGGACTGGTTTTGGTGGTGGTGGTCCCGTCACCCAATTGTCCGTAGCCGTTGTATCCCATTGCCCACAAGGTCCCGTCGCTTTTTAGAGCCATTGTAAATTCATAACCGCAGGAAACCGCAACAACGCCGGACATGACCTTGACCGGCAGGGTTCTGCTCGTTGTCGTTCCGTCGCCCAATTGTCCGTACGAATTATCCCCTGTCGCCCATAAGGTACTGTCGGTACGCAAAAACATGGAATGATCGGTTGCGGCGGCAACGGATTTGACCGGGACGTATACCGTCTGGTTTACCTTGACGGTATACGGTCCCATATACGAAGCGCTTTGCGAGTATTGGGTGATTTGTATGAAAAGCGTGTCGTTGGCAACCGGCGTGATCGACAGGATATTTGACGAACCATAATTATATGCGCTATATGAAACCGAAGATCCGAGATACGCGTAGGTATAATGCATGAAGAGCGCCTGAGTCGTGATCTTGTAATTATTGCCCGCAGTCACTGGTATTTTTACCCAGTCGGTATCGAACATGGCCAATGTTCTTGATTGTATGGAATCGGGCATTATGGATTTCGCAAGGCTCCGGATATTGTCGTTTTCATAGGCGTCCGGATTTGGCGGCAATATGCGGCTCATTGACACGGTATAACGTTGTACCGGCGTCAATGACGAAGACGAGGTTATACGGTAATAGAGCGTGTCGTTTTTAAGCGGCGTATACGTGAAAGTATTCGTATAGCTCGATTTACTCAGAATCAATGAATCCCTTGAGTTGAATTCATAGACGTACAAGTAATTCAGCGAACTCGAACTGGTCATGGTAACGGTGTATGTCGCACCCACAAGAACCGGGAACGCAACCCAGTCGGTATCGTTTATGGTAAGCGAATGGTTTTCACTTGTAAGCGCCGTATCTTTTATGATGCGTGCTTTCAACTTGGTGTTGTCGTTCTCAAGCGAGTCTGCGGCGACCAACGTGCCGTTCAAAACGCTGAGCGCCTGCAGGGAATACGACCCGGTCACTGCTGCGGTTTTTCCCGTCACCCGGATATAATACGTACCGCCCAAAACGCTCTTCCAAGAAACCATTGCGTTCTTGTCGCCGTTGCCGATATCGTCGTTTTCCATAATCGGTGTCGATCCGCTGCTCGAAAATAACGCGAGCTTGGTGTCGGTACTACCGGTCGTCACTATTGCGATCGAATCGCCGGGTGTGGCGGTATACATGACCCAATCGGTATCCGCAGGCAACAGGATACGGCTTTGTGCCGAGGACGAAAGCAGAGACGCCTTTGTTCGAATGGAGTCGGGTTCGTAACTGTCGTTATAAAACTGTCCCTGCACCGAAAGCGTATAGGAAACGGCGGTATAACCGTTCGGTCGATAAATCATGAGATAGGCGGTATCCGAAGTCGTGGGGGAATAGGTAATCGACGAGTTCGTACTGGAGGTATAGTTGATATAGCTTGATGACGTGTTATTATAGAGATACATATACACCGTTGTCGACAACGAAGCGATTGTCCGGATAGTGTATTGTTTTCCTGCGATTACGGGGAAAGCGACCCAATCGGTATCGCCAACGGAATTCACGACCGTAAGCGTACGGTCTTGCAGAAGCGAGTCTTTTGGAAAGTATTTGGCTTTTGCCTGGGCCTTTGTATTATCGTTTTCAAATTCATCAGGTACCGTCGGTTGCAGCATGACCGAAAGCGACAATATATAATTGAGCGCCGTAGAATAAGAGGAGGTCACGCGAACATAAACCGTGTCCGTTGCAGAGCTATTGAGGCTTAGCGTATAGGACGGACCTTGCAATACGGTCCCGTCTTTTGAAAACATTGTAGCGGAAACGTACGATGTATTTGAACAGGTCAAGGTATATTGTCGCCCCTCAACCACCGGGAGTTTTACCCAGTCGGTATCGCCGATTGTCAGGCTGCGGGTTTGAACGGTGCTATTTCCGGAAATGAGTTTTGCCGTTGCACGGGTATTATCGTTTTCATAAATATCGGGAGTGACCAATGTCCCGGTGCTGTTCGTTTGCATGGAAAGCCGGTATGAACCGGTTGCTCCAGGTGTTTGAGCGGTAATCTTGACAAAGTAATATCCCGATGCCGTTATATGGTAACGGATTACGGAAATCGAATCGGTTTGGGACGATGTTGCCAATCGTGTGGTGGTATCGACATCGTATAAGGACAAGGTGGTCAGGCAGTTTCCGCTTGCGCTGAATAAAACGGAATCGCCAGATGTTATGTAACACGAGACCCAATCCACGTCGTTCTCGCGTATCGTACGGCTTTGATAGCCGCTTGTCGAAATCGACCGTGCGGCCTGGGCAACCGAATCGGGCTCATAGCTGTCGGGTCCTATCGACGATACGATCGCAAGTTCATACTGCCCGGCTATGGTTTCGTTATTTCCCGACACGCAAATGTAATACGTACCCGAAGAAGTGCAATTGAATTGCACGAGGGCATTAAGACTTCCGGGAGAATCGTCGCCCGAAACAATGGCCGACGAACCGCTGTAAGAAAAGACGCTGATGCGGGTATCGGTGCTTCCCGTCGTGTAGATTTTGTAGGATTTTCCGGCAATCGCGCTAAAAGACACCCAGTCGGTATCCTGTACTTTCAACGTTCTTACTTGCGGCGCGCTGTCGGGCTTGATTTGCTTTGCACTTGACATTGTATTGTCCGGTTCATACTGATCGGCAATTACTATCGAACCATCGATGGTATTATTCGTGCCGGTCAGATTGGTACAGGTTCCTATGAAAACCGAGGCAATCAAAATTCCCAATAATAATAATTTAGATGACATTGGCCATACTCCTTTGTTTTGTCTATTGATTTGCTGAAAAGGGCTGTTTTGTCTTTGGATAATAAAGTATAGCATAAGGAAAGTCATTTTGCAATAGCCGGGATACGGAATGTTGCAGAAAGCGTATCATGGCATGATACGGCCTTTGCGGGACGAGTAAAATGTTTCGGGGTTGGGAGGGAAAAATTAAGTATACTTAAAAGGGAAACCGGCACAATAAAAAACCACAGCCCCCAAAGGAATACTCATGAACGGACAAAATCGGGCGCATATCCGGCCCGGACTCACGGTAAATATTATTTTGAAAAAAGACCAAAAAACAGGCACTTTGACAAAAGGTATCGTAAAAGATCTTTTGACCAAATCCCCGCATCACACCAGGGGCATTAAGGTGCGCTTGACCAGCGGTGAAATCGGACGCGTCGCAGAGGTGCTCGGCATTGACTGACATCAATAAATCTCAGGAGAACAATCCGCTGCACGGTATAACCCTTGAAACGATACTTACCGACCTGGTGGCGTATTACGGATGGCGAGAATTATCTAAAATCATCGAAATACGATGTTTTTTCAATGACCCGAGCATTAAATCGAGCCTGAAATTCCTACGGCACACGCCCTGGGCAAGGGAAAAGGTCGAAAAATTGTATTTGAACCTTCGATGGCATATTGAGCATAACGGCTCTGCCGAGGAAAAACGTCGTTTTAATTTCAAAAAATGAACCTACCGCAAGGAGGCGTTCATGGCAAAAATCGGTGCGTGCGGAGACAATTGCGATTATTGCCCGCGGTTTCATGCGACCCAATCGGGGAACAAAAGCGAATTGGAAAAGGTAAAGGATTTGTGGGTACGCGTCGGGCTGCGGGACGGTTTGTTTCCTGCGGAAAATCTTGCCTGCAACGGGTGCTCCATGGATCATCAATGTGCGTATGCCGAATTGCGGCAATGCGTGTTCAAAAAGGGCATCGAGAATTGCGGCGCCTGCGATTTGTATCCCTGCACCATCGCTTCGGGGGTCATTAACAAATCGGAAGACTGGTTGACTCGCAGTAAAGAGAAGTGCTCTGCCGAGGAATACGAACTGCTTAAAAACGCGTTTTGCATGAAAAAACGGAACTTGGACGCGGTATTCGAAAATCAGAGGACATAGGCCAAGAGCGCATTGGTACGCGCTCTTGGTAAGTTTATCCTTTACAACAAAACATTTTTCTTCGAAACAACGCCGTTATTTATATAAAACGATTTTCCTCGTGACGCGTTGGGCGTTGTTTTTCAAAATAACCAAATAGGTGCCGTTGCTTACGGGCAGCTTGCTTTCCCACCGTATTGTATGAGCGCCCGCGCTCATATTCTCGCTTGCATATTTCCACACCTTTACTCCGGATGCCGAATAGACTTCCAGAGAAATTCTTCCGGTTTTCGGTACAACGATATCGAATTGGGGTACCATAGACATCGGTGCGCGCAGCGATACTCCGAGGGAAAGCTCCGGACGTTTAATGGAAAACGGGATAACGGGTGAAATGTCGACTTTGTTCACGACCCGCTCATACGTTACGCCTGCCGCGGATACGGCCCGTACTATTAACATCGTGTTATCGGTCGATACCCCACCCACGTCGATTGATCCTTTCCAGGTACCGCTACCCTGATAAACAAGAGTAACGACTTTCAGGGTGTCGCTCGAAAGGAAACAGCTCACCGATTTGAGTGAATCGCTGCCGGAAAAAACCTCGACCGGCACGACGCCGTGAAGCGAGTCTGTGCTTGCGGGTTTGACGATTTGGATAAACGGTCCACCGAGTTGGAGGTTAGTCCATCCCGTTGCAAGATAGATATCGGGGTTTTCGAGAAGTTGGGCGTCGTTATTGGTCGTATATTCCCAATAGAAATTGGAACGCGCGCTATCTTTCATGTCGCCGTCGTGATACCGGACGAGAAATCCCAGCAAACCGCCTTTGGGCATATTGATATTGTATAATCCGCCTTTCCTTTGGATTTTAAACTCGTAGTCCGTATACCCCGAAGCTTCGCCCGCCTTTGCGGTCTGGGAATCGGATTTTACCGGGTCAATGGTCCAGCCGCGATTACTGAGGCTCCAGTGCATGTCGGAAAATTGGTTCCCGTTTGTAACTCTTGCCGAGTTTTCCGAATTGTCGTCAAGATAGTAATTCCTGGCCATGCTCAACGAATCGGCCCCGTTTCCTTCGAAGTATATTTGGCAATAGTCAAGAGGATTATGGGTTTTGTCGTATACCCTGACGCCGATGTAAATGTTGTTTTGCGCCGAATCTTCAAGGCACCATATTTTGCTGCGATATGTCTCGTAATGAAAATTTGACAGCACGAGTTCTCGTTGATACGCTCCGTTCCAGGCGGATTCCTGTATCGAACCGTCGATGACGGGCGGCGGGTTCGACGATCTGCCGGTGTAAAATGTAAAGTATTCGCGTTTTACGGAGAGCTGAATCCTGGCCCAGAACGGGAATGAATCGGGCTTTGAAACATTGCCGTTGGTTTCGATCCAATGGTACGTTCCCGCGCCGGCGCCTGTTTTAACCACTTCCAAATAAAAACCGAGGTTGTCTATTGAATTGACGTTCAAATCGGAATTTGTCGAATCGAATTTTTTATTGTTGTGAAGGGGGATCGCAAATTCGCTGTGATGTACCTTGACGCTTGTGCTGAGAAAATAGCTGGCACCTTGGAAATCGGTTTGGGTATCGCCGTCGGCGATCCAGGCTTTGCCGTTCCAGCACATGTCTTGCAGGATGAATGATCCGCCGGACTTTGCAATTGCGCATGCCTGCTCGTTTGCCGTATGGTTGGGCGCGGTAAGTTTCATGTCGCCTGACCCGTGATAGAGAGAGGGCGGGACATTGTCGCCCTGATCGAAATAAAGCCGCACGCCGCTGCCGTCGCCGTTATTGTTGTGCTCGTATGTCAACCCGACATACAGCGTGTCGGGGCTGTTGGTCAAAAAAAGCTGCACAACGCCGCTATCGTCGAGAATAATGGTTCTTGAACAAGCGGCCTTCCACTCGTCCATGGCTTCGAACGACTAGGGCTGTCCGTCGCGGCTGCACAAAGAGCCGTCGACGACCGGTGCCGGCCCTTTCAGCTCGTAGCTGAAAAGGTATAGCGGGTTGCCTTGTCCGGTGATGACGTCTTTTACCGTCGTATCGATCCCCAAACATCCTTCCGCAACGCAGGCAGCCTGACTTATTCCTGATTTCATGCATTCCTGAATGCACTGCGTATAAGCGTTTTGCGAAAAGGCAACGGAAGCCATTGCGAGCATGAATAGCAGTACCGCAGTTTTCTTCATTGAAATCCTCCACCGGTTAAAACGACAAATGTTTCTTAAGAGAGCCTTGGGCTGCCCAACAATATCATATCATCAAATTGTAAGTTAATCAAATAATCGAAAATTTACTCAAAAAAAGAAGCTGGCGCTTTTGAAATAAATTGTCGGTTCCGCTCCGCATAGGATGTCGAAACGGGTCTACCGTTTATCACGTCATTTAAATGACTGCGCGTGTTGGGGATTTCAAGCCTTCTGGAAATCGGCCCAAAAGGCGGCACCGGTTCAAACTCGATATGACAAAAAAAAAATTGTCAAATAAATTGACAATAATAAATTTGTTAACTATATTTTTGTGAAATTCGAAAAGGGAGGATAATTGGCTATAAAAATTGTTGTAGGTCAGGTGGCCAGCGGAGAGGACTTCTTTAATCGAAAAGAAGAAATTAAAATCCTGTGGCAACGGATTTTATCCGGCAGCAATATTATCCTTGCTGCACCTCGAAGGGTGGGGAAGACTTCTCTTTTGTGCCATTTGAGGGACAACCCAATAAGTGATTTTCATGTTATTTATATGATTACGGAATCGGTGAATGATGAAAATGAATATTATAAGAAAATGTACAAACAAGTGATCTCCGAATTGAAAAACTTTAAAAAATTTTCCAAATATTTAAAGCATTGCACGCAAGAAACATTAGGCCGCATAGAAAAAATATCCATATCGGAAGTTAACGTTCAATTAAGCAAAACCGACCTTAATTATTACGATGAATTTGTTTCACTAATCAAAACGCTCGATTGCGACAATGAAAGAATTCTTCTGATTGTCGACGAATTTGCCCAAACATTATTAAATATTTCAGGTGATCAAGATGAATCCGCTGCAGTTCACTTTTTGGAAAGCAACCGGACACTACGACAAATGCCCGAAATCCATAATAAAATCCAATTCGTTTATGCGGGGTCAATCGGACTTGAAAATATCGTGAGTAAAATGAATGCAATACAAACCATCAATGATTTAAATCATATGCCGATCGGGCCCTTTAGTCACGAACATGCTGGTGAATTGATAAAGGCATTGGCAATGAGGCCCGGTTTGGTAATTTTGCAGGAACAGATTGAATATATCCTGAAAAAAATCGAATGGCTTATTCCGTATTACATTCAACTCATTGTTCAAGAACTTGACACTATGACGATTGACGCAAAAGGGCAAAAAAATATTACCGATGAAATGATTGACTCGTCGTTTAAGCGAATTATTGACTATAGAAATTATTTCGAAAATTGGCATACCAGATTGAGGGCCGCATATAAAAAGGAGGAGTATAATTTTGCAAAGGAAGTATTAAATAAAATTTCCGAATTAGGATCCATGAAATCCAATGAAATATACGATTGTGCAATAAAGCATTCGATGGAAGACGAATTTAAGGATATTGTCAATGCATTGAAACACGATGGTTATATAAATAACAGTCAGACCCCACAAATATATCGGTTCAATTCACCCATACTCAAAGCGTGGTGGTATTCGAATGTCGCAAACTAATCTCATCGCTCACACATACAATCCGCATAATCAAACGCAACAGGAATTGATAGACGGTTTTGTCGTACGTAAAAAAGAGTTCGAAGCGTTATATAACGACATTAAAACCGACCCCATGAAACACCCGCCGCAGCATGTGATTATTCAGGGACGACGCGGCATCGGCAAAACCACATTCCTATTGCGGTTATACTATGAAGTTAGGCAAGATGTTAATGTAAATAAATGGCTTGTGCCTCTCATTTTCAACGAGGAACAATACAATGTCAGAACGTTGTATAAACTTTGGGAAAACATCGCAATAGAATTGGAAAATGACCAAGAAGAATTTCTAAACTTGCCGGACGAAATGCAGGCAAAAATCGAAGCGATAAATTATGATGATCTGTGTTTTGAAATTCTTATGAAATCGTTAAAAAAAAACAAAAAGAAACTGCTTTTGTTGATAGACAATTTTGGAGAAATGCTTCACAAATTCAATGAAAAGGAACAGCATCGTTTTCGTGAAATCCTTATGACGAGCCCGGACATTAAAATTATAGGAGCATCATCCGTCGCACTTGAATCGACTTACGATTATTCAAAGCCGTTTTTTGAATTCTTTAAAATCATCGAACTTTCCGGATTGAATAAAGAAGAAACAATCACCTTGCTGCTTGCACTCGGCGAGCACTATCATAAACAGGAAATAAAAACAATAGTTGAGGAAAACCCAGGAAAAATAGAAGCGTTGCGAAGGTTGACCGACGGTATTCCACGGACCATGATATTGCTTTTTGAAATTTTCATCGATGATGCGGCAGGTGATTCATTCAAAGATCTTGAAATGGTTCTGGATAGGGTGACGCCGTTGTATAAACATCGAATGGACGAACTCTCGCCGCAACATCAGGAGCTTGTCGATATTATTGCCCTGCAATGGGACGCTGTAGCAGTAAAGGAAATTGCCGCTAAAGCGCGTATGGAAAGCAAGGCGGTATCCGCGCAATTGCGAATGCTCGAAAAAAATAAAATCATCATTAAAAAAGAAACTTCTACAAAAAATCATTTGTATCAAATAAGTGAACGGTTTTTCAATATTTGGTATTTGATGCGATATGGAAGAAAAAAGGAAAAAAACCAAGTCCGATGGCTTACGAGATTTTTGGAAGAATGGTGCAACAGGGAAGAGTTGGTTGAACGGGCGCATAGTCACATGAAAGCCTTGCGAACAAATACAGTATACGAAAATTGTGCTTATTACATGACTGAGGCACTTGCGAAAACCGACCTTCCTTATGACGTTCAAGATTCACTTGTGAAGGAAACAAGAAAATATTTAAGGGAAAAAGGAAGTCGTTTGACCAAAGACTTAAGTGAGTCGGATAGGGAATTGTCAGAAATTGCAAAACAGTGTTTTGATGAAAAAAAATATGATATGACTATTAAAAAGCTAATGTCAATCCGAACTGTAAATAAAAGTGAAGAATATAATATAGCTTTGTGCCATGATAAGTTAAACAATTATTCACAAGCTGAAAAATATTATAAAATAGCAATTAAGAGTGGTCATATTGGAGCAATGAATAATCTCGGAATGCTCTATGAAAAGCATAATGAGTTCGTCAAAGCTGAAGAGAATTATAAAATGGCATGTGAAAATGGAAATCCAGTGGCTTTGAATAATCTTGCAATTTTTTATGAAAATAAAAAAAAGGATTATATCCAAGCAGAAAAATATTATAAAATATCATCCGAAAAAGGATATAGTAGCGCGATGTTTAACCTTGCATTATTATATCAAA
Source organism: Fibrobacteria bacterium (assembly GCA_037447435.1). Classification (GTDB taxonomy): domain Bacteria; phylum Fibrobacterota; class Chitinivibrionia; order Chitinivibrionales; family FEN-1185; genus FEN-1185. Next base: position 135,447 of record JBBIGR010000007.1, read on the forward strand.
ACTATAAAAAGGATTTAATTAAGGCTGAATATTATTATAAATTGGCTATCGAAAAAGGGCATGCTGGTGCAATGAATAATCTCGCTATTTTTTATGAAGAACAGAAAAAGGATTGGGTCCAAACTGAATTGTATTTTAAAATGGCATGCGAAAATGGCAACAAGTTATCCTTTAGGAATTTAGCGTGGTCATATTTCTTACATGGTGTAAAAAAGGAAATAGCACTTGATTATGTAAAAAAAGCCGTGGAACAAAATGATGATATAAAAACAAAACTCACCTATGCAATAATTCTTATTTGGAATAATTTAGTTGAAAGTGCTACTGCTATCGCAAAACCAATTTTTGAGGATGGGGAAATATATAAATTCGAATTGTTAACAAAAACATATTTAATGTTAATTTTGGCAAAAAAGCAATACAGCTTTGCGCATAAACTTTTCACCGAAAGTAAAATTGAGCTGCGCGAAAGGCTTAAACCAATTTACTATGCACTTATGTATTTCATGAAAAACGAATATCCCGATGAAATGAAGAAAATGGGAAGCGAACTTGAACAAACCGTTATGGAGATTGTGGAAGAAATAAAGGAAATGGCAAAGACAATGTGACGGGTGCAATAAAAAAAGGGTGCGCAAGAACGCCCCCTTTTTCGAGATACTAAAAACGGAACCGTTTACTTTGCGTATTCCGTAAAGCGGCTTTCGCGGATGATGGTCACTTTGATCTGGCCGGGATATTCCATTTCATCCTGAATGCGCTGGGCGATTTGCCGTGCGAGTTCTTCGGATTGCGCGTCGGATATCTGGTCGGGTTCAACGATGCACCGGATTTCGCGACCGGCCTGGATCACATAGGTTTTCGAAACGCCGCGGAACGAGTCCGCGATTTCCTCAAGCTTGGTGAGCCGGTTGACATAATTTGTCAATGTCTCGCGGCGGACTCCCGGGCGCGTGCTGGAAATCGTGTCGGCAGCCTGGATAAGAATCGGGTAAACCGATATCGGCGCGACGTCTTCATGATGCGCCGCAATGGCATTGCAGACGATGTCGTTCTCACCGTTTTTGGAAGCAAGGTCGGCGCCGAGCTGCGAATGCGTGCCCTCGGTTTCGCGGTCGATCGCTTTTCCGATATCGTGAAGCAATCCGGCGCGAATCGCAAGTTTGGGATCGAGTCCCAGTTCGCTTGCCATGAGCCCTGAAAGCATGGCCACTTCTTTACAATGCTGAAGCACGTTTTGGCCGTACGACGTACGGTATTTGAGCCTGCCGATGAGTTCGACGATTTTAGGCTTAAGACCGTGCACGTCGAGTTCGAAAATCACTTCTTCGGCAGCTTCCTTCATTTTCTTTTCAAGTTCTTTTTCGCTTTTCTTGATGACTTCTTCGATGCGGCCCGGATGGATACGGCCGTCCACGATAAGCTTTTCGAGCGACATGCGCGCTATTTCGCGCTTAATGGGGTCAAATCCCGAAAGAATGACCGCTTCCGGCGTGTCGTCGACGATAACGTCGATGCCGGTTGCTTCTTCGAAAGAACGGATATTGCGTCCTTCACGACCGATAATCCGGCCTTTCATTTCGTCGTTGGGCAAATGCACGACAGACACGGTAGATTCGACGGTCGCGTCTGCGGCGCACCGTTGAATCGCCTGGACAACGATTTCTTTCGCCTCGTTTTCGGCTTCCGATTTTGCGGTATCTTTGATTTCCTTGATCATTTGCGCGGCCTCGTAACGAACCTGGCCTTCGAGGTTTGTCATGAGGATTTTTTTAGCTTCTTCCTGAGTCATATGAGAGATTTTTTCAAGCTTTTCATTTTCCATAGCAACGAGTTTCGTCAATTCATTGTCTTTGTTGCGAAGCGTTTTTTCCTTTGAATTGAGAAAACTTTCCCGCGCTTCGAATTCCTGTTCGCGTTTGCCGATGACATCGTCGCGGCGCTTGAGATCGAGTTCCATTTCCTTGAGCTTTTGCTGCTCGCCGCGAATCGCTTCGCGTGTTTTTGCAGCTTCTTTTTCAAATTCGGTTTTTGCTTTAAACCATTCGTCTTTAGCTTCCAACAGTGCGGTTTTTTTGGAAAGTTCCGCTTCTTTTTGCGCCTCGCGCAGTAAACGTTCCGCTTCGTCGCGGCCTTCGGCAATAACCCGTTCCTTATACTTTTTGTCTGCAATGGTACGCCACATATAGCCAAGCACGAAGGCTGCGGCGCTGCAGACAACACAACCAATTACCAAAATCAATTGCAATGTCATGAATTCCTCCTGATAAACAAAAAATATCGCCAATATTCAACGGACAAAAAGAAACTATAGAAAAATAAAATCATGCATGAGGGATGAAGCTCATCGACAGACAATACGAGCGAGGCGAGGACGTAGGCGGAAAATGCATCTATTACAAAACAAGCACCTTCTCATCGATTTTCTTGTTCAAAACTCCCAGTTTTTCCTGCATTTCATTGAGTTTCTTTTCGTATGCTTCGCATTTGCTTTTGTAATCGATGAGCTCCCCCGCGATATTCATTGCGGTGAGAACGGCTATTTTAATTCTTTCCCGTGATGGAACTCCTGCCTGCATTTCTTCCATCTTGATGTTGACGTATTCTGCAACCTTTTTCGTGATATCGCTATCGACATCACCTTTGATTGAATATTCGTCGCCAAGTATAAACACTCGCGTACTGTCTGCTTTTGGGCTCATGCGACCCCCATATTACCTGCTCGGCTTCATTGTTGCCGCTAACAACAACGTTTACGCCGCTGATTCAAGTTTAGAAAGCATTCCCTGAATCTTTTCGATTGCGCTATCAAGTTTTGTCTGCTTGTCGTTTACTTCATTCTTCGATGATTCCAAATCACTTGTCAGAGACTGATTTGCAGTTTCAAGGTCCTGGATTTTCTGTTTGGTTTCGGCCAATTCCTGTGAAAGCTTGGAATTTTCTTCTTTGAGCGATTTAACGGATAATAAAACTGTATCGATTTTTGTTTCAAGTTCTGATAATAATTCGACAGCCAAGGCAAACTCCCTTTCTTATATATGTACGGATATAAACAGTTTAAATGTATGTAAAAAACGAACCGAATTTTCCGGTAACAATCTGCACGATAATGCAAAAGACAAGGACATTACTAATTAACAGATCATTATATCATAAAAGCAAATGCTTGGCAAATAATTTTATATTACGTGCGAAGCGTTGCCTGGAATTTCTTTTTCATCGTTTCAATGATTTGCGCACAAACGTCTTCCGCTTCTTTGTCGGTAAGTGTTTTGTCCTTCGAACGCATGCGCACGGAAAAGGCTATGCTTTTAAGGCCTTTACCGAGTTTTTCGCCGCGATATACGTCGAAGGGGACGACCTCTTCGACAAGGCCGGACAACGCGGCAAATTCGGCACCTAAAAGAGACGACGCAATACTATCCGACAATACGAAACAGAAGTCGCGTTCGAGAGCCGGATATTTCGGCAACGGCGAATACAGCGGCATTACCGGGTTTTGACCGATGAATTCGGTGATGTCGAGTTCGGCATAAAACACCGGTTCCTTAATATCGAAAGCAAGACATACATCGGGTTTCACTTTGCCCATGCGGCCGGACACCGATGTTGCACTGAGCAAACACGCCTGTTCTAAAACGGCGTCGCCGTTTGGCGGCGTATAGGAAAACGATTGCAACCCGATATCGGAAGAAAGTTTTTCCAGTATGCCTTTGAGCACAAAAAAATCGCTTTTCGTCGCCTGGGTATTGTTCCATGCGTTTGCAAAGAACCTGCCGCACAAAACGATGGCGAGCATGTCGCGTTCGCGCGGTAAGGCCGAAGCGGTTTGGGCCGAAAATACCCTGCCTATTTCGAAGTAATTATTGTCGAGATTTTTACGGTTGATATTGTGCGCGCAGTTTTCAAGGCACGACGACAGCATCGACGTACGCATTTGCGCCATGTCCGGACTCAGCGGGTTCAAAAGCGGCACCGGCAAAGCGTCGGGCGCAACCAGCTTGTTCTTTTTCTCTGATGTTAAACTGTTGGAAACCGTTTCGCTCATTCCTAAAAACGCCAGCGACCCGCGAATGGCGTCAACACGGTTTTCCACGACGGACGGCAGGGCGTTTAAGCTCACCTTCGCATATTCGGCCGAAGGAATGTTGTCGTAACCGTAAAACCTGCCGATTTCCTCAATGAGGTCCGCCTCGCAAAAAATGTCGTGACGATAGGCTGGGGCGGTGCACGAAAGCGAATCGGGACCGGTTGCGACGTTTGCGATTTGCAAACGCGTGAGCGTGTCCTTGATGTCGGTCTGGGCGATTGCGACGCCCAGTAAACGGTTCACGCGCGACGGTCGCAAAACAATTTCTTGTTTGGCAAGAGGCGCCGGATATTGGTCTATGATGCCCGGTACGATAGTGCCGCCGGCCACCCGGCGTAACAGCTCCGCAGCCGTGTCGAGCGCCCATAAGAGCGCGTCGGTCGAATCGACGCCGCGTTCAAAACGGTACGACGATTCGGTCGAAAGCCCGAGACGTTTTGCAGTTTTGCGGATTTGGCCCGGATTGAAATACGCGCATTCGAGGAACACGTCGGTGGTGGCATCCGAAATTTCGGATCCCGCGCCGCCCATGATTCCCGCAAGCGCAACAGGACCGTTCCCGTCGCAAATGAAAAGATCGTCGCCCACGATGCTGCGTTTTACTTGGTCAAGCGTAACGAAATCGCGGGAAACGCCGCTTTTTTTGACGATGATTTTTTTATGGCCAATGCAATTGTAATCGAAGGCGTGCATGGGCTGGCCGTACTGCAACATCATATAGTTCGTAATATCGACGACGTTGTTGATGGGCCTGACTCCGGCGTCTTGCAGGCGTTGCGCCATCCATTGCGGCGACGGCTGAATCCGCACATTCCGAACGAGCCTCCCGCCGTAACGCGGACAAAGTTCCGGAGAATCGATGGCAACGGAAATATATTCCGAAACGGGATTTCCGGACGATTCCTGCGGAGCAAGTGCCGCGTTTTTAAGCGGCTTTTTCAGTTTCGCCGATACTTCGCGCGCAATGCCCAATACGCTTTGGCAATCGCCGCGGTTCGGCGTCAGTTCCACTTCGATGACGCAATCGCTTGGGAAATATGTGGAAACCTCGGCGCCGATTTTCATGGTGTCGGGGAGTGCAAGCAATCCCGCGTGATTGTCGGATAGGCCGAGTTCCTTTTCGGAACAAAGCATACCGAACGATTCGACGCCGCGAAGTTTCGCTTTTGTAATAGTAAATGATTCGTCGAATTTGGTCCCGATCGTTGCGAGCGGGGCGATCATTCCCGCACTGACATTTGGCGCACCGCACACAATGGTAAGCGGCGCCGCCTCACCGGCATCGACCATGCAGACATGGAGCTTATCGGCATTGGGATGCTTGGCGACCTCAAGGATTTTGGCGACCTTAATTCCTTGAGGAATATGACGTTTCTTTATTGATGCGACTTCCAGCCCAAGGGACGTGAGAAGCGGTTCGATGTCCTCTGCCGGGATATCGACATCGACAAAATCTTTGAGCCAGGATAAAGAAAATTTCATAGATTACAATTCGATCAAAATTGTTTCAGGAACCGGACATCGTTTTCGAAAAAAGTCCGGATATCATCGATACCGTATTTTAAAAGTGCGATGCGTTCTATGCCCATGCCGAACGCAAAGCCCGTGTATTTTTCATTGTCTATGCCGCAATTGGCAAGCACATTGGGATGCACCATACCGGCGCCCAATATTTCGAGCCAACCGCTTTGTTTGCACAAATAACAGCCTTTTCCTTTACACAGGAAACAGGCAACGTCGACTTCGACGCTGGGTTCGGTAAATGGAAAAAAGCTCGGTCTGATTTTAATTTTCGTTTTTTCGTCGAAAAAACGTTTGGCAAACGATAACAGCGTGCCTTTAAGGTCGGCGAAGCTCACCTGCTCGTCGACATACAGGCCTTCAACCTGATGAAACAGGCAATAACTGCGCGCGCTGACTTCTTCATTTCTGTAAACGCGCCCCGGCATGATGCAGCGAATGGGCGGTTTGCGGTCGAGCATGACGCGCACCTGGACCGGCGAGGTATGCGTGCGGAGCAGTACCTGTTCGGGCGTCACGTAAAACGTGTCTTGCATATCGCGGGCCGGATGATTGTCCTGAAAGTTAAGCATGCTGAAATTGTACGTGTCGCGTTCAACTTCGGGGCCGTAGGCGATATCGAAGCCCATGGAGAAAAAAATGTCGCGTATGCGGTTTCGTATCTGCATGAGCGGGTGCAGGCTGCCTTTGGGGAACGGAAATCCCGGGAGAGTCGGGTCGAACCCGGCGTCCTGGGCGTTTGCCGCCGCGACAAGCCACGGCGCAGCCTTGAATTTTTCCTCGATGTTTTTGAACAGCGAGTTGATTTTAGCGCCAATGACCCTCTTGTCGTCGGGCGAGAGATCTTTGACGCCTTTGACAAGCGATGCGATGGATCCTTTTTTTCCGAGATACTTGAGCCGAAACGCCTCGGCCTCGGCGTCCCCCGCAATTGCCGCGAGGGACGCAAGCGCGTCTTTTTCAACGGACTCAAGATACTCGATGCTTAATACGTTGCTTTCGGATGTCATGGAAACTCTTATGCCTTTACCGTTTCGACCAATTTCTTGAACGATTCGGGTTCGTGCAATGCGAGTTGGGCAAGAACTTTCCTGTCGAGTTCGATTGCCTTTGCCTTTAATCCGGCAATGAGCTTACCGTAGGTCATGCCATTTAAACGGGCGGCGGCATTGATACGGGTGATCCAGAGCGAACGGAAATCGCGTTTTTTTGCTTTTCTGTCGCGATACTGGTACTTACCGGCTTTCCAGTAAGCATCGTGTGCGGTCCGGATACAACTTTTTCTTTTTCCAAAATAACCGGCATTGGCTTTAAGAATCTTTTTTCTGCGGGCGCGGGACGCTACCCTGGATTTTGCGCGTGGCATTGAATGCTCCTTTATAAACAGTAATTATTGTCTCGTAAAAACGGCCCCGAAACGTCGACGGGCTTCTTTACATGTAATCTTCTATCTTTTAATCTTCAATCTTCAATCTTCAATCTTCAATTTTGAATTTTGAATTTTGAATTTAAATTCCGCTCATCATCATTTTGAGCTTTTTGCCCTGCACCGGGTTTACAATAGCCTTGCGTCCCAGACGGCGGCGACGTTTCGCGTTTTTGCCCGTAAGAAGGTGGCGAAGGTTCATTTTTTTCCGTTTTACTTTTCCGCTGGGGGTGACGCGGAAGCGTTTCTTGACCGTGCTGCGTGTCTTCATTTTTGGCATGATATATCCTCTTTTCTAGTTTGTTATTGTCGGTTTTGTGGCTGGCTCGGTCGGCTGCGCTCCGTCTTTTTTCATTTCCTGTTCAAGACGGCGACGCTCCTGATCGAGCTTACGGGTTACTTCCTTAATTTTGGCTTTGTCGGGCACGAACATGGAAATCATGTTGCGGCCTTCCATTTTGCCCGCAAATTCGACCGAGCAAAGATCGATGATGTCGGCCTCGAAACGCTCGAGGATTTTCCTTCCAAAGTCAATATGCGCTATTTCGCGGCCGCGGAACACGATGGTGGCCTTGACGCGATCGCCGCGCAAAAGGAATTTACGCGCATGGTCCATTTTGAAATGGTAGTCATGCTCTTCCGTTTTTGGGTGCATCTTGATTTCCTTAAGATGCGAAACATGTTGCTTTTTACGGGCCTCTTTTTGCTTTTTGGATTTTTCGTATTTAAATTTGCCGTAATCCATGACTCTGCACACCGGCGGATCCGCGGTAGGTGCTACTTCGACAAGATCAAGACCTTCCATTGTTGCACGTTCGCGTGCCTCGGCAATAGTCAGGATGCCAAGAATTTCGCCCGAACCGCCGACTACGCGGACCCGGGGAACCCTGATTTCTTCGTTTACTTTCGGCATGTCTTTGTCTTGCTTGGACGGCATGAATCTATTGATACGTTCCTCCTCACGTAAAGTTTATGGACAATGGAACAAGGCTATAGGGCAAGGCTCTTGACTTCTGCCCGTACCTGTTCCACAAAGCGATCGAGCGCCATCGCACCCTTGTCGCCGTCTTTATGACGCCGTACCGATACGGTTTTTGCTTCGGATTCTTTTTCGCCGACAATTGCCATATACGGGACTTTTTTGGTTTCCGCTTCACGAATTTTATACCCGATTTTTTCCGAACGGTCGTCCATTTCGACGCGAAGTCCGGCAGCCTTGCAGGCGTCGAAAACCTGTTTTGCGAAATCCATGTATTTGTCGGAAATGGGCAATACCCTGATTTGTACCGGCGACAGCCACAAGGGCAATGAACCGCCGAAATGTTCGAGCATGATGCCGATGAACCGTTCCATGGACCCGAACAAGGCGCGATGCACCATGACCGGTCTCTTTTTTGATCCGTCAACATCCGTATATTCGAGCTCGAAACGTTCGGGCATCTGGAAATCGAGTTGAACCGTTCCGCATTGCCAGCTGCGTTTCAAACAGTCTTTAATGTGAAAATCGATTTTAGGACCGTAAAACGCACCGTCGCCCGGATTGATTTTGTAAGGAAGTTTTTTTGCATCCAGCACATTTTTCAATGCCGCTTCGGCCTTGTCCCACAATTCGGGCGCGCCCATGAATTTGTCGGGGCGCGTCGAAAGCTCCATTGCGAAATCGGAGAACCCGAAAGTCTTATACATATTCATGATGAAATCGATGACTTCCATGATCTGAGGCTCGATTTGTTCGGGGAGGCAAAAAATATGCGCGTCGTCCTGGGTGAATTGACGGACGCGGAAAAGCCCGTGCAATACGCCGGCTTTTTCGTGACGATGCACGAGGCCGAATTCACAAAATTTAATGGGGAATTCCTTATACGAATGCGCATTGTTTTTATAAATGAGCAATCCGCCCGGGCAGTTCATGGGTTTTACCGCATGGGTGACGTCGTCGATGGTGGTGAAATACATGTTCTCGCGGTATTTGTCCCAATGTCCGCTTCGATGCCAGAGTTCTTCGTTTAAAATGATGGGAGTCTTTACTTCCTGATATCCCGATTCGACATGTTTGGACCGCGAATAATCCATAACGGTATTGTAAAGAATCATGCCTTTGCCGTGCCAAAAGGGAAATCCTGCGCCTTCGTTATGGAACGAAAACAAATCCAAGTCTTTGCCTAAACGGCGATGGTCCCGCTTTTGCGCTTCTTCGAGCAATGTAAGATATTCTTCGAGCATCGATTGCTTGGGAAAAGAAATCCCGTAAATACGGGTGAGCATTTTGTTCTTTTCGCTGCCGCGCCAATACGCGCCCGCAATGCTTGTGAGTTTAATTGCCTTGACATAGCCGGTATCGGGAATATGCGGGCCGCGGCACAGGTCGCGCCAGTCGCCCTGCACATACATGCTCGGCCGGCCTTCGATGTCCTGAAGCAATTCTACTTTATAGAGTTCGCCTTTTGCCGCGAAGAAACTTTCGGCCTCCTGCTTGGAACATTCCTGACGCACAAACGATGTTTTTGTACGTACGATTTCCATGAATTTTTTCTCGATGGCAATGAGATCTTCGGGCGTTATCGGTTTATCGGTGTCGAAGTCATAATAAAAACCGTTGTCTATGGACGGACCGATGGCGATTTTAACGGAAGGGAATAGCGACTGTACGGCCTGTGCCATGATATGCGACGACGAATGCCAGAATACCGATTTGCCTTCCGGGGAGTCGAACGTTATGATCGACACGTTATCGCCTTCACAAAGCGTTGTGCTCAGGTCGACAAGCTTGTCGTTGACTTTCGCTGCTATTGCTTCTTTGGCCAATCGTGGAGAAATGGCATTTGCAAGGTCTAAAGCTGTGGCGTTATCAGACAGCGCCTTTTGGCCGCCGTCGGGCAGAATAATATTCACACTGTGCCCTGTCTTCTACGCAGCCTTTCGGCTGCTCGGTGATTGCTTTCCTCTTCCCTTTAAAATCTTTTTTTAGAAAAACCAAAAAAAGCGGTGGAGGAGCAGGGATAAAATGGGCGATACCGGGATCGAACCAGTGACCTCTTGCATGTCAAGCAAGCGCTCTAACCAACTGAGCTAATCGCCCTTTTTTGTTGTTTTTGAGAGCGGAAAACCGCGTCCCGAAAGCAACAAACCGTTTATTTTTTAAAGCTTTGTTTCCAAAACTTTTGACATAACTATCTAAAATACGACAAAAACGGCCATAAAGTCAATAGTCGTTTTCACATCAGCACACGAGTAAATAAAAAGGAGACCTTTTACCGTCTCCTTTTGGTAGCCCCACGGGGAATCGAACCCCGGTTTGCTGGATGAGAACCAGCTGTCCGAAACCACTAGACGATGGGGCCAAAAAATCAAAAGTAAAAATTGGGAGTCGGCGTTCAGGACTAATCTTTACCCTTTAATCTTGAATCTTTACTTTGTTAAAGTGGCTGGGGCGCAAGGATTCGAACCTCGATAGCTGGAGTCAGAGTCCAGAGTCCTACCGTTGGACGACGCCCCAACAAAAGCGTACACCAAAATATATTATTTACCTAAATTAGACAAGCGTAGTGCAGGATAAATAATTATTTTTAGCAGGATTAACGTGATAATTTCAGGATTTTACTGCTTCTAACTATAGAAAAAGCTGTTTTTTTCTCACCTATGAATACAATAGCAATTTTAGATTTCGGCGGCCAATATACCCATCTCATCGCGAACCGCATACGAAGACTCGGCGTATATTCGGAAATTCTTCAAAGTGACGTTGCGGCGGAAAAGTGCTCGCACTATAAAGGTATAATACTGTCCGGTAGTCCGCATAGTACGTTGAATTCCACAAAACCCGGGTTCGATGAAAACATTCTTAAGTTGAACAGGCCCGTTTTAGGGCTTTGCTACGGGCATCAGCTTATGGCATTGTCGCTGGGAGGAACTGTTGTTCCGGGGAAATATAGGGAATACGGCAATGCGGTTCTCAACGTTTCCCGAAAATCGCCTTTATTCAAAGGGCTTTCGGATAACGAACAAATTTGGATGAGTCACGGCGATTCCGTTGAAACCGTTCCAAGCGGTTTCGAAATCATCGGTTCCACCGATCGCTGCGCCGTTGCCGCAATGGGCAACGATGCAAAAAAAATGTACGGATTGCAATTCCATCCCGAAGTGACCGATACGCCCAAGGGCATGACCATACTCGATAATTTCATTTCCATATGCGAATGTCCCAGAGACTGGAACACCGACACGTTTGTGCGCGAAATGGCGGAAAACATAAAAAAAACGTGCAAAGGAAAGAAAGTCTTTTTGCTTGTATCGGGCGGCGTCGATTCCACCGTTGCATTTACTTTGTTGAATAAAGTGCTTGGTAAGGAGAACGTTTTCGGTTTGCACATCGACAATGGATTGATGCGGCACAAGGAATCCGGCCTCATTATCGATTATATGAAAGAACACGGTTTCGACAACCTTCGCATAATAGACGCTACCGACACGTTTTTGTCCGCATTAAAAGACGTTTCCGATCCCGAGGAAAAACGGCGGATCATCGGCACGGTTTTTATCGAAGTTAAGGAAACCGCGATAAAACAATTCGGCCTTAATCCGTCGGAATGGATACTCGGCCAGGGTACGATTTATCCCGACACCATAGAAAGCGCCGGCACTAAGCATGCCGAACGCATCAAGACGCATCATAACCGGGTCGACGCCATCATGGAATTGCTTGAAAAAGGGGAAATCGTCGAACCGCTTGCGCTTTTATATAAAGACGAAGTGCGCGACCTCGGCAAGGCATTGGATTTGCCGCGAGAGTTATTGTGGCGCCATCCGTTTCCCGGTCCGGGCCTTGGGGTCCGGTTATTGTGCTCCGACGGGGCTCCGTATGCTGCCGATGAACAATCGCAGAAGTCGGTTAAGGAAATTTCCCAAAAAGCAGGATATGAATCGATAGTGCTGCCGCTTAAAAGCGTCGGGGTTCAAGGCGACGGCCGGACCTATGCCCATCCCGCGCTTGTTTTGGGCAAACGGGACTGGAATGCACTTGAAGAATTGTCGACAAAAATTACGAACCTGGTAAAACCCGTCAATCGCGTGGTGTACGGCCTAAAGGTCGACCCTGCGCCCGCATATTCTCTTGTTAAGGCGTTCGTCACGAAAGACCGGCTCGAAATCCTTCGCGCTTTCGATGCGCTTGTCACCGAGTCGCTGCTTAAATTCGACGAATACGACGTGGTATGGCAAATGCCCGTGGTGTTGTTGCCGTGCGTCAATGCCCGCGGCAATCAATGCGCCGTGCTGCGGCCCATCATGTCGCAGGAAGCAATGACCGCCCGCTTTGCCCGGCTAAAAGACGCCACGCTGGATTATATTGTCACCGAAGCCGCAAACGTCAAGGGCCTCGGCGATTTATTCTACGACGTGACGCACAAACCGCCGGCAACCATCGAGTGGGAATAGTAGTTAGCCGATAAAAGGGGATAATAAAATCCCCTTTATTATTTCTAAACCTCATTTTTGTTTTTTTATCATATTCTTTTAAATTGTGGTAGATAATAGGCTTCTCATGTTTTTTAACAGTATGCGTACTTTTCTTTTATTGCCGAATGGGGTTTTGCATTTTGCCTGTCGGCAGTGTCACAACCTGACATATGAAAGCTGCAATGAAAGCCATAAATTTGATTCTCTTTTTAGGTCGATAGCTTTTAGCCAAGGGCTTTCTATGAAAGAAGCAAAACAAGCTTTATTGGATAAGATTTTATAAATACTGCCTCAGAAATCTGCTTAAGGTACTCCCAAAGCTTTTTTAAATCAGGTTGTAGTCGTAGCCTCAGAGTTTTTGTGTGAGAAAATTTGAAAATTGGGAAAAACGTAATTTTTAATAAAAGTATACTTTCTGATGAAAAGGGCAGCCTTGTAAAACTGTTGATTATTTAAGGCAATATCATATAATTTAGAAAAGACAGATAAAATTCAAATAAAACACACCTACCCAACGGATTATAGTACTAAGCTGTTTTTTTTATTTTTGCTTTTAAATATCAATGAATATTAAAGAAATAAAAAAACACTTATAAACCTTATTATTCCATTTAGTATTGAAAATCTAAAATTATAAATAAAGGAAAAATATGTCCAGGAACAAAGTGGTTATACCCGTAGCTGGAAGAAAAGCTTTGTTGAGCCTATTACAAATTGGAAACGAAAAAAGAGAGAAATTACACCAACTTCTTTCTACTATTGAGCCTGCTATGTTTGCAGAAAAAATTGTAGACCAAATTATCAGTAAAATTGATTTAGGAAAAAAACATCTTGAAGATATAATAAGCACAATTTTTGATCTTTATTTTAATGCTTGGAAATCTGGAAAAGAAATTAGCAATTTTATAACTTTAGCAATTAATAGCATAAATGACGAATGTTCTAGCCCTGATGATAAAATTGTAACAAGCGAACAACAAAAAATATTAATTGATTATTTACAAAAAGTAGTAGCTTTGGATCAAACAGTTGGGATTTCTGCAAAAGGTATAGCTCTTTCAATAGGAAATGCAAAATTGTTTTCAACTGCAAATGTGTATACTGATATTCGACCATGTTTTCCTGTAGGTTTTGAAAAGGAATTTTTAGGTGGAATAATATTGCATCAGCTTGAGATAAATTATTATGAAGAGGGTGGTTCGAAACAAGTGTATTTGACGCTTGATACTTGTGATGTTGCTGCTTTAAAAGAGCAATTAAATAGAGCGGAAGAGAAAGAAAAGTATCTACGAAGTAAAAAGAATTTAAATAACTTTTGCTTCATTGATAATGATATTCCTAAAGATTAATTAGTATAAAAATTAAAACAAATTTACCGAAAGCTTTCTAAATGGAAAATTTATCGACTTTGCTTGATTATGAAAATAAAAGAAGCAATGATGTCGTTAATCAAATCTTAGAAAAAGAAGGAAATTACCAAAGCTTTAGCCCTAAGAACTATTTAGAAACTTACAAAAGTCCTAGATTCAGAGGCTTTTTCCAAGTTGTTCCTATTCCAATTGCAAAAGATTGGATGAAAGCAATAACCAAAGAACCTTCAGGAACTTTTAGGTGCGATATTCTTATGGCAGATGAGAGTGAAATTTTAAAAGTGATATCTGAAGCCGAAGAGTATCTAGATTGGAAAGAAGATTGGGACGATAATGGTGCTAAACCTTTTGAAAGAAAAACATTTGAGAGAGCTAAAAAGTTTCTTTTAGATTGTAACAGATATATCCGAAATAAATTTAATTTTAAAATTAAAGCACCAGATATTTTGCCAGGTCAAAATGGATCGTTTAAAATTTTTTGGGATATATCTAATTTTAAGCTTCTTTTAACAATCCCTGAAAATGATTTAACAGCTATTTCTTATTATGGAGAAGATAATACTAAAACGCAAACTATTGAGGGGAAATTTACTGAAAGTGTACATGCAACCGGCCTTTTCATTTGGATATATGAAGAAATGAAAAATGTCACTCTTTGAAAAAGAGAATATCCTTGATAAATGCCACGTTTTTTACAGGCTGCACCAATCTTTTTTTAATAAGAAAGGAAAGCTTTCACCAGGTGTTTTTCAGGATAGGGGTAATGGAATGTCGGTGGATTGGAAAAAATATTCCACACCAGAAGAAACCCAAATGAGAGCTCCTAAAAACCCAAAATTAAATAAAATTGGAGAATTGAATGTTGGAGAAATTAGGAAAATTGAATTAAAAGTTGAGCATACGCCTGATGAATTAACTAGAAATAGAGCCCATTCAGATGTTTTTGGTACCAAAAGCGAAAAAGTACAATTGGCACTATGGGAACTTTGTCAAAATAAAATTTATACTATTCAGTAATATACTTAGATTCAATCTTGCTTTAAAACTAAGTTTTTGTTACCCACATGTTACTCGCCTAAAATAATCCTTCTATAAATCAATTGCTTAAGCAATACAGCAACCATCGAGTGGGAATAGTAGCGAAAAAACACGATTAAATTTCATTCGTGTAATTTCTGTTCTTCAAATAAAATGCGATTGCATAAAAACCATTGCACAGATATAATTTATTAATCAGCCAATAATCGGCATTCAAAAACCGTAGCGCTTTGTAATGAAGTAGGGAATGTGCTATGAAACTGCAAAGAGTTCTTTCCGTTGGCAATATGAATGATGGTTTCCGGGGAGCGATAGCAACGAAACATTTGACCCCAAGCCAGAGGCTTTCACATTTAGAAGACTTGCGCCGGGACGCAGCAAGAATATTTAACTATGAATATCCAAAAAGACTTCGAAGAGTTCTTGAAGTTGTTGAACAAAAAAAAGGTTGAATATGTAATTGTTGGTGGTTATGCAGTTGCATTTCATGGCTATATTCGACTGACAAAAGACCTTGATATTCTATTCAGGAACACCAAATTAAACATTCTTAATCTCCGAAGTGCCTTAAATCACTTTGGTTTTCCTTCCGACAGCTTGGAGGACGTTGCTTTTTCAGAGCAAGGAAAAATTATTAGAATGGGCGTTTCTCCGGTCATGATTGAGCTGATTAATGCAATAAGTGGTGTGGACTTCGAAACTGCCTGGAAAAATCGGATAATAGGCCCCTATGGCAAAGTAGAAACTTTTTTCCTATCAAAGCCCGATTTGCTGAAAAATAAAAAAGCATCAGGAAGACCTCAAGACCTTGCCGATATTGAGGAATTAAAAAGTATAGAAAACTAAACGTCGAGAAGCAAGAGGCGTTTTTGTTAAATTACGCCTTGGATACGGTGCAACCGAAAGCCAACCCGTATAAAAAACAATTCCTTGATTTTGCCTAAAATTCCGCGCCCAACGAGAAATAGTCTTTAGTCGGGCCGGCATAGCTGGTCCAGTCGGTTTTCCACGCATGGTCGTAGCGTAATACGAATATCCCCAGATTTGCCCGCAACCCAAAACCGAAACCGCCGTAGATCTTTTTCGGCAGGGGAAAATTAGAAAATTCCTCGTCCCGGTTCCAGGCGTTTCCGGCATCGGCAAATACTGCGCCGTTGATATATCGGATGGCGATCGGAAGCGGCCAGGCAAGCGAAAATTCCTTTATAAACGGGAATCTGAATTCGGTGTTGAAAACGGCGAATTTGGTACCGATACGGTCCAGGTATTCCCAGCCGCGGAACGGGACAATCATATCGGAATAAAAGAAATTGCGGATGTTTTCCTTGTAGCCTTCGCTGTTTATGTCGTCTAATCCGTAAAATACCCAGTTTTCATTTCCGCCAAGAAAAAATTTCTTCGACGAAGCCTCGTTGCCTCGAAGGGGAATGCTTGCGCCGAAGGCGACTTTATTCGCCCACACGAAACGGTGCCACAAATGGAAGTATTTTCGAAAATCAAAATCCAGCGAGGCAAACGCCGCCTCGATGTCTTTGATCGGCGGAGACACCTGGGCCCGTACCTGTCCGCGAATGCCGTTGAGCGGCCCGGTTATTCCCCAGAGCGTATTGTCGAACACATAGGAGAGCGTCGGAATGAAAATATTGACGGTATACGGCCCCATGGTCGTATCGGTAACATATCCCGTGGAAGCGTTATATACGTACGGCGTGCGATACAGGTTCTCGTAATACGCGGAAAAATCGACGCGCGACGTCATGCTGAACGGATAACGAAGCAAGAAGGTTCCGCCGCCGTTTTGGTCGAACGATATGGTGTCGCCGAAAATGCTTTGCGACGTGTATTCTCTGTTGTAAAAGAGCCCGCCGCCGTAATTGAGTTTGTGCTCCAAATTCGTGTACGAGGCGTACAAATGCATATAGTCGGCAACGTTACCCTGAATATCTCCCATGACCGCAATCTGATGATTGCCAAATAGGTCGGAAAAAACCGCCAGCCATTGCCCGGCTATGCCGTACCCGTAATACGCGTTGGTACCGACGCCGAGGGCGACCATATCCGGGGCGAATTTAAGCTTATAGGGTTTTTTGGTCAACGAATCGAGGTTTATTTTAACCGGCGATGTTGCGACGATGTTTTTTTGCTTAGTCGAATCCGCTTTCGGTTTTGCAATTACAGCGCTGTCGACGCGGGAACTGTCTTTGACATGCGGAGCGGCTTGGGCGATTGGTTTGCGACCGGTTGCCGAATCGGGCAAAGCAGACAGGGTATCGGTTTCGAAAATATCCTCCGAAATCATGGACGATTCGGACGGTTTTTTCACCGAAGTATTTCCATATATTTCGGATTTACCGGTTTTTTCGGGCTTCGTTTCCGCGATTTCGTACTCGCTTTTTACGTATGCCGAAAAGTAAATGGCCGACGTATCGGTTAGGGATTCCATCCATTTTGTTTTTTCGAGCGGTTTTGCATAGGCTTTTTTAAGCGGGTCTCGCATCTGCCAAATATCCCATCCGCTTTTTTGAAATAGGCAATACACGACCAGAGCCGTGTCGGCCGCCCAATCCGGGTTCGAACATCCGCCGATGACATCGGTAAGCGCATGGCTGCTGTCCGGGTTTTCCACGGGTGCATAATAGAGATTGTCTATGCCGTTTTGGTCGGACACGTACATAAGATTTTTGCCGTCGTTACCGATCGAGGGGCTTTTTTTATTCCACGGTGTAAAGGTCAGCTGCGATGCATGCCTCGACGCGATATCGTATTTCCACAGTTGCGACATAGTTGAAAATTTGTTTCTGGATGTCCTGCTTGCCAGGCCGCAGGTGTCCTGACATGCAAAGTAAATCGCAGTGCCGTCTTTTGAAAAATGAGGGTCCGATTTCGATTTGATATCCGATGTCAATTGGGTGCACGCGTCGGTTTTTAAGTCGTACAAGAACAGGTCGCTTTCCCCGTTGTTAATCGCGCAGAAGACGATTTCGTCCCTACGCAGCGACCAGTCGGGTGCAAAGATCGCCGTCACATTCGGAGATATTGTCCGTACCCGTTTTTTTGACCGCAGGTTGAAAATACTGATGACGTCCTTGCCTTTTTCCGATGATACGAAAGCAAGATTATCGCTGTGCGGCGACCAGCACATGCCGCTTCGAAACGGATGAAATGATTCGAAACTACCGCCGAAACCGGTTTCGTCCAATTCGAATTCGATGTTTTTTTCCCGGTCGACGATGAGAATTTTGGTGTAGTCGTGCAGGTCGCTGTAATAGGCGATATGCTTGCCGTTGGGTGAAATCCTCGGTTTGAGGTTGAAGTTGCTGTGGTCCTTGACATGTGAAGTTATTGCCGCACTGTTTTTTGTAGGCTCGGTCCTGCGGCCGATTTCGGGCCAATACAATTTCCGCAATTCGGTTTTCCAATCGTCGCCAAGCTCCTCCGGGGTTTTATCGTATACCGATTTGAAACTCGCTTCAATGTTTTTGGTTTCCTTAAATTTGGATAAAAGCCGGGAAAACTGTTTTTCCCCGCGCGAAGACGCAACATAATACAGAAAGCTTTGCCCGCCTTTATAGGCCATGTAGCCGTCGAGTTCGGGGCCGGGAAGCGGTATGGAACCGAAAATCGTTTGGTCCATAAGAAACATGTCGGCCTCGGTGTTCCAGCCGCTCGAAAGGTATTCTGCCAACCCTTCGGCAAACCAAAGAGGCATTTGCGCCTGGCCGCCGGACAAAAGAGAACTGCCCAATTGGTCGTATAAAATAGCGTATTCGAACCCATGAACCAATTCATGGTGTAGTACGTGTCGAAGGACATCGTAGGATCCGTCGAACGGGACAACGATTCGATTTCGTATTTGGGTTGTGAACCCGCCGACGCCTTCGGGTAAGATTTCGTTGATTACATTCGTTTGGCCGAAAGAAGCGGGGCTGTCGAATAGTATGAGCGGAAGCCGATCTTTAGGTGAAAGTTGAAAATCCCGGCTCAGGGAAAAATAGGCGTTTTCTATCCACTGCGAGGCGATGGTCGGCAAGGGTCCCTGGTTTTGGGAAAAATAAATGTCGAAATTGGGAATTTGATACGATTGCCAATTAAAATGCCGGTATTCGACTTTATTTTTTCCGAATTGCTGGCAAAAGCCCGGTTGCACAATTGTAAATAAACAAACCCCTAACAAAGACAGCAGGCCGATTCGAAACGAAGGGGATCTGAAAGTAAATAGCATAGTATTGTATAGCCTCATTTTGTTTAAAGACCGTTTGAATTAATGCCGTTACTGTATTAAAATACGGAATGACTGATAAAAGAATAAAAAAAATTATGCTTAAAAACGGTGCGTGAAATAACTTATATAGAGAAATGTCTTGCATTTTACCTTTGAAATATTTTATTTGATATCTTCTTGCAGTTTTCCGATTCGTCGTCGAACGATTTCGTTTGAATCGGTCTGCAATTCAAACAATTGTGGTGGGATGCATTTTTTCCTGTTTCCTGATGTGCGTACTCAGCGAAATTTCAGTCGATAGGGCGGCTTTTAGCAGTATCTTTTATCTCAGACAATTTGATTTGGAAAAAAGGTGTCATTTGTTCAATAATTATTTAATGTCAGAGCTTGTGGCAAAACTTGACTCTAATAGTCACCAAAAGTATTTTGATTCCGATTGAATCCTTAAATTCTTTGATTTAAACAGTGCTACTCATTTAAGCCCTTAATAATTTATAAAAAAGAATAGGACGATATGAACTGCAGAAAAATTTCTCCGGCATTATTTCTGTATTTTCTTGTTGTTTGTGTCGGTGTTTCGATGGGTGGGAGAAAGATCGTCGTACCGCATGACTTTCCTACCATTCACGCCGCACTTGGTGAAGCAGATGAAGGTGATACCGTATTTGTTTCCAACGGTACGTATCATGAGCATATCGCTTTGGCCGACAATGTGGTTCTTATGGGACAAGATATGCGCAAAACGATTATCGACGGCGACCGGACCGGTCCTTGTGTTCTCGGTGCGGATAACGCGACGATAACAAATTTTACAATTATTAATGGTAAAACCGGAATACTCTGTAAAAACACGCGTCCTATAATTTCTCGAAACCTCATCATAGACAACAAGGGCGCCGGCATACATGCCCTGATTTCCCTTCCCGATATCAATAACAACATTATTTATCGAAACGAATGGACCGGCATTTTCCTTGAATCGAGTCGCGGTACCCGTACATCCATAGACCATAACGTCATACTCGAAAACGGGTATTGTGCCATTTTCTGCGCTCACCGTACGGAAGTCCTGGTTCGCAACAATATCCTCATGGACAATAAGCAATACGGCATTTATATTGCCCCGGGCTCGCGCAAGACCCGAATCATTTATAATAATATTTTTGGAAATCGCGCGCCGTTTAACGCTCTTGCGGTTGTCAATGAAACCAATATTTCGCACGATCCTATCTTCATTTCTGCCGATTATCCTGAATTCAATTATTTCGTAAAACCGGTTTCCACCTGTAAGGCAAAAGGCGAGAATGGGACCGATATCGGTCTTATCACGGAAAAAATGATTGAGGCAATGGGAACCGATCGCGATGGCGACGGAATTCCCGACGATATCGACCAATGCCCCGATGTTCCGGAAGACAAGGACGGATTTGAAGATGAAGACGGTTGTCCGGACTATGACAATGATAAGGACGGGATTTACGATGCGCAGGACGAATGTCCGAATGATCCTGAAGATCGCGATGGATTCCAGGATGCGGACGGTTGCCCTGACCCGGATAATGACAAAGACGGGATTTGCGATCCTTGGGTGTCTGAAAAAGGTTTGCAAGCAAAATATGCCAAGATTTGTAAAGGTACGGATCAATGTCCCAATCAGCCGGAAACATTCAACAACTTTAAAGATGAAGACGGTTGCCCGGACGAAAAGCCCATGGAAATCAAGCAAACGCTTACTTTGCGCGGTGTGAATTTTAAAACCGCCAGCGCGGAATTGCTTGAAGAATCCTATTATATGCTTGAGCAAGTTTACAATAGTCTCGAAGCCTATCCCAATGTGAAAGTTGAAATCGGTGGACACACTGATAATCAGGGCGGAGCACAATACAATCTCGTATTGTCGTATCAACGTGCCAAATCGGTTATGGATTATCTTATTATGAGAGGAATTTCGGCAACGCGTCTGGTTGCAAAAGGTTATGGACTCGAAAAACCTGTTGCTTCCAATAATACTGCTGAAGGAAGAGCTCTTAATAGGCGAGTTGAGGTTGTTCCGATTAAATAAGATTGCTAATAACGTAATAAACTTTGCGAGGTAGGCAGTGGAAACAAAGCGAGAATCAATAGGAGCCAGAA
>JBBIGR010000008.1:0-152618 GCA_037447435.1 Fibrobacteria bacterium
TAAAATACTAAAACACAATATATTGGGGTTACCCATTAAATCACGCGATGCGGCGTAAAAAAAAAGTATGAACATGTGGGAATACGATTTTCTCGTAGTAGGTTCCGGGTTGTTCGGCGCGACCTTTGCCTACAAAGCTACAAAAGCCGGAAAAAGGTGTCTGGTAATTGACAGGCGCGATAGGGCCGGGGGCAACGTATACTGTGAATCCAAAGAGAACATCAACGTCCACATATACGGCGCACACATTTTCCATACGTCGAACAGAATGGTTTGGGAATTTGTCAATTCGATCACGCCTTTTAACCGCTATTGCCATTCGGTGCTCGCGAAACGGAAAAACAAGATCTATAATCTTCCGTTCAACATGAACACCTTTTATCAATTTTGGGGCGTGACGACGCCAAAAGAGGCGAGGGGGATTGTGCAGAAGTTGCGGGCGGCTTCGGGAATTACCGCGCCGGCAAATTTGGAGGAACAAGCGGTCTACTCGGTCGGTCCCGAAATATATGAAGCGTTAATAAAGGATTATACGGAAAAACAATGGGGCCGCAGCGCCCGGGAGCTTCCGGCCGAAATCGCACGGAGATTGCCGGTACGTTTCTCGTATGACAATAATTATTTCGACGACGCGTATCAAGGGATACCGATAGGCGGTTATAATAACCTGATCGGGAAATTATTGGGCGGCATCGAGGTGCGATTGTCCTGCAATTATTTCCAACGCCGCGATTCGCTTTGCGGGATTGCAAAGAACATTATTTTTACCGGGAGAATCGATGAATACTTTGAGTTCAAATACGGAATGTTGGACTATCGAAGTCTGCGGTTTGAAACGGAAACAATGGAAGACGATAATTTTCAGGGTTGTTCGGTGGTGAATTACTGCGATCCGGAAACCCCGTTTACCCGCATTATCGAACATAAGCATTTTGAGTTCGGCCGACAGGAAAAAACCGTGATCACCAGAGAGTTTCCGCTGAAATGGGAGAAAGACCTTGAGCCGTATTATCCGGTAAACGATGAAAAAAACAACCGGATTTTTGCACAGTACGAATCATTGGGTCGCGCCGAACCGCGAACTTTTTTCGGCGGCAGACTTGCAGAATATAAATATTACGATATGGACCGGGTTGTGGAAAACGCAATAACCCTGGCGCGGAAAATCGCATCATGAATATTTACACAATGGAACAAAAGGAAAAACTGCTGACAGCCGTAAAGTTTTCGGCTATTGCGCTTACCGGGATTTTATTGCGTTTTTTTATTATGACGCTGGGACACAATTTTGATTTTGACTCGTACCAGATTGTGGGGAAAATCGTAAGCAGCGGGGGAAACGTATATGCAGAGACGACACGGTATAATTACGGACCGGTATTTTCACTGATTCTCGGATTGCTGTATTATTGCGCGTCTTTTTTTCGGGACCACGTTTTCGCATTCAGGATTTTTATCGTGGGGATGCTTACCGCGGCCGATTGCGCGTTGGCTTTTCTGGTCTATAAAAAATATGGTTCACTGAATGCGGCCGCATTGTTCCTTTTAAACCCGGTTTCGGTCATCATCACCGGGTACCATAATCAGTTTGACGCCCTTGCGATTTTGCCGGGATATGCAGCTTGCTTATTGACGGACGCTACCGGCAAATCGTTGACAAAAAAAGATATTGTTCCGATAGCGCTCGTTTCGCTCTCGCTTATGACAAAACATCTATTGTTCCTTTTCCCGGTGTGGATGCTTTTCAAGGCGAGTATGTCGGGCAAAAAACGGGTTGCGTATGCGTTTGTTCCGCCGGCGCTTTTCCTGCTTTCATTCCTGCCGTATATTGACAAAGGGCTAAACGGAATACTGCATAACGTATTTTTGTACAGACCGTTCGACAATTTCCCATTGCTCCATATGGTTTTCCGGCGATTGAATATTTGCAATCTGGAAATATATTTCTTTGTTGCCTCGTTGGCGATGCTTGGGTATTGGACAAGGCAGAGGCAGTTGAAAGACCAAATACTTTTTTATTTTATCGGGCTCGTTTGTTTTTCGCCTGCCGTAGCAAATCAGTATTTGGCGATCCCGGTTTTGGCGATTTGCATTCTGGGCGGTTTTTTTAAGCATGTGTATTTTGCCGTTATAGGGCTTTTTCTTACGTTTAGCCCGGATGAATTAAAGCTGGGAATTTATTATAATCATAATAGCCTGGTGTCGTGGCTTGTGGGAAAGGGCGGGTATATGACCGCCGCCTGGATTCTTTTTGCCGTTCTTCTGTATAGGCTTTGGATCCGGCGGCAACGGAATAGGTCGCTTGCGCATGGATAACGTATATATCGTGATGCCTGCATATAATGAATCGGAGAATATCGATACTATCGTAAATCAATGGTACCCGGTGGTTGAGAAAATCGGAAACGCAAGCCGGTTGATAATCGTGGACGACGGCAGTACCGATTCGACGTTTGAAAAAATCAATGTGCTGAAAACGGGAAAACCGTTATTGATACCGGTAAAAAAAGAAAATTCGGGACATGGCAACACCTGTCTTTTTGCCTACAAATACGCGATACAAAACCAGGCGGACTTTATTTTCCAAACCGATTCGGACGGACAAACCGATCCGCTGGATTTTTGGCCGTTTTGGGAAATAAGACACGAATACGAGTTCGTTGTGGGGTCCCGGAAAAAACGCAGGGACGGAATCGGAAGGATTTTTGTTGCGATGGTGCTCAAGCTGTTCTTGTTTGTAATGACCGGACTCTTTATTGAAGATGCGAATACGCCTTTTCGCCTGATGAAAAAAGAATGCCTGAAAAAGTATGTCGATTGCATCCCGGACAAGTTCTTTTTGGTGAATGTTTTGATCGCGTGTTTTTTTGTCGCAAAAAAGGACAGGTATAAATGGATGCCGATCGGCTTTAATTGCAGGCAGGCAGGAAAAAATTCCGTGAATTTTAGAAAGATTTTCAAAATAGGTTTTAAAGCTATCCGTGATTTCAGAATAGCTAAAAAATTGCTGTTTTCGAATAATAATAACACGGGAGGAGCTGAAGTTGCGCCATAAAAAAAAAGCGGAAATCATCATACTCGGAATTATACTGGCAATCGCTTTCCATGTTTTGCAGGAACGCATCGTTTGCCGGGCAATGCCGAGCGGTGACGAAGGTTCGTGGATGGCTGTCGCAACGCAATTGTCCAAAGGGCAGGGTTTCACGACAAAGTGGCTCGAGTACACGTTTCTTTCCCATTGGGACCTTCCGCGACCCGATGATTTCAGGTATCCCGGACTTGTCGGCATCATGGCTTTGACATTTAAGATATTCGGGACATCGTTTACCGTCGGGCTTTGGACCGTCGGCGTCATTTTTATGGCGTTTTGCATGGCGTTTTATTGCGCAATCAGAAAGGCTTTCGGGGTTTCGACGGCAATCGTTTCGACAACCTTAACCGTATTGTCGCTTTTACAATTGTATTGGAACACCAGAGTGTATACCGAAGGGTTGTTCGGGGTATTACTGGCATTGCTGGTTTTATGGGCTACGATGTTCAAAACAAATCAAATGCGATTTTGGATATATACGGGAGTGACGATAGGATGTTTATATTTGGTGCGGCCGAATGCGCTCCTGTTCATGGTTGCCTTGGCGGCAACCGGAATTTTAAAAATTTATGGGAAAAAAACACGATCGCTTTTTGTCGTGGTCGGCGTGCTTGCTTTTTTAGCGGTTGTGGCGCCGTGGCTCGCAAGAATGCAATTGCAATTCGGTAATCCGTTTCATGTGGCGGCAAACGCGGGACTCGCACGGGTGTCTATTACCGAAAGCCCGGCAAAAAGCGCGATGTCCTTTTTCGCCTCGAACAGCCTCATGTTCTATCCCAAATCAATCGTCATCGGTTTGTGGCATATGATCGCTGCCTGGGACGATTTTGAACACGGCATGGAATTCATTCCGGTTTTTTTTGCAGGCATTGCCGCCGTGAGAAGAAAGACCTTTTTTGGGCCCGGCATTCTACTTGGGTTTGGTCTTTCGTTTCTTGCCTGTTGCTATGTCGGGTATCTGTATCCCTGGGCGGCAATCCGGTATTTTGTAAGTTTCATACCTTTTTTATACGCCTACGGCATTCATGAGGCAATAGCAATGTGCAAAAAATACGCAAACCGTTTTTTGCCCGGTAACCTTCCTTATTCAGCTTCGCTGG
Source organism: Fibrobacteria bacterium (assembly GCA_037447435.1). Taxonomy (GTDB): domain Bacteria; phylum Fibrobacterota; class Chitinivibrionia; order Chitinivibrionales; family FEN-1185; genus FEN-1185. The sequence goes on from JBBIGR010000008.1 coordinate 4,192, forward strand.
TGCTATTGGCCTGCTGCATTCCGATTTACTATCCGCATAAGTATTATGAGCGGGTGTTGCCTAAAACCCCGAAAAGCGACCAGGTATTTAACTCATTTGTCAAACCGGTGCAACAAATTTGCAAGGCAAACGATGTCTATTGCGCCCGATCCCTGGCGCAGTTAAACTTTTTATGCGACAGAAAATGCGTCGGCGTGCAAACATTCTTCGATTCGACGCAGGTGGATACGATCATAAAACGCTTCCACCCCCGACTCATTACGGTGACTGCGGAGGAAGACACCGAACCGGTAATGAAGGGCATAATTGATAAGTTCAAAGCCGTAAGCGATACGTTTTATTGTCTGCGCAAAAACCCAAACAACTCCTTTTATGTGCTGAAAAAATAATCGCACGAAAAACCGTGTCCGTACGTTCCGATCATTTCACAATGCCGAGCTTCCGGCACATCTGCGTCCCGTTCATCGAAATCCGTATGAAATAAACGCCGGATTGTAAATTGACCATTGGTAATGCCATCGAGTAAGACCCGGCAGTGAAATGCCGGTTTGCCATTATTTGTATAGTTTGTCCGACGGCGTTATGCAGCGAAATCGCGATTATTCCGCTTTGCGGAACGCTGAAGCGGATCGAACGGGAAGCGATGTCCAATCCAAATTCCGGTTCGTGCCGAGCGGTAAGCCGGCTACCGGCTATTCCGACTACCGGAATCGGTTTTGCGACAACGTTGTTCCAACCCGGCATTTTATCGCGTGAGACCGTATTGTCGCTGCCGCCGTAGCTACCCTTAATATCACCGTTTGTCAATTCGGACCAGCCGCTGAAATACACCCAGCGGGGTTGGGCCTTGAGTTCCGCGGAGGTGGGGACTTTGCCCGTTTCGGCTATTCCTATCAGTCTGTCTCCGGCAATGTCGAGCATCGCATTGTATTTCTTAGCGGTAAATCCATCGCCAGCGTACACGTCCATAGTCATTAGGTCCCAGTACTCGTCGCCGGGGTTATAGTCGGAAAAATTCCAGCTTAAATCCTGTATACTCCAGATAAAGAAAACATTGGTAAGGCCGAGCGTATCGACAAGATAATCGTGCGCGATTTGGAATAATCGCGAGGTGCCGGTGGGGCCGGTTCTTCCTCCCCACCAAAAATCGGCCTGGTTCATTTCGTGAAACGGCCGGAAAATCACTTCGACACCCGCGTCTTTGAGCGTTTTGAAATGAGTGCCGATGCTTTTCATTCTTTGTTTGAACGTATTGTTCAGAGACGTGCCGTCTGTGGTCAATTGCTTCCATTGGTCGTCAGATAATTTTGATTTGACGCCGCCGTCCCAACCGCAAGATTCACCTTGTGTTGGAGGGCACATATGGTACATGAGATTGACAACCGCTCCTTTGCTCCATTGATTCTTCGCTTCGTTGATCATGGTCCCGCGATTCGCGACATTGTCCGATTCGAACAGGAAATCGCCTCCCCATAGTCCCGGATATTTTCCGGTCTGGTTATATATCCAATTGGTCCATTGCGCAGGATTGGAATTGGGTTCGCGGTTGTGAATGCCGCAAATCGTTTTTGTCCCGATAATATCGTACATATAGGTGAGGACTTTGCTTAAACGCCCGGTTGCGGCCTGCTTTTTAAGCGTTGGCGCCGACAGGATGAACTTTTCGTTGTTTCCTATGGAAAGGCCGCTTGCGTGCAAAATAAAAAACGAAACCGTATACGGTTTCAGCATATCGGGAGTAATGACAAGGGAGGAAGTGTTTTCGCCCGACACGGTTTTGTCAACGGAATGATTCGCGATAGTTGCGGAATCATAATACGGGACAATAGTGGTGTCTTCCCGTACAACGGAAACAAAATGCCCGTTTATCTTGGACCGCAATGAAAACGTTCCGTCGTTATTGCCGACCCAGGAAAAAAGCGTATTTTCGGACACGGTATCGGAGAGGCCTTCAATTCTATTATTTGGTTTGTTCGGGTTGATGGCCAAATATTTATTTGCGTAATGCGAACGCAAAGCGATATACCCGTTATTCGCATCCACGATATCGAATAATGTCCGGGAATCGGGCTTGTTTGCGCTGGCATGAAGATCTATCTCAATGCCTTCATCCCAGGTTACCACATATTTTGCCGTTGCCATTGATTGAAAGGTTATGGTTTTTTCTATTGGTGCAATTGTGATTTGGGAAAAACCGGAACCTTTCAGAATTAAAAAGGCGAAAAAACCGATAACACATAAATGTTTAATCGCTTTAATTTTAATCATTATTTACCCTTTCTTTTAAAAACATTTAAAAAAAATGAGGGGAACAAGGCGGAGTTGATTAAGCGATTAAAACCGGTATTTTACAGGTTTTATATGAATATTATGTTGTCCCCTCAGACAAGAATTGTAATAAATATACAGTATATTTTAAAAAAAGCAGGATTTTTAAAAAGCAGGTATGTATGAGACAATGCAAACCATGCAGCGGCTCACTAAAATTGCCTTATAAGCACATTTGATTTTATTCAAATGCGCTTATAAGATTAATACCCTTTAATGGTCACTTGAGAATTGAAATTTTCTGTGTCGATTCATTGATTGGGGTTGAAAGCCGGACAAAATAAATACCCGGGAGAAAGGTTTTTGATGAGAACGACTGCACGTGATTTCCTGCATTGTAAACGCCGTTTGCCACGGTCATGAGTTTTTGGCCAAGTGCGTTATGAATGGAAATGGTCACGAAACTTTCCCGATTGAGCCGGAAAATGACTGACCGTGCGGTAACGGAACAAAGAATAGGTTGCGCGGCGGACAGTGAGGGATCTGGCGTATCGATGCCGACATTTTGAACGGATTTTGCAACGACATTGTTCCAACCCGGCATTTCATCGCGCGATAACGTATTGGTGCTTCCCCCGTAGCTCCCTTTTATATCACCATTTGTCAGTTCGGACCAGCCGCTGAAATATACCCAACGGGGCTGCGCTTTGAGTTCCGCGGATGTCGGCACCGTGCCGGTTTCGGCAATGCCGATCAGGCGGTTGCCGGCAACATCGAGCATCGAATTGTATTTTTTAGAGGTAAACCCGTCTCCATTGTAAAAGTCCATGGTCATGAGATCCCAATAATTTTCTCCGGGATTGTAGTCGGAAAAATTCCAGCTTAAATCCTGTATGCTCCAGATGAAAAAAACATTTGTTAAGCCCATGGTGTCGACCAGATAATCATGCGCTATTTGGAATAGCTTCGATGTGCCTGAAGTGCCGGTGCGGCCGCCCCACCAGAAAGCGGATTGATTCATTTCATGAAAAGGCCTGAATAGCACTTCGACCCCCGCGTCCTTAAGCGTTTTCATATAAGTTCCGACTGTTTTTAGGCGTTGTTTAAAGGTTGTGTTAAGCGTTGTGCCGTTTTGGATAAGCAGGTTCCATTGATCGGATGAAAGCGATGACTGGACTCCGCCGCTCCAGGCGCAGGCTTCTCCCTGAGTGGGCGGGCACATATGATACATGAGAACGACGGCTGCGCCGTTGTTCCATTGATTTTTCGCCTCATTGATCATTGTTCCCCGGGTTGCAATATTCTCGGATTCAAATAAAAAGTCTCCGCTCCAAAGCGCGGGATATTTTCCGCATTGCCCATATACCCAATTCGTCCAATGAGCAGGGTCGGAATTGGGCTCGCGGTTATGAATGCCGCTTATGGTTTTTGATCCGCAAATACCGTACATATAGGTCAACACCTTGCTCAGGCGTTCGGTTGCGGCAGTCTTTTTTAGCGCGGGAACGGAAATGTTGAATTTTTCCCGATCGCCGATGTCGGGAGAAATCGCATGAAGAACCGAAAATGTCACGATATACGGCTTCAGCATGCTTGGCGTTACGACAAGCGACGTCGTATTTTCGCCTGTGGCGGTTTTTTCTATCGAATGGTTTGCGATGGTCGCAGAATCGTAGGAAGGAATTATCACGGTATCTTCGGAAACCACGGAAATGAATTTTCCGTTCACCCTTGATTTAAGAGATATGGACCCGTCGGGATTTTGAACCAAGGAAAACAGTGCGTTATCGGATAAATCGGATGAAGTGCAGACCACTCTGGTATTTGCCGATGATGTATCCAAAGACCAGAATTTATCGACAAGCCTGGAACGCAGTCCGATAAACCCATTTTCGGCATTGACGATTTCCAGCTCGGCACGGGTATCGTCTGTGTTGGCGCTTGCATGCAGGTCGGCAGAGTTTCCGTTATCCCATGTTACTATGAATTTTCCCGTTGCCAATGAATGCAGGGAAATAATGCTTTTGTGAGCACCGGTACTGTTTTGGGAAAAGGCCAAAGAAAAAATGAAAAGAACCGCATAGGAAGCAAAAAGGGATAGTCGGAAAAATGAGATAAAGGCTTGCATGGAAAATCCCTTCTTATAACCGTAAAAACGGACCACCTGCTTAATCGATTAAATAACTTTACGTAAGTTATCCAAATAGCCGTTTTGACTCATAATTGCTCTGAGCCGGCCATGTTTTAAATTATACACCCTAAAGCGGTATATTTCTACGATTATTTTTTATTTATAATCTCTGCGATAAGCCCAAAAAAGAAGGTTTGAAATGCCATAAAAAATAAAATAAGCGTAAGCCCGCCAAAATAATTGGTACCAAGGATGTCCCGAAGGCCGCGGGCGCATGCCAAGGCGAAAAATAATCCCGATAATGGCACGAAAAACCGGAGCGGTTTGAAATAGAGTCCGAGCCGGAAAATGAGGGAAAAAAACTTAAGCGTATCGGCAATCGGTCGAATTCTTGAATTGCCGATTCGTTTGAAATACGGGATGTCGATGAATTTGACTTTATAGAAGTTGGTGATGCATATCATGGTGAGGGTGGTCGTGAAAGAAAACCGTTTCGGGAACATTCGTTTATATTTAAGGGCAATTTCCTTTTTAAAGATACGCATTCCCGAATTAAGGTCCGGTATGTAAAAATCCGCGATAAAGCTCGCTATTTTTTGTAATAAATATTTCGGTATTCTTTTAAGAACCGAGATATCGGCCCATCGCCTTTTGCCCACAACCATGTCGAAGTCGTTGGAAAATTCGAAAAAACGTTTGAATTGATCGATGGGGTATGTTCCATCAGCATCGACAATTGCGATCCAATCATATTTTGATTGCTGTATTCCGGACAAAAGGCTGGTGCCGTATCCCATATTCATTTCATGATGCAGTACGGTAACGTTGTCGAAAGCGATAGACGGAAAACGGTCCGGTTTCGTGCCGTCATTCACGACGATGATTTCGGTTTCCCAAGAATCAAGGCCTTTTGCGACAAGCCTGATTTGTTCGACGGTATGTAAAATTATTTCGCTGCTTTCCTTGTAACAGGGGACGATAAAAGAACAAGCTTTCATGATGGTTGCCTTGTGGAAATTAATGGATTTGTTGTCGTCATATAAAGGAAATGGACCAGAATATTATCGGTCTGCCGGCAATATGTTTTTTACTTTTGCAACATGCCGGGCAAAAAATAAAAATTCATTTTCTTTGCTTTTGTTGTTGAGCCACGAACCTATAGGCGCATTGAAACCCGATTTCTTTTTATAAACCGTTTGCCGAGGTAACGACGTTTCCATTGCTTTTTTAAGAATATATTTCCCGCAATTCCCCCGGATTTTATAGCGCGACGGAATAGTTGCCGCGTAGGCAACAAGATCGTTATCCAAAAACGGGCTTCGAGCTTCGAGACCGTAGGCCATGGTGGAACGGTCGACTTTGACCAGAATATCGTCGCAAAGCCAAGTTTTGGCGTCAACATATAAATGTTGCGAAAGTCGGTCCAAATGCGAAACGGAATCATAATGGCGTTTAAAAATGCGAAAAGGATTTGTGTCTTTGATTTCTTCTGCCGCATGTGCACCGAGAATTTTTATCCGTTGGTCTTCGTCAAATAATTCGCGCCAGGTAAAATGCGCTTTTTGGTAATCCATGGTCATGCCGCGGGAAAACTGCTTCAATTTAAATCCGAAATTCATTTTTTTCCCGCTGTCGAATGCCAATGACGAAAAAGTCTGGGCAACCGCGGTTCGCAAAAAGCCGGGAAACGGCGCACGCAAGGTGTTTGCGGCCCGGTCTGCCTGATAGGTGATATAGCCGCCGAAAATTTCATCGGCCCCGTCGCCGGAGAGCACGACTTTGACTTTAGATGATGCGAAGCGGGCGATTGCGACCATCGGCACAAGCGACGTGTCGGCAAAGGGTTCGTCGAAACAGGATACGGCTTTGTTTATGAAATCGTAGTCGTTGCGCAAGTCAACATTGAGCGTGTTGTGGAACGTGCCGAGAAATTCCGCGACGGTTTTTGCATCGACGGATTCGTCGTAGCTGGATTGGGAAAACCCGACGGAAAATGTCGAGAGCAAGGATCTTTTGGGATTGCACAATGCGCAGACCGCGCTCGAATCGAGCCCGCCCGACAATAGCGCCCCGACACCGACATCGGCGACCAGCCTGCGGTTGACGGCACCTGTCAATAATGCGCGGACGGTTTCGGCAATTTCGGGTTCAGGATGCGTCGTGGGAGTTTGAAAGCATTTTTTATAGTCCCAATATTCCGATTTTTCTATTATGCCGTTGGATGAAACGCGAAGGAACGTAGCTGGTTCAAGTTTATAAATTTCTTTATACAATGTGCACGGACTGAGGATGTAGCCAAGGCTGAAAAAATGATTGAGCGCCTCGATGGAAATCGTGCTTTTTTTCGCAATGGAGTCATCGACGAGCAAGGCCGATAATTCGGACGCAAAGCTGAATTCCCGATTTAGTTCCGTATAGTAAAAAGGCTTTTTGCCGAACCTGTCTCTGGCGCAAATGAGTTGCTTTTCAGTATTATCCCAAATGGCCAGACCGAACATGCCGTTGAATTTTGCAAAACAGGATGTTCCCCATTGGATGAAAGACTTTAAAACGATTTCGGTATCGCCGGTAGTTCTAAAACGATGCCCGGATTTTTGTAATTGGGTCTTTAAGTCCCCGAAATTGTAAACTTCCCCATTATATACAATAGTATATCTGTCGCTTTCGTCGGACATGGGTTGATTGGCGGCGGGGGAAAGATCCATAATGGAAAGCCTTCTGTGTCCTAAAACCGCATGTCGGCCGATGGAAACCACGGTGCCGAAATCAGGACCGCGATGCTTAAGCGCGTCGGTCATTTTCCCGACGGCCTCCGCCATCGGTTGTTTTGAGAAATTGACTTTACCTGCGATTCCGCACATACGGTATAAAAAAGGGAAAAATGGTTATGGTTATTTGGAACAGGCGCAAATTACCTTGAGCATAATTGAGTATAATATAGTTGCTCTAGGATGTCTATAAACCGCATTGTTTGCATTCCAGTCAGTGATTTTTCCGATTCGTTATATGCGCCAATAGGGGAAAACCATAATGCCTACCTACGGCGATTCCATGTATTCCTATGGAAATGACGCCCGATGCGTCATAGGCGGCTTTTTGGATTTCCCACAACCGATTGTATGACCTTAAGCATAAATACCATCCTGTTGTATAGGCGGTTTTTCAAGTTTTTTCATGGGAGATAAATATGTTTTACCTATGAAAAATATTGTCATAGGGTAATTTAGAATTGACGAGACGATAAATAAAACGCATCGCGCGCCGTGTGTTTACATGTTGTAATGATTGCGCGGGGATCGCCGGTTGGACGGATGAGGGCTTTTTCATAGGGAAGTCGGCGGGAAAAACATTTGACACATTGTTTGAAAAATAGTATTAATATGATATCGTTATAGGTATGGTTCTTCAAAAACACTTTCTAGGAGGTTTACAGATGGCAGCCAAGAAAAAGGCACCGGCTAAGAAGAAAACCGCTCGCAAACCAAACGCAGCGTTCATGAAGCCCATGACACCCGACGATGTTCTCGCAGAAGTCATCGGTTCCAAGGCAATCCCCAGAACTGAAATCACAAAGAAACTGTGGGCGTATATCAAGAAAAACAGCCTTCAGGACAAAGTCAATAAGAGGAACATCAACGCCGACGACAAACTCAAAGCAGTATTTGGCGGCAAGAAGACTGTTTCAATGTTCGAAATGACAAAACTCGTTTCAAAGCATTTCAAATAAGTCGTTTTTTCTTCTTAATAAATGAGGCTCGGGTTTTATCATCCGGGCCTTTTTTGTTTCAATTTTTCCGCATAAAAAAATCCACTGTCCATACTTTGCTCTTCTTTGTTTAGTCAGGTATTTTAATGCTTCATTAATCCGTTGCCGGCAAGGAGAAAGTTGCGGCTACATAGGCACTAAGGAGATCGGAGACATGGATTTGGGAAACAAACATTCGCGCATATCGGTATCGGTAGATAATAAAAAAATAGAAGTGTACGATAATTTAACCGTTCTGCAGGCGTTGATTCAGGAAGGCATACATATTCCTCATCTTTGTTACGACATGCGGCTCACTCGTTCCAATGGAAATTGCGGATTGTGCGTGGTGGAAATCGGCGACGATACCACCGCGGTTAAATCGTGTCAGACACCGATAATTGCAGGAATGAAGATCACTACCCAAAGCCCCAGACTCGAAGCGTATCGCAAAATCCGTATCGAACAATTGTTGTCGGACCATAATGCCGATTGCGTCGCGCCTTGCGTAACGACCTGTCCGGCAAATATCGATATTCAAACGTATTTGCGACAGGTAGGCAATGGAAATTACGAGGCGGCGGTTCGGGTAATAAAAGACAGAAACCCGTTTCCCAGTGTTTGCGGCCGGGTTTGTCCGCATCCCTGCGAGTCGAAATGCCGGAGAAACCTGGTCGATTCCCCTGTTGCAATTAATTACGTGAAACGGTTTGCCGCAGACTGGGACATGCGCCGCGACAACCCCTGGATACCGCGAAAAATGAACGCGACAAGAAAAAAGATCGCGATAGTCGGGGCAGGGCCTTCCGGTTTGTCCGCGGCCTATTATTCCGCAGTCAACGGACACGATGTGACCGTTTTCGAGCGTCAAAGCCAAAGCGGCGGTATGATGCGGTACGGGATCCCCGCGTATCGGTTGCCGAGGGATACTCTTGACAAAGAGATAAACGTCATGCGGCAATTGGGAGTGAAAATCATGACCGGGAAGTCTTTGGGTACCCATGTCAGACTCGAGGACCTGCAGGCGGATTTTGACGCGGTGTATCTTGCGATCGGTTCCTGGCGGGCAACACCGTTGCAAATAGACGGGGAAAATTCGAAAGGCGTTTGGCTTGGAATACAATATCTGGAGCAGGTTGCAAACGGCATCGATGTCGAATTGGGTGAAACGGTCGTTGTCATCGGCGGAGGGAACACGGCGATAGATTGCGCAAGAACGTGTCTTCGAAAAGGTGCCGGCCAGGTGAAACTGGTATATCGCCGTACGCAGCAGGAAATGCCTGCGGAAGCGTTTGAAGTCCGCGAAGCAATGGCAGAAGGCGTGGAAATGGTGTTTCTCACCGCACCAACGAAAATCGTGCAAAACGGCGCTTCCAAGGAATTGCATTGCATTAAAATGGCATTGGGCGAACCCGACCGTTCGGGCAGACGCAGGCCGGTCCCGGTTGAGGGAAGCGAATTTGCCATTAGCGCGGACACCGTGATCGGCGCGATAGGCCAGAGCACCAATACGCAGTTTTTGTATAACGATTTACCGGTGCAACTTAACAAATGGGGAGACATAGAAATAAACGGCAAGACCATGCAGACGTCGGTAACCAAAGTCTTTGCCGGCGGCGACTGCGTGACCGGGCCGGCCACCGTCATACAGGCCGTGGGCGCGGGCCGGCGGGCCGCGGAAGCGATGGACTTCTTCCTGACAAAAGGGTATGTCCGGGAAGAAAACACCAATTACGCGTGTTCGCGCGGATCGCTTGAAGATCTTCCCAAATGGGAATTTGAAGATATCCCCCGGGTTAGCCGCGCGACGATGCACGAGATCGAAGCCGACAAGCGGCGGACGGGGTTTTTGGAAGTGGAAACGGGTTTGTCCGAAGACGAAGCGCAGAAAGAGGCGCGGCGATGCCTGAAATGCGGTTGCGCGGTCAGATTCACCTGCGATTTGCGGCAGGAAGCGCGGGCGCTTGACGTGGCGTTTAAAAAGCCCCTTCATGAAAGGCCGTTTATTCCTATTGTAAACGACCATCCGTTTATCATCCGCGACCACAACAAATGCATTTCGTGCGGCAGGTGCATTGTCGCATGCCAGGAAATCGAAGGTCCCGACGTGCTCGGGTTTTACATAAAGCAAGGCAGGCAGCTGGTGGGGACGAAGTCGGGAAAGCCGTTGCAAAAAACCGATTGCGTGAGTTGCGGCCAATGCGTTACCGCCTGCCCGTGCGGGGCCCTTGAATACCGCCGGGAACGGGGAAAAGTATTTAGGGCGATAAACGATCCTAAAAAAACAGTGGTCGGCTTTGTGGCGCCCGCGGTGCGGAGCGTCGTGTCGTCGGCATTCGATGTGCCGTTTGACAAGGCTTCGGCCTATATGGCGGGACTTCTCAAAAAAATAGGGTTCGACAAGGTGTTCGATTTTTCATTCGCCGCGGACCTGACCATTGTTGAAGAGACGACGGAATTTTTTTCGCGAAAGCAAAACAACGTGAAAATGCCGCAGTTCACGTCGTGCTGCCCGGGTTGGGTGAATCTTGTCGAACGCAGATATCCCGCGCTCATTCCGCATTTGTCGTCGTGCAAATCGCCGCAACAAATGATGGGCGCGACGGTCAAAAACCATTTCGCAAACAAGGCAGGCCTTACGCGCGACGATCTTTTCGTGGTGTCTATCGTTCCGTGCCTGGCGAAAAAATACGAAGCTGCGCGTCCCGAGTTTGCGCCGGACAATATCCGGGACGTTGATGCGGTCCTCACGACCACGGAAATGATGGAAATGCTGAAGCTTGCCAGAATAGATACCGGCACGGTCGTACCAATGGAATTCGACGAACCGTACAAACGGGTCACGGGAGCGGGCGTATTGTTCGGGGCATCCGGAGGCGTCGCGGAGGCGGTGCTGCGCATGGCGGTCGACAGGCTGGCCGGCGCCGGCGCGACTAAGGACCGCGTTGACTATAAAGAAGTACGCGGGTTTGCCGGGGTAAAAGAGACCACTGTTTCGATAGGTGAACACACGATACGGGTGGCGGTCATTTCGGGCCTGGCGAATGTCGAACCCATTGCCGAAAGAATCTTGGCCGGTGAAGATGTCGGGTACGATATCATCGAGGTCATGGCCTGTCCGGGCGGATGCATCTGCGGCGCGGGCCATCCTGTTCCCCAGAAAGTGGACACACTTGAAAAACGGCAAAACGTGCTGGTGGACATAGACAAAACGTCCACCTTCAGGAAATCCCAGGAAAACCCGGATATTTTGAAATTGTACGAAGATTTTTACCGGGAAGCAAATTCGCCGATCGCGCATAAGCTTTTGCATACGTCCTATGCGCCCTGCAACGGGGATTCTCAAATCGCCGATATCAAGAAGAAAGACGATTCCGCATTCGTTACACACGAGTTCACCGTATGCGTTTGTGGGTCGTGCCTTGCCAAGGGCTCGCAGGCGGTTTTCGACGAAATGGACAACCGGGTCAGGGTCTTGAAAATGGATTCGTTTGTGAAGGTCAAATCCATAAAACGGACGACCTGCGGAAGCGAAAGCGGAATCAACGTCACGCTCGACGGCAAACGTATAGACCCGCAAAAGCTTTCGAATTTGTATCAAAGCATAAAGGTGTCGGCGTCGTGAGTGGAAACAAAAAGGCCGGGATTTTAACAATCCTGGCCTTTTTGCTTTTTACCAAGGGAATCTTTTCACTGGCACGCAATGGTTCTGTGGTTGTAAAGTTTTGAATCCCAGCAATAGGATACGTTTTTCAAAACATCCGTCAGCGATCCTGCCTCGGTAAATTCGTCCCAGGTTATCAGGTACTTTTCGGGCTTTGCGGATCCATACGCTTCGAACGATTTCGTTCTTCCGGCAGACGACCATTTCATATACGAGCCGAAATCCTTATCGCCGGATTTGATATTTGTGACAGTCAATTGCCCGTTTGTCGCGTCCGTGAAGTCGTATGCGAACCGATAAAATCCGGGGTTTCCCGCGGCAGTGTCATAGAATGTCCAGTATCCGACTTTGCCGGTTATCGTGGCAGTACCGTCGAACCAGGTAAAATTCTTTAAAGCACCGGTTGTGACCGTCATGCTGTAGCGGGCGGAATCCCCATCGACGCGGGCGATAAGGACCGCACTGTCGGTAGCGTTGCTGACAACCCATTTCCAGCCGCTGTTATCGGCCAGGGCGGTCGGTTTGACGATGCGGCACAGTTTGAACAATTCGACCGGCTTAACAAGGGACGCTTGAATATTGATTGACCAATAAGATACAGCCGTGTATGCAAGCACGAATACGGCGTTTGAATCGGCCGTGGATTTTTGTAAAGTCTGCGCTGCGGGTGTCGCTGTTCCCATTGAAGGAATCGTCATGCTCAATTCGGATGGAACCGTCGGGGCGCCGCTTTGTTTGGGTCCAATGATATTGTTAGTGCAGCCGATGGCAAAAACCAACATCGATGCTGCGAGAGTCGAAACGATTGCCTTTTTCATAGGCGTCTCCTTTTTATAAGGTGAAAGAATTTTCATTTTTTTTGCAAGTTCACACCTTCCGTACAACAAGGATAAATGCAAGCGATATGCCAAGGCTTGTTTGAATGCGTAACAGATTATAGATACGAAGGTTATGAAAACCTATTACCCGGTAAAAGAAAAGTAAGTATCAAAAACGATACTGTTTTAAGAGGGGGTATTATCATAAGTGATACGGGATAATTTACTTCAAAACAAAAATAAGCAACGATGCTGCAAGAGGGAAAAGAATGCCGAAATAGGGAATGGAAATACCGAGTATACAGCAAAAGCACGCAAGACCGAATAATGCGGAGCTGCTTCCGTCCCAATCGGATTTGTTCCAGCGCAGTGCAAAGCTGAGGCAAACGGTAAAACCGGAAGCGAATGCCGCCCCGACCCGTAATAACGGTAACGCCGCAAACAAATGACCGAGCAGGACCGTTTTTACCAATAATGCAAGGGGAAAAAAGGCAAAGACCAGAATGCAAAGCAGTATGTTGACAAAGAATACATTGTGCGGTTTAAAAGAATAGTACGGGCAAGACGCGGCTTTTTCCGCGGAATTGCTCATCGCAGTCGTCATTTCCAATAATACGATTGTCGGCGGAATGCATCCTAAAAAACAGAGAAAAAGAGTTTGGGACGACGGGGTGAAAATAATGACCGTCACGTAAAAAACAACGGCAATAAGCATAAAAGCGGCGGTGCTCAAAGGCGAGGTCCTGAGGATATAAAGAAATTGCCTGCGGAGAATGATTTTTTGTTCGTTTGACAAAAACGGAATTGAAAAACGGGAAAATTTTGAAGACATTGCGGCCGAAAAGAACGAAAACAGGTTCTTTTGTGAAAATGAAAATAGCGAACGGGACGGCGGGTCTTTTTTTGACGGCCGGATGATTTTTGCTTTTATAAGCAGCCAAACGGATACTAAGGAGCAAACAATTTCGCCGGACATAATTTCGAAACTGGAAATGGTTTCTTTCACCGCGATATCGTGGTAACAAATGCTTCGCATGCCAAAAAAGACCAGGGCCGCAATAGCGCAAATCAACGACAATTCGACGGTTTTTTTCGTAATAAAATCCAGTACCAATTTCCGTCGGAACGAATACGCAATTCCGAGAATAAACGCCCAATCGTTTTTTCGGGGGGACTTGACAAAAGTGTATGTCTTAGTCAAAACATACAGGAACCAGGCAAACGGAACGAAGAACAGAACCGGTTGCGCTTCATAGAGCGGCCCCAGCCCCGAAATGACGCCGATTACGCTGCCGATAATCAGAATGTCGGTGATTTTTGCGTTGGAGCCGAAAAAGCTTTTTGAAATTTGCTCGTGGAATTTTATCATTGGATGTTCGATTGGTCCTGATTTTCCATTATGCCGGACTCGGGCTTATCGAACATGGCCATATAAATTTCTTCCAAGGTTTTTTTCTGCCGCCATTGTTCGAAAACGCCCTGCAATGTTCCGCCGTATGCCATGTTCCCGTGAGTCAGAAGGAGCACATTGTCTGCGGTTTTTTCAACAAAATCAAGAATGTGCGACGCTATCAGGCTGCCGATGCCCTGGTCTTTTTTCAAGGCCAGTATCTTTTTAAGCCCGAAAACCGAAACAGGATCAAGTCCGTTTGTCGGTTCGTCGAGGACCACAAATGCTGGATTACCCAGAAAAGCGATTGCAATGGCGATTTTTTTCCGCATGCCGGTCGAACAGTCGCCGCATCTTTTTTCCGATAACCATTCTTCTATATGAAGAAGCCTTTTAAAAATATCCATTTCCCTGTCAAATTTTTCGTGAGATACGTTTCTGATATCGGCAACAAGCGAAAGAATTTCGATTCCGGTCAGCGCATCGTCGAGAACGGGGGTTTCCGGCGCAAAGCCGATAGAATAATCGGCCATAATATTGCCGTTTTGTTCGACGATCGGTTTCTCGTTAATAAAATAATTGCCTTTAAAATTTATGAGCTGTCCCAACAGAATCCGTATCAATGTCGTTTTCCCGCTGCCGTTTGCACCGGCAAGGCCGGTTACCTGATTCGAAACAATGTCGAAACAAATATCTTTGAGGCTATTGGGCAATTGTTTCGAATAGGCAAATGACAAATGGTCGAATTTGAATTGCATTGGACGGTGCCTTTGAAAAAAAATACCAAACGAATAAAGGATACAGGCTTTGCGACATGGTATTACATATAGAAATTCTTTGTCTAGGAAAATATAACGGTACGATGCTCTTAGCCAATCCCTTGATTCGCAACTGGATAGTTATAGCTGAGATTATTATCTAACCGCGGTACCGAGGTTTACCGAGCGTATAATTTATATATAATTACTAATACTACGCATTTGAAATACAAATATGATTCCAAGATCATTATTATTATTGACATCATAAATCCATGACTATATCATTAGATCAGGCGTGTGGACGGTATTATACTCGGGTTCTTGGACAGTTTAATTACATAAAAATCAATACATTATCAGATAATACAATGGGCGGTATAACTTGCGAAAAGATATACCACAGGTTGTGTTGTCTGAATTAGCGTTTTGTAAACATTTTTAATGACGAATAGGGTTGGGAGGTGAGTACAATGGGAAATTATTTGACATGCGGGCAAGCCGCAAAGCGATTGCGGGTCTCCATTTCGACGTTAAAACGTTGGGTCGGCGAACCCGATTTACGCGTTGAAGAATTACGGAACAGGAACGGATGGCGCCTGTTCTCGGAAAAGGACCTTGACAAATTAAGGGACTACAAAAAACAGATAAAACGGTCCGGAAAGCGGTTCAACGAGGTCACGCTTTTGCCTATTGATAAAATGTCCATGAAACAATCGGTAACCATGACAACAGGAAATATGCAGGCGATGCTATGAGTTTTTATCACTGCGCCAAAACAACCGTTCTTGTGCTGATTGCATGCGTATGCATTTTTGCACAGTCGGTAAAGAGAAATCGGGACGAAGGTACGACCTCGGTCCGAGCATCCAATGTTTTGGGCAACGGCAACATTTCGGCCTTCCTTTCGGGAGCGGCAGCGTATAGCAGGAACGGGTTTGCGCTTGCACCCATCGTCGGCGCATCGGTCGGCATTACCGATATAATGGAGCTGTACGGGCAACTGGTTCCGGTCACCGCAAAAGGCATAGGACCCATAGAAGCGCATTTGCAAATCACCACGCCGGCAAACGACAAACTCCGACTCTTGGGTCTGGCGCTTTCCGCTGATTTGTATTTGTCTACTGCGCAGGACACGATTTCTGGTACCAAAGACAAACCGGAGTATAATTCCTATCCGTCGGCAACGTTGCTTTTTGATGTGGATTGGCTGGCGTATAAAAAGTGGTTGCCGCTTAAAACGTATGTGCGCTTTTCGCTTGTCGACAATCCGGACGTTTTATACCGTTACGACCAAATAGCCCTGGCATCGTCGATCGAATGGAAGATGTTTCAGCATTGTCTTTTCGCTTCCGCAGGAATGGGTTTATATAAGGAAAAACAAACAAAAATACGCGCAGGCGATGACACGTACGGGCAAAAATACGTATGGGTAGAACCGGGCATGCGGTACCGATTGTTTCCGCAACTTTCCGTCCTTGCATCGGCAAAAGTCACGGTTTACCAGGATGTTGCGGGCAAAGACCCGCTTAAACCGGAATTATTCAACGTTTCCCTGAAGCTTGAGGCCCCGGTTTTTTTTACCGAAACAAATACCGAGGCAATACGCACCCTCATTTTCATGGAACAAAAAAAGGAAAAGAAAGTAGATGCAATTGTTAAAACGACAAATCATGCAACCGACAAGAATCTTATGGAAGGAATAGATTTGCCTGAGCTTGGCCAAGACAGCCTTGAGTCTTTTGATTTTAATCAGGAGCGCCAGGATCTCATTAAACGCAGGGAAGAAACACAGAAAAAAATGGCCGATATAGAAAGGCTGTTTGTCGACATTGCCCGGGAGGATTCCTTGAAGGAATCAAATAATACGGGAAATACGATTTCGGCTCCGCCGAGAATACAACAGGACAGCAAGGTGAAATAATGACGGCAATTAATACGTGCAAAATCCTTTTTATCGCAGTGACATTGATACTCGCTATCATATGTCCGCTTTCGGCGCAAGGCCCGAAACGAAACCGCGGTGAAGGCATATATCAGCTGCCGTCGTCCAATACATCGGGATTGCAAAACATTTGGGTCACATTGCGGGGCACGGGGTTTTTATGGGCAAACAAATCGCTGGATTCGACGGAACAAAAGCCCGGCATTTTTCCGTTTGGGGAATTGTATTCGGAAATCGGAGTGACACAATGGGCATCGCTTTTGTTTGAATCACGGGTGTTTTCGTATACGAGAAACGGATGGTTCCAATTCGGCAATGTCGTTGCGGGAACAAAACTGACACTGCCGAATAATAAAGAACTCCGTTTTTGGGGAATAGGATTGGAAAGCAAATACATTTGGAACAATACGAACGATACGTTTCCTTCGTTGGCCGGGTACCGGGCCGGGACAACCGGATTCGCGCCGGAAGGTTACATTGTTTCGGGAAGCAATATTCAGATTAAGATGATAAACGATTTTGACCTGATAAGCTTGTATTCATGGTTACCTGTCAAGGCCGGCGTTTCTTTAGGCATTCGCATACCTTTGCAAAAAGCGGAATACGTATTCAATCAATATTTGTTCGATATCGGCGTCTCGTATTTTGGGCCGGGATATGACTTTTTCGTGATGTATTCGCTGGAGGCTTTGAATAATCTGACTTCGCCGCTTCTGGTGACGAATTTGCCGCAAGGCAGAAGAACGCAGATTGCGTTCAGTGAAAATCCGATGTACCTGACAATCGGCGGCAAGGTACGATACGATAACGGCATTGCACTTTCCCTTTTCATACCGTTCCTCATGAGTCAAAATTACGGTTCATCGATGACGCGGGACGACTTGCGCGCATTAAATGAATCGACAAGCCCGGGTTCGAAGTTCTACGACGAACATCAAAAAGGCCTGACAGACCCGTTCGATCCCTGGTATGCAAAATGGAAAATCGTGGGCGAAATTTCATTTCCTATTTTATACAAACAGACGGGATCGGAAATGATGCGAAATTTTCTTTTGATGAAAAACCAGGACAAGTCCCGGAAAATAGACATCGATGAACAATTACGGGCCGGGGCGATCCGCGATTCCATCGAAGCAAGCGCTCAGGACTCGAAGCAGCGCATAGAAGACATAAAAAAGAGAAGAGAAGAATTGCAGAAGCCCTGAGAAAATTATCCGGATTCGACACTATGAAAAAAACAATGACAATACTTCGTTTCGTATGCACAAGCGGCCTGTTTGTGCTATTGTCATTGCCTGCGATCGCCAAAACGCCTCAAAAAGACGACTGGCACATACGGGAAAACCTGGTGACGCGATTGTCGGGAGAATGGTATAAAATCAACGTTTTCAATACCGAATTATCAAGCGTTAAGGACATCCTCGACGATTTACGCGACATGGAATTGGTCTCCCCGTCGGTAACCAGGTTGAGCGACGATTCGCTCATCGCGTTTGATAAGAAAATAGAACGCTGCGAAAAAAAATATGCGGCATTGCAAAAACAAATCGGCACGCTGAAACTTCCCCTTTCCGATGCACTTGCGATTTTACGGGAAATGGTCGTGGGCCAGCCGATTGAAGACATGTTCAGCGTTCTGGATAATGACGACCTTGCCCGTATTTCGGCGATGATGGACATCAAACACCATGCGGACAGCCTGTGGATTTCGGTCGATACGCTTGTAAACGTACTCGGTGCAAAAATGAAACTGTCCCTGCCGCAAAAGGAGTCGGCGATAGAAGGGTTCGATGCGGAATTCTTTCAGATATTACAGGCCAATCTCGGCCAGAAAGCGCAATGGTATTATCACGTACTCGATGTCATGAAAACCGCTTTGGCATTGCGGAATAAGGAAAACGCGGTATCGGGAATGTATCCCGTGGAAATCCGAAGGGTCAAAAAATGTTTACAGGAAAGGAATCTGGAAAAAGCGGTCCGTTCGATAAAGTTCATGCAGGCCCGTTACGACGATAAATCGTGCCAGGCGGAACTCGCATTCCTGTTGGTCAAGGCTTATTTCGAGGTCGCAAATTACGACAGCGCGCTTGTCGCCTGCGCTGCGGTACACGATACGAGCCGTTTCGGCTCGGAGTTATTGCTGTACAAATTGCAAAGTCAATACCAGTTGGGTAAATACGATACGATTTGGAATGTCGGCCAGAAATTCCCGTTTTGGTTTTTGAAGGGCAAACAGCGGAATTGCGCGTTATGGATGGTGATGGAAAGCGGTTTGGCACTGAGAAAAACCGCAGGATTCGGCGATTTGGTTTCCCTCATTGAAAAGGATTCGTCGTATGCGATTCACGTATTGCATGCATTGGCCCGCTCGTAT
Organism: Fibrobacteria bacterium; assembly: GCA_037447435.1. Classification (GTDB taxonomy): domain Bacteria; phylum Fibrobacterota; class Chitinivibrionia; order Chitinivibrionales; family FEN-1185; genus FEN-1185. Next base: position 23,285 of record JBBIGR010000008.1, read on the forward strand.
ATTTTGCAAAACGATTTTCCAAACGCTCTACAAGTATTCGAAAGTGCCGATAAATTCAAACAACCCGCGGACATCGATAAAAATGCGTTTTTAGCGGTACGGCTTTGCGCGGCGCAAACACAATTTGAAAAAGGGAATTACCAAAAGTCCCTCACATCGTTTTTTTCGTTGCTCAACAGCGAAGACGAGACAATATTTTCTCAAGCGTTGTTCGGCATTTCCTGGTGCTATATAAAACTCGGTATGTACCAGAAAGCGGAACTATCGCTTCGGAAACTGATAAACCAGTCGCCGAATTCTCCTCTTGCGGTAAAGGCGATGCTTGTCATGGGGCAACGAAAACTCAACAAAATCCAATTCGACTGGGACAAACTGACGTTCCTTGCGAATGCGGAATCGCGACTGTCGTTATTGAAAAAAGGCCTGACTGAAAAAACGGCGGACACTTTGCCCAAGGCGTCCCGCGAACGGGTAAAAGCCGGTATTGCCCGTGTCGACGAACTCCTTGCACGATTAAAAAACGAGAAACGCGAAACACCGGCAACGATTGCGGCAAATTACGATGAAATCACGCGGTTATCGAACCTTATCCAAAAAATGTACGCAACAGGGTCGTATCAGGAAATAGCATTTTCAGAAAAACGGGAAGTCCTTTTGCACGTACTCGACTCTTTGACCCTCTGCGCGACCGGGACGCGACAAACATCGAATGCGGTTTCTTTTACCAATGCATCGCAATCGGTGGGCACGATAAAACAGCTCGTTTTTAAAAGCAAGGTTTTTGACGCGAAAGCACAAATAGACCGGTACCGATGGGAAAAAGAGAATGTCGATTGGCAAAAAGGCAATACTAAAAAGGAAATAGACCAAACCATTAAAATGTCGAGTACCGCAAAGGATTCTGCGGAACGCGTTAAAAGCGCAATGCGAATAGGGCAGCTTAATGCGACAATGGATTCTCTGGTCAAAGCCGGCGACAAAATCCACGAACGGTGGTATGGTCAATTGACAAAAACATGTGAGGAACTGACCAGTTTGCCGTTGGAAGTCCAGGATGAAATTTATTTACGGTATCACAACGCCGAATTGCATTATACCCAGGAAAACGAGCAGTATGCGCAGGCATATTCCTTGTTCGAAGCCAATATGGCGCGATACGACAGCCTGATACGGTTGTTTAGGGACGGTAAAGAAATCCAAATGCCGCAAAAACCGGTCGAGCCGTCGCTATCGCACGATTCGAGCACCATGCAATTAGGGTACATCCTTGGAAAATATCCGCGGAGCGAATTGGATTATGCCGTACGTTACTCCCTTGCGTGGTGCTATAATGACAAAGGCAAATTCGACACCGCTGTCGCGATGATGGATTCGCTGACTCGGCTGTATCCTGATTGTCAATATGCCCCGCAGGCCTGGATGTACATCGGCGAGTACATGTTCGAGCACGGGAAACTGGACGGCGCGGTAAAAGCGTATCAGGCGGTACTGACCTATCCGGAAAGCGAATGGTTCGACAAGGCGCTTTACAAACTGGCTTGGGCGCAGTACCGGATGTCGAACCCGGAAAAGGCCATCAGTTCCTTCCTTGCGCTCGTTGATTTGGGAGGTAAGAATTCGTATGGGAAATCGCTTTTGGAGAAGGAATCGATAGACTACATTGCAATCAGTTTCAGCGAGACCGATGTGACCGGCGAACGGGGACTTGAACGCGCGACCAATTTCGTGCAACGTTTCGGCGATATGGCGAAGGGTACCGAAATCCTGCACCGGCTTGCCACAATATATAAAGACCAGGGTCGGCTTGACATGGCGCAAAAAACGTATCGGACGCTGCTACGGATTTATCCGGAATATAAACAAAGCCCGCAAATCGAGAGCGAATTGCTGGCGGTCATCCAAAAAACCGAGGGGGCCGATCAGTCGAACTTCCGAAGTTACGATTTTTTTTCAAAGTATAATCGAAACGGCGAATGGGCAAAAGCTCAGTCTGACAAACGCGTGATAGCGGAAGCGGACAGTTTGGCCCAGAACCATTTATATACGGCCGCCCTCAGTTTCCATCAAATGGCATTGCAGAAAAATGATTCCGCTTTATACCAGACCGCAACAAAGCAATATGAAGACTTCATAACCACGTATCCGACGTCCGCTCGCGCTCCGGAATGTCATTACAATTTGGCGGAAATACAATTCTCTATTGGTAATTACCAGCGTGCGGCGGAAGAATATATGGCGGTTTCCAAAAGGTATGCCGATCCTAAGTATAAGGAAACGGCAGCGTGGAACGCCATTGTCGCCACGCAGAATTTATTGAAAAAGGAAGGAGCGCATTAATATGACCGCACCGATGCGCTTTACAAGAATTGCGGCGGTTTTTTATATCGTCGGAATATTGGCGGCCGGTTTCGGGTGCGCGGGAAGAAAAGCATTGTCCGATAAAAAGGCGATCGAAGAATCCAGAAAAAAAGCATGCCTTGATTCGTTGCAGATCGCGAAAAACGATTCGTTGAAGTCGAACAGGCCGAAAAGCAAAGATGCCGAAGACCAGCAGGAAAAAATAAAAACCCTATCCCCGGCATCGCAACTCATGGTGAAGGCCTGCGACAATTATTTGACCATAAATCCCGAAAGTCAAAAATCCGCCGACGTGCTGCTTATTAAAGCTTCGTTGTTTTACAATAATAAACTGTTTGAAGAAGCGCGGACGTCGTATAAAACGATTATCGAGAAATTTCCCAAAGATATTCATACCATCGAATCGGTGCGAATGATCGCGCAATCGTATTATGAAGAGAAAAAATTCGATGAGGCGCAGGCGTGGTATAGGAAACTGAAGGACAGGGCGGTTGAAGGAACCGACAAACAGGAAGCATTGGCCCGCATCGCCGAATCGATTTTTAAACTCGGCGAAACCTATGAGTCCCAGGGCAAGTTCAAAGACGCGGCCGCGGAATACGAACGGGTATCGCTGGAGTTTCCGGACTCTAAAATCGCCGACGTCTCCCTGTTCAACGCCGGGCTTGCAAATGAAAAAATGTCGGAGTGGTCACAGTCTATTCTCATGTATCAAAAACTCATGCAGAAATATCTGACATCGAAATTGGCCGCAAAAGCTCAATTTAGGACCGCAAAAAATTATGAGAAATTGCAACAATGGGACAATGCGGGCGAAACGTATTTGCGCGTGGTCGCGAACTTCGGGCAATCGGATTTGGCCTCGGTTTCACTGTATAATGCCGGGTTTTGCTTTGAAAATGCGAACAAGCTTCCAGTGGCGGCCGCAACGTTTGAAAAAATGGCCCAGTTATACCCGCAATCGGACGACGCGGCCGACGTTTTATTTCGCGCCGGCGAGATCTATGGAAAAATCAAGGATTGGTCCAGCGTGACCAGGGTAAACCAGGAGTTTATGAGACGGTTCGGCTCTGATGCCAACAGAGTCATCCAGGCGCAATGCATGGTCGGTGTCGCGATGTACATGCAAAACAGGCAATCCGAAGCCTTGGATCAATTGACTAAAGCGATATCGACTTTTTCTAAATTGAAGGAGCCGAGCACCACTAATAAATATTACGCGGCAAAGGCCGAATTTACTATCGGCGAAATCAATCACGAGGCAATGACGGCAATTACGCTTACCCAACCCAAAGAAACATACAAAAAACAATTAAAGGCCAAATCGGACCTTTTGGACAATTGCATAGCAAATTACTCCAAAGTCATCAAGTACCAGATTTCCGAATGGACCACGCGCAGCATTTTTTCGATAGCCAAATCATATGAGGATTTTGCCGTTGCCATTTTCAAACAGCAGCGGCCCTCGTCTATGACGATGGACGAAAGAATCGCATTGGAATTAGGGATCGCCCAGGCCATGGAAGACTATATTGTCAATAAGGCGGCCCATTATTATGAAGAGAATGTGAAGTTGGGAATTAAGGAAAAAATCGAAGATAAATATGTTTTGGACTCGAGACAAAAGCTCACTTCCCTGCCGTATTTGGCAGGAGAAAATTATCTGGCGTTGGTGACCATTGCCCAGACAGCAACGACTTCCCAGAAGTTGGAGGGGTTCGCCCTCGTTGCAAAGAAACTGGAAACTCTGCAGAAAATCGGGCCGTTCCAGGAACGTGCCATCACCTTGTTTCTCAAATGCCTTGAAGACGGCAGCAGATACAAGCAAGTCGACGAGTACTATACTAAAGCAAGTTCGCTCATAACGAAAACGTCCTGCACCGTGGGCCAGACCTATGCGGATATAGCGGCAACCGCACGGGAAGCGCCGATACCTTCCTCGTTCGATCCGTATGAGGCTTTTGTCTATAAAACGAAATTGCTCAAACAAATAGAGGCGTATGAAGACAAATCCTTGGAAAACTTTTTGCGAACGCTGAAAATCGCGGAAGCGTACAAGATAGAAGACGAATTCGTAAAACAAGTGAAACTGGCGCTCCCGAAATTATTGTTCGGCCGCGGACGATGTTACGATGTGTTGTGTGCAGGCGCATTTTCGGATCCGCCGTTTCCAAAGAACGTCAATGAGGCGGAAAAAGAAGAATACCGGGCGCGTTTTGAGGAAATCGCGATGCAATTCCAGGAAAACGCCTTTGATATGTATAAGTCAATAATCGCTTATGCCAAACAGGATTATGCCCTCGGTGACTATGTGACCCATGCGTATGTGAGAATGTACCAAAAATATCCGAAAGAATACGGCGTTAAAACCGAGAAAACCGAAACGAGGGTGATTACCAGCGGGCCCGAATGGAAATGCAGCGTCGATACGACGGGCAACTGGTTTGGGCTGGAATTTCCCGATTCGGGTTTCAAACAAGTTCACAAAGGATCTTTGGGGCAGGCGATTGCGATTTCAGGGTTTCCCGACAATAAAGTCCCGACGCCGATGTGGTGGGGTGAAGGCGCCGTGGGATCTGCGTCGTATCTTCCCGCCCAACAATGCGTGTTTCGGCGGATGTTTTTCAATTACGATCTGCTCAAGGACGCCACCTTATGGTTTGCCGCAGTCGACGATTACAAGGTTTTCTGCAATGAAAAGCAATTGATCGTTGATGAAAAAGACACCACCGACTGGACAAAAGCAAAAAAATGGAATCTTATGGGGAAACTTCGCGAAGGGAAAAACGTATTGGCCGTTTACGTTAAAAACAATATCAAGCTCGGCAACGGATGTATGCCCTATTTATCCTATTCCGTGGTCACGAGCATGTACGTACCGCAGCCGCCCAAGGCCACGGCGCCGCTTGACCCGAAGCAGGTTTCCGAAGGAATATATCAATTCCCAACTATTGCAAATTTCCCGATGCCGGCTGCCATCGGGAAGGCGCTCGGGAAATAAGAGGCACTTATGGAAAAACAAAATTTCAAAATCGCGGTTATAGCGCTTGTTCTTTTTTTCCACGGTATGGCCGCGGCCGCAAAAACGTTGCCGCAGAAGACGGATTCGCTCAATGCCGAAACAAATGCCGCAGGCTATCGAATCGACAAGCCCGGAACGATCACCTTTACCGTCGGCGTAAAGATAAAGGGAAAAGTCGAAAAGCCGCAGGTCATGATATTTTTGCCCAAGGAAAAACCGTTTTTCAGCAAAGCGACCTTTTCCTATTCTTTCATGGATGACATTATGAAGCCAATGCCATTGACGCCTATTGAAAAATGAACGGTAATTTTATTTGTAAGATATTGAAAATATTGACTCAATTGGGCTTGTAATGTAGACTATAAATTGCCGGACGCTTGCAATGGCCAAATAAGTACGGAATTGCTGAAAATTATAAAACTTTTTTGATAAAGCAATAGCTACAAAGGAGATCAGAATGGACCAATTTCTTCAGACAATTGCCACGTTTTTCCGAGACGGCGGTTTCTGGATGTATCCGATTGTCGCGACCTCCGCATTCGCGCTCGCGGTCGTCATCGAACGCGCTTTTTATTATTATATTCGGTCCAGGATAAACGCCAAGGCATTACTGACGCAAGTGACGCGATTGGTACGGAACGGAGAAACTGAAAAAGCAAGGCAATTATGCTCCAAAATGAAGACGCCGCTGGCCATGATCGTCGAAAGCGCATTATGGCATTACGTCCAAAACGAATCGGACCAGGAAATCCAGAACGCGGTCGACGAGATTGCCTTGAGGGAATTACCGAAAATACAGAAGAGAACGCATTACCTTTCCCTTTTTGCAAACCTTGCGACATTGCTCGGGCTGTTGGGTACTATTTTCGGACTTCAGTCGCAGTTCGCGGCACTTGCCACGGCGGATCCTTCACAAAAAGCAGCCATGTTGGCCGGTGGTATCGCCATAGCGCTGAATACGACCGCGTTCGGAATTTTGGTCGCGGTCATCTGTATGGTCGCGTTCTCGGTTTTAGGGTCAAAAGCCAATACGATCATCGAAGAAATCGATGAAAGTTCGGTCCGATTGCTTAATTTCCTTTTTTCACAGCGCAGGCAGTAGAGCGGGAATAATACATGCCACAGTATGTAGACAATAACAAGGAAAAAGACGACCCGTCGAAAAAGGCGTTTCCCGCAACGAAACGCGCGAACAAGTCGCTGTCCAAAGACGTGGAAATGATCGACATCGATCTGACGCCTTTTATGAACATATTCATGGTGCTGGTGCCGTTCCTCGCAGTAATGGCGGTTTTCACCAAAATTGCGGTATTGGAATTTTCATTGCCTCCGGCTCAGGTCGAAGGCGTGGGCGCGAATATGCCGGGCAAAGACCTCGATGTCTCTATTGTCATTACCGACGAAGGGTATCGAATCGTGGGCACCGGCAAAAAACTCGACATCATCCCTAAAGTCAAGGGACAATATCAATTGGACCAGCTACGGGCATTGCTTAAAGCGATAAAATTCGAATATCCCTCCCAGAAAAGTCTGGTACTTGTTCTGGCTCCGGATGTTTTATACGATGACGTCATTCATTTCATGGACGTTTGCCGGGAATCGCAGTTTCCCGACATCGGCCTTTCAGGGGAAATACGATGAGCTTGAAGCTGAAAATGAAAAAACATAATGATATCCCGATCCTGGTTCTGTCGGGTGACGCAGTTGGGCAGGATGTCAGCAAAGTGGCGGAAAAAATAGAAAGCCTGATTAAAAGCGGCGCAATGAAGATAGCAATTGACTGTGAAGAGCTCGATTCGATAGACAGCCACGGCCTCGGCATGTTCGTTTTTTCATGGAAACTGATGGAAGCGCAAAAACGCAAGCTCGTTTTCCTCAGTCCCAGCGAGTTCATTAGAAATCTGTTTGAAGGCGCGAACCTTCACCGGGTTTTCACCATTGTCGCATCGGTCGAGGAATTATGAGCTTTCCCGCATCGAAATCAAGCATGAAACGGGTGCGGAAATCGCGCATGAAAAAGGAATTGAAGTCGGTCAAGCCGCAGATGACTTCGTTGATCGATTTGATGACCGTAATCATAATTTTCCTTTTGCAAAGTTTCTCGACCGAAGGGCAGATCATCAGCGTCTCGAACGATCTGGCGCTTCCCAAATCGACGGCGAAAAAAACGCCGGAACTCAATGTCAATATCGTCGTGACAAACAAGTACATCATGGCCGAAAATGAAAAGCTTGTCAATATAGAAGAGGTTTTGTCCAACGACGAGCTGGTGGTGCCGCAACTGTACGATTGGCTGGGCGAGCGCCGCAAACTGACGGAAAACATCGCGTTGTATACCACGAAGACCACGTTCAAGGGGAATGTGACGATTCAGGGGGACAAGCGCATTCATTTCCGGTTGTTGAAGAAAATCATGTATACGTGCGGTCAGCAGGGATTCAATAATTTTGCATTGGCTGTGGAATCTACAAGCGAGTAGATTCATCAATCCTTAAGCGAGCGAATGAAATGGAACGCGAAGGAAATATAATCGTGGTGGGCGGCAGAAGTGCCGCGGTCGATGCCGCACTGTTACGGTCGGTACGGGGTTCGTTTTTCTCCAAAACCGATTTGCGATTCGTCGTCATCGCGATTTTGTGCGTGGGTTTGCATGTCGGCGTGCTCAGCGGCTTCAGGCTTGTGAAAATCAAGCATACAAAAGTAAAGTCGATCGAGGAAATTCCCGAGCGTCTGGCGAAACTCATCGTCGAAAAGCCGATTCCGAAAATCGACAAGAAAAAAAATGAAGCAGCCGCGCAGACAAAAACGGCAACCGAAACTCCCGGGGCGCAGGAAACGGCCAAACAGCAGGAGGCAACCCCGTCAAGCGGTTCCGCGCCAATTACAAAAGAGAAGGCGATGGCCCGCAAGGCGGTTGACGCCCAGGTGGCGCGCACGGAGCAGAAAATGCGGACCGTCGGCGTCCTGGGCATGCTTACCGGAATGGGAACCACGGCAAAGGGCCCGGCAGTGGTCGATGTGCTCGGATCCGCAATGAACAATCACAAGGAAAAGTTTCAGGATCTGGACAAGGCGCTTGAAAACGTGACCGGCCTGCAGCAAACGCAGAATGTCGAGGTTTTACAAAAAAAGTTGGTTAAAAGCAAAGATGTGGAAATCGCGCATAAAGAGAACATAGACGATCTGATTGCCGGAATCAAAACTGCAAAGACCTCGGAACTGACGAAAAAAGGCGATATCGTAATATCCCGTCCGCAAAGTATCGAAGGGGCGGCATCGTCGAATGCCAAACGCGATATTGCGGCAATCAACGACATTGTTGCGACGCATAAGACCAGCATCAGGATGAGTTATGAGCGGTATCTCAAGCGGGCGCCCGATTTGGCGGGAAAAATCACCATACGTTTTACCATAGACGCCTCGGGAGGGGTGAGCCGCGTGGAGATTGTTGAAAATACGACCGGCAATAAGGAACTCGAAGATGAAATAGTACGGAAGATCGGCATGTGGAGATTTGAGGCCATTAACGAGGGCGATGTCACGGTTACGTATCCGTTCGTATTTCAGCCGGCATCCTAAAACGATAAGGGATTTACTATGGTTAAAAAAGCGGCAATGATTTGTTGTACGCTGCTTGCGTTTTTTACGCCCGCGCTTGGGGCGATTATAAAAAGCGGCGACGTTCTTGACATAGTGGTACAGGGGCATCCGGAATTTTCCGGGAATTTCACCGTAACAGAGACCGGGACCATAGAGTATCCTCTTTTGGCCGATGAGGTCGTGACCAACATCACCACATCGGAACTCATGAATGATTTGACCCTGAAATTAGCCAAGCATATCGATAATCCGTTGGTCATTATTGCCGTTTTGGAAAAACCTCCCATGGTTGTTTTTGTGCTGGGCCAGGTTAAAATTCCGGGACCGGTCAAGACCTATTTGGGTTCAACGCTGCAGGAAGTCCTGCAATTGGCGGGCGGTCCCCTCGAGACCGCGAACATCGAACGGGTGAAAATCATCCATAAGAATTCTCCTGAAGAAAGTGCTGAATACTACAATTTGAAGGAATTCATGAAAAACGGTACATTGGGCAATTTGCCGAAACTGAAGCCCGACGATACCGTCATTTTGCTTGCCTCCGAAAAATCGAGCAAGGTGAAAGTCATCGGAGCGGTGAATAAGCCCGGGTTTTTCGATTTGCCCGAAAAAATGAATCTCTTCGAACTCATTTACTTGGCAGGGGGACCGTCGGAACACGGCGATTTGTCGAAGGTGCGCCGCTTTACCCAGGCAAACGGGAAAACCGTGGAAGAAGTGATCAATATACAGTCGTATCTGGATAAAGGCGAAATGGAAGGCATACCCCAGGTCGTGCCCGGCGATATCGTCATCGTGTATGCGCGATGGTACGATTGGCAAATGATATTGAGCGTCCTTAACAACGTACTGCTTTTCGTGGTTGCCGTGCAGGCACTTTCAGGAGTGTTAAAATAGTGGAAAAAGATCAATCTATTTTGTCGAGCTTGCAGAAATTCAAAAGCGGCACCCAAGTCAAGGATTATGTCGCTATTATCATCCATAGGCGATGGATCATCATCCTGTCGCTTCTCTCGGTCGTATTGTCGACCATGTTTTTCGTTATGCGCATTCCCGACATATACGAGTCGTTTTCTACCGTCGTATTCGAACAGCAGAATATGATGTTGACGCAGGCGATGAATATGGGGGGCGCATCGTCGGGCCGTTCGCTCGATTTTTACCAGGGAATACTCAACAGCCGGACGTTTTTGGAAATGGTCGTCGACAGCATCGGCATAGACCGTTTTAAGCCGATAATGCAGAAAAACGGCCGTGAAGAAGCCATTGCGTATGTGCAAAAAAGCCTTTCGCTCCGTAATACCGAATTCGCTTCATTCATGAGATTCAACGTGCAGGCGGCGACCAAGGATTTGGCGTATTTAATGGCGACCGTGGGAACCGACCTGTTCAGAAAACGCTGCCAGGAGGTCGAAACGGAGGAATCGAGGCGATCGGCAATCGAACTTGACAAACAATTGAAGCTCATCCGGGAAAAGCTCGAGCTGGCCGAACACGATTATCAAACGTACCGGGAGCTTCGCGGCAATATTTCGGAAGGAACGACGCCGGAACTGAAGACGTTGACGGAAGCGTACGGGTCGAGCGTGGCGCAGCTCGGCCTGAAGGAAGCCGACCTTAATGCCGAACGCAAGCAACTGGAAAAAATGGAAGGGACCATGACGCCGCCCGAGACCGAACGGGCGCCCGAATTCTTAAAGCTTCGCTCGCGCCTTCATGAGCTCGAACAGGAGAAAATGCGTCTGGAAAACCTCGGGATAAAACTGGCGGGCCCTTCGGCCGTGGACAGAGAAATCGACGATTTGGAACGGCAATTGCTGCAGTACAAGCAATCGAAAGGAAGCCAAAGCGCGAGTGTGGACCCCCGAACCGTCAAGCAATGGCAGGAATTGCGGAAATCCGTTCTTGCAAAAGAAGGGGAAATGGAGCTTTTCAAACGCAAGTTGGAATCGTATAAGAAAGCCATTTCCAATTACAAACAGAGCAATCCGGACATTCTGGCGCAATCCCTGGAACTCATGCGGTTGCAGCGGTCGCGCGAAGTATACGAAAATGTTTACAATGTATTATTGCAGAAGTCGGAAGAGGAACGAATGCGCAATGCGTCGAATGCGGCCGGCATCAAGATCGTTGACGTCGCGCGCATGCCGACGCATCCGATGCCGAAAAACGAGGCGCGGTATTACGCCTTGTGCGTCATCCTTGGCCTGCTTTTGGGCCTCGGCCTTGCGTTTATGCTCGAATTCAACGACACCACGATAAAATCGAATGAAGACATAGAAAAATTTCTCGCCTTGCCCATACTCGGAACCATCCCGCATATTTCCCATAATAAAAAGGAAGGGATCGAAATTAAACGGCGGTCTTCCAAATCGAAGAAGCAAACGTCGGTTGTCAATTACCCGCGCCAACTATTGTCGTTTTCCGGCGACGATTCGGTCATTACCGAATCGTACCGGTCGTTGCGGACTAATTTGACATTTGTGAGTCCCGACAGGCCGCTTCAAACCGCAATACTGACCTCTGCGGGGCCCGGAGAGGGAAAATCGCTTACCATATCCAATCTGGCGATGGCGTATGCGCAAATGGGGAAAAAGACCTTGCTTATCGATACTGATTTGCGGCGTCCGGTACTGCATCACTTGTTCGATTTGAAACGCGACCCGGGATTTTGCGATTTGTTTACCGAGAACCCCGATTATTCTGTTGCCATACGCCCGAGCGGACGGCCGAACTTATCCATAATCACGGCAGGCATATTCACGCCGAATCCCGCGGAACTCATCGCTTCTCAGAAAATGATGCAACACATAGAATATTTTAAGAAAAATTACGATATCATTTTTTTCGATACGCCGCCGGTGCTTGCGGTCACTGATGCAGCGCTGTTAGGGACGAAGGTCGACGGGGTGATCCTGGTCATAAAGGCCCATCATACCGATAAGGAAGTCGCGGTCCGTGCGGTAAATTCGGTACAGAACGTGGGGGTCAAGGTTTGGGGCGTTGTGCTCAACGACATTAATCTGACCCATCGGTACTCATCATACGGCTATTATAAATATTATTATCATTATTACAAATCAAAGACGGATTAAATGAAGGAAATTATTCCGGCAAAGACCGTCAATGAAAATTCCCATGAATCCGGAATGTGGAAAACAAGGGTTTGCACTGCCTCAAACCCCTTTATACGGGCATATGCGGGATTTATTTCGCTCAAGCGGAAAGGCGTGGCGGATCTTTCGCGCGGGGAGTTAAACCCCGGTTTCGTGCTTGATGCTGGGGCAGGTCAGGGCGCATATAGTATTTGGTTTGTTACGGCGAAACCTTCGTTACAGAGGGTTGTGAGCGTCGATATTTCTTTTTCGGCATTACGCCGGTTACAGAAAAACAGAGACACCTGTAAATTGCAAAATAAGATTTTACCCGTTTGTGCGGATGTCATGGCTTTGCCGTTTAAGCATGCCCGGTTTTCCGCGGCGTTCAGCATCGACACGCTCGGGCATGTTGAAAATGCCCGGACCGTTCTTGATGAATTATTGCGGACGCTTCGGCAGGGGGCAAACGTTTTTCTGCATAGTGAATGCAACGATTATAAAAACCGCTGGCCCGATCGGATGCTGATTAAAACCCTTGGGACAGACAGTGTCGCAAATCTGGATCATCACACGGGAAGCATGAGCTCGCAGGACCTTTTTAAAGCGTATTCGCGCCGCTTCAAAGTATTGTCATTCGTTAATCCCGCCGGGTACGCGGGCTGGCTTATCGGATATCCGGAAAAATATCATGTCGCTTTTGCCCTGGCGCACAAGCCGGTATTGTCTTTACTGGTGCGTTTTTTTGCTTTTGTAAAAAATCTTTGGGGCATCGGCATGCTCCTCCGGCTAAAAAACGCATCGACCAATCATTTGGAAAATTTTTTAGGTCTTACGGGCGGCGGCTCCTGTTTCGCTCATGTTAAAAAACCATAATACTCAAGGCCCTGACTCATGGAAAATGCCATTGATGTTATAGTGCCGACGTATGGCCGCTCTTCTTGCATACAACAATGCGTCGACTCGATTTTGCCGCAACTTGAGGGCAAAGACAATCTTTTCATTATTTGGCAAGGAAAACAAAAGCCAAACATCCGGGAATCGAAGCAATGCCGTTTGCTTCATTCGTCTCCTCCGAATCTCCCTGTGGCGCGCAATAAAGGCGTTTTGGCCGGTACATCGGATATCATACTGTTTTTTGATGATGATGTTGTCGTTAATCCCGGCGTTTTACGGTGTCATAGAAATGCATACATCGATATGTCTATCGGCGCAATCGCCGGCAAGATACTAGACCCCCTTTTTCCGCAAGGTCAGACAAGACCCGCGTCGTTCGACGAAAAAACAGGTAACCTTGTACAGAGTTTCAATGTCGATCAAAGCCAGTTTTCCATAAGCCTCATGGGCGCACACATGTCGTTCAAACGGGAGGCATTATTACAAATCGGAAAATTCGACCCCAATTTTACCCGTAATGCGTTGTGGGAAGAAGTGGATGTTGCGTTCAGGTTACGGCAAAGCGGATATACGATATGGTACTGTGCCGAGGCCGTCGTTAACCACCGTCGCCAATTAGACGGCGGCTGTCGTTCGGATTCGGCGCGACAGTATTTGTTTCATCAATTTGCCAATACCGCTTATTTTTCTGCAAGACACGCAAACAGAAAGTATGTAAAATCGTGGCTTCAGTTTTGGATGTATCGATTGGAATATGAAACCAGAGGGCACGGTGTCCTGAAGCATTCGCCCGCTAAAGTTGCGTCTGCACTTTTAGGGGCGTTTTGCGGTTTGCTGCGGTATTGGATAAAAGGCCGAACATGAAAATCGCATGGCTTGCACCTATTGACAAAAAATGCGGCATTGCATTTTATGCGAAACACTACGTGGATGTTCTGAAAGGTAAAGTGGCAATCGTTTTCTGCGATCCGGTTGAATATGTGGAAGACAAAAGGTCGTTTGAAATAAAAATATCCGGTTGCGATTGCGTCCATATTCAATATGAGACGTCGTTATTTGCAATGCACAATACTAATTTTTATAGAAAACTGTGCGACGGCATCCGATGCAAAAAAATAGTTACGGTCCATGAAATTTATAAAAACATTCCGGCTGTTTTTCCCAAAGAGAGAATAACGGGTTTTGCACCGATTAAAAAAATGAAGGAATTTATATGGGACAAACGCCACCCACATTGGGCATGGTATGCAAACCACGAAAAACGGGGTTTCTTTTCGGACAGGATTATCGTGCATTCCCGGTTTCAAAAGGATATACTGCATGACCGTGGGATTTCCGCGGAACGAATTTCGGTAATACCGCATCCTATCGCATTGCGAAGTAAAGCAATATCCTCGCAGAAGAACGACGACGTCCTGGTCCTCGGGGCGACCGGTTTTATTAGCGACGCGTACGATTACGATCTTCTTATAAAAGCATTACTCCGATTGCCCTGTCCGTGGAAATTTATTTGGATCGGCGGGATACGGAAACCCGGGAACGACGACGTCCTTGCCTTATTGCTTAATAAGATTAAATCGCACAATATACAAGACAAATTTATCGTTACCGGCTGGGTGGAAAATGAAGAACGGGAGGCCCGGCTTTCGGAATTGTCGATCTATTGCGCTTTGTTTAAGGACAGGAGCTCGTCGGGGAGTTTAAGCGATGCGATAGCGGGCGGGAAAACGATTATCGCGACCAGAATTCAGTTGACAGAGGAATTGAATGAAACCGCGGGTTTGTTGGAGCTTGTTGACCGAGATCCGAACGATATTGCAAAAACCATCATGGCAATAAATGACGATGCAACATTGACAGAGAAGCGTAAAGAAGCCGTTGATACGTATGCCCGGCAACACAGTTACGACGCCTGTGCCGAGAAAACAATCGAGTTGTACAAAAAAGAAATCTTACGATGAGAATTTTATGGGACATGAGATTGTATTCGTACGGCTATGGAACCCGCGGTTGCGGCGTATGGACAAAAGCAATGGCTTTATCCATAAAAGAATCGGAAACAGATAAAAAGCACGAGATAATCATATGGGGAAATAAGAAACTGGTGCCGCATGAAATTGCTTGTTTGGCAAACAAATGGGTACAGTATGAAAAGGGGAGTTGGAAAAGCGACCTTTTTATTATTCCCTATCTTGTATTGCGATATCGCGTAAATATCTTTCATTATTGGATGGCGCTGGGCCCGATTTTTAAAATCGGCATGGGTTTATTTCATCCGAATTGCAAAGTCTGTCTCTGCGTATATGATTTGGGGGTCGAGTATTTATCGGCTAACGGCCATTGCGCACAAACGCGAGGGTCGGTTTACTGGAAAGTTCAAAAGCGATTGCTTAAGGGGCGCTCGAAAATAATTGCGATATCGGAAAAAACAAAACAAGAACTTTTCGCCTGGACCAAGGGTAAGAAGCAAAGTACGGTATTGTATATGCCGTTGCCCGATACCGGAAAAAGCGTTTCTGAATTGATTAGTGCAAAAAATGATTCGCGGTGCAATTCGTTCGTGACGCTCGGGGGCGCCTTGCATAAAAACGTTTCTTTGGTGATCGAAGCCTTTGAACTTTTCCGAAAAGAAAACCCCTGCTTTAGTCTCCATATATGCGGGACAGTCGAGAAAGAAGAGTTGCCGCAGACGATAGGAAAAACCGTTTTCTTTGAAACCTATTCGACCTATGAATACTATTTAAAAAATGCCGCCGCGATTATTGTGGCTTCGACGTATGAGGGCCTCGGAATACCGTTGTTGGAAGCAATGAGGTATTCGTGCCCGCTTATTGCCTCGGATATATCTGTGTTTCATGAAAGCTGCGGGGACTTCGCGAGGTTTATGAATCCGCGCGATGCGCAAAGCATAGCGGAGGCAATGCAGGACATCGTATTAGCGCCGCAGAAATGGGCCGACAATTCGGCGCGTGCAATGAACAGATATAGGAAAATGAGCGAAAACGCAGGAAAACAATGGTTGACAACGTACGCCAATTTATAAAGTACTATGCTGTTATCAATTGTCATAATAACGTATAACCGGAGCACTCCATTGCGCAAGGCCGTCGAGTCGGTATCGGCGGCATTGGACCGTAAAGGGGAATGCGAGGTCATCGTCGTCGACGATGCTTCCGGCTCGGATCACCGGAGCAAAAATGAAAACCTTTGCCGTGAATATTCTTGTACGTTACTAGTGCACGATTCCAGAAGGGGAGCGGCGGCGTCACGAAATACCGCAATAGCCCAAAGCAATGGAAAATGGATAGCGTTTTTGGACGATGACGTGATTGCAGACAAACAATGGTATTTTCAAGCGAGAAAAAGAATCATGTCGGCCTCGGATGCCGTGGCAGGCATTGAGGGAAAAGTGGTGCCCTTGGGAAAAGGGTTGTGGGACAAGGAAGTGGAAAATAAAAATGGAAAGCTGTATCTCACCTGCAATTGCATTTACAACGCAGCAATACTAAAAAAAGAAAACGGATTTGATCAACGATTTAACGGAAAACACCCGTCGTGTGAAGATCATGAACTTGCCGCACGGATGTTACGATGGGGCGATATTCCGTTCGACGGCTCAATAACCGTGTACCATACGGCACGATCGGTTTCCCTTATTGCATATGTGCAAAATTCTGTTTCGCGGATGAAAGAGCAGCTCGAGGCAGAGTTTTACTTTTACATGAAGCAACGCGACCGATATCATTTGTTTCGGCATCGGACTTCTTTTTTCGGAACCCTGAAAGCGATTTGTTTAAAACATATCGTGACAACGTTTAAAAGAAGACTTCTTCCGGATATTATCGGGCATCCTCTGCAAAGTTTGAGCTTGTTTGCCTCCTGTATAATTGAGCAATTGACCGCATGGGTATTGTTACCGGTATTCGTCGGGCGATTTTTTAAGGGACGCGAACGGTATTTTACCAACGATATTGATTTGCAAAGAACAAGCAGTGTTTGGAATTTTAAAAAATCCGTTACAACGGAAAACCTGGTTTTTAAACGATCGGTTGTAAAATCGATGCTATTCCCCATAACGAATACTCCCGGGTATTCGGCCAGGTCTTTGTTACGAGTGATGCGGAAAAAAATCGATGCTGAAACGGAATGCAAATGTTACATTCGTATCGACGACGTGTTTTTAGAAAAACGGGAATTGGTCGTCGGGCTATGCAAAGTATTTCAAAGGTTCAAAGCGCCGTTTTGCGCAGCCGTGCCCGGCCAGTATCTAACCGACGAACGATATGCGGACCTCTGTTCGTTGATAATTGATAGCGGCGGAACAATCGCGTTGCATGGGTTTTCGCATCACGGCATGTTCGGACCCTATGTCAGTGAGTTTTTGCAAATGCAATTCGGCGAATTTGCCCGGAAAGTCGAAAATGTATTCCGTTGTACGTCCGACGAATGGAAACCGAAAATACTTATTCCGCCTTTTAACGCCATTTCGCGGTATCATATCAAGGAAGCGGCAAAATATTTTAAAGTAATTTGCGGCGGCCCGGAAACCGCACGATTTACAGATGGTTGCTTTGGTCCCGTTGCGCTAACGTACGGAACCTGGTATTTCCCGTCGTTTTATCCGTTTTATTCAAATGCGAAAACGGTCAATCGGACAAAAGCGTTGAGCTTTTTAAAAAAAACAAAAGGCATCGCCTGCGTGACCTTGCATATGGAGCATGAGGCGCAAAACAACTATGCAGACATATCGGAACTATTGCAAAGCAATTCGCCGATCATATTTTCCTGGGAGAGCTATCTATCATGATCATATGGTTTGCGGCTGCAATCCCCGAATCCTCCGTAGGAGGTGTGGCGCACTCGATATCGCAATTGGCAAACGGACTTTCCCGGCTCGGCTATACAACCCGCGGTTGGGAGGAGAAAGCTGTTCAGAGGGTGCGTCGTATTTGCGTCGGCGATTCCCGCGAGCACGGGATTTATCGTTAGCAACGTCAACGGAATCGTGCTGGGTGCGGAAAATTTAAATGAAGATTCCGCAAAGATGCTTGAGACGATTCGTTCGGTAGAAACATGCAGACGATTAGGGCGGAACGCCTATGACTTTTCTTCACGACCATCGTGGGGCAGGGCGGCAAAAAGGCTTGAAAGAACGTTATGCAAAATACTGTAAAAAAGCAATTATCTGTTGTCGTTGCGTCGCATCGAAGCGCCGCCATGCGCAGGCTGGCGTCCGCATTATCCTCGCGAATGCCGGATTTTGTTGAGATTGTCGTCGTCGCGGATTACAACACGGACAAATTGTCGTGCGAATTTCCCAAGTTTACATGGATGGTTCTTAACAATAAAAGCATATCCGCAAAGCGCAATATGGGTTGCGATGCGGCCAGCGCCGATATTGTCGCGTTTATCGACGATGATTGCGTGCCGTCGCCCGATTGGATGGAACTGGGTCTCGCATTTTTAAACGCAAATCCCAATGCGGCCGGGTGTGAAGGAAGGACCGTTATTGATAAAACAGATGCGATAGCACCGATGTCGGAATATAAGCGGTTGGAACAGCCCGGCTACAGGACGAATAATATTTTTTATCGAAAGCAGGCGATTAATTCGGTCGGCGGATTTGACGAACGCTTCACGATTCAACGTGAGGACGTCGACCTCGCATACGGCATTTTAGAAAAAGGCCATACAATCGCCTATTGTCCGGAAGCAATTGTTTTTCACAGTACCAGACCGAATGAATATTTTGATCTGATTAAAAATTGTATCAACCGTCGTTTTGATCCGCTTTTATATAAAAAGCACAAGGTGTTATATCGAAAGCATGTCGGGTGCCCGATTCCGCCGAGTATCGGAATTATTCTGACATCTCATTGCGTTTCCTTGTTGGTTTTTATGTTCGCAAAACCGATGACGGAATGGTTTTTTCTTTTGGAATTCATGGTAGCCTTTTCACTGGCATGGCGACGAAACCAAGGGAGACATCAGTACGGAATTTCTCTTTTTATAGATGGAATTTTATTTTTGATGGCACCGTTTTTTCTTTTAGGTGCCTTAATCCACGGAAGCGTCAGGTTTAAAAAATGGTTGATTTTTTAAAAGATTATACTAAATGATCCGGAAACAGATGTTACTAAAGTAAAAGCATCAGGAAAATTACCAGGATGAAAATTGCTTTTTTTACAAAGGACCTTCCGTCGGATAAACCGAACGGAGTATCTTGCCAGGCTCACCGACTTGCAAATAGTTTGGTTATTTTAGGAGAAAAAGTGATATGCTATTCATTTTCCGAAAAACCAACGGATGCGTTATATGTGCATATACAACTCGATCGGAAGGCAAAATCAAAAACAGCCGCGCTATTCGAAGCGGGGCGGGTATTTGCCGCAATGCAAACATCGGACTACGATGTTGTCCATTTTCATGGAGACGATTATTTCGTTAAGGGAAAACCGAATCATATCAGGACGTTTTACGGTTCGGCTTTTTTTGAAGCACGGTTCGAACATGATTTCCTCAGAAAAATGCGGCAATCGCTATTTTACATTTTTGAATGGGTTTCCTGTTTGCGCAGCGGCCTAAAAGTCGCAATTTCACATTCGACAAAAACCGCGTTACCGTTGGTAACCACGGTGATTGCATGCGGCGTACCGCTTGATTCGTTCAGCCCGGTACGGGCCAAAACCCCATTTCCGAGCATGTTATTCATAGGTGATCTTGACAGCAGAAAACGCGGCGGACTATTGGTAAAGGAATTCGAGACGCATGTCCTTCCGAAAATACCCGATGCGGTTTTGACGATAATTGGACCGCAAGAATGCATTGGTCCCAATATCGTATGGAAAAAAAAGGTAGACCAGGCGGAGCTGATCGAGCAATACCGCAAAGCCTGGATTTATTGTTGCCCAAGTTCGTATGAAGGTTTCGGCGTTCCGCTGTGTGAAGCCATGGCCTGCGGGACTGCGGTAGTGGCGTGTGAAAACGAAACGGTTGCGGAAATTATCTCCCATGGAAAAGACGGGATGATTTGCAAAGAAAAAGACTTGGGCGAATCGCTTGTTTCGGTCCTCGGCAATTCGCATTTGCGCGCAGGACTTACCGATAAAGCGCTTGATACGGTAAGAAAGTACGATATGATGAACATAGCAAGGCAGTATGTAAACCTTTACGAGCGTATCGCCCGGCAATAAATAATTATGCAAAAAAAAGCCCTGAACAGCGTATTGTATTTTGCCGTCATTGTAACCGGCATCTTTTTGGCATATAAAACAATATATATACCAAAGCAAGGGGAGCTTGTCGCCCTCATTACGATTTTACTGCTGTATCCTATTTTCCGCTATCCGTTGACCGGCGTATATGCCGCATTTCTTATTGCGCCTTTTGTATCCTTTTTAAGGCGATTATATTATCTGATTCATGCTCGGCCGACAATTGACCCGTTGATAATGCTGACAGACATCCTTGTCGCTGTTGTTTTCGCCGGATTGATATTCGAACTTCGGGAAAAATTGAAAGAAAAAGGACATGAGGCAGGCGCATTTCTTACCGTTGTAACGATCTATATCATTTATATGGTTATCCGTACTTTCGTTTTCAACATTCAACCTCCATCGGAAAGTATTGCAAAACTGAAATACTACGCGCCGAACGTTCTTTTGTTTTATATAGGTTTTGTCTACGCGGCTCGATTGACCCATGCGAAAGCTATCTGGTACCTTACCTTGGTCATCGGAGTCGTTTCTTGCCTTTATGGCCTTAAACAACTGTACATCGGGTATTCGAGTTTTGAAAAAATCTGGTTTTCTTCAATATCATTCACGACCTTGTTCATTAAAGGTATTGCAAGGCCTTTTTCGTTTTTCCAAGCGCCAGCTGCTTTTGCCGATTACCTTGTCATCGGCATGGTCGCGGCCATAATGATCGGTGCCTGGGGAAAGTTTAAGAGTAAAGTGTTCGCGGCATGTTCGATTCCGCTTTTATTTTCGGGCGTGCTCATTACTTCGGTCCGTTCAAGTTGGATAGGTGCGTTGGCGGTTTTCTTTTTTTGGTTTGGTTTTTTGAAAGTAAAGAAAACCGCCAACCGGATTGTCATCATAGTTCTGGTGGCAGTTGCATTTTTTTCATATCAAATGGTAGACGATGTATTGTCAAGCTGGTTGGGAATTAAGAGCATCAAATCCGCGGTCACCGCCCCGGCGGGGACTGGAAAGAATTACGTGGATTTGCTTGTTACCAACAGGACAGGAGCCATAACGAATCCCTTTGAAGAACATTCATTGCTTTCCAGGATGACCCTATGGCAATACGTATTCGAGTCGTCGTTGAGCTTTGAGAGAATTTTTTTAGGCCGTGGCCTCGGCACTCTTAACTCCGATTCGCTGTATGTAACGTATCTTGCCGAATTCGGTTATCCGGGGTTGATTGTCGCGCTGTTTTTCATGATCGGATTCGTTCTGCGGGGCCTTAAAACTCTTGATAGGCTTACCGATGATCGGGTGATTGTATTGACAAAAGGAATAATTGTCATGGACATGGTTTTGGGGCTCATGTGCGTGACAGGTTCCCATATTCATGCGTTTCCCGGCGATATGTACTTTTGGTTTTTTAACGGGATGTTAATGAATGTCGTTACAATGGAGAAAAGGATCGTTCAATGATCGGTTTCCCCCAGAAGATCCTTGTCACGCTTGATTTTCCTCCCGCCCACGGAGGAATACAGCGTTTCTTACATGACTTGGTTGTTCACACCTATGCGCAAACCGATATGGTTCTAGTTGGTGCTGGAGCCGAAACAAAACAAACGCCGGGCACATATCCTTGTCCGATAATATACGTTTCAAGTGTGTTATCGACCTATGATGAAAAATTCTCAATTTTTCCTTTATGTATAAAGTTAATAAGATTGCTTACTGCTGATTCTGGAAATGCGACCATATTGTGCGGCAATATATTTGCAGCTTGTGCGGCTTTTCCACTCAAAATGGTATTTGGTAAATCCTATTCGGTGTATGTTTACGGGACGGAATTGCTCCCCTTACGAAATAAACTGTCGATTAAGGCCTTGTTTCTTCGGAGCGTTTTGTCACATGCGGAAACGATCATTTCCATAAGCGATTATACGACGGAATTGGTAAAAAAAATTCTTCCCAATGCCACTGTTCAAAAGCAAACGCCTAAGATCTCTTTGGAAAAGTACCCCTTTGCAAAGGATGAAATGCAAGCGAGGTCGGTAAAAAATGAAAATGCGTTTAAAATTCTCAGCGTTGGCCGGTTGGTAAAGCATAAAGGACACGACTGTCTTATAAAAGCTGTTTCCGACTTGCCAAAAGCAATTAATTGGAACCTTGTTATTGTGGGAAGTGGACCGCAATTGAATTCACTGAAGCTCTTGGCTGCAAAATATAACATCCAAAACAAGGTAGAATTCAGGACGGATTTATCCGATGAAGAGGTATGTAATACCTATCGTGAATCTTCGATATTTGTGTTTCCTTCAGTTTCAAATGGAGGTACGGAAGGGTTTGGTATTGTCCTTTTAGAAGCCATGGCGCATTTTCTGCCCATAATCGCAAGCGATACCGGGGCTGTACGGGAGGTTCTTGATAACGGAAAATGCGGTATGTTAATCCCGCCGGGCGATAGCGGCTTTTTATGCAAAGCGATATGTCGCCTTTTCCAAGAGCCTGAGTTGCGCCATTTTTATGCAACAGCCGCAAATCAACGGGTCATTGAAAATTATGCATGGTAAAAATCGTCCGACCATATTATTTATTAATCATTGGGCGCACACGATGGGCGGTGCGGAACATTCACTTCTTGACATGCTTTCTTTTATCGCCTCCGAAGCGGAATGTCATTTGGTCACCGTGGAGCCGGGTATACTTGTTGAAAAAGCCGAACAATCGGGTGTCAAGTGTCATATTGTGCCGTGCCCATTGAAAACACAGAAGCTTCTGCGCAAAAATATTATTCGTACGATGCTCACTTCTCTTCCGGATATTCTTGCCTATATCCGGTACGTCTTTTCCATGCGATTGCTCGTACGGCATATAAAGCCGCAGGTGATCCATGCAAATGTTCCAAAGTCGCACATTACACTTTTTCTCCTGCAGAAATTTGGCTATCGAAAAACTTGTTGTTTTCATATTCGCGAAATATTCGAACGGGATTCGTTGCCATGGAAAATATACCGATTGCTGTTTTCAAAAAAGCAAAGCGTTGTTTTAGCGATTTCGAACCACGTATTCGACATGTTGCCTGCGAAAATGCAAAAAGCCGCGCGCGTGGTGTATAATGGGGTATTTATCCGGCCGGCATGGCCGCTTCGGACGCGGCACAATTTGCAACTAAAACTATGTTATGTCGGCCGGATCGTTCCTTGGAAAGGATGCGAGTATCTTGTCGAGGTGGTTGCATATATTAAACGACATAATCCGTCAGCCAAAGTGTCTTTGTCGCTTATCGGCGATACCGCTTATTGGCCGCAAGGCTATCGTGACGAACTGAGGGCATTAATACAAAGGAGCAATCTTGAAGAAGCCTGCTTTTTATTTCCAAACACAACAGATGTTGATTCAGCCTATAGTACGCATCATGTGTTTGTCAATGCCTCGCATCAAGAACCGTTTGGACGCTCCATTGCCGAAGCCCAGGGAGCCGGCCTGCCGGTAATAGCATTCGAATCGGGTGCTCTTTCCGAAATCGTTGAAAACGGTGAAACAGGATATTTGGTTCCTTATGGCGATGTTCCCGCAATGGCCACAATGGTTTTAAAGTTATATTGTGATCCTGAATTATGTGAATCTCTTGGGGCCAATGGACGCTTGCGGGCATTGCGTTTATTCAACCGGGATATTCAACTCCCGTTGCTTTATAAAACAATTATTGGTCAAGTAAAGAACTACTGAAGAGTGTGTTGAAACACCCTCGTTTTGAACCGGAGAGGATCAGGTAAACTTTTGGGAGGTTTTTCTTGCTTGTGCAATCGGTACCCATCGACCTTCGCACAAAACTTTACCCTGTGAAAGTCGATCGATTATCTTCTTCGTCATTTCGAGGCGTTTATTGATGGAAACCCATGTGCCATCATCGTCAATGACTTGCCCATTGTGAACTCTCTGTATAATTTTGTCAACGGTTTCCATAATTAAAAGAAAGAAACACTATCTTTATTTGATTGTTTTTTCTGTTTGCCACTCTTGGGAAGCGACGTCGTTTCTTTTTTCTGCTTTGCCGGCTTTGTTTCTTTCACCGGCGCAACAACGGGTTCAGGCTTTGGCGCTTCTGTCTCAGTAATTGGCTTTTGCGTTATGGCTGTGTCTACAGGGGGTGAAGCCTCTGGGCTTACTTTATGAGAAGATGCAGATTCTTCGGCCTCGGCTTTAACTTTTGATAAATCGTCTTTTGCAAAAGGCTCGCCGCCGGAAAGCTTCCGTGCGGTATCGAGTTCCGACATTGCGCGCACATACTGTTGTCGTTTCATATAAACGTCTGCAGCAAGTAAGTATGGTGCAGGATCCTTAAATTGTGATGAAATTTTCGCGTTATCGAGAATAATTACCGCTTCTTTTTCCTTACCGGTTGCAAGCTTCCCAAGCGCTTGGTTTACAAGAGATAAAGTGGATACTTGCGTGTTGATGGATTTAACGTAAATGGAGCCCACAATAATGACCGAGGCAAGGCAACAGACGGAAACTACCAAAGAAACAATGGCAAGGACCATCGGCGTTTTAGATGAAACGACTATACGTTCCGAAACATTTTTTGCTAAGATTTTTTCAAGTTGGATAACCGAATATCCGCATTCGTTTGATTCCGGAAATTCATCAATAATTGCTTTATACAGGCGGCAGGCTTCAGTTGTCTTTCCTTCATCGTACTGCAGCCGATACGCTTTCTCGTATAATTCCAACGGAGAGTTGGCGGTTTCTTTCATCGCAGCCCTCTTTTAAAATTTTTAAGTAGAGATTTGACCTGTTTATCCGACATACTTTTAGAATCTTCAGGAGCTGGTGTATAACGGCTGCAAATAAAAGAATAATCGCCCCCAAAGGATACAACGCCTGCAGTCCCCCCGGTTCGTTTAGATCGGAATTCTGGACATTTTTGTTTCATTTTACAATTGAAGCAAGATGCTTCTTTTTGTCGTTGCTGGCGATCATAACCTTTTGCCTCCAGATCCTTGTCTTTGGCATCGGATTCATAGACTCTGGCAGTTGCCCTGTTTTTTTCAGCGACTTGATCATGGTCAACATAACGCTTCATGTGAATTCTCCTATTATAAGATACTTCAAGGATAAAATAATCTTTTACCAATGTATCTACAAGCTGTGGGGAAAACAATATGAATCCAAGGTGTTCGGTAAATCATTTCTCAAATGGGAGAAATACGATCTGTCGTGGCATGGAGGGATTTTGCATCGCCGCTTCAGGCATTACAGACGATTTCCATAAAAAAAATGCAAAATAGGCTAAACAGAAAGGGAGTAGTGCCTTTCGGAACAAGCGCGTAACCTACGAGCTGTCTCTTCAGGCGTACTGTCGCGTTTGTCCATGAAGGCAAGTTCGTAGGCTGTCATGAAGCGTCGGCGGACGGCATTGCGTGCGAGCGGTGGCAGAAAATGAATGTGAAAATGCCATGCAGCATCGGAAATTTTTGAACCCGCAAAGGGCTTTTGGTGAACAGCCATTGCATAGGGAAACGATGAAAAGTTAAGATTATCTAACTTTACCGTGATTCGATGAAGCATATCGGCCATGGCAAACTTCGCATCTCTTGACATGGTGATAATGTCCGAATAATGTTTTTTTGGCAAAATTATTGTCTCGTAAGGCCAATGTGCCCAAAACGGGACTATGGCGACACAATAATCGTTTTCAAGGATCAAGCGAGATTTCATTTTCAATTCTACTTCGACGTACGTACACAATAAACAGGCATTATGGGAAGAAAAATATTTTTCTTGATTAATTGTTTCAATTGCTGGTACCGTAGGCACGGTCGCGCTTGAAACTATTTGACAATGCGGATGCAGTGTGGTTCCGCCCATGAGTTCGCCGCGATTCTCGAAAATAGAGATATAGCCGGTTTCGCCAGGTATGAACATTTCCTTGTATTCATTTTCCCAAGCTTCAATAATGGTATAAATTTCTTGCGGAGTTAATAAGGACAGCGAAAGGTCATGGCGGGGTGAATAGCTTATGACGCGGCATAGCCCTTGCTCGCCGTTGGCAACAAGAACGTCACGTTCGTTCATCTTTTCCAAAGGAATATCGGGAAGAAGCATAGGGAAATCATTGTCGAAAGTAAACGGCGAGTCGTAATTTGGGTTTTTTTGGTTGCCTGCTCTCAGGTTGCCAGGGCACAATGCACATTTAGGATCAAAGGGCAAAACCGTTTGTTGCGGAGATGTATCAGGCTTGCCTTGCCATGGACGTTTCGTCCGGTGGCAAGAAACAAGTGTCCACTCACCACAAAGTGGATTATATCGCCTATGAGGAAAATCAGCCAAATTCATAAGTTAATTACTTTTACAACAACGAAAGCCGATAGAGGGCTTTGCGTCTCCACCGGAACCCGGTGATACAGTTTGGCATTTTGAAAGCGGGCCACCCATTGCCGATGCATTTTCACCTTTTTCGCGCACCCATTCAAAAACATTTCCAACCATATCGACAACACCGAATTTGCTGACACATTTATTTCGGCTTCCGGAAGTTTCAATTGAACTTGAAGTGTTGCAATTTTCTTTTTCCAAAATCCTTCCATAGGGATAGATATAGCCTTCTAATCCGCTACAAGCCCACCGCCATTCATCGGAAGAACATAGTCGTTTTCCCTGATTTTCGCAAAGAGTTTTTGCATCTGAGAAAGAAACATTGACTTGAGGCAGGGCTCCTTCCTTGTTTGGAAATTCGTATTTATCGATACAGACCTTGAAATAAGGACGATTGGCTTTGCCCGGAGGTAAATCGATAAGTATCATACCTTGTGGGCAAAACAAAGATTTTGCATATCGTTTAATTTGATCTTCTTCGCCATCTTCGGAAGTGTGTCGAAACACACGAACAACTTGATCGAAAGTATATGATGTAGCCTGAGTTCCGTTTGTCAGAATTGTGATGCCGGGTTTGTCATCCCTTAAAATTTTTCCGATTACCAACACATTTGGTTTGGGTTTCCCTTCTTCATCGAATTCCGAGTTTTTCACGACAACAGTGTCTAGAATTTCTGTTGGGGTTTGAGAAGCTGAGGTATCAGATGTTAGTGATTTGGCCGAAACATTTCCTATTGCAATTTTATCGACTACAGAATGTGAAATGGGTATCAAAGAACCGTCGATATCAAGCTTGATATTGTCGTTATCGATCGAAGAAAGTTTACCACGAAAAAGAATTCCGGTTTTTAGGGTAATTTCGAGGGTTACGCCGGTAGGGTTGCGCTGCGCAAGGGTCTCATAAGTGACAACTTCCGATTCGCTAAAAGCGGTAGATTGCTTTTGCTGATTTTTAAGCGGAGGTGGAGCAAGCAATGTGAAATCGGAAATCAACCCGGCATTAAATGTATAGGCATTACCTTTGCAATCAAGAATAATCGATGTGTCGGTTTTAGAATCTACCATACCTTCGAGCATGTCGCCGGTAGTTAAATTCATACGATAGGTTGCACCAACAGTTATTTCGTCCAAAGAATGTATGGGATAAGCAACATTTATACAGATGAAAAGTATAACTGTAAATACTCTAAAAAACTTTTGAGGAATCATATTCTGCCTACTTTCGGATTTTTGAAAAAGCGGAATGCTTCATTGATGAGCATATTAAAATGCAAAAAGGGATGAGTTCATGTAAAGGAAAATTGACATAAACCTTAATTGATGCCTATTTCATAAAATTGTCAAATTTCCTAAACCCCTTTATAAAATTAGGGGAAAGGCTTGTAGATTTGTTTTGCATTGACATTGCCTGGTTCCGTCACTTAATTTTCTCAATGCTTTTTTGAAACAATGATGCCAGCGTAGCTCAGTCGGTTAGAGCAGTGGAATCATAATCCACGTGTCCGGAGTTCGAATCTCTGCGCTGGCATTTTCACCCCTCCCTGCAAATCTGCACATTTGTTCCGCTATGCAATACGAAGGACTTTATAATGCCGTACTTGAATTTTGGCAAAGCAATGTGCCTGTTGTAAACTCACGCATTTGCGTAGCGGTGAGCGGAGGTGCCGATTCGGTAGCCTTGTTTGTCCTTTTGAAAAACCTTGCTCAAAAACTTTTGATTGCCGAACTCGGAATTGCTCATGTTAATCATAGCCTCCGCGGAATTGAATCTGATGCCGATGAATCCTTTGTTAAGAATCTTGCATCAAATTCCGGCGTTAAATATCACTGTATTACATTAGAAGGTATTCCTAAAAGCGGGATCGAAGAATGGGCTCGCAACAAAAGGTATGATTTTTTATCTTGTGTAATGCAAAAGTACAAATATGATTTTGTGGCTACAGCTCATACGGCTAACGACCAGGCCGAAACAATTCTAATGCGAATAATTCGTGGTAGCGGAGTTTTAGGGCTTTCAGCAATTGAACCAAAGCGTAGAGACCGGATAATAAGGCCGTTGCTTGATATTGAAAAAATCGTTCTTTTAAACTGGCTCGCCAGTCAAAACCAAGAATTTAGAGAAGATTCTACCAATGAAAATACCGCGTTTCTTCGCAATTGGGTGAGGAGAGATCTAATAACAAAACTTGTAAAAAAAGAAAAATATGCAGTTAAAAATCTCTGTGCCATAGCAAAAGACGCGAATTCCCTAAATATGGTTATAAATGAAGAAATCAATAAATGGATATCCTGTTACGTAGTTGAAAAGACTTTGTCGAGGATAATTATTGCTAAAAAAGGGTTTTTTAACAATTCCATTTGGTCGCATGCAATGGTTTACCTATTCAGAGAAAACAGCATACTCTATGACAGAAATCATATTGAAAGTATACAGGAAAATTGTGGCAAAAACGGTAAACTTTTTCTTTTGCCGGGAACATGGTGTTATTGTGTAGCACATAAGACCTTAGAATTTACCAAACAGTTTCATAACTGTGGGTCGGAGCAACTAAATTATGAATTGGCTTTCGACAAAAAGAACGAACTCCCCTTCCGCCTCGGCGTGTTGGTTTTAGAATATCTTACTATTAATTCTGAGAATACAATGGATTTTTCTGATCGCCAAATTGCCATTTTCGATGCTTTAAAATCTGGAAAAAACCTTATTGCTAGATTTATAAATCAAGGTGAAAAATTCTGGCCATATGGTTCAAAAAAACCTATGGATGCAAATGAATTTTTAAAAAAGCAAAAATGTACCAGATTCGATAGAAATAATGCATTTATTGTTGCCCAAAAAGAGGGCAATATTGTTTGGATTCCCGGAAAGCGAATCGATGAAAGATATAAGGTGGATTCGAAAACAACTAATATAATAAAGATTTCATGGAAGGTCGAATCATAACAGATATTATTTTCAACAGTTTGGAATTTCCCTAAACCGTAATATAATAATAGTATTGAAAAAGAATCCAGGAGGCATTTCGTTGTTAGAAACAGAGAAGAAAAAAGGGCAAACAAATCCTAAAAAGCCCCTTTCAAAACAAAATCAGGATAAGAGCAAGAAAAAACAAAATATGCGAGAACCATCAAGAACCGTAGCGATGTGGTTACTCATTGCGGTTGCAGTATTTGTTGGCTTACGTCTTATGGAAACAACCGGAATGAGGGAGCAGACTATTACCTACTCCCAATTCCAAACGCTTATTAATTCTCAAGATGCACGAATCGTGAAAATGGAGGTCGTTCTTAAAGGGATAAACCGTGCATCATTGCACGGGGAGGTGGCTGATGCCGCTTCGTTGACAAAAGTTCTCGGTTCAAAAAACCAGCCGGCAGTCAAAATGTTTACCGTGATACTGCCTTATATTGATTCACCCATGCTAAAAGAATGGGATGCTCGTGGTGTACAGTACACTTTTGTACCGGAAAAAATGAATTGGGGTGATTTGGCCTGGAATACTTTGCCATGGCTCATTTTTATGGTGTTATTTTGGGTTTTCATGTTGAGACAGATGCAATCCGGGCAAAAGGGCGTGTTCTCTTTTGGAAAAAGCCGTGCAAAACTTCATGCGATGGACCGGCCACAAAACACCTTTGCGGATGCGGCAGGGCTTGATGAGGCAAAAGCGGAACTTGAAGAAATCATTGAATTTCTTAAAAATCCTCAAAAGTTCAAACGGCTAGGTGGAAAAATTCCAAAAGGCGTTTTGTTGCTCGGGCCGCCGGGTACAGGAAAAACTCTTTTGGCTCGTTGTGTTGCAGGTGAGGCGGGAGTTCCATTTTTATCAATGAGCGGTTCGGATTTTGTCGAGATGTTTGTCGGTGTCGGCGCATCTCGGGTGCGGGACCTGTTCGAGACAGCAAAGCGAAATTCACCCTGCATTATTTTCATTGACGAAATAGACGCCGTTGGCCGTCAGCGCGGAGCGGGGCTTGGAGGAGGTCATGATGAACGAGAACAAACACTTAATCAAATTCTTGTCGAAATGGACGGGTTTGAAGTTAATTCTGGCGTTATCCTTATAGCTGCAACCAACCGTCCCGATGTTTTGGATCCTGCACTTTTGCGACCGGGGCGATTCGACCGCCAGATCGTTGTTGATGTGCCTGATATTAAAGGGAGGGAAGGCATACTAAAGGTACACGTGAAAAACGTTCCCCTTGCCCCTGACGTCAATCTCCTTGTTATTGCAAAAGGGACTCCGGGGTTTGTCGGAGCGGATCTTGCGAACTTAGTTAATGAAGCTGCGCTTATGGCTGCCCGATTCGGACAAGAAAAGGTTACAATGCTTGACTTTGAGGAGTCAAAAGACAAAGTCCTTATGGGCGTTGAACGTAAGAGTATGGTTTTGTCGGACATCGAAAAAAAGAACACGGCTTATCATGAAGCGGGGCATGCAATATGTAATTTGCATTGTCCCGCATCGGACCCATTGCACAAGGTTACCATTATTCCTCGTGGTCGTGCTCTTGGGGTGACGTTTTCATTGCCTGATGAAGACAGGCATAGTTATTCGAAGGATTTCCTTATCGATCGCATATGTATTGCCATGGGTGGTCGTGTTGCAGAAGAAATTGTTTTCAATGCAATGACAACCGGGGCTTCGAACGATATTAAACAGGCAACTAATCTTGTACGTAAATTGATATGCGATTATGGAATGACGCCCGAATTGGGGCCGTTATCCTACGGTGAAAAAGACGAACAAATTTTCCTGGGTCGTGAGTTCAATAGACATCGCGATTATTCTGAAAAAACTGCGGAAGTAATTGATTCTCTAATGCGGCGTCTTGTTGAGGAGCAATATGCAAGAGCAAAGACGATTTTAACGGAACACCGAGATGAGCTTGACAAGCTTGCAAGTGCTTTATTGGAGTATGAATTGCTCGATCGGGAAGATATCCTCAAAATCATTAAAGGGGAATTGCTTGAAACGCCGAAAAAAACTAGGTCGGTTATCAAACAGCCGATAAAAATCGAAAAAACAATTCTTCAGGAAAATACTGAAGATACGCCGAACGTATCCAAAGAGGATCCGAAAGAGACAGAGGGTGATTCATCTAAACCCAGTCAAGGGTAATTTTTTTTTTCGGTCAAAGCAAATAAGTGAACATTGCTTCATTAACAGGCACACTTTTATAGTGTGCCTGTTTTTTGAAATGGATGTTAATCGTTCAAACTGCTGAAAGAGACAAAATCAGGGATGCATCCTGTACTTGAAAAACGTTTTTCTGTACTTGGCATTGTAAACGTCACTCCAGACTCGTTTTTTGACGGCGGAAAATATGCAACGACAAAACAGGCTGTTGATCACGGACTATCTCTTGCAAATGATGGTGCCGATATTCTTGATATCGGCGGTGAGTCGACTCGGCCGGGAGCAAAGCAGCTTAGTGTTGAAGAAGAACTGGCAAGAGTTATTCCCGTTGTATCGGCCTTATCAAAACTCATTCAAATTCCCCTTTGCGTCGATACGACAAAAGCCGCTGTTGCTGAAGCAGCAATAGAATCTGGTGCTACTTGGATCAACGACATAAGCGCTGGTCGCTTCGATTCGCGCATGCCCTGTGTAATTGCCAAGAATCAATGTGCAATCATCCTAATGCATAGTAGACATATCCCCGAAACAATGCAAAAGGCACCAATTTATAAAAACGTCATTTCCGAAGTTTCTGCCGAATTGCTCCAAAGCGTCGACCTTTTTTGTTCCGCTGGCGTTTTACGCGAAAACATTTTGCTTGATCCGGGGTTAGGATTTGCGAAACGTCTTGAAGACAATGTGACAATTCTTTCAAAATGCGAAAAATTTGTATCACTGGGATTTCCTCTTTGTATAGGTGCCTCCAGAAAATCGTTTATTGGGTTTATCACACAACGAGAGGCCGCAGATAGACTTCCTGGTAGCCTGGCATGTGTTGCAGCAGCATTTTATAAAGGTGCCCAAATATTTAGGGTACATGACGTGAAAGAAACTGTGGATTTATTGACCATGCTCGAGGCAATTAGGGATCATTAAACCCGGTTGTTGCGGATGTATTACCGGAATCTGTCTAATTTGCGAAAAAATCCAAATTCATGATTAAACCTTTTTAAAGAATAGACAATGGCTGAAAAAAGGAATAAAATTATCATCATAAGCGTAATGATATTACTCGTGCTTTGCATCGGGCTATTCTTCCTACTGTTACAAAGGGCAAAACAGTTTACAGAAGCGGTTAAACCCCCTAAGCTAAGCATACAAAAGGGTTTAAATATTGTGGCATCCTCTACTAAAAGTCGGGACACATCTCATGTGAGTATTGCACCCGTAAATAAACCGCATAAACAAAAACCGAGTATGGAATTGCCAGTAGTTTCGATACCCGACACCGGCAAAGGAGTAGTGAAACCCGACACGGCAATTCCGATTTCGAATGCAATATCTTCACCCTGCGCCGGAGATACGATAGCGCCCTGGGTGTTTCCCGATCCTTCTGGAGGATTGCACCGAAAGCAGGTAAACGTTACTCTTGAATCAACAAAAAATCCCTGTGTCATAGAATGGAAAACCGATTCTGCCGGTTTATGGCAACCATACCAGAAACCTATTTCTATCAAAATGACCACTTCGCTTTTTTTTCGTGCTCACGATTCATGCGGAAATGTCATGGCGCCAAGGCAGGAAAAATATGAAATTGACTTGACTCAACCCCTGAAATTTTGTCCCGAAAATATGGAATATGTCAAAGCAGGGCAAACCGCATTTTGCATAGACAAATACGAATGGCCGGACAAAAAAGGCGTTATCCCGCAAACATATATATCGTTGTACCAAGCAATGGATTCCTGCGTGGCAGCAGCAAAACATCTTTGCAGTTCCGACGAATGGACCTTGGCTTGCACCGGACCATATGGTTGGCAATACCCCTATGGCGATTCATATGAAAGGCATGCCTGCGTAACACATGATACGGTTGCGAGACCGTCGGGCAGCAAGCCCGAATGCAGGGGATATTTTGATGTCTACGATATGTCGGGTAATTGCGCGGAATGGACAAGTACCCGTTCAAGTATTAACAGACAATTTTTCAATGTAAAGGGCGGGTTTTGGGAAAGCGGTCCGCGAAGCGGCTGTTTTGAAACCAGATACAGTTATTATCCGCAAAATAGGCACAACCCGGTAGGTTTCCGATGTTGTAAAGAGGCTGCGCAATGAGATTTTGTTCTCAACAATTTAAAGCGGCTTGCTTGATTATTGCCTCCTCAATGGCGATTTGGGCCCAATCGAGTATTCCGTTTTCCTCACCTACCATAGGCAGTTTTCATGCGCTTCCCGAAGATCCTGCACCGCAAAGCGTTCTATTAGCTGTCAATTCCATGTTCCTCACTTGCAATACGACGCTGTTTGAAGACCGCCAAATCATTGATTTTGAAAAGCGCGAGATTTCGTTCGAACGTTATGATAAAACGTATAATATTCCTATTTGGCAATATAGATATGAAGAACTTGATTCGTATTTGGAGAGCAGACGCCGGTTTGCCCTGCTCAGCGGTTGGTATGCGGGTCAAACATCTGTTCTGGCGCCGGTCCAGGAAAAAAAGAAAGCATTTACCTCGTTGCAATGGGAATTGCCGGTGGAATATCCATCGTGGGCGCAACGGATTTTGGGAAAAGATCCGCCGAAACTTTCCATTACCGGATATGAAAAAATCATTGTCTCCTATGAAAGCAATAAAATTGAAACCGGGTCAAATTTGGACCTCCCGGCGACTGGGGCGTTAAATTTCGATCAGGAAAACCAATTTTCGATTACGGGAAGCGTCGGAAGGCTTATAAATATCAATATCAAGGGAAGTACGAAAGAAGGTGTTGATGCTGCGAACGATCCATTAAAAAATTTCAAGATAGAATATAAAGGTGAAGGAAACGAACTTGAGGACGAAATTGTCCAGGAAGTGGTTGCCGGATATACGTCATTTGAAATGCCGGGAACCCAATTATCGGGCTTTTCAGAAAGTCATGAAGGCTTATTCGGCATCAAAATGAATGCGAAATTAGGTCCTTTGTCTTTAACCGGTATCGCAAGTACCGAACAGGGTCAATCTCAGACAATGTCTTTTTCACCGACAGGGGCAGGGGAATCAAGTACGAAAATATCAGAAAAGGACTTTGTTCCAAATAAAATATTCTTTTTAGATTCGATTTATTTGCAAAAATATCTGGGCAAGCGAGCCACGGTCCCTAAAGTCGCCCAACTTCAGGTGTGGTTGTCAAATGCGAATATGGTCAATGAAGCAAAGCCTGCGGATAATGCAAGCAAGACAAACACCAACATTTATAAGAAAGTTGGGGCCAGTTTATCATGGTATAAAAAACTTGAAGAAAAGCGCCATTATTTCTTAAACCAGGATGAAGGATGGATACGATTCGATAGCACGATTTCCGAAAGCGACTTGCTTGGAATATATCTGGTGTTTTCCGACACGACTTACAAAACAAAGGGGTATAATATCCTTGACAATCCTGTCGCTGCAAAAGACACGGCAATCGATACTCTGTGGACGCTTAAATTTCAGGACCAAAATACTTCTCATCCGACATTTCCGCTTATGTGGCGAAATGTGTATCAATTACCTAATGGATTCGATCAGGATAAATTCAAGCTTCGGGTGACCCGTTCCAATGCAGACACGGGTGTTGAAAAAACAAGCGATAATAAATATTTTTCCAACGTTCTTGGGTTGGCTAATGATAAGGGGGTTCCCTACACAACGAACACCCAGATTTTTGACAATGTTCACAACATTATAGTGATACCCGCATTTACATCGTCGGATACCTCGGTTAGGGGCAACGAACCGTTTTCAAACCCTGCGTTGGGTACCGATGCTGTTGACAAAGATATTTATCATAAAACGGGGGCAAATGATTTCGGCCTCATAATCCCGAAATTCCAGATATCAATGTCCGGAGCTTCGAGGAAAACAACCTTTACGCTCGGTTTTGGCAGTGTCATGCAGGGAACGGAAATTTTGAAAATCGATGGTAAGCAATTGGTTCGGGGTACCGATTATTTGATAGATTATCAAACCGGTCAGGTTGATCTTATCAGTAAAGAGGCGATGAACGCCAACCAAATTTCCGCAGAATTCCAAAGTGAAGCGTTATTCGTGGCAAAACAAAAGGTGTTCTTTGGGCTTCGTGGAGAAACAAAACTGCCCTTTAGCGATAAGTCGATACTTGGTATGAGCATACTATATCAGGATGCGAGTGCAAGGGAAAATGTACCAAAATTGAATCAGGAGCCGTATTCGAAACTGTTGCTTGATGTGAATTCAAAAGTTGAATTTGAGCCTGAATGGATGACAAAAGCGGTTAATGCAATTCCCCTCATTTCGACGGACGCTGCATCGGCCTTGTCGATTGAGGTTGAAGTCGCCCATTCAAGTACAAATCCGAACACAAGCTCCGGGAAAGATGCATATATCGATGATTTCGAAAGTAGCAAAGAAGTGTATCCTATGCCGTTTTTGGAGTCATCGTGGTATACGGCTTCTCCACCCCCGGATGATAATAATTCTCCTATTGACATGCTTAAAAATCCTCCTGCTTGGATTCAATATTGGTATGCACCGTTACAAGGCGATGGACAACCTTTAAAAACCGATATCTTCAAGCAATTGCCCGATGTTGCAACGCAAACCGATGCTGAAAAATATGAGCCGGTTTTAAAGCTTTTTGCCCAACCTAAGCCACCCCAAAATAATCCATACTATGACACCACATTGCATCCGTGGGCTGGATTCATGACTTCTTTTCCAAGCAATGTGGCAAATCGCAGCAAAGATAAATTTCTCGAATTCTGGGCCAAAAATAATGGCGGTGGCAGGCTTACTATCGACATGGGGCTTGTGAGCGAAGATATTTCAATTGACGGCGGTCCGCCGAATGGCAGACCTGATTTGGAAGATAAAAACAATATCGGGTATTTTGATTCGCTTGATGTTGGATTAGATGGTCTTACTGATGCGGATGAGTATTATGTATATCCGCGTAAAACTGCAACAGGTACCTATTATTGGGATACTTTGCGATATTTGAAACAGGACCTTACAACAAAAGCATATCTTACTGATCCAAAAACAGGGCGGAATATTATTAACGATTTATTACCGATTCCGGGGGACCCGAGCAAAGATAATTTTCAAATTTACCGTTTAACTCCAGAATCTGATAAACAGAATTTTTCACATATGAATGGAACGGAAAAAAACCATTATCTGAATTCGGAAGATATAAATGGAGATGGCTGGCATACAACCGAAGCGTATTACCGGCGATACATCGATTTCGATAGTACCAATGATGCCGCTTTCATGTCTAAGAATGCGAATAATTATCGCATCAATGATTCTGTTGCTAATGCAGACACTAGTCACGGATGGCATTTTTATAGAATACCGCTGAATGACTCGTTAACAGGTGATTGCAAAATCAATGGTTCGCCGAGTTGGTCGGAAATAAAGTTTTTGCGTATTTCCTGGACAAAAATGAAAAACGACACCCAGAGCGTTGAATTTGCCCGTATGCAATTTGTCGGTAATCAGTGGCAGGAATTGTCTCAAGATACACTTCACAAATCAAAAATTGCCATATCTACCTTAAATACCGAAGAAAACAAGGGGTTTTATACGCCACCGCCAACTTTGGTATTGCAGAAAGATGACCGAGGCAATCTTGAGCGGGAAACTTCCTTAAAAATCGATTATAACAACATTTTGCCTGGGGACATTGCTATTGCAAAACGGTCGATGTCAACCAATGCTTTGAATCTTTCATCATATCAAAATATTTCGCTTATGGTGCATGGTGATTCAATACACAATGATCTTTGGTATGTTTTCCGTTTCGGTACCGATGATTCCACTTATTATGAATGCAAAACCAAGTTTGATATGAGCAATTCCTGGAAGGAAATGAGTATTAATCTTAAGGAATTATCTGATATAAAGAGAAAATATATAGATGATCATACCGATACATTCGTTAATACCAGTGCCATATCAAGTAATGGAAGTGGAAATGTTTTGTCAATTCGTTCGCCAAGAGGCAGAACGGCAAGTTTCGCGACCATAACTTATATGGCCATGGGTGTTATGCGCGATAGTGGGGGTGTTGGGGTAAACGGCTATAGCGGCCAGGTTTGGACAGACGAACTTAAGGTAAAGGGTATAAACCCGATGGAAGGCTTTGCCGGTCGAGCTTATTTGTCAACTAAATGGGCCGACTTCATGAATTTATCCTTGGGTATGGACTATGAAGACGGCATGTTCAGGCGAATGACCGAAACCGATTTAGCATTGAAAAGTTCATCTATTTCGACCAATTTCAGTGTGGATTGGCGACTTGATAAATTTATGCCTGCAGATTGGGGCGTTTCCATACCGCTGGGAACCCGAATGCAGGAAAAACTCATACGTCCGCAAATTAAGCCCAATTCAGACATATTTCTTAATACCAACGGTTCGCCGGATGGAATCATGGACATGTATGCAGAACTTGTCAATATGATAGGCGGGCGAAATGTGATAGGACCGAAAAACACCTTGTCGAGCCATTATCAAACTGCAACATTCTCGCGTAACTGGCATACGGCATATGAGAAGAAAACTGCATCCCCAAATTTCTTTATCGATGCATTATTCGACCGCTTTTCCATGACCGATCTTTCATACGATTACGCCACAAATGTGACAGGACGCGGCCCTGCATCCTTTGGAGGGGCGGACAGGCTCGATGTCGATACGACCGAAACATACCATACTTTGCTAAAATATGATTTGAGCCCGAAACTTGCTCCAAAGTGGACAAAATGGAAACCGTTTGAAGATTCAAAAATTCTTTGGCTTCCCGAGCGAATTAAAGGATATGAATTCAATTGGCTTCCGACTACCTTTACCGTCGATATGGCGGATCTTACCTATTCTCGCGAGGCAAAAGGCCTTGGGTTAACAGGGGATAAATCGGAAACAAAAAAGCTTGGAATCGACCATCGCGTAAATTTATTGTATGATCCGATCAATATTTTAAACCTCAGTTACAACCTGACCTCGAGCCGGAATTTTGATGATGATGTACAGGATTTGAATCTGAAGGATAATTTTTATTATTTCATGAGTAAAAAGGTTAGTCAAATGAATCAGGCTTGGCATAGCTTCGGTGTTTTATATGGAGAGCGAAACCGGGCCCAAAACCTGAACGTACATTTCGATCCTTCTTTCTTAGACTGGTTGTCGCATTCTTTTGATTATAATACATCGTATGGACAAAGCAAGACTACGATAACTAACGATACTACCGATTATTTAAATCTGAAGTCCGATGCTACTTTTAAATTGACAAGTACCTTAAATATGGCGAATTTGTTCAAGAATTTTTCAACGGGGTTTTCAAGCATGAAGGCGCTTGCGGAAACGTTCAATTCGATAGAAAAAGGCATAGAAAAAATAGCATTGACAAGCATAACTTTCGACTATTCTGCAAAAGCATCGGTGGCCAATTATTATTTGGATCCTGCCACCGTGGAAGGTACTGGTGCCGATCTTGGCAGGAGTAAATGGAATTTCTTTCTGTACCAAGTCGGGATGTCGGGCCGGTCGGGAAAAAATATTTGGAATATCGTTACTGGAGATATGGACGACTATGCATTGGGCGGCATGCGGTTTCGCGGATATAATCCCAATATCAATGGCCAGGATCAGCGTACCAGCGATAAGACGTATGGTATTACTACCAATTTTGCGTTGCCTGAACCCATTGATCTTCGGATCACATCGATTGGTTTAAAATGGGGAAACAGCTATGTTATAACTCCAGATACTACTAAGATTGACAGGACCACGACATTTCCGGACTTTTCGGTGCAGGCACAAACCGGTTTGTTGAA
Organism: Fibrobacteria bacterium; assembly: GCA_037447435.1. Lineage (GTDB taxonomy): Bacteria > Fibrobacterota > Chitinivibrionia > Chitinivibrionales > FEN-1185 > FEN-1185. The sequence continues at coordinate 62,785 of JBBIGR010000008.1, forward strand.
TAAATTACAAATTGTTAACAGGAACGCGAACGCTGTTCAGGTGACATCCGGGTTTAATTATGTTCGAAAACAGCAAGAACGCAACACCGGTACCACTCCGGCAGATCTTGATATAGTGACCTCAAAAACATATTCTATGACTCCTCTTTTTGGCGTCGACGGCACTTTAAAACAATGGCCGGTAAATATTTCTTATGCGCATACCTGGACAATTAAGACTGATAGCAGCAGTAAAACGAATTCGGGCACCAGGACTACCGATCATGATAATAAACTCAATATTCGCTACGAAATAAGCAAAGCTAGTACGGGGAAGGATGAGTTCAAATTCCTTATGTGGACCATTCCAGTTAAGGGACGAGTAGAGACTGGGTTGGAAGGGGATTTTGCCACCAGTAAAGTTGAATCAAAAACTACAGATCAGTCCGATTATAGTACTACAGCAGATTCCTGGACATTGCAAATATCGCCGCATGCCTCGTACGATTTTACCGAAAATATTACTGGAGAAGTTAAGTATACGGGTACAAGAAAAAAAGAGATTCCTCAGACAACGTCATCACATATTTTCTCTCTTTCGGTCACTATTCGATTTTAGCCAGGATTATCCTGTCTAAAATCGAAACGCCCTTATATATATTCATTTTATAATATATATCTTTAAGGATAAACGTCCTGCATGGGTGAGACCCCACGAATTGTTTGCAAGGAATAAATTTCATGGGAAAAAAGATTCTTTTTACTGCAACGCCCACTGAAAAACGGGCAGCGCTTCTTGATAATGAGCGGGTAGTTGAACTTGTTGTTGAACGTCCCGATAGCTTGAAAGTTGTCGGCAACATATATCGCGGAAAAATTGTTTCCATATTGCCTGGCTTACAGGCAGCGTTCGTAGATATAGGCCTCCAAAAGGCTGCGTTTTTGCATGCATCGGATGTTGATCCTTCCTTATTGCTTGACGAAGGAGATGCTTCGCTTGAACGTTACACAGAACAAAACAATAATAAGCGAAAACGCATTGTTCGTATTCCTATAGAAAAGGTTCTTGAAGAAGGACAGGAGATCCTTGTTCAGGTTATTAAAGAGCCTATAGGTACAAAGGGTGCGAAAGTTACGACGCAAATCAGTTTGGCTGGAATGTTTCTCGTTTTGGTACCTGATGCAAATTTTATCGGAGTTTCTAAAAAAACCAGTGACGATAAGCGGCGCCAAAGGCTAAAAAAGCTCATTGCTTCATTAAAACCTCCCGGGGTTGGCTTCATTGTAAGAACCATTGGTCTTAAAGTTGCTGAACCAGAATTTGTTAAAGAAATTCAAAGCTTATGCTCCAAGTGGAGAAATGCCCAGGACGAGGCCTTACGCGGGGCTGCACCCAAATTGGTATACAGGGAAATGGGTATTACAACCAGGGTTATTCGCGATTTGTTTTCCGAGGATGTTACTGAAGTATATGTTGATCAAACCGATGATTTTGCGGAAATTCAGTCATATTTAAAGGTCATGTCGCCGGAACTGTGCCAAAAAATAGTATTATACAACGACAAGCCGCCTTTGTTCGATAAGTTCAATATTGAAAAAGATCTGGAGCTATCTCTAAAACGTAAAGTATGGCTTAAAAGCGGCGGCTATATTCTTTTCGATCATGCTGAAGCCTTGCTCGCCATAGATGTTAATACGGGAAGAAATGTCGGACGCAGCAATCTTGAAGATACGATTTTTAAAACCAACTTGGATGCTGCACATGAAATAGCTCGCCAGTTTCGCTTGCGCGACATCGGGGGCATTATTGTTATTGATTTTATAGATATGGAAAAAGCCGAGAATCGTAGGCGAATTGAAGACGAAATGCATAATCTCTTGAAAAAAGATCCGACCGTAACCGATTGCACTGGATTATCCAAGTTTGGTCTTATGGAAATCACCAGAAAACGTGTACGGCCCGAATTACAGGAATTGTTTACCGACGTTTGTAATGTTTGTAATGGAATTGGCTGGGTGTTTTCGCCGGCAACCGTTACTTCCAGAATCGATCGATGGCTCAATCGCGCAGATGCGAAAGGTACACCGCGTGAGCTAGTTTTAGCAGTGAACCCTGCGGTAAAGGCCTATCTTACCAAAGAAAACAGCCAAATGCTTAAGAAGTTGGAAATTGAACATAATTTCCATCTCAGCGTCGTGGAGGATGAAGATATCGATCAGGATGATTATGAATTTTATCCACAGGGCGAGAAAAAGGCCATCACGTCAAAATTCACGTGAAAAAAATACAATTTTTTAGGACCTTGACTCAAAATTCCGGTGGAATGTATATTAAACGTTTTGCCAATCAATAAAACCAGGAGTATGTGATGTTTTCGATTGTTGAACAGGCCGGCTTTCAGTTCAAAGTGTCCCTTGGGGACAAGATTCGGGTCCCTCTTATGACTGCTGAAAAAGGAAGTGAAATTTCCTTGGATAAAGTCCTTTTTATCGGGGACGACAGTGGCGTAAAAGTGGGGACACCGTTGGTTTCAGGCGCAGTTGTCAAGGCCAAAGTTCTTGACCATGAAAAAGGCGACAAAGTCATTATCATGAAAAAGAAACGCCGTAAAACCTATAAACGTAGAACTGGTCACAGACAGAATTTTACTAAGATCGAAATCGTTTCGATTTCGGCATAATCTTTTCACTGAAATAACAGGCAATCAAAGGAACTAGTAATGGCTCATAAAAAAGGCGGCGGAAGCAGCACAAACGGACGCGATAGTAATCCACAATACCTTGGCGTAAAAAAATACGGCGGGGAACATGTGATTTCAGGAAACATCATTGTTCGTCAAAAAGGAACAGTTGTACATCCTGGTGTTAATGTGGCAAAAGGAAAAGACGATACACTTTTTGCAACAGCAGAAGGTGTTGTAAAGTTTTCACGGTTCACAAAAAATAAGAAAAAAGTTAGCGTCGTACCAGCTTAAAATTCGAATAATAAAATGAAAAGGAGTAAGACTTATAGCCTTACTCCTTTTTTATTTTTTTAGCTCTCTTAGTACTGAATCTCGATTTCTAACCCAAGAACGAACTAAACCTCTCAGGTGGTATTTATAATATGTTCGCAAACCAACTTTGTTTGCGAACAGCGATTTTAAAATCATTGCGGAAAAAAAAGAGGATAATAGGAAATTTAAAGCTATTTTTCCCAAAAAGGAATGATGCTTTTTAAAGTAATAATTCCAGCTTTGATAAAAAATTGTAGTCAAAGGTCCGCCGTCTGAGCCGCTGCTTCCACCGCGCAAATGCACAATCTTGGTTCCGGAAAAATATTCAATTGAATATCCTTTTTTCCTTGCGCGTTTAGCCAAATCCGTTTCTTCAAAGTACATGAAAAATGTTTCGTCGAGACCGCCGAGCAAGTCGTATAGGTCTTTTTTTAATAAAAAGAAAGCGCCGCAAGGAAAATCTATTGCCGTTATACCATCGCTTTCAGACGGTATAACAGCACGTAATTGATTGAAACGGTTTGTAAGAATTTCTTTGGTCAAAAGGGGCAGAGAGGGGAAAAAACCATAAGAAATATCCGGCCTTTTATCTTTATCAAGTAACATGCAGCCGCAACCGAAAAGCTTTGGGTTTTTGTCTAAATGTTCTACAGCCCGACAAAGAGAGTCGTCTAGGAGATAAGTGTCACTATTAAGAAGAAGGACGTTTTTGCCGGATGTACGATGGATTCCGATGTTGTTGGCACGAGCAAAGCCGACATTATCGTCAAGCAATATTGCTTGGACCCAGGATTTGTTTTCCTGAAACGATTGCAACCATTCCCGGCTTCCGTCATGAGAATTATTATCAACTACAACGGTAATAAAATTCAATTTGCCGAGCAGATGTTTTTCAAGGCTTTCGACGCATTGCTTGAGTAAGTCAACAGTGTTAAAGCTGACAATAATTATTGATAAATCGTAATATGCAGTAGCCATAGTCGTTTAGGTAACCAATCTTATCCGTTTATGGGCGATTGCCATGATTAAAAAGTTTAAATATGGAAACCAAAATTCCCAGAGCGGAACAGCGTAACTGAATATGATAAAGGGGGCAAGCAAGGCCCACATCGAAATGTTAAAAATAGTCGGATGATTTATCGTGTTAACATAAAAAATGGTCATGAGCATGCCAAACAAAAGCGGAAGGAAATAAACGCCGAAAACGCCAAAATCCTTGAAAAAATGCCAAGGGTAAGCAATCGTATTTAATTTACTAACCATTTGTACCGATTCATTCATAATCGTATCGAATTTGTACCCGTGAACAATTACATTTTCCAATTGCGCAATCCATAAAAACGGCCTGAATAAATCAAAACCCCAACCATGAGGCACCATTGCATTGCCTTCGATGAATTTTTTTATAGCAAAATCCATGTTCCAGAAATTACACACAACATATGCATACATGTTGGAACACCATAGAAAATCCTTTGATATTTTAAGCTGCTGCATCTGCAAGACCATGCTTAATGAATTAGATTTTAGTCGCAACAAATAAAATGCGAAAAATAAAACTAAAGATAGTCCGAAAGCAGTCAGGAGGTTGCCGGTAGACAGTTTTTTTCTGCCATAATGGAACAACATTATGCCAAAAATTATAAAGCGAAATAAGTCGAACCTTGTTACTATCGAAATATATAGGGCCAAAGTAATTATTGAAATGATTATAACCGCAAGACGTCTACGATCTTTTAAAGAGCCAAAAAGCAACAATTCTAATGAAAGAACCAAAGAAAGGGGACCAAGAAACAAACCAATATTCGAAAATTGGTTGGCACTAAAAAACTTCATTCGAGACCAGTCCGGGTCTTTCGTAAAAAGCGGAATTGTTCCGGTTATGAGAAAGGAAACCAGGTAACTTATAAAAAAGAATATGGAGCATAATAGTAACACATTAAAAAACCAATTCCAATCTGTTGCTTCGGCACTGCGCTTAACGCGGCTTTGAATCGAAATAAAATTTATGGCCGAAAAAGGATTTTTAATTCTATTGACAATGATGATAATTGTGCTTCCCGCAATAAAGAAAAAAGAGGCCCCCCAAAAAAATAAATGGGTGGTAAGCGCCCAGGGGGTTTGCAGTCTACTTAAATGAAGGGAATTTATAGCGAGAAGTAATGCGTATATACAAATGTAAATTCTGGCAGGTGAAAATATGTCTTTATTGTAAAACGATGCCGTCAAAACCGTTGCTAAGATAATGAGACCAAATACAATCGTCATATTTTGCCTGTTGCTAACCCCGAGCCCATTGCAGCGGGATAAGTTGTAGCTGTAATTAAATCAACGCTATTTACGAAAAAGAAATTATAACGATACTATGCCGACGGCTTTTTAAAAGACAATAAAGTACGAATGCGCCTTGTTTTTTGGTACGACAAAGTATTGTTTTCAGCCTGGATTTTCCACCACTTGTCAAGAAGAATGTAGGTGGTTGTCGCTACGAATCCGCCAAAAAAGAAAAGCAGACAAATAATAGAACGTTTTGGTCTTGTCTTTTTTTGGGGATTTTTTGCGTATTCGAGGACCTGAACGGTCGGAACGTTATTGGCTTCGGACATTTTTGCTTGCTCAAATAATTGAACCACGAATTCGTAAAGTGTTTCCTGAAGTTTAAGTTTTCCCTTTAGCTCGGCATAGGTTATTGCTTTTTCCGGGGCATGCCGCAATCCAACTATCAAATTGCCGCCGCCTTGGTCCATATATCCGGCAATTTTATGATCCAAAACACTTTTTTCCTTTTCCAATTCAGCAACGCGTTGGTTGTTGCCGCCAAATTGACTTTTGAGCTGAGCTGCTTCCAAATCCATTCCTAGTTTCTGTCCTTCAAATTGGGCCACTTGCTCTATTGAAGAGCGGACCTGTTGTTCTAAGTCGATATATTTATTTTCAATTTGGAACCGGGCAAATGCGCGGCTCGCAGAATCAAGGTCTTGTTTAATTAGGGCAACCCGTTCTTCAAAAAAAAGCCTCGAATTTCGGGCGCTTTCTTTTGAAAGTTGATAGGTGATGGTGTCGAGCTCATCCACCATGAAATTAGCAATGTCTGCAGCCATAGCTGGACTGGAGTCCGTAACAGCAACTTCAATGTTGCCTAAATCGTTTTCTACGAGAGAAAAATTTCTATCAAAAGTCTTGAGAAGATCTTCTACATAATATTTTTTCCTTTTGCTGAACCCATATTTATGAACAAGATCAAAACGATCGATGACTTTTTCAGCAAGCCTTCTGCTTTGCAAAATGCTCAAATAACTGTCGCCATCGCCACCGCCACCAAGAATATCCATCGATTTTAACAGTCCGGACATCGGAAGGTCTTTGCCAATAAGGGAGCCGAGGCCTGTCATTTTTTTTGCGGGTTTCATGATTATTGCCGTTGCAGTGTAATCTTTGGGCAGTATAATGCTTACCACCACACCGAGAGTGCAAAATAAAAAAATACCAATTAGAAATACCCATTTTCGTTCGAGGACAATGATAATAAGGTCTAAAAGGCCGATTTTTTTAACATCTTTTGTGGGGTCTGACATTATGTCTCCGCTTTTGAAACTCAAGAATGAAAGAATCGAATTGAACTATTTTCTAAAATAATCCGTGCTGCGTAAAATTTTCGCTGAGATTATATCTACGTTGTTGGTGTAGATAATTTATATATAGACACTAAGACTATTTATAAATATAAAACTAGGCACAATCATGACTTCAATGAAAATAACATTTCTTGGAACAGGAACATCCCATGGCGTTCCTTCTATTGACTGTATGTTGAACGACTATAGCGATTGTAGAAAAGGTGTATGTAAAGCATCGTTGAATGATCCGTTACACCAACGAACCCGGTCTTCAATTCTAATTGAAACAAACGGAAAGCATTTGCTTGTCGATGTTTCTTCAGATTTCAGAGTTCAGGCCTTACGCGAGAAAATCCCCAAGTTGGACGCTGTTCTTATTACGCATTGCCATAGCGATCATATTAGTGGAATTCCCGACATTCGCTCGTATACAAAGTCTCCATTTGGGCCCTTGCCGTTTTATGGGTCATCGGAGAGCATGAATTATATACGAGCAGTTTATCCGTATATTTTTAATCCTAATGCGTTTTTGGGGGGTGGGATTCCCAATATTGTGCTAAACCCGGTTTCTGGGCTGTTTAATGTAGTTAATTTGCAAATTGAATGTTTGCCTGTCGAACATGGTGGATTAAAAGGAGCTTTAGGTTATAAAATCGGCAACGTAGCGTATATTTCCGATGTAAAAGAAATTTCATGTTCAATAATAGATTTGATAAAACATGTCGATGTCCTCATTTTAAATTGCTTGCGAGAAAATAAGGTTCATTCGAGCCATCTTACACTTGAGCAAAGCGTAGATATTGCACGCACGGTTAAGCCAAAAAAGTGTTTTTTTACTCATATGAGTCATGATATTGATTATCGTGTCGACATTGTAAAACTAGATCCTTGGATGTTTTTCGCCAACGATGGATTGAAAATTGAATTATGAAATAATGTACCCTCAAATAACTATTCTTTAATTTGAAATTTAAAAAAGTATATTTTATGTGACCTGTAACCTTAAACCAGTAATCTGAGGTTGTTATGCAATCATATAAAGAAGAATTCATTGCATTCATGGTTAGATCGCAAGTTCTTACTTTTGGTAGTTTTGTAACTAAAAGTGGCCGTAATACACCGTATTTTATAAATACGGGAAACTATAAAACTGGTCGTCAAATCAAGATGCTTGGAGAATTTTATGCGAAAGCACTGCATGACACTCTTGGGAATGATTTTTCTGTCCTATTCGGGCCGGCTTATAAAGGAATTCCTCTTGCAGTAACCACCGCAATTGCGCTTGAAAATTTATTCGGACATGATATCAAGGTCAGTTATAATCGGAAAGAAGCTAAAGATCATGGTGAAGGAGGAACCTTGATAGGCCATAAGCCGGTTAAGGGCGACAAACTCGTGATTATCGATGATGTTATTACTGCAGGTACCTCGGTTCGAGAATCTGTCGAAATGTTATCCACTATTCCGGAGTTAAAATTCCGTGCGTTGGCCATTTCCGTCGACAGGATGGAGAAAGGACCTCAGGGAATATCGGCACTTGCTGAAGTCTCGCAAACATTTGGGATGAAAGCTATGTCTATTGTATCGTTAGATGATATAGTTGAATATTTATTAAATAAACCGATAGATGGTAAGATTGTTTTAGATGATCGGACAATGAGAAGAATTGAAGAATATCGAGCAAAGTTTGGCGTTTAATAAGTTGCAATGGCAGAGCTATATATGTTCGGAGTAAAAACAGGATGAAGAGAATCAACGAAAATCCGCCGGCAAGATTCCCAAATCGATCAATTGGCGAAGCGCAAGGACTTTGGTGGATTGCAAAAATCAAACCAAGAATGGAAAAGGCCCTTGCATTTGATTTTATGAATAGCGAAATAGAGTACTATTTGCCGCTTGTAACGAAGATTACTCGCCGTAAAGACAATAATAAGCCCCGAAAGTCTATTCTGCCGCTTTTTCCAGGATATATCAGTTTTTGCTCAACGGAAAAAAATGTTTCAAGTATTTATAAAACCGGCAGGATTGTATCGATCATCCAAATAAAAAACCAAAGACATTTTAGCGAAGAACTATCGCAAATATTCCAAGCTCTTGAATCTGGAATGGTTTTAGAGCCTGTTCATACTTCCATCCCAATTGGAACGCCTGTGATTGTTTTTGCAGGGCCAATGAAAGGTATACGAGGAATTATTGCTAGAATTCAGGATTCCGAAAGGCTTATATTAGCGGTAAAAGGGCTTGGTCAGGCATCAATGCAAATCGATTCTGCATATATAAAACCCGATACCGATTATTCCGTATAATTTAATTCCATACAATATTAACGTTGAATTGAGCGTAAAAGGAATGTATTATTTGATGTTAAAGGTTACTGGACTTAATTTATATAAGTATATAGAAAATAAAAACTTATAAGCGTACTTTTTTTGAAAGTACCGCCGACCGGGGCAAGGTGCATCCGGTTAAAAAATCAATAAACTTTAAATAGATTTTTTATTTCTTTCTGAAAGTAATGAATTGTTTCTAAAAAGAAAAAAAACCTTATTTGCTATAATTATTCTCGTTGCTGTCGGTATTTCCACATTTGCATTTCGACATCTTGCTCAGTGGCTTGTAATATCGGATCCTTTGCCGTTGTCGATAGATGCGATATTTACATTTGCAGGTGAAACGAACCGTCTTGTTTATTCAAAAGAATTATACGGAAAATATAAAGGCGCAGAATGGCTGATCAGTTATCCGTCAAAAAAGATTGCAATACCGCTCCGTAAAGACGGCTTTGATACATCCAGGATACAAATAGTGGATTCATGTAAAAATACGAATTCAGAAGTGCTTTTTATAACTAGCTGGGCGGTTGATAAAATAAATAAATCTAACAAGTTTACACGGCAAAATCCTTTGCAGGTAGGGCTCGTTAGTACGCCGTTTCACATGCGTAGGATTCGTATGCAAATAATGCGCAAAAGTAAGAACGACCTTGTTCGATATTACTTCCTGCCGGTTCCATATAATAAATGCGGTTTTACAAAAGAAGACTATAAAATGTGGTGGAAAAATTACGTTCTTAAATCCGCAATAATTTTGGAATTAAAAAAAGTAGTATATTATTTTTTCAAGTATTAATATGCTTTTGTCAATAATTATACCCTGCTATAACGAAAACAAAACAATAACGCAGCTGCTTGAAAAAGTCCGCAATGCGCATCTTCCTGCAGGCGTGACCAGAGAGCTTATTGTTGTTGACGATTGTTCTTCCGACGGGACAATTCAAATTCTTGAGCAAATGAAAGCTGAGGATGTTAAAATATATTTCCATGGAAAAAATCAAGGAAAAGGGGCCGCTTTACGTACCGGCTTTTCCCATGCTCAAGGGGATGTCGTCGTTGTGCAGGATGCGGATTTAGAGTATAACCCGGAGGAATTCGGGAAACTTTTAAAACCCATTCTCGATGGTCGGGCAGACGTCGTTTTTGGCTCGCGGTTTTGCACTACCGACGAACGTCGAGTGTTATATTATTTTCACTTTCTAGGAAATAAACTTCTTACGTTTGTATCCAATATATTTACGAATCTAAACCTTACGGACATGGAAACCTGCTATAAAATGTTCCGTAAGGAAATCATCGATAAAATTACCATATGCGAAAACCGTTTCGGCTTTGAGCCGGAAATTACCGCCAAAATTGCAAAACAACATTGCCGCATTTACGAGGTCGGTATTTCCTATTCCGGCCGAACCTATGAAGACGGTAAAAAAATTGGTTTCAAAGATGCTTTCCGAGCAATGTGGTGCATCATTAAGTATAATGTGTTTGCTAGAGGGTGATTAAGTGGTAAATAAAAATTTTGCATTGACCGGTGCTGCGGGGTATATCGCACCGCGGCACATGAAGGCGATAAAGGAAACCGGCAATAATCTCGTTGCGGCCTGTGATCCAAAAGACTCTGTTGGTGTACTTGACAAGTATTTTTTTAATGCCCGTTTTTTCCAGGAATTCGAAAGGTTTGACAGGCATTTGGAGAAATTACGACGCAAAGGCGAGAACGAACGGGTGCATTTTGTGAGTATTTGCTCGCCAAATTTTTTACACGATGCTCATATACGCTTTGCACTTCGAATTGGGGCTGATGCCATATGCGAAAAGCCGCTTGTAATAAATCCGTGGAACATTGACGCTTTGCTCGAATTACAGCACGAATATGGCAGGAAAATTTATACGGTACTTCAGTTACGCCTTCATCCAGCACTTAAAGCGTTAAAAGAAAAGTTTGCTGTAGAAAACAAAGCTGGTAAACATGAAGTAGATCTTACCTACATCACCGCGCGAGGCAATTGGTATTTGGTCTCTTGGAAGGGTCAGATGGAACGGTCGGGCGGACTTGCTACAAACATCGGAGTGCATTTTTTTGATTTACTCATATGGCTTTTTGGGCCAGTGGAGGGTTTTGAGGTTCATGTTGCCGATGATCAAAAAATCGCAGGATATCTTGAATTGAAACATGCACGGGTAAAATGGTTTTTGTCAATCGATATCAGCTATGTGCCTGCCCAGGCTGCTGCTGTTGGAAAAACGACGTTTCGATCCATCGTGATAGACGGAAAAGAAGTGGAATTCTCTGAGGGATTTACAGATTTGCATACGGAGATTTATAAGGATATTCTTGCTGGAAACGGTTTTTTTCCCGAGGATGCAAGGGGCTCTCTCCAATTGGTTCACGATATACGAACAACCCTTCCAATCGGGATTACCCCTAATTCTCATAAATTTTTAAATCCATAGTCAGGAATTCTCATTGTCCTATTTCAAGCATGAATCCGCATACATCGATGAACCGTGTTCGATAGGTGATGGAACAAAGATTTGGCATTTTTCCCATGTTATGAAAGGTGCAAAAATCGGTACGGAGTGTATACTCGGGCAAAACGTTCAGATTGCAAATGACGTGGTTATTGGCAATAGAGTGAAAATACAAAACAATGTCTCCGTATATGCGGGAACAATTATTGAAGACAACGTTTTTTTAGGACCATCTTGTGTTCTGACAAATGTAACTAATCCGCGTTCTGAAGTCAACAGGCATTCCTTATACGAAAAAACAGTCATAAGGCGTGGGGCAACGATTGGTGCTAATGCTACTGTTGTTTGCGGCATCATGATAGGGTGCTACGCATTCATTGCGGCGGGCGCAGTTGTTTCAAAAGACGTACCTGATTATGCTCTCATGATGGGTGTACCGGCGCAGCAAAAAGGATGGATGAGCAGGCATGGACACTATTTAGCCGTTTCGAATAGCCAAGGCATATTCACTTGCCCTGAAAGCAATTTACATTACAAAATCGAAAACGGTCGAATGAAGTGCATTGATCTTGGTGAAGACGAGATTCTTCCTCTAGCTATGTGTTCAGGCTCAAAGACATATGATGAATTTAAACTCCAATCGGCTATAAAATGAAAAAAATCCTGACTGTTATTGGTGCTCGTCCTCAATTTATCAAAGCCTCTGTTGTGTCCAAAGCAATTATTGAAAGCGGCGAGTTTGAAGAGGTGCTTGTTCATACGGGCCAGCATTATGATAACAATATGTCGAAGATATTTTTTGACGAACTGGACATTTTACCTCCAAAATATAACCTTGAGATTGGCAGCTGCGGACATGGAGAGCAGACAGGTGAGATGCTTAAACGTCTCGAGCCCATAGTAAATTCCGAAAATCCGGACATGGTTCTTATCTATGGCGACACAAATTCCACACTAGCAGGTGCACTAGTAGCTGCAAAAATGAATATCCCGGTAGCACATGTTGAAGCGGGCTTACGCTCATTCAATAGGAAGATGCCAGAGGAAATAAACAGGGTAATTGCGGATCATATCTCCACGATTCTGTTTTGTCCCACAACGACCGCAGTAAAAAATTTAAAAAATGAAGGTATTATAAACAATGTTTATATCACTGGTGATGTGATGTATGATGTTGCAATACAATTTGTTGAAAAAGCAAAATCAAAAAGTACTATATTGGCCAAACTGTTACTGACATCAAAAGGCTATATTCTGGTAACTATACACCGTGCCGAAAATACTGACGAAAGATTAAGACTTATAAATATCCTCTCGGCGCTTGAAATACTATCATATAATTCCGTCATTATTTTTCCTATGCATCCTCGCACAAAAAAAATGATTGATTCTTTCGGCTTGAATAATTTTCTGGCGAATATTAAAGTGATTGCCCCTGCGGGATTTCTCGACATGATCAATTTGGAAAGTAATGCAAAACTTATAATGACCGATTCGGGAGGGGTACAGAAAGAAGCCTATTTTCACAAGACACCTTGTATAACATTGCGAAATGAGACTGAATGGACAGAAACAGTTGATGCCGGATGGAATGTGGTTGCTGGTAATCGGGATGCTTCAGACATTGTAAGTCTTGCCAATCGAATGCTAGAGTGGACTGGAAATCGAGAGCAAATTGCTGACTACGGTAACGGATGTTCTGCAAAATCAATTATTACACATCTAGCTGCTCTAAAGTAAAAGAGGAGGTCAGTTATCGTGGGGAAAAAAGTTTTTGTCCTTTTGCCTGCTTTCAATGAAGAAAATTCAATGCGCCAGCTTATTACGGACATTTCTGAGTATATGCGGGTTAAGAAATTTGACTACCACATAATTGTTTGCAACGACGGAAGCAATGATAAGACCGGGGATGAGCTTGCCAGACTATCGAAAGAATTCCCGTTTGAAATTCTAACCCATAAGTTGAATCGTGGTTTGGGAGAAACAGCACGTGACCTTTTTGAACGAGCAGCCGAGCTGTCTAAGATTGGGGACTATATTGTACGCCTTGACGCGGACAACACCCATGAACCTCAAAATATTGGAAATCTGATTAACAAACTTGAAGAGGGCTTTGACGTTGTGACTGCATCTCGGTTCCAAAAAGGCGGTGGTCAACATGGTGTAAGTGCTTATCGAGCGCTTATATCAAACTGCGCCCAGATTTTCATGAAATTTATATTTGGGTTCAAAGGAATGAGGGAATTTTCATGTGGATTCAGAGTTTACCGAGCAGAAATTATTAAAAAAGCCATTGAATTTTATGGCAATAATTTTATTCAATTAAAAGGAATGGGATTTACTGGAACGCTTGAAAAAATGGTAAAGCTTAAATTGCTCAACGCAAGGTTTGCAGAAGTCGGATTTCAATTGCGGTACGACAAAAAAACCAGCTATAGCAAAATGATAACAAGTATTACTACTTTGGGATATTTAGCAATGGCGCTTTTTTACCACTGGCCTTGGGGTGGGTGGAAATTTGGATATAAAAAACTTTTGAGGGAATATGACAAAAGATCTAAATGAGGTTAGACATTTTTGGGAAGAGAATCCATTATTTAGTGGTGAAGCAAAGAATCCACTTGGGACGAAGGGTTTTTTTGAAGAGCATCGAAACGTTTATATAAATGATTGTTTTGCCGGCACATTAGATGACAAGCTATTTCCTGAAAAAATAAAAAATGAAAAAATATTAGATTTAGGATGCGGTGTCGGGATGTGGGCAACTGAATTTGGTCTTGTCGGGTATGCAAACATTACTGCGGCAGACTTGACTATAAGTGGATTGCTTCTTACAAGGCAAAGAGCAGCAATAAATGACATTAAATTGGACTTGTGTCAGGCTAATGCAGAAAAGTTACCATTAAAGAATGCAACTTTTTCACATGTGAATTGCCAGGGAGTAATACATCATACGCCTAATACAGCTGCTTGCGTAGAAGAAATAGCCAGAGTATTGCAAAAAAACGGTACAGCCATTATTTCAGTTTATTATAGGAATATATTTCTAAGATTATGGCCGCTCTTTAAATGGGTAAGCAAAATTGTTTATTCTATTGGTGGAAAACTTCGCGGACGTGGAAGAGATGGAATATTCAATATTGATGACCCAGATGAAGTAGTGCGGCTATATGATGGCAAATTAAATCCAATAGGGAAAAGCTATTCAAAAAAAAAAATTATCGAGTTGCTAACCCCAGCATTTGTCATTGAAGAAATATTTTACCATTTCTTTCCAGCAAGAGCATTGCCTTTTAAAATTCCAAAATTCATTCACAAAGTTCTAGACCAAACTTTCCCATTTATGATATTTGTAAAATTAAGGAAGAAATAAATGTGTGGGATTGCCGGAATTTTTAATATCGATGATGATGTTAAGCCACAAATACTAAAGGATATGGCAGAAACGATTAATCATCGTGGCCCCGACGCAAGCGGTGAATTTATTCGAGGCAAAACAGGTGTAGCTCATAAACGCTTATCAATTATTGATATCCAATCCGGTCAACAGCCAATGTGGGACAAAGAGCATCGCTATATTATAGTTTTCAATGGCGAAATATATAATTATCTTGAGCTTCGCCAGGAGTTAGTACAGGCTGGCTGTGCGCTTGTCACACATTCTGATACAGAAGTATTGTTGAATCTTTATATTATTCATGGTCCCGCTTGTTTGCAGAGATGTATCGGGATGTTCGCTTTTGCTATTTATGACATTAAGGAACAAACGGCGTTCCTTGCAGTAGACCGATTTGGCATAAAACCTTTATATTATATAGAGTCAAAAGATGGTTTTCTTTTTGCTTCGGAAATAAAAGCGTTACTAAAACATCCTGCTGTAAAGGCTGGTGTAAATAGCGGTGCCATGTATGAATATCTCACGTTTCAGTTCTTTCTTTATGATCGAACGCTTTTCCATGGAATACGCAAGCTTGAACCGGGAACATTTCTAATTATAAAAAATGGAAAAATAGAGCGAAAGAGCATTTACTGGGAGTTGAAATTCGATATAGATTCACATCATACCGAAGATTATTTTATTGAAAAGCTTGGGTTTCTGTTACAAGATTCTGTTCGTTTGCAATTGAGAAGCGATGTGCCGGTTGGCGCTTATCTTTCAGGCGGTCTCGATTCTTCCGCAATCACCTGCTATGCTTCTCAACTTCTTGGCACGCCCATTTCTACATTTACAGGAGGATTTAAAGAATCAGATCAGTATGATGAATCCGGGTATGCGCGAATCGTGTCGGAAGCAGAAAAAACTTTACATCATGAAGTCTTTCCCACGGCGCAGGACTTCGTCGACATTATTGGAAAACTGATTTATTTTATGGATCAGCCCGCAGCCGGTCCGGGATTATTCCCGCAATATTTTGTATCGAAAATGGCTTCTCAAAATGTAAAAGTTGTGCTGGGAGGACAGGGCGGAGATGAGATTTTTGGAGGATATGCTAGATATCTTGTTGCGTATCTAGAGCAGTGTCTGAAATCTGCTATTTATGAACAGCATGAAGAAGGCCGGTTTGTTGTTACGCTCGGAACCATAATTCCAAATTTGTCTTTGCTTAAAAATTATGTTCCGTTGATTAAAAACTTTTGGTCCAATGGAATTTTTGAGCCAATGGATAAGCGATATTTTCAGCTTATAAATAGGCTGAAAGGGAACGCAAAATTATTCTCCCCTGATTTCTTAAAATCATACGACGAATCTAAATCTTTTGAAACCTTTGCTGCATTGTTCAATCAGCCTGAAACAAAATCCTATTTCAACAAAATGACATGCTTTGATATGCGCACACTTCTCCCCGCTTTATTGCAGGTAGAAGACCGCATGAGTATGGCCGTTTCGCTTGAATCAAGAGTTCCGCTTCTGGATCATAGGATTGTTGAGCTTGTGGCGTCCATGCCACCAACGCTCAAATTTGCAGAAGGAAAAACAAAGCAAGTTTTTCGTCAAGTTGTTAAGGATCGTGTTCCTCCCGCAATATTAAACCGCAAAGATAAGATGGGCTTTCCTGTTCCATTATCTGAATGGTTTAAAGCTGGAGTAGTGCGCGATTTTGTCCTTGATACATTGCTGTCCGACAAATCGAAAAACCGCGGTCTTCTTAACCAAAGCGAAATTACGAATTATCTTGAACAGGAAAAGCCATTTGACAGAGGGCTTTGGGGTGCTCTATGCCTTGAGCTCTGGTATCAAAATTTCATTGACGTGTAACGCTAATATGTTTTCACTTCATTAATTGGATGGATAAACGGCTTTATATTATAGAGAGCTTGTCACAATATTGGACTGATAATTTTGCTCCAATAGTAGCGCTTCCTATTCCAACAGCACTTAAAGGCGAAAGCAATACGTTGCCTCCGGAAGTAGTGGAAATCCGTCTTCCGGCATGGGCTGAACGGGTCGGCGTCGATGGAAACCTGTTAGTACCCAAGTATTGCGTTTGTAATGGTAATCAAGAAGCCTGGAAAAGGGTCGATTGGCTTGAATCTGCTTTCTGGTATTTGAATAATTTAGCTGAACGAGAGTTGGAAAAATTAAAAGGGCCCGTCCATTCATACTCGTTTCGCCTTGTCAATTGGGATAAACGTATTTGGCAGAGAGCGTGGGTAAATCGGATTGCTCTCTTTTTGAGGAAATGGGCATCTATTGATAATGGTTTATCGGAAGATGCTTTGCTCGGCGTGCTACCTGAAACAAAAATCCTTCTGACGCATGACGTTGACGCAATAAAAAAGACGCTGGCAATAAGGCTTAAGCAGACCTTATTCCATTGTTTTAATGCTGTTCGTGCTTTGACAAGGGGAGATTTAAAAACTTCAATAATTAAATTGGCACATTCGCAACGCTTTTTTTATGGAAAAAGTAAATATTGGCTGTTTGAAGATTTAATGGAAGTTGAAAGAAAATATCACAAAAAGAGTATTTTTTTATTTTACGGTGGAAAACCCTCAAATCAGAAATCCATAGTTGAGTGGCTTTTTGATCCTTCTTACGATCCAAACGATACGAGTTTGAAAGAGCTTGCGAATGAGATGATCCGGCAAGGCTGTAGCATTGGGCTTCACCCTTCATTTACTTCATGGGAAGACAGAGACAAATTAAATAAAGCTCGTGAAAATCTCGAACGGTCTTTTGGCATTCCAATTCGAATGTGCCGCCAACATTGGCTACGTTTTTCTTTTGAAAGCACATGGAGGGCTCAGGAGGATGCGATGCTTACGCACGATTTTACGCTTTCATTCAATGACATTTCGGGATTAAGAAATGGCGCAGCAATTACCTTCCATCCATGGGATTTTACAAAAGACCAGCCAATGAAACTAGTTGCAACAGCAACAGTGTTTATGGATTCGCAGTTTTACGACTATATCAACATGACTGATGATAAAAGAAAAAACCAAATTAGGTATTGGCTCAATGAAATTCAAGAAGTACATGGCACTGCAGCGATATTATGGCATCAGCATACATTTAGCGATGATTACGGATGGAAAACGGGATATAAGGAAATGCTAGATAACCTTAAGGATGCAAAATGAGTTCTTTTAGAATTGGAAAATATTTACCCTATTTCGTGTCGAAACGTTTGTTTGGGGATAGAACAAAATTCGGGCTTACTATAATACCTGAAGATTCAGATTGGCAAGAATGGGAAAAACGATTTCTTGAATTTTATTATGTAAATCAAAAAGCCTCGGTTGGAAAGATAGTAAATGATGCGGGATATAAAGTTCTTAATTCTGTTTCTATGGACACAAAAAAAATCTTGGAGATTGGTCCCGGAGACATTCCTCATTTTAGGTTCTGGAATGGAAAACCTGCAGAGTATGTCATGGCTGATGTAAGTCAAGAAATGCTTGCTAAAGCAGAAAACACATTGCGCGATAATGATATTCCTTATGAAAAGATTCATTTGATTCGGAAAGACGCAAATAAATTGCCGTTTCCCGATAAATCCTTTGATATCATTCTGTCTTTTTATTCCTTGGAACATATGGCCGATTTACAGACTTATATAGATGAATTGATCAGAGTGCTAGTACCAGGCGGCGTTCTGGTGGGTGCAATACCTTGTGAAGGAGGATTAGGATGGGGTTTGGGGCGTTTTATTACAAGTAGAAGGTGGCTTCTAAAAAACACTACAATAAATCCAGATAAAATAATCTGCTGGGAGCATCCAGGATTTGCAGACCGGATTTTGAATGCACTACGAATAAAGATGAAGGAAAAATATCTGTCTTTTTGGCCCTTGGGAATTTCATCAGTTGATCTAAACTTAGTTGTTAAATTCATTTATGAACGAGAATAATTCTTACCTAAAGCAGATTTATAATTCATTGCCGCGTCTTCTGGCATTATTCGACAATGATGAGAATAGCCTTACTTATGGTTTGGCTGACCGATATTTTTGGGCTTGGAAATTAATTGACTTTGGCAATGGTACATTTCAAGGAGCTGCGAATGGGTTGGCTAGGCTTTTAAAAGAAAGCTTATTGCCAGAACCAATAGCACGACGATCTGTTTTAAAACGTATCGACAGCATTTTTTCAGGTACGGATTTTTTACGGAGACGGAACGGCAGTATGGAGGAAGCCTGGCCATTTGAATCGTCTTATTGTGTTACAGCTCTTGTGGCGTACGATTTGCTTACGGCAGTAGAATTACTTGGCGAGGAAATAGACGCGTTAGTAAAGAAAAGATATCTTGCTGTCATTTCCCCTATGATCCATTTCCTTGAAAAAGGAGAAGAAACACATGCTTTTATTTCTAATCATCTTGCTACCGCATGCGCAGCTTTGTTTAAATGGACGTTAATAACCAGCGAAGAATCGAAAAAAGCCAATAAAATATTGAGTTCGATCATCCGAAATCAATCTATCGAAGGTTGGTTTTTAGAATATGAAGGCGCGGACCTGGGATACCAAACTTTATGTATGCATTATTTGGCTGATGTTCACAGGATGCGGCCCGATCTTAATTTAACACATTCACTTGCCAAATCGATTGAGTTCTTAGCTCATTTTGCATTTCCGGATGGGTCTTTCGGTGGCAATTTCGGGAGTAGAAATACAAGGTTTTATTACCCCTCTGGTATTGAATATTTAAAAAAGGAAATTCCGGCAGCAAGCGCACTAGCACGATTTATGAGTAAGTCAATTGGGCGTAACAACACTGTAACTTTGGCTGCTATGGATGAGCCGAATTTGATTCCAATGTTTAATTCTTATTGTTGGGCTGCTTCAATTGCCGCCAAAGAAAATGGCTCGTTGGAAAGTGACGAGCAAATTCCTCAGATTAATCATCAAAAAACCTATAGATATACTTTCAAAGAAGCTGGGCTTGTTGTCGATAAAGCTGTTAACAGATATACTGTGATATCTTGGAATAAGGGTGGTGTCATTTATAATTACGATTTTGAAAAGAAGGCCATGGAAATAGATTGCGGATTGATACTGAAGTCAAAATCGGGAAAACTTTTCAGTACGCAAGCATATAATATAAAGAACAAGTTTGAAATTACTGAAAACGAAATGGTTGTTCAGGCAATATTTAATGAGATGCACAAACAACTACCAACACCTTTGCAGTTTATTGTTTTAAGACTTATGGCGCTTACAATAATGAAGAATGCCCGACTTGGAAATTTTATAAAGAATATCCTTGTGAGAATCCTAATTACCAATAAAAAATCATGTAAAGTCTCAAATACGAGAAGAATTGAAATGGGATCAAAATTAGCCATCGTTGATTCTCAAAAAGGAGAAGTAAACAAGTTTTCTTTAATTAAGCCGGAGAGTCCTTTCAGTGCGATTCATATGGCAAGCCAAGGATATTGGCAGATTCAGGACGACAAGAAATGATCCCGCGATTCAAGCCGTTCCTAGATTGGAGAGAGATTTTTGCTGCAGTTTCGATTCCTCGAAAGGACGACATTGATCGTTTTGAAAAGGCTTTTGCTAAATTAATGGGGCAAAAGCATGCGATTGCTTTTCCTTATGGAAGAACAGGTCTGATTCTTTTGCTCGAAGCAATGGAATTAAAAGGAAAAGAAATAATTTGTCCAGCTTATACATGTGTTGTAGTAGCTCACGCAATTGTCTATAGCGGTAACATTCCAGTATTTGTAGATAGCCAGGAATCAGATTTCAATATGAATCTCGACCTGGTTCCACCACTTATTAATGATAATACGGGCGCTATTATTGCAACGTCCCTTTTCGGCTATCCGGTGGATCTAGATAAGCTTGATGCCATACGAAAATCTTTTCCACACGTGCAAATAATCCAGGATTGTGCTCAT
The DNA here is from genome assembly GCA_037447435.1 of Fibrobacteria bacterium. Classification (GTDB taxonomy): domain Bacteria; phylum Fibrobacterota; class Chitinivibrionia; order Chitinivibrionales; family FEN-1185; genus FEN-1185. The sequence goes on from JBBIGR010000008.1 coordinate 83,529, forward strand.
AGTTTTGCTGCGGAATGGAATGGTCGTCCTGTGCAGCAGGAAGGTGACGCTGCAATATTCGGAATGAATATCAGCAAGCTCATTACATCGATTTTTGGCGGAATGGTAACTACCGACAAGGACTGGCTTGCAACTCGGCTTAGGCAGCTCAGAACACAGCGTCTTAAGAAACCAACGTTCATCAAGAGCTTGAGAAGATTTATATATCTAATTCTTGTTTATATTGCATTCTGGGAGCCGATATATGGGTTAATAAACCGTCTTGAAAGAATCAAAGTACTCGATAGATTTTCAAAATACTATGATGAGTCAAAGATTGATATGCCTAAAGATTACTTGGTAAGTATGACAAATGTAGAATCAAGAGTCGGAACCACTCAAATCAAGAAGTATACTACTATTATTAATAAGCATAGAATTGCAGCAGCATATTTTGATGAAAAGCTTCTTAGAAACGAGGAAATCAAGAGGCCGATTATTGTTGAGGGAGCAACATATTCACATTACGTAGTGCGGTGCCGAACACAGTCTCAATCGCTATACCAAGCTTTATGTAATGGTGTTCAGTTGGGTCAGCTCATCGAATATGTCGTCCCGGAAATGAAAGCATATTCCTGTCGAATTAAAAGAGGGCAATGTTTTCCAATCGCGCATTCATTTCCGAAGACTACAATTAATTTACCTGTTTGGACTGAAAAAGAAAAAAAAATAAATCGCATAATAAATTTTTAATTCGAAATCATTGGGAAATAAATTATGGATGAAAAAAATTTTAATACTGAACAAACTGCTTCGGATTCCGATGTCATTCACTTTTATGACAAATATGCAGGAAATTGGGACCAAAGGTTTGGTGCTACTCTTTCAACCGATCATTTCCTACAGAAACGCTGGAAATCGTTTGAACAAATGCTCCCATTAGAAGCAAAGAGAACTAAAGGGCTAGAGTTGGGAGTTGGTACCGGAGTTTATATAGATAAGGCAAGTAAGCTTTTTAAATGCATTTTGGCTATAGATGGCAGTGAATTCATGTTAACTGAATTAAAAAAGAAGCTAATGGCACAAAAAATCTTAAATGTGGAAGTGCATCAAGCCAACGTTCTTTATATGCCTTTTATCCCGGATGATTCAATAGATGTGGTTTATTTTTTTGGCCTTATTGAACACATAATTGATATCGAGGTCTTTGTTTCAGAAATAAGAAGAGTTTTAAGGAATAATGGTAAGGTAATTGGAATTACACCAAATGGCGCGAGCCCGTGGTATAAGCTACGCAAAATCTATAGAGGAACCGGAAAACACTGTTCTACAGACAAATACTATACAAAAAAAGAAATCAAAGAACTTTTTAATCTTGGCGGCTTCGAAAACACCCATTTTTCATTTTGGGGTGGTGTTCCGGCCGGTGTAAGCAATGTCCTTTTATTTAAAATGCTCATTATAATAGAAGGCCTTTTTGAAAGAGTTCCCTTCCTTTCCAGCTTCCTAGGCGGAATTACTTTTTCTGCGGAGAAAAAAAACTCAGTTTCTTAAAATCAATTAATAGTGACTCTTAAAAATGAAAAATTAAGAATTACCCTAAAAATAATGATAAAAAATAATAAATATGTTTCTGCTATTATCCGTCGTATTTACGGTCCAATACTAATGATGTTTGCATTTAGGACATTGTTTCGGATTTGGAATGCAATGAAACCCGAAGGATGCGGGATACCGGACAAGCATTTTTTTGCATTTAGCAGTGTTGACGCAGGTTTTTGGGTTTGGTATCGCAAAATCAGCATGGATTACAGTAGGTTTGGAAGATTTGGCTATTGCTGGGATGATGGCTTGGGAATGCCCCTTGGGGTGCGAGCATACAACAACTATGTAACATATTTTTTTCTAAACTTATTGCATCAAAGACGATATCTTGCCATAGGCTTTATTTCTTTTGCTGGGGTTTTAGGTTGCATATCTTCAATTGAATATGGACCACTTTTTGCAGTTTTGTTCACCTTGACCTTAATCGCTTCCCCTTTTGTTGTTTCCGTATTTATGCACTATGGGAAACCGGAAGTGTTTTGGTACGGGGCCGCAATGCTTTGTCTCTATTATACTTTTTCGGGACATTTTGTTGTTGCAGGGATTATTTGGTCAATGATTGCCTTTGTCAATTTAGGCTGTTCCATAATGATTGTTATGTTTTTCGGCCCCATTGCCATTGTAAATGCCATCGCCCACAATTCGGTTCTCGGGTTATTTCTTTCTTGTTTGCCGGGGCTTTTAAAACATGGTTTTCGAATTGCCATGATGTTGAAGAATGGTTTTTTAAATAATCTTGTCTCCGAACAATCCCGTCTTTGGAAACGCCCATGGTATCCCACGGCCATCGATTTAGCCTGGTGGATACCTTATCTCTTTTCGATAATTGCAACTACTTTTCAGGGAAAATTACCTTTTGAAAATCTTTTTTTGCTAGGCCTTTGGCCAATTTTTGTTTATTGGTCGAATAATCGAATTCTATATTTCAATGACCAACAAAATGTCAATATGACTTTGTTGATCGCTGCAATAGCAATAGCTGGTGCCCATTTTTCACCGATAGGAATAATTTTCATTCTTGTATTTGCATATAACCATCCTGGGCTCTGTGGAATTCCCTTGACGCAAAAGATATTAAAAAAGGTTCATGTAAAGCTATCTGATCCTAATATTCTCCTGCGAGTTTCAAATTTCCCATCTCTAGATCCGATGACGTTTCCGATGCCTGAGGAATTAAAATGTTTGTTTTTAAGAATGACAGCTAATTCGCGAATTATTGCAGAAAGTGACGGTGATCCTAGAACCATATCAAAATTCAGGGGGTTTTGGCTATGGGTGGATGGTTTTTTGCCTGAGAGGAATATTGACTTGGTCAATGATCTCTATTTTCGATTAAATGAACCAGACCTCTTTAATCGATACCTTATCCCTTTTTCATCAGATCATATGTCAGGCGATAAAATGCTTGATATATGCAAATCTCTTGGTGCAGGTTATGTGGTAGCACACTCGGATAGGACAGTACAATCTTTGATTGAAAATGGGTTTTTGATATGCGCCGTAGCCGATATTGCGCCACTCGAAGATTTTCGTAGGCTGGTATCTGCGCCACCTGTAATTTTGACACTTTTGAAAAATCCAGATCGAGCTGGCGTCATTGACCCAGATGTACAGTGGAATTACAATAAAAAAGGTGCCATGAGATGGAATGCTACAAGAACCGGAGAATACAAAATTCGCATTCGATACCACAAGTATATGAAAGCCACCAATAACGGAATGCCGATACGCGTTAAGCCTTATCAGCCTTTTCAAAATGTGCCGACGCAATTTATGAAAATTACAATTGAAAATCCTGGCCAAGTTGACCTTTTTTATTGTCAAAAAATAATTTAATTAAATCGACTTTAAATAAAATGAACGTTTTCGCACGACTTGGAAAAGAATCTCTTATTTACGGGGCAGGAGGAGTAATAGGAAGATTCATTGGATTCTTTCTTTTGCCAATATATACGAGAGTGTTTGCTCCATCCACTTACGGCGTTATGGATGTAATTTCTACAACGACTGCATTATTTGCCATGATTTTAACTTCCGGCATTGCAGATACAGCTCTTAGTTTTTATTTTTTTGAACGGTCTGACCATGACGATCGACGAAGAACTGTTGTATCGCTCATGGTGTATATCATAACAGTAACCGGAACCATAGCCGTTTTTGTGTGGTATTTTGCTTCCCCTTTATGCATGCTCCTTTTTGGAAACAGTCAAAGTGCTCCTTTTTTAAAAATTGCAATAGCAGCTGTTCCCTTTACTTGCATTAATTCCATGCATGCCAATCTTTTAAGGCTGCAACGTCGCCCTTTGGTTTATACATCATTTTCACTAAGTCAAGTATTAGCGACCGCTAGTCTGACTATTTGGCTTGTCATTGGTGTTAAAATGGGAGTTAAAGGTGTCTTTACCGCGAACGTCATCATCGCGATTATGTTTTTCATAGTAGGCGCTATTGTCAATAGAAGATTTCTTGGAAACGTTCTTGATTTAAAAAGACTACGAGAGCTTATTCAATACGGATTGCCTTTATTAATTGGGGGACTAACGAGTTGGATGATCTGCTATTTGGATAGATATTTTCTGATTCGCATGACATCTTTAGAAAAAATCGGTCTATATTCAGTGGGGCTTAGAATAGCATCTGCAATGACATTTGTGACTATGTCTTTCAGGTTGGCAAATGCGCCTTTTCAATTTGAAATATCTAAAACCGAATCTGCTAAAGATGCCTATTCAAAAACATTTATATATTTCTGTCTTGGCACAGCATGGTGCATGGTAGCAATATCACTTGCCGCTCGTCCAACTCTGTCAATAATGACTCCTCCAGCATATGCAAAAGCTTTTTTTGTGGTCCCAATTGCGGCCTTTACTGCGGTTGTCGATGGAATTACTCAGATTGTGGCTGTCGGATTGCTTTTAAAACGAAAAACAAATGTTGCGGGAATCGCCATGATTATAGGTGCCGTAATGCATATCGCCTTTCTGTGGATCCTAATTCCTTTTTTTAATATTGTTGGCGCCGCGTTGGCGATTCTATTGTCCAATATTATTATGGCTAGTATTTACTATTTTGCAAGTCAAAGAGTGTATCGAATCTCATTTGCCTTAAAAAGAATGATTGTAACATATTTTTCATCAGGCATTTTTATTGTTGTTGGAATTATGCTTCAACGTGGAAATGTTGTGCTTGACATTGGTGTTGCTGTGATAGGAATGATAATCTGGCCTTTGTTTGTAATATTTACCGGGATTGTTCGTCGTGAGGAAAAGACTGCTATTTTTAATAGCCTCAGACGATTGTCTTTTGGAATAGCCGGAAAACTTCGTTAATTATGGACTATTGTAAATTAAATTACAAAATTATAACTTATTTAAGGCAAAGAAATAAATGGTAATTGTAGATTATGGAATGGGAAATCTAGGCTCGATTTTTAATATGCTTAAAAAAATTGGTGTGCCAGCGGAGATTTCATCGAATAAAAAAGTGATAGCAGAAGCAAAAAAACTTATTTTGCCGGGTGTTGGATCGTTTGATAATGCAATAAAAAATTTAACGTCTCTCGACTTGATGAACATTCTCAATAAAAAAGTGTTGGAAGACAAAACGCCGATTCTTGGAATATGCCTGGGTATACAATTGTTTACAAAAAGAAGTGACGAAGGAGTATTGCAAGGATTGGGGTGGATTGATGCAGAAACGGTATCTTTTTTAAAATATATCGACATCAAGGCTATGAAAGTTCCCCATATGGGGTGGAATTCAATAAAGGTCCAAAGAAAGAATCCTCTTATGGACCAAATTGATGGGGACTTGCGATACTACTTTGTTCATTCCTATTTTGTCAAGTGCAATGATCATAATGATAGTATTGCTCTGACCAACTATGGAATTGAATTCACCTCAAGCATACAGAAGGAAAATATTTTCGGAGTGCAATTTCATCCCGAAAAAAGTCACCGTTTTGGAATGCAACTATTAGCCAATTTTGCCGGAATTTGATCCTATGCTTAAAACAAGGGTTATTCCTTGTCTCCTTCTTCGGAACAAGGGATTAGTAAAAACAATTAACTTTCGTAAAGCTAAATATATTGGCGACCCAATTAATGCAGTCAAGATATTCAATGACAAGGGTGTTGATGAATTGATTTTTCTGGATATAGATGCAACAAAGTGCCATCAAAAACCGGATTTTGCTTTAATTGCCAATATTGCTCAAGAATGTTTTATGCCTTTTGCTTATGGTGGTGGTATTTCAACCTGTGACGACGCCAAAAAGCTGATTAACCTAGGATGCGAAAAAATTATTATAAATACTGCCGCTTATGAAAAGCCAACATTGATAGAAGAAATGGCAAAAATACTCGGGAGTCAAAGTGTTGTGGTTTCAATTGATGTAAAAAAATCGGTGATAGGCGGGTATCGATGTTTTACAAATGGTGGTACGAAAAAAACAAAACTTGATCCGTGTTCGTTAGCAAAAATGGCCCAAAATTATGGTGCTGGTGAAATATTCCTTACTTCAATCGAACGTGAAGGAACATGGAAAGGCTTTGATCTATCGCTAATAAAAATGGTTGCCGATTCAATTTCGATTCCTCTCATTGCTTGTGGTGGAGCAAAAACAATAAGTGATCTTGGAAAATCAGTATTGGAGGGCGGGGCCTCAGCCGTTGCGGCAGGGAGCATGTTTGTTTATCATGGTCCTCATCATGCAGTTCTTATCAATTTTCCTACGGAAAAGGAATTGCAAGAAGTTTTACCATTGTCAATAATTAAAAAATAACGCACTTTTATTATCAGGGAACATCTTTTATGGCTAAAAATTACAGAATTTGCACTAAATGTGTTATGGACACTTCTGATCCATTGATTGTTTTTGATAAGGAAGGACGTTGCAATCATTGCAAATTTTATGATAAAATGGCAAGTGAATCATTGTTTAGTAAGGATGAGCAAGAACAGAGATTAAAAAAAATCGTTGAAAGAATTAGAATTGATGGAAAAGGAAAACGATACGATTGTATTGTCGGTGTAAGCGGTGGAATTGATAGCACGTATACAGCTTATTTGGCAAAGCAAATCGGGTTAAGGCCCCTAGCCGTTCATCTTGATAATGGGTGGAATTCAGAACTTGCGGTAAGTAATATTGAAAAAACATTAAAAACGCTTGATATTGATTTGTTTACTCGCGTGCTTGATTGGGAAGAATTTAAGGACTTGCAACTTTCTTTTCTTAAAGCTTCCACGCCGGATTCCGAAATACCTACGGATCATGCGATTGTTGCAACGCTGTATCAGGTTGCAACTCGCGAACGGTTGAAATATTTAATTATGGGGACAAATGTTCAGAGTGAGGCTATCATGGCTCGCGCTTGGAGTCAGGGCTATTTTGATTGGCGCTATATTAGAAAGATTCAACAACGTTTTGGAAGGAAAAAAATAAAGGATTTCCCGCATTTTAATCTTATGCAACTTGGTGTTTACAAACATTTCCATCGGATTCAGGAAATATCGTTGCTTCACTATTTCCCCTATGTAAAAGAAGATGCTAAAGCTTTTGTAAAGGATAAACTGGGTTGGGTCGATTATGGGGGGAAACATTATGAGTCAATTTATACCAGATTTTATCAAGGCTATATTCTTCCAAACAAGTTCGGTTTTGATAAAAGGCGGGCACATTTGTCTACGCTCATATGTTCCGGTCAGGTTTCTCGAGAAATTGCTTTAAAAGAGCTTGAAAAAGACCCGTACGTTACCCAACAGATGAAGAATGATGATAAAGAATATGTTATTAAAAAACTTGGTCTTTCAAACAGCGAATTCGCGGAGATTATGAGTTCTCCACCGAAAACATTTTGGGAATATCCATCCTACTCGACAGCCTTCTTTTACAAGATATATTTCTTTCTGAGATACAATATTTATAATCGACTCAGAGGAAAATCAATTCTGAAGCTTTCTAAAGTGCGATTGGGAAAATAAAATCAGTTTTCTAGCCATATTCCCTCCGAACAAAGGTTCCCACAGAAAGATGGACGCTGTATGGGTTTAAAAAAAACAAAACGCTTAGTAATAAGGCTATACTTTTTCTTTCTTGAGTTTGGCATAGATCCTTTACGTACAGTTCGATCAATAAAAGGATTAATATTTTATGGCAAAGATTTTATCGAACTGAAAAAGCAAGTTCGGCAGTCATTTCCGGATTTTCCAATTAAAAGTTTATACCCATGCCTAAATGATCGCTTTGACCAGGGCGATTGCGTTTTAACGCATTATTTCCAACAAGACTTATATGTGGCTCAGAAGGTTTTCCTGGCACGGCCAAGAAAGCACGTCGATGTTGGATCTAGTTTGACGGGTTTTGTAGCTCATGTTGCGTCTTTTCGAAACTTAGAAGTTATCGATATACGAAATGTAAAGCATTCGATTCCAAACGTGAAGTTCCAAAGAAATGATATTACCGATCCTTCTTTTAATCTGAAAAATTATTGCGATTCTCTTTCATGTCTCCATGTCTTGGAACATTTAGGCTTAGGCAGATACGGCGACACTGTGGATGGCAACGGCTACAAAAAAGGCCTTACAAATCTGGCTCAGATGCTTGAACCAAACGGGACTCTATATCTTTCAGTTCCCATCGGACCCCAACGGATTGAATTTAATGCTCATAGGGTTTTTTCAGTGGAATATTTTTTAAACATTGTGGAAGAATGGTTTTCAATCATTTCGTTTTCGTATGTTGATGATGCAGGGTTCTTGCATGTTAATGCGGCACTAGAGCAGGACGACATTAATTCCAATTTTTCCTGCATTTATGGATGTGGCATTCTGGAGTTAAAAAGAAATAGCAATTAAAATTCGCAAAATTCATTTGAATCGGAGTATAAAAGTGAATAAAACAGTTCTGCTTTTGTGTTATTATTATTTACCGTGCAATCATTCGGCCTCAAAACGTTCCGGATGTTTGGCGAAGTATCTTCCAACGTTTGGGTGGAAAGCGCTAGTGCTTTCGAACAAATGGACAGAAAATAATTGCACCTATGATTTAGGCTTTATAAAAAACCTTCCTGCTGATGCTGTTGTTGGGAGGGCTGACGATGCAGAATATTCTTCCCGCTACCCTGGAAAATTCTTTCGAAAAATAAACACATTTTTATTGCCTCACCATTTTCCTTTTCACTACCGGCGAAATGCAAAAAAACAATTGTCAAGAATTGTAGAAGAAAATAAAATTGACATTATATGGGCAACTTCGCCACCAGATGCGCCTCTATGGCTTGCCTCATGGTGCAAAAAAAAATGGGGCATTCCTTGGGTTGCTGATTTTCGTGATGTATGGGGAACTTGTCCATTTATGATAAATAAAATTATGGATCCAATACATGTATTTCATGAAAAACGGATGATGCGAACGGCTTCCGCAATTGTAACGGTTTCGGATCATTTAGTGGAGGTACTACAAAAAAGGCATAAAAGAACAGTTCATTTAATACCAAATGGGTTTGATCCCGAAGGTGTTGTGAAAACGCAACCTGTTTCGCTTCCTAATTTTCGGATTGTTTTTACGGGAAGCGTGGGAAGAAAAATGATTGAATATGGAGTTTTACTCGCGGAGGTAATAAATCATTTACACCTACAGGGTTCCATTAACAAAGACAATATCTCAATTGAATTTTATTCTGATAATACAGATTTGCTAAAAGAGTTTCTACAAAAACCGCAATTTATTTCCTTCATAAAAATCTCCAAAAGAGTGTCTGCGGAAGAATGCATAGATTTGCAACGGAACGCCGCAGTGTTGTTGATGTTTACATATAACGGTTTTAAGGGAATGATGACAGGGAAAATATTCGAATATCTTTCGGCAAAACGCCCAATTCTTGTTATACCCAATGATCATGATTGCGTAGAGCAAGTAGTTAAAGAAACCAATGCAGGTTCCTGTTGTTCAACATCCGAAGAAATAGAAAAACAAATTCTTTTCTGGTTTACTGAATGGAAAAAAACGGAAATAATTGCCTATCATGGAAATGAAGAGGCTATTATGAAATATTCGCGCAAAGAACAGGCAAACAAATTTGCAAAAATATTTAATGAAATATCAAAAGCTAACTAGACCATCTATTTCAAACTTTTTTAAGACTTAGCATAATAAAAAAATATGCTCGCCTATCCTACAAATTTCCCATTAACAAACGGTTTAGCACAAATTCCCAACAATCGCAGCAAAGCAACTAATAAAACTTTGTTGCTATGCTTATTTGCCCTTTCGTTTGCAGCAGGGATAGGGTACATTCAGGTCTTTTGCAAAGAGGGACAAATTGCCACTTCTTTGTTTTATTCTTTTACCCTGGTATTTGGTGTCAAAACAATTTTCATGCTCTCTCGGGCAGTAAACGATTCTCGAATTAAATATTTGGCATATATATTCCTCATAAAAATGATCATTTTATTATTCTTGCTTCATTTTGCATGGGAGCCGCTTCTTAATCCCCACGCTTTATACTACGGTTATGATCCTCAACGATACTATTTTCAGGCAGAAATGTTGGCAAGAAACCATTTTAATATGAAAAATCTCGATATTAATTTGAATTATCCGGGAATTTTATATTATTGGGGCTTCTTTTTTAACATATTTGGACACAATACTGTTGTTCCATTAATTGTCAATTCATTAACAACAGAAATCGCGTGCATTTTAATTGTTTTTACCGGATATCATATCCGGCCCTTTCCCAAAAAACATGATTGGATGCTTGGTCTTTTTATGGTAATTCCAGAGGTTTTGTATTTTGATACAATCTCTGCTCGTGAGTCGGCCATGATGGGGCTGCTTATTATTAGTATACTAGGTGTTTTTCTTTTCTTTTCTAAATTATTAAAAAAAAACAAGATGTTATCATACGGACTAATGGCATTATCAATTGTTAGTTCATTTCTTGTATTATTTATTAGAACCCCAATGATTCTGCCAATTATTACAAGCCAGTCCATGCTCCTGTTGGTGTCAAGAAATGTGAAACCAAGTTTAATAAAAACCGTATTTTCCGTTATTGTAATAATACTTTTGTTTTCTGTATTTCAAGGTTTATTAAGAAAATCCGGATTTGATTACACAGATAGAATTATGAGAACGCAAAGGATGGAGTTGGGGAATGAATGGACTGAAAATTCAATCGGAAAGAAGTTTGTGCCAAAGAACAACCTAGAATATGCCTTTTTTGCTCCATTTCGCTTTGCAATTTATATTGCCGCCCCATTACCAACAATTGACATACGTGTTAAAGAATTATTTTTAGGCTATTTTTTTGCTTGGGAAATTCTATTAGATACAATAAGCGCATTCATTTATGTTGTATTGTTCCCTTTTGCTATGGTTTCCATCTATTACATTATGCGTTTTGGTAAAAGAAATTGGGCTGTTTTTGCAATTCCCTTTCTCTTTTCTTTTGCTTCAATAGCTTTTGGAAATGACATTATACATCCCAGGTATCGATTAATGGCCATTCCGTTTTTATGGGGTGCGATTTGGCTTGGACGATTTTGCAAATTCAAATTGATTGAGAAAAGTTTTGCGGGATGGTATTTCGTTATTTGTGCAGGAATAGTCACTTATTTCGGAATGAAGGGCTTTTAAACATGTTTGCCCCAGATGTTAAAAATAAACTTAAAAACATAAGATTGCTAAATGCTATAAACATAACTATGAAACGTGTGTTTACACAAATAGAATATAAATCCAACAAGGAATGGTATAAAAGAAAATCGGTTTGTCATCCACATTATTTAAAACCCCCGACACCCCCTTCCTCCGGGAAACCTGCCATATTTTTTCTGGGAACAGACAAGGAACAGGATACAAGCGGAATCATTCAAGCTCTGCAGAAAATAGGCCAGTTAACTTTTTTTACAAAAGTCGATGGCGCTTATGGTCATAATATTAATCTTGATGTAGTAGAAAAAAGAAGATGCAATGCAAGCAGATTGCTTCAACTCTTTGATGAATTGCATAAAAAAGGCCAGACTCCTCAAATACTCATTAGCCAAACTTGGGGCGGTTATATCGATCCTGGAGTTTTTACGGAAATTAAAAAAAAATATGGATCTCTCTGCGTTAATATCGCCATGGATGACAGGCATCAATTCAAAGGGAAAAGAGTAAATGGAATTTGGAGTGGCACCAAGGGGTTGATCGGCCACATAGATTATGCCCTAACTGCTGCCCCCGAATGCGTTGAATGGTATGAAAAAGAAGGATGTCCTGGAATGTTTTTTCCTGAAGCGAGTGATCCCAATATATTCCATCCAATGCCGCATCTTGAAAAGAAATTCGAAGTATCATTTATCGGAGCAAAATATGGAATTCGGGAGCGGCTTGTAAAGGAAATAAAAAAAGCGGGCATCCCGATTACAGCATTTGGCACAGGGTGGGAGAACGGCCGTCTTCCCACAGAAGAAACACCCACGCTTTTCGCGCAATCAAAAATTGTCCTTGGCGTAGGAACTATTGGATATTCCGATGATTTTTACAGCCTTAAAATGAGGGACTTTGATGGGCCTATGTCAGGAAGCTGCTATGTTACAGGGGATAATCCTGATTTATATGAGTTGTATATACCTGAAAAAGAATTGGTATTATACAAATCTGTTCATGATTGCATTACTAAGATTAAGTGGCTTTTAAACAATGAAGATGAACGGGAAAAAATCGCCCAAGCCGGAAGGGCACGGGCGTTGGCTGATCATACCTGGCAAAAAAGATTTGAAACGGTTTTTAAAACTCTTGGAATATGGTTTTCATCTGAGGCGATTTAATGTGCGGAATCTGCGGGATAATTAATATTGATTTTAGTCCAATATCCCCACAATTGCTTATTGCAATGAGGGACTCATTGACCCATAGAGGCCCTGATGATTGCGGCTGCGTGTTGCTCAAAATAAACGATACGTCCGAAAGAAAGAACTTTATTAAATACAAGGAGTGGAAAACTGAGCAAGGAATAGACAGAAGCGGTTATTCCGTAGGGCTTGCGCATAGAAGATTGTCGATCATTGATTTAAGTATTGCAGGAAATCAACCAATGGCAGATATGACCGGCTCATTCTGGATAACATTTAACGGGGAAATTTATAATTTTCAGGAAATAAGAAAAACCCTCATAGAAAAAGGATATTCCTTTAATTCAGGAACAGATACCGAAGTAATTATCAATGCCTATAAAGAGTGGGGGGAAAGATGTCTCGAACATTTTAATGGGATGTTTGCTTTTGCTCTATACGACAGCCATAAACAACGCCTTTTTCTTGCGCGGGATAGAGTAGGGAAAAAACCTCTTTATTATTGTAAAACTCCGGACGCATTCTATTTTTCTTCGGAACTTAAAGCAATATTATCTGTTATCAAATCCATTCCTAATCCGGATTTTGATTCATTAAATTATTATTTTTCGCTCGGGTATATACCTCATGAAATGACCTTATATTCCGGCATAAAAAAACTGCCCGCAGCGCATGCATGTTTTTTTGATTGCATAAACGGGAAAATGAACATCTGGCGATATTGGGAATTGCCTGAACCCGGAGGTGATCAACAAAAAATATCCGAGGAAGATTTGATTGAGGAGTTTCATGAGTTGATTTTTAATGCAGTAAAGATAAGGATGATTAGTGATGTGCCTGTTGGGGTTTTTTTAAGCGGTGGCCTTGATTCAAGTCTTGTTACCTCCATAGCAGCGCAATGCTCTTCCGAACCGCTTAAAACATTTACTGTCTCTTTTCCCGGTTACAAACAATATGATGAAACAGGATATGCAAAAATAATTGCAGATCATTTTTCAACTGATCATTATTGTCTTGATGGTACAGAAGCTCTTGATTATGTAATCAAGGATGTTCTTGGGTTTCTCGATGAGCCAATTGCAGATTCTTCAATATTGCCGATGTATGTAATTTCTAAGCTTACTCGGAAGCATGTGACTGTTGCATTGGGCGGCGATGGTGGAGACGAGTTATTTGGAGGATATAATCACTATCAAATGGCAATTAGGCTGCAAAAACGTCTCCGATTTATACCTTCAATACTACTTGAATTGGCTGCAAAAGGTTCAGGATTTCTTCCCCCAGGGATGAGAGGAAAGAATTTCATTCAATCTCTCAAACGCGGTCCTTCAGAAATTCAAATCTGGGGAACGCCATATTTTGAAGCAAACCTTAGAAGAAAAATGTTTTCCAAAGATTTACTTGGAAAGCTAGAACAATCGATTGAAGCCCCAGAGAAAATGAAGTTGGAATTACTCAAAAAGACGGAAATTATTGATCGGATGATGCGGTTGGATTTTCAAAGCTTTTTATGCGATGATATCCTTACCAAGATAGATAGGGCAAGCATGGCTTGTTCATTGGAAGTAAGAAACCCATGGCTTGATTACAGACTTGTGGAATTCAGTTTTAAAAAAGTTCCTTCTTTCCTGAAGGCAACGGAGAATGAAAAAAAAGTCCTTCCTAAAAAACTTGCCAGACTTTTGTTGCCTTTGCAATTGGATTTAAATCGGAAACAAGGTTTTTCGGTTCCTCTTGATTCCTGGATGAAAAATAACTTGCCTTTTGTTGATTCATCCATCAATGGATCTATTGTCAATGAATTGATTAAGCCATCCGTCCTAAAGTCGCTATTTGCCGGAGAATTAAAAGGGCGACTCAATGGTGCAAGATTGTTTTTACTTCTTATGCTCAGCAAAGTGCCTTTTAATCGTGGTAACCAGTTACTAAATAATTGTGAAAGTGATATATAATGAATTCAAAACCTATTGCCTCAATTTGCATCCCGGCATTTAATCGTCCCGTTCGCCTAAAAAGATCGCTTGAAAGTATTTCTGTGAAATATCCGAAAGATATAGAGATTGTAATTTGCGAAGATAATAGTTCGAAACGAATTGCGATTAGGGAAGTGGTAAAAGAGTATCAAAAAACTAGTCCAAATGTAGTCAGATATTATGAAAATTCGGAAAATCTGGGGTATGATAAAAACCTTAAAGAACTTATTCGACTAGCAAGTGGAGAATACATAATCTACCTAGCAGATGATGATGCTTTTGAAAAAAATGGACTGGACGTAATGATTGCCTTCCTTAAAGAGCATCCTGAATTGGGGTATGTGTTGCGATCTTATACTTTTATTGATTCAAAGAAGAACAGTGTAAGATTTAGATATTACAATAAAACAAAGTTTTTTAATGCGGGTAAGGAAAGCTATATTGAGATGTTCAGGAAAAGCGTATTTATATCAGGATTTACCGTAAAGCGAAAATTAGTTGTTCCGCATATGGTTGATGATTTTGACGGTAGCTTGCTTTTTCAATTGTACTTATTTTCCGAGGTTGTATTATTTCATCCCAGCGCATATCTCGATATCCCCCTTACAATTGGATTTGAAGGAAGTGAATACAATTTTGGAAATGCGGAAGCGGAAAAAAAATATTTTGATCCTGGTTCAATAACTCTGCAGAATTCAATAAACTTTCTTGCATGGTTTCCGAAATTGACAGGATATATTGATAAAAAATATGGAATTTCCTCATCGCCTATGATTCTGAAAGATATGTCGAAATATTTTTACCCAAGTCTGGCGATTCAAAGAGATAAAGGCATCCTGCCTTTTATTGCTTATATACGGAAGTTAAACGAACTCGGTTTTAATATCTCTGTGTATTATTATTTATATATAGTAGGCCTGATTTTATTTGGAAAAAGAAATTGCGATAATGGTATACGCATACTTAAAAACATTATCGGAAGGACACCGCGGCTATAAATGAATCCCGAAAGTAAAATAATGAGCGCACTCCGTCGATTCAAAATGGATGGCCTTGCGTGGTCGCTCAGAAGGTTGCATTGCCCCGTTAAGAAAAATGATCTTGTTTTAGAAGTTGGTAGCGGTGGCAACCCATATTTTCGTTCCAACGTTCTTTGCGATGCATATCTTGAAACCAGAGAAAGGCATTTTGTACCATTGGTTTCTGATCGCCCGACAATCCTGTCCTTTACTGAACAATTACCGTTTCAGGACAATGTATTTGATTTCTGTATTGCGTCCCATGTGCTCGAACATTCAAAGGATCCTGCTCGGTTTATAAGCGAAATCCAGCGAGTATCACGAGCCGGGTATATCGAGTCACCAGATGCTTTTTTTGAAAGACTTACCGGATATCTGGATCATCGTCTAGAAATAACCTGTAAGAACAATGAGCTGGTTATCCGGAAAAAGAAAGGACGGTTTGAAGATCCTGAAATTATTGACCTGTTTTTTGGTAACGCTGATGCAGTTTTCGCATCATGGGTTTCAAAGCATCCATTTCATTTCCATGTACGATTTTATTGGGAAAAGACTAAGGGTGGCATTAAATACCGCATTGTAAATCCTCAATATGAATTTAACTGGGAATGTCCAATGGCAGAGCCCGCAGCACCAAAACGGGAGACTTTTAAAATGAGAATTCGCACTCTTGGAATAAAGAGGCTTAGAAAATTGCTATCTCAAACAAAGCGAAATAAAAAGCTCGATGTCACCAAATTTCTTCAATGCCCATTTTGTGCGGGAACGACATTTTCAAGAGCTTCAAAGGCCCTTATATGCAATTCATGCAATAAAGATTTCATAATAATGTCCGATAACATATATAATTTTGTCAGGTAAAAGTATGTTTAAGCAATTCTTAGTACGACTAACACTTGCAATTGCCAGAATACTTTGTGACCGAAAAAGGTATTCTCGTTTTGGAACACGAGCGAATCTTGGTTGTGGTCTTCATTGTCTGGAAAAATGGGTGAATATTGATGGAAGTCTGACTGCACTTCTTGGATCTCGCAGGCATAAAGTAATTAACAGGCTTGTCTATGCTGCAGCAGGTTCATCCGCATTTTATCCTTTTGCCCATTACAATGAAGTTTTAACAAAAAAGAAACTATATTTTTTTGATTTGCGATACGGGGTCCCCTTCGACAATGACAGTCTTGAGGTAATTTACAGCAGTCACTTTATTGAACATCTTTCCGAAAAAGATGGCGAACGTTTTTTGGGGGAATGCTTACGGACTCTTAAGCCCGGCGGCATTTTCCGTCTTTCCTTACCTGACCTTGACGTAGCATTCAAAATGTATTCTGAGAAACAATATCTCGAAATGTTGCATATGTTTTTTTACACATCGGAACATTATGATTTTTCTGCTCATAAATTCAATTATAATTTCGACATATTAGCAAAGAAGCTAGAAAACATCGGTTTTAGCAAAGTTAAAAAATGCTCTTTTCGATCTGGCAATTGCCCTGATATCGATTATCTTGATGTCTATCCCGAACACTCATTTTTTATTGAATGCAGTAAATGAAAATTCTCATTGCAGGTGATTTTCACTCGGAAATACATGAGCAGAGCTACAGCAAAGCATTCACAGACCTCGGCCACGAAACTATTGAATTCAAATGGTTCAACTATTTTAAAGGATACCAGCTTTATAGATCTCAGAAAATAAAAGGCAATAAAATATTTTCCTTGATATATAGGTTTCAAAATAAATATTCAATCGGACCTGCCATTAATTCCATCAATGGCGATTTTTTCAAATGCTGCATGCAAAATAAGCCCGACATGATATTGTTGTTCAGAGGCGTTCATATTTGGCAAAGAACAATAAAAAAGGTAAAAAGAAACCTTTCGGGAACAGTGTTTTTTGTCATTAATAATGATGACCCGTTTGGTCAAAATTATCCATGGTATTTTTGGCGGCATTTTCGGCAATGTTTGCCAATGTTTGACCATTCATTCGTGTATAGAGAAAAAAACATCGTGGATTTAAAGGCACACGGCATAATGCGGGCAAGTATCATGCGGTCATATTATATAAAAGAAAGAAATTACCCCATTGAACGATTGGAAAATAGCGGATTTTCTGCTGATGTTGGATTTATAGGTCATTTTGAAGACGATGGAAGAGATGAATATTGCAGAATTCTTGCAGAACGATCCGACATAAGATTCAGGATTAATGGACATGAATGGCATAAATCCAAGCATTATGAATATTTACAAAAACACGCCGGCCCGATTCTTCCTCTCTATAAAAAAGACGAATACAATATTGCAATAAATAGCCTGAAAATTGCATTGGTATTTTTATCCAAACTCAACAATGATACGTATACACGTCGTTGTTTCGAAATCCCTGCAGCACGAGTTTTAATGTTAAGCCAATATTCTGAAGACCTTTCTAAGCTTTTTGAGGAAGGAAAAGAAGCTGTTTATTTCCGAACAAAGAATGAAATGATTCGAAAAATTGAGTATTATCTAAATAATGATCTGGCGAGAAGAGCTGTTGCAAGGGGTGGTTATGAACGCTTGATGCGGGACGGACATGAAGTTCATAATAGGGCACAACAGGTATGCGATATTTACGAAACAATTGTTTTCCAACGGACTCACAAAACAGATTGGCAAACATTGAAATAAATATTGTATTGACTAATTATAACAGCTGATGCATGGTTTTTATCAAAGGGAAAGAAACTTAATGTGCGGAATTATCGGATGCTGGCATAAGAACAAAGAACCTGTTTCCGAAAGCTTATTATTTTCAATGCGGGACCGGATGTTCAGCAGAGGGCCGGATGATGCTGGAGTTTGGTTCAACGACGACAAAACGATAGCGCTCGGTCATAGAAGGCTGTCAATATTAGATTTGTCGTCCTTAGGTCATCAGCCTATGAAATCGGCGTTTGGAGACAATGTAATAACTTATAATGGCGAGATTTATAATTACCTGGAAATTCGCAAAGAATTGGAAAAAGATGGATTTTGTTTTAAAAGCAATTGCGATACTGAAGTAGTTATAGCTAGTTATCAAAAGTGGGGTATGAATTGCGTAAAACATTTCAATGGCATGTTTGTTTTTGCTATTTGGGATAATGCAAAACGGGGAATGTTTTTGGCGCGTGATCGTATTGGAAAAAAACCTCTTTATTATTTTAATGATGAAAATCGATTCCTATTTGCTTCGCAGATATCTTCGTTGCTCTTGCATCCAGCGTGCCCGCGGGAAGTTGAAAAGAATGCATTATCATATTATCTTCAAATTGGATTTGTACCGGCGCCATTATCAATGGTTAAAAATGTGGTGAAAATGCAGGCTGCACATGTCTTATGGATAGACTCATCAGGCATTACGGAACAATGTTATTGGAATGCCGATATGTTTTCAATTGACCCATCACTTGAGTCGGTCAATGAAAAAGACATCATTGATAAATTCGATTTTCTTTTACGTGATGCAGTGCGGAAACGATTGCTTTCAGACGTTCCGCTCGGCGCATTTCTGTCCGGTGGCATTGATTCGTCTTTGGTGACGAGTCTTATGTGCCAAGTATCAAGTAACAGACCGAAAACATTTACGATTGGATTTGACAATGAAAAATTCAACGAAGCCCCTTTTGCCCGGGAGGTTGCACAATATCTAAATACCGATCATTATGAAAAAATCATGACGCCAGAAGACCTTCTTAATCTTATGGAAGACAATACATTCCATTACGATGAACCGTTTGCCGACTGGTCAAGTTTGCCGACAATGTTGCTTTCTAAATTTACACGGTCTTCGGTGACCGTTGCTCTTTCGGGTGATGGGGGTGACGAGTTATTTGCGGGTTATCATTATTATTCAATACTAAAAATATTGCATCATATGAAAAAAATTCCTTCTCAATTGCGGCTTGGTATTTCGAAAATATTAAAATCTTCCGGCCAGCATCAATTCATTCTGCTTGGCAATGCAATGGAAAACAAAAGTGCTATTGATTCATTTGCATTTATGAGGACTATGAGCAAGGATTTTGATATTGGATGGCTTATGGAGGAGCGGGGAAATACTATATCTGATCTTTTTTCCGAGAGGAATAATACTTTTCCCACCGAGGATGATGTGTCAAGAGCCTGTCGTCTTGACATGGCCTATTTCTTGACAGATGACATCCTCAAGAAAGTTGATGTTGCCTCAATGGCTGCAAGCCTCGAGGTACGAAGCCCGATATTGGACTATAGAATAGTTGAATTTGCCCTTTCTTTGCCTGTTAAATATAAATTGAGAGGTTTGACTTCAAAATATTTAATGAAAAAGATTCTTGGCCGTTATTTGCCTCAAAATCTAATAAAGCGAAAGAAAAAAGGGTTTGTATTGCCCTTGCACCAATGGTTCAGACATGAGCTTAAAGACATGCTTCTTTCAGAGCTTTGCCGATCAAAAGTAGAACAGTTTCCAGGTTTACGGTTTGATGCCGTTAAACAATTAGTAGATATTCATCTCTCCGGGAAGAGGGACACCCATCCAATGCTGTGGTCTCTAATTTGTCTTATCCGGTGGAATGAAAAAATCAGAAATTTCCCAGCTTCTTAAACTAAAATAAGGATTCTATGATTTCAGGGTACGAAAAGTATTTGGTGTGTCCGCAATGTCAATCAGAATTAACATTGGTTGCAAAAGAAATTGTGGAAGGTCGAGTTCAGACCGGAATTTTAAAATGTTTAAAATGCCGGACTGAATATGCAATCGTTGGTTTTATTCCGCGATTTATTTCTTCAGATAACTATGCTTTGAGTTTTGGATTTGAGTGGAATATTCATGGGAAAACACAATACGATTCGGCATCGGGTGCGGCGATTTCTTATGAAAGATTTTTTAAAGAAACACAGTGGCCAAAGGATTTAAGAGGTGAATTACTCTTAGAAGCAGGTTGTGGTTCTGGCCGGTTTACAGAGCATGCAGCCGCCACTGGTGCAATGGTTATTTCTTTTGATTTGAGCAATGCGGTTGAAGCAAATTATCGTTCTAACGGTCACAAAAAAAATGTTCTCATTGTGCAAGCAGACATTTACCACATGCCGTTTGCTCGGGAATCCTTTGATAGGATTTATTGCTTAGGGGTTCTTCAACATACCCCGGACGTCCATCGGTCATTTGTTGCATTATCTGATCATTTGAAAAAAAACGGCAGCCTAGTCATCGATGTATATCGCAAGTTTCATTGGTTAAAACAGATGTTTTTTACAAAATATTGGATCAGACCTATTACAAAAAAAATCGATCCGCAAAAGTTATATTCGATAATTTCTTTATACATACATTTGATGTGGCCAATTGCCCGTTGCATTAATGCTCTGCCGATGGGAAGAAAAATTAATACGGTACTGTTAATTGCGGATTTTCGGGGAGTGTTCAATTTAAATGAGGAACAATTGAAAGAATGGGCGATATTGGATACTTTTGACATGCTGTCCCCACAATACGATTTTCCGCAAACAATGAGGACTGTTTCAAATTGGTTTAGAAACTCGCAATTCGCCAAATTTGAAGTTCAGCCTGGGCATATTGGTATTGAAGGAAGAGGCACTAAGTGATATTATATTATTGCACCGATAGGCTATTTAAAGGACTGTTTTTGTACCCTTTTTTTATGGGAAAACATGCATATCGTTATTGACGCTCTATCATCCGTAAGTGGTGGGGCTGAATCGTATCTGCGCAATTGTTTACCAAGATTATACGATCTTTTTTTGGCAAGTAAAGGGGAGCACAAATTTACGATTCTTGCCTTTAAAGAGCAAACCCATCTGTTTCCATTGGTTCCTAAAAGTGCATGTTTCCTGATTGAAAAAAAAAGAATTTCAGGATTTAAGCTAGCACTATGGCAACGGTTCTCCCTGAGGCGCATAGTAAAAGATCTTGCTGCAGATGTTCTTTTCACGCCATACCAAGTCGGAAGGCCCTATCCCGGCGTAAAGCGGGTTGTTATGTTTAGGAATATGGATCCGTTTACTTTTCATAAATACAAATATGGTGCTTTTCTGGTTTTTCGCAAAACCATTTTAAAATGGGAATCAATATTTTCAATGAAGCATGCCGATCGTGTGATTGCAGTTTCTGAGTATGTAAAAAATTTTGCAGAAAAAGAACTTAAAATTGATTCCAATAAAGTTTTTACGATTCATCATGGCAGAGATCTTAGGTTTTGTCCCGAAGCTGATTTGGAAAAAGACTCTCAAATTCTAAACGAGTTCGGTATTTCAACGCCTTTTATTTTTACCTGTGGATTGTTATGGCCTTATCGTCGCTGTGAAGATGTGATTCGGGCTTTCGATGGTGCGATAAATTTGGACAACAATTGTCATCTTGTTATATGCGGCACCGGCTTTAAGCCGTATGTTCGTTTTATTGAAAAATGTATTTCTCAATCGAAACGAAAAAATAACATTCGGATGTTGGGCAATGTATCCGTAGAGGCAATGCAGGTGTTCTTCAGAAAATGCAAAATATGCGTTATTGCTACTGAAGTAGAGGCATGTCCAAATATAGCAATTGAAGCGTTGTCCTCAGGCAGTGCGATAATTTCCGCAGATAACCAGCCACTTACGGAAATTTTTGCAAATAGTGTAGGATATTTTTCCTCAAGAAACACCAAGGAACTAGCCATCATGATGAACAATGTTTTCAATGATCCTCAAGAAATCTCCAATTTAAAATGCCGCGCTTTAAAAAGGGCCAGCGCATTTTCATGGGATCAATGCGCAATAAGAACATATTCTGCCCTTGTAAATTGGCAAATCTAATTTGAAATAATTGTATTTCACAAAAAGTAATCTAAAGGTTTGAAAAATGAAAAAAGAGCCTAATAAATTATCTAGGGACAAATGGGTAATTCAGGAACTTTTAAAAATTCCCAAAGGATTTAGACTGCTTGATGTTGGCGCAGGTACATCCCCTTACAGAATTTTTTGCAAACATCTGATATATGAGTCTCAAGATTTCTGTCAACTTGATCCTCAACAAATGGGTGGAAAAAATTATCCTTTACATACATTTGCAAGTGATGTCTGTTCTATTCCAGCACCCGATGCGACGTATGATGCAATACTCTGCACGGAGGCATTGGAACATTTTCCAAGGCCAATTGAGGCAATTGGAGAAATGGTGCGTTTACTTAAAATGGGCGGCACCCTTTTTCTTACTGCGCCGTTAGGAAGCGGATTGCATCAAAAGCCATATCATTATTATGGAGGATTCACTCCATTTTGGTATGAGTATGTCTGTAAAGAATATGGTTTAGGAGTCAAGTCCATACAACCTTCCGGTGGTTTTTTCTTTTTATTAGCCCAGGAATGTGCGAGGGCTGAGGTTTTTTTGCGCAAGAGTATTGATTGCAAAAAATGGACAAAGTTACTATGGTTAATTTTAGGACCAATTTTGAGGTGTTTTATAGCACCCGTATTTCGGATTATTGATAGACCTTCGGCATCTTCAGAATTTACTATAGGTTACCATGTAGTTTGTGTCAAGCAAAAAGATGTCCGAAATTAAATTGAAGTAGATCACTGATTTGGATTTTCAGACGGCCGAACGGATGAAAAATATTCTAACTAAGAGGGAATAAGTGAATACAGTTGATTTAGGGTCCTATCAAAAAGTCTACAATCCAGGGAATTTAGTGAGAACAATTATGTGGTATTTCGTCAATATAACAATTTTTCAATCGGGATTGCCATATCCGACTTTTTTAAAGGTATGGTTGCTTCGCTTTTTTGGAGCATCAGTTGGCAGCAAAGTTATGGTAAAGCCAGGCATCGCAATAAAGTACCCATGGCATCTTTCTATCGGAAATAACGTCTGGCTGGGTGAAAAAGTATGGATTGACAATCTAGCCAAGATAATTATTGGCAATAATGTATGTATTTCCCAAGGGGCATATCTGATGACCGGGAATCATGATTATAAAAAGCCCTCATTCGATCTCATTATTGCTCCTATTATTATTGAAGACGGGGTATGGGTGGGGGCGCGAGCTGTAATTTGTCCTGGTGCTAAGCTTGGAACTCATTCGGTGATTACTGCCGGGAGTGTGGCAGTTGCGAATACGCCACAATTTACAATATGTCAAGGCAATCCAGCCGTTCCGACAAGGAAAAGAGTCATAGATCATGAAGCCAGTTGAGCTTTGCAAGGAAAAATCGAGTTTTTTACATTTTACACGATGGCTTGCCGCGTTCATTGTTTTGGTAGGTCATACTCAGATGGTTGCTTCTCTGACATTTGGCAAAGAGATGAACTATAATTCCATCCATTGGTACTATTATTTTTGTTTTCATGCTCATATTGCTGTGATAATGTTTTTTGTTCTAAGCGGATATGTGGTGGCGTACTCCACATTCATCAAACTTAACGGTTCTGATGAGTATCGATTTGTCAATTATTTTATAGATAGATGGTCCAGAATATATTCTGTCCTAATAGCGGCGATTATATTGACAATAGTGCTGGATTTTTACGGGAAATATTTCAATAGGTTGTATTTTGATTCAGCCATTATTCCTCAAGATCACAGAGTTATGCGGCTTTTATTGAATATTTGCAGTCTTCAGGGGCTTCATGGTTATAGGATCCAATTCGGCAGCAATTCGGCATTATGGTCTATTGGATATGAATTTTGTTATTACTTCATTTTTGGGCTAGTGGTTTTTTCAAAACAACTCATAAAGCGAAAAATATTACTTTATCCGATACTTTTAGGTGTTTCAGTAATTATCGGGTCGAAAATGCTTTTCTACTTTTTAATTTGGAGTATGGGTGTTTTTGCTTTTTGGATATTTCATTATAAGAAATATCATTTGCCTTTTTTCATTCGTATTTGGTTGTGTGTTCTTGCAGTAATTGCAAATCATTTTATTGTTTATAAAAATATATTTACTCATAATCAATATATACAAGACCTCATTATGGGTCTGATATTTTCATTAATCCTGCTTTGTGATGGCAACAGAAACGGAGTTAATGGCTTTATTAAAAGGGTAAATACATTCATGTCGGATTTCAGCTATTCATTATATGCATATCATTTGCCGATCTTAATGTTTATAAGCATGAGCCTAAGCAGGATTATTCGTGCAAAGCATGTCGAGTTTTATCAATTGTCTATTGGTCTCTCAATTGCGAGCTTTTTCATTGTCAGAGTATTGTATCTTTTTACGGAACATCAAAGAGGCAAATTAAAAGCTCTAGCCTATACTATTTTACGAAATACCACGACAATAGATAGGAACCGATGAACGTTTTAATTATTAATCAAACTTTTTTCCCTGATCAGGTCGCGGTCTCTCAGTATCTCACAGATTTCACTGAACAGCTTGCAAATTCAGGGCATCGGATTAAAGTGCTGGCAGGGTCACGTGACTATGAAAATCCATCTATAGTTTTTGCGCGATCTGAGACATACAAAACGATTGCGGTGGAGCGCATAGGGTCGACACAATTTATTAAAAAAACTAAGTTTGGAAGGCTTGTCAATTTCGTAAGTTTTAATCTTGCATTATGCGCACATTTATTCTTTTCTGAACGAAGTCGATATGATCTTGTCATCGGATCAACCGTGCCGCCAATGGTTGGTATTGTCGCAAGTTTATTTTCCTTTTTTCATAATGTACCATTTATCTATTGGGTTATGGACCTGCAGCCCGACGAGGCTATTGCTGCGGATTACTTAAAACAAAACTCCCTTATTGCTCGTACTATGATTTTGGCAGGAAAAATTCCTTTGAGGTTAGCTTGCTCGATAATTGTTCTTGACTCATATATGAAAGAACGAATCAAGACAAAAGGAATTACAGAAAATAAAATATCCGTTGTTCCCCTATGGCCGATTATTGATAAGGACTCGTTTAATGACGAGTCGGCACTTGCCTTCCGCAAAAAACATGGGTTTGGCGAAAAAACCGTTGTGATGTATTCGGGAAATCATTCTGTTTGCCATCCATTAGATACATTGCTGGAAGCGAGTAAAGTACTTGAGGGGACGAACGAGTTCATTTTTGCTTTTGTCGGAGGAGGAGTTCGCGTTGATCAAGTAGCCCGCGAAGTAAAGACGTACGGTCTGAAGAATGTAATCCAGCTGCCATATCAAAAAAGAGAATTTCTGGCAGACGTTCTTCTTTCGGCCGATATTCACATTGTTGTCATGGGCGATCCTTTTGTCGGCATTATTCATCCATCCAAAATCTACGGTATCCTTGCCGTGGGAAAGCCATTTGTTTTTATCGGACCAGACCAATGCCATGTGAAAGATATTATAAAGGATGTCGGATTTGGATATGATGTTCGTACCGGAGATTCGTCTGGATTAGTATCTGCATTGCTTTCGATACGAAATCTTTCTACTCAACAGCTTGAAATTGCGAAGGAAAACGAGCGGAAATTTGCATATGACACATTTGGTCGAAAAGAATGCGCCGGCCGGATTGCGGCAATTGCCGAGAACTCCGTAAAATTGAGGAAAAAGCAAGTTTGAAACAAACCATATTAATAACTGGAGCGAATGGCTTTATTGGATCAAATATCTGCAGACATTTACTTGCTGCAGGATACGAGTGTCGAGTCCTGGTTCGAACAAAAAGTGGAGTACCCTCTGGCTGCGATATAGTATTAGGAGAATTTGAGAATACCATTTTGGCTCCAGATATCTTCCGAAATGTTCATGCGGTTGTTCATTGTGCCGCTCACGTTCACAAAATGGGAAGAATGAAAGGCAGCGATAACGAGGAATACTTCCGGGTCAACAGAGATCTCACTCAGAAGCTTGCTCAAAGCGCGATCTCCGTCGGTATAAAAATGTTTATTTTTCTAAGCAGTACCAAGGTGATGGGTGACCATAATGCTTTGGGCAAAATATATACCGAAGAAGACACTCCTATGCCTACAGACTCGTATGGCCAGAGCAAATATGAGGCTGAAAAGATTCTAAAGGAACTTTATATATCGGAATCGGAGTTGCAATGTGTGGTTCTGCGGCTTCCGATGGTCTATGGACCTGCCAACAAAGGCAATATGATTTCGCTTATAGCAACGGCAAGTCGAGGAATCCCTTTGCCGCTTTCGGCTGCTCGCGGAAAACGTAGCATGATCTATATCGGGAATATTTGCAGCGCTATTGAAACGTTGCTAGCATGGGAAGGGAAAACCAAAAATTCCTGGGAATGTTTTAATTTGACAGATACGATAGATATAACAAGTAAGCAGCTTTATAGGGCCATTTACGGCTCGTTTAGAAATGGAACCGGTATATTATGGTTTCCAGAAATCCTTGTAAATCTAGTACGGCGAATTGTGCCGTTATGTGAGCCTGTAATATCACGGTTGTTTAATTGTTACAGATTCTCGTCGAAAAAGTTCCAGAAAACCTTTGAGTGGTCGGCGCCGTTTTCATTTGAAGAGGGCATTGCAGAAACTATTACATGGTACAAAAAAAAATCTATCAATCAATAAAACGCATTTTTGATGTGTCGGCGGCGGCAGCGGCTTTAATCATACTTGCCTTGCCGCTTGGTTGTATTGCATTGGCAATTAAATTGACCTCCTCCGGTCCTGTCATTCACTGGTCAAGACGAATCGGTAAGAATAATTTGCTTTTTCAAATGGCAAAATTCCGGACAATGCGCGTTGATACACCTCAAGTAGCAACGCACCTTTTGAAAGATTCAAGTGCGTATGTAACCTCGATAGGCAAATTCCTCCGGAAATTCAGTCTGGACGAATTACCGCAATTGATAAATATTATTTCAGGAGATTTGAGTTTCGTAGGGCCAAGGCCGGCGCTTTTCAATCAGGATGATCTCATACGTTTAAGAACTGAAAAAAATGTTCATAAATTCATCCCCGGGCTTACAGGTTGGGCCCAAATTAATGGGAGAGATGAATTGCAGATCCCCCAAAAAGTAGAATTTGATGCTTACTATTGCGAACATAGTTCATTCTTATTTGACATTAAAATTATTGTCTTAACAGTGTTTAAAGCGTTTTCAGGGGCAGGGGTTTGCCATTAAATATGTATTCCTAATTTGAAGAGCACATATATAAGAAAATAATGATTCTGGCCTGTTATGCCGGATCTGTTTTGATAGAAAAGAAATAAGCACAATTTATGATTACATCGCGGTTACTAACTCATCCATTATTGAAGTATCGTTTACCTGTCATCGTTTTATTACATGCCTGTTTTGCGGCCTGTGCGCTTTACCTGTCATTTCTTCTTCGTTTTGACTTTACACTTGGGCGTGGAATTTATCCCAGGTTATTCTGGGTATCTTTGCCTCTAAACGTCCTTGTGTTTCTTATAATTTCTGGTGTTTTTAATTTGTACCAGGGCATCTGGCGTTATGTTAGCGTCGATGATTTAAAGGACATTGTTGAAACTTCAGCGATTTCGTCTCTAGGATTTATGTTTGCAATAATTATTAGCGGTCAATTTGCTGGATATCCCCGTTCTATTTATGTAATGAATTTTGCGTTGTTTATTCTTCTTAACGGCGGTACCCGTTTTGGGATTAGAATTTTCCGTGAGTCTTTCGCTCCTCAAAGCGATACGGCGAAAAATGTGCTTATCGTTGGTGCTGGAACCGCGGGTAATGAAATTGCAAAAACGCTCAAAGCGGCAAAACACAGAGAATATATTCCGATCGGGTTTATTGACAATGACAAAAGCAAATTGAATAAACGCTTGCAGGGCCTCAAGGTTCTTGGCGATGAAAACGCGATGCGGCATTTGATAAAAAAGCACCGGGTTCACGAAGTGTTTATTGCGATTCCAGCAGCAACCAATAAAGTTGTGAAAAAGATCATGGATTTGGCCAAGATCGCCGAATGGGACGTGAAATTTAAAATCGCTCCGTCGATGCTTGACATAATGAGCGGCAAACTTCAGATAAACCAAATTCGTGACGTGTCAATTAATGACCTTTTATCCCGACCAAATATTACTCTTGACGACACGCATGTTCGTAAGCAACTTGCAGCCAAAACCGTTCTCATCACCGGTGCCGGCGGGTCTATAGGCTCGGAACTTTGCTATCAGGTTGCGGCGTACAGGCCGACAAGGATGATATTGCTTGATGCAGGAGAACAGAACGCGTATGAGGTTGATCAGGATCTCAAGAAGCGGCATCCGGACATCGTGATTCATACGGTAGTAGGAAATATGCTCGATCAGGGATTCATGGACATGCTCATGCGGAAATATTCGGTTGATTACATTTATCATGCCGCCGCATATAAACATGTCCATTTGATGGAATGGAATCCGCTCGCAGCATTAAAAAATAACGTGTTGGGGACGGCAATGCTTGCCGGCCTTGCCGAACGCCATGGCGTCAAGCAATTCGTCATGATATCAACCGACAAGGCGGTCAATCCTCGCGGAATCATGGGATTGTCGAAACGGCTTGCGGAACGGGTTGTTTTGGAGCGGCACAAGTCGGGAACGTTGTTTAATGTTGTGCGTTTCGGCAATGTGCTTGGGTCTAGCGGGAGCGTTATTCCGCTTTTTCAAAGGCAGATAAAAGACGGCGGACCGGTTACGGTGACCGATCCCGAAACAAAGCGGTTTTTCATGTCTATTCCCGAAGCAGTACAGCTCGTGTTGCAGGCATCGACGCTCAATGAATCGAATGCGATTTTCATGCTTGAAATGGGCGAACCCATCAAGATCGTTGACCTTGCGAAAAACCTCATAGAATTGTCGGGACTAAAAGTAGGCGAAGACATAGAGATTGTCTTTACCGGTATGAGAGCGGGAGAAAAAATAAAGGAAGAACTTTTATCGGCTCAGGAAAACCTTTTAAAAACACCGTTCGATAAAGTGCGGTTGCAACGAAACACGAACTTCGATCCCGACAGAATAGAAAAATTCATTCACAATCTTAGGTCTAATGTCGAAATCGGGAATGTGCGTGCCGTTTACGACGATGCAAATGAACTGGTCCCGGAAATGCTTGGTCCCAGTTTTGACGAAATGATGAAGAACATGTTTGCCTGAAGGAGTTTATGCTTTTCCTTTCCAAATTAATCCAAATGTTTTTTTATCCTGTCGGACTTTCAATCGCGCTTGCGGTTGCCGGCGGCGTTTTTTTAGTTTTGCAGAAAAAGAAAACGGCAATCTTTCTCGTTTTCTCGTCTATTGGCATACTAAGCATCTTTTCCTGCCCCGTGGTGGCGCATGCCATTGTGAGAAGTCTGGAAAGTAAATATGATCCGCCTGCGGATTTTCCCAAAGTTTCGGCCATAGTGCTTTTGGGAGGTTGCACCAAATCACCGGTATCGCCGCGCCGCTATACGGAACCGAGCTGCGCCGGAGACCGTATGGTCAATGCGGCGCGCTTGTATCGCAAAGGCTATGCGCCGGTGATCGTATCCACCGGCGGAAAAATCACGTTTATGTACGATTACTCCGGGTCCGAAGCGCAAAATATGGCGGATTTCCTGACAGAGACCTGTCGCATCGATTCGTCGAAAATTTTATTGGAAGATAAAGCCAAGGACACGCACGGTAATGCAACCTATACCCTGGAATTACTTCGCGAGCACGGGCTAAATAAGGATATTATTTTAGTTACCAGCGCAATGCATATGTATCGTTCCGTAAAAATATTCAAAAAATGCGGATTTACCGTTTATCCGGCGCCGGCTGATTTTAGGGAGGATAAAAAGGTGCAAAAGAATATCTTTGCATACTTTCCGAATGCCGAAGCGCTGAGCAACTCGACCGATGCGTTGCATGAATATTATGGTTTGATTGCCTATAAGATCGTCGGATGGTTGTAATTATTTATTGATACGAAGCTACGGCTTTTCCCCGGTTATTATCTTTTGATTTTTGCGATGAGTTTCTCAAGCCCGGCTATTGCTGCCTGCAATCTTACTTCCTGCCTGTTTCCTTTAAAAATGCATTTGTAACTCCACGCTTTTTTTTCCGCATAAATTCCAATGTAAACAAGCCCTACCGGTTTTTTAGAACTGCCGCCGCCCGGTCCTGCTATGCCCGAAACCGCAATTGTACAATCGGCTCCAAACAGTCCGGCCGCGTTTTTTGCCATAGCCAGTACCGTTTGCTTGCTTACTGCGCCGTGTTTGTCAAGTATTTCGGCAGGAACACCCAGAATGCTTTGTTTAACGGTATTACTATACGCGATAATGCCGCCTAAAAAATATTCGGAAGAACCGGATATGGACGTCACGGCACTTCCGATCATACCGCCGGTGCACGATTCGGCAACGCAAAGCGAGACTCTTTTTTTACTAAGCAATGTGCCCAAAGATCGGGACAATGCAAAGAGAGATTGTTTTGGAGCGCTTTGCAATGGTTTTATCCTTGAACTTGCTTATACGAGGGTTTTGAAAACTTTTTTATCATAAGGGCTATAAAGTAACAGACCCCCGCAACCAAAATTATTGTTGCTCCCGAAGTAAGATTAAAATAAAAGGAAAGCAATAATCCACAAAGAGTGAAAACCATTCCCAGTATCGATGCGATGACCATTATCCTGCCGAGTTTCCGGGTGAACAATTCGGCGATTGAAGCGGGAATGGTAAACAGGGCAATGACAAGGATGAGTCCGACAACCCGAATCAGGACAACGATGCACAGCGCAATCAGAATAAGAACGAGATAATACAACATTTTCACGGGAACGCCGCTGATTTGCGAAAATTCCTCATCATAGGACATGCCCACAAGTTCTTTATATAAAAACATGACAGAACAGAGAATGAGAATGTCGAGTATCGCCATGAATACGATACTTTGAAAAGGAACCGCCAAAATACTGCCGAACAAATAGCTCATAAGATCGACATAATATCCTTTTGTCAAATCTATCATGAGAATGCCGAACGCCATGCCGATCGCCCAAATAACGCCGACGGTCGTATCGGCACGCTCTTTTTTTTCCGCCGTTACATACCCCATTACCCAAGACGAAAGTAAAGAAAACAGCATTGCTCCGGCGAGCAACGGCCATTTGAAGAAGG
The DNA here is from genome assembly GCA_037447435.1 of Fibrobacteria bacterium. Taxonomy (GTDB): domain Bacteria; phylum Fibrobacterota; class Chitinivibrionia; order Chitinivibrionales; family FEN-1185; genus FEN-1185. The sequence continues at coordinate 114,998 of JBBIGR010000008.1, forward strand.
CGGCCAATCCCAGCCCGCCGTATGCGGCATGGGCAATTCCGCCGGACAAGGAGGATAGTCTGTTGACGACAACGAGACTCCCGACTATACCGCACGCTATGCTCACGAGGATACCCGCATAGAGGGCATTACGCATGAATTCATAATGAAAAATATCGAACATGAAAATCTTTAACCCTTCGGCTCCCTAGCGGAGCGTTTTTGAATTAATCGTGATTATGGTACACACGATGCGGCAAACCGTGAGCAATGATATCCACCGGACAACCGAATGTGGCGGTAATGCTTTTTTCATCGAGTATGCCGTCGGGATGATAAAAAAGCGATTTGTTAATACAAGCGACCGAACGGATATAGGTGGAAACCGCGCCGACATTGTGCGTGACCAGCACGACCGTTGTTCCGGTTTTATTTATTCGTAAAAGAAATTCGTAAATTTCATCCTGACCAAGGGTATCTATCGAAGCGGTCGGCTCGTCGAGAAATAAAATTTTGGGTTCCGATACCAACGCCCTCGCCAACAGCACTTTCTGCCTTTGGCCGCCCGACAGGTCGCCGATGCTTTTGTTCACCAGATGCGATAATTTCAATTCGTCAAGAATTGCCGAGGCTTTTTTTCGGTCGGATTTGGTGTAGCGATGAAACAACGGGCGTCTTGACAAAAGTCCCATTAATACGACGTCCAAAACCGAAATGGGAAACCATTTGTTCGAAGAGGTTTCCTGCGGGATATAGCCGGCGCGTATTCTGGTCTTTTGCGGAACGTCGCCTAAAAGTTTGACCGTCCCCATTTGAGGTTTCAGGACGCCGAGCGCGATCCGAAGCAGGGTCGTTTTCCCGCCGCCGTTAGGCCCGATAATGCCGACGAAATCGCCTTCTTTTATTGTGAGCGTAATGCGATCAAGGACGATTTCGTCGGCATATTTATACGACACATCGAGAAGCTCGATGACCGGTTCTTTATTTGTTGACAAGGTATCCATCGTTTTTATTGCTTTCGAACAGCGACGTGTTTGTTCTCTTTTTCAAATAAGCTTCATATCCGATAACGCAAATCAGTTTGCCCGGGCCGCGAAATTTTTCGCGACATTCAAAAGATTGTTTTGCCAGTCGTAAGCGAGACCGTCGGCATCGACGACTTTCGCGCCGATTTCGTTTGCAATGATTTCGGCGGTCTTTTTCGAATATTCGGGTTGTGCGAAAACCGTTGTGATTTTATACCGGCGTGCAGTGTCCAGTAATGCCTTCATGGTTTGAGGGCTTGGTTCTTTGCCGTCTATTTCGATCGCAATTTGCGACAGGCAATAGTCTTTTGCGAAATATCCCCAGGTCGGATGAAAAACCAGAAACGGTCTTTTGTTTTGCAGCGAATCGCAAGGCAACAGAGCCTTGATATGTGCGTCGAGCGAATCGATTTCAACGGAAAATGAATCGCAATTTTTAATAAAAACCGACGCATGCGCCGTATCGAGACGAGCCAGGGCCAAAGCGATGACGGCGATTTGCCGTTTCACGAGCTTTGGCGATAACCAAATATGAGGGTCCCGGCCGTTTGGTTCGCGGTCATCTTTATCGCCGGAAGCCAGTTTCGAAATCGACGAATCGGTCTTTACAATCGACATTGACGGCGCCAAAGCGGAAAATTTCGGGAGCCAAGGGCCTTCGAATTCCAGGCCGATGCAAAAATACGCTTTGGCTATTGACAACAAAGACATCTGTTGGGGTTTCGGCTCATAGGCATGCACGTTCATGCCCGGCGGAACCATAACCTGGCAATCGAAAATCCCGCCGCTGATTTTGTCGACAAAGTATTTCTGCGGTACGATGCTGACGAAAACAATCGGCTTTTTAATCGCCGAAGACGGATTTGTCTTGCAAGACAGCGGAATTAAAAAAAGGCATATTGCCAATAAAAAATGCTTACCCATGTTTTTAAAATAAATGAAGCATTCATTGCCCGCGTGTGAGAGAAGTATTTTCGAGCAATTATGATATCATTGCAAGGAATACGAAAACAGTACTCGAGTCAAATCATATTCGAAAATATGAACGTTTCTTTTTTTGACGACGATCGTATCGCCCTCATCGGAAGGAATGGAACAGGCAAAACCTCACTGCTTCGTCTTATTGTTGGAAAAGAAGAGCCGAACAACGGCAACGTTTCCATTTCCTCGGGCACGACGATCGGGTATTTGCCGCAGGAAATAGAGATCGTCCGCGACGTGAGCCCCATGGAAATCGTGTTGGAACCATATTCCAATTTATTGTCTTTTGAAGACGTGTATGCCGCGGCCGCGACTTCATGCGACCATCATGACAAAAACCATTTGAAAAAAGCGCTTGAAAAAATCGACGCGTTGCAATCGCAAATGGAATATGTCGATGCTTTTTCTCTTGCCTCAAAGGCCAAATCGATATTGGCCGGCCTTGGCGTGCCTCCGGAAAAATGGGAGCTTCCGGTACAGGAATTGTCGGGCGGTTACCGTATGCGTGTCATGCTTGCCCGTCTTTTGCTGTTGTCGCCGTCGATGTTGCTTCTGGACGAACCTACAAACCATTTGGACATCGATTCCCTCATTTGGCTGGAATCGTTTTTGCGAAGATATAAAGGCGGGCTCATTGTCGTAAGTCATGACCGGGATTTTTTGAATCGGGCCACCGGCATAACCGCCGAACTTACCGGCGGCGATATTGTTGTTTACAAAGGAACTTACGACCAATACGTTAATTATAAAGAGGAGCGGGAAAAGTCGGATGAAAATACCCGCTCGAACCTTGAGCGTCAGATTGCGCAAAAGGAACGTTTTATAGAACGGTTCAGAGCAAAGGCAACCAAGGCGTCGCAGGTGCAGTCACGGGTAAAGGCCATGGAGGCGCTTAAGGAACAAATGCCCGAAGCAAAAACCGTGGGCCCGACGGTCCGCTTTCGGTTTCCTATGCCGCAACCAAGCGGCGGCATGCCCCTCAAACTGGAAAATGTCTCGGCCGGGTATAATACCACACCGGTGTTTAAAAAACTCAATCTGAGCGTCAACCGCGGCGATAAAATTGCAATCGTGGGCCCCAACGGGGCCGGAAAATCCACCCTGTTAAAGCTTTTTGCCGGTGCGATAAAGCCGATGGAAGGAATTTGCACCATAGGGCATAATGCCGATATCCGCTATTTCGGACAGCATCAACTCGATCAATTGGACCCAGAGAAAACCCTGTATGAGACCGTTCAGCAGGCGAGCGGCTCGGGGGAGCGGACATTCATCCAAAATGTGTTGGGAGCATTCCTCTTTTCCGGAAACGACGTACTCAAATTGGTAAAGGTTCTTTCCGGCGGGGAAAGGTCGCGTCTCGTATTGGCGACCATATTATCGAAACCCGGCAATGTATTGGTACTGGACGAACCCACGAACCATTTGGATATGCAATCGGTCGACATGCTGACTATGGCGCTCAACGAATTCAACGGCACGGTCGTTTTCGTGTCGCATAACGAATATTTCATTTCGCAAATAGCAAATAGGATCATCGAGATGCGGCCGGGAATCGTCCGCGATTTTGCCGGCACGATTTCCGAATATCGTTCATTTTTGGAAGCGGGCTATATGCAAAGCGATGAGACAAGTCCCATCGCACGAAAAGCCGCAATCGAAACCGAAACCGCGAAACAGGACAAAATAAAAAGAAAAGAAGAACGGCGCGTCGTGCAAAGAAAGATCGAACGGTTGGAAAAAGAAATCGATACCGGCGAAAAGGAATTAAAAACGCTCGATGCCGTATTGAACGATCCGGCGAACTCGGCAAACTTCTCGCTGCTTCACGATACCGCCCTGGCAATGAATGCATTGAAAAAGAAAAATGAAGATTTGGTCGTGGAATGGGAAGGGTTGCAGATACGATTGGCCGAGTTGGAAGAAATGTGACCTTATAATCAGCAGGAAATATATTTAGTACCTATATTTGAATTGTCTGCGCCTTTAGCGTAGATAATATATAAAGTAAACTTATCCCATGCGATTAGTACCTATTTAAAATTTCGCAAAAAAGGAATCTGTAATGGCCAAGTTTAAAGGAAAAGCACTGCTCCCGACACAATTCGTGCTCAATTCGATTGTGCCGCCGCTGCTCTCGTTTCAGGACATGAAATATTGGCAGATGCTGCCGCATCAGTTCCGTAAATATTTGGTTCCTCATAAATGGGACACCAACATTCCGGTGGGCCAGATTTCGCTTCGAGTCAATGAAGTGTGCAATTTACGTTGCAAATCGTGCGGCCAATGGGGCGAAAACGGCCATTTGACCGCAAAATTGGCCCGTGGTGAAAAGTTGCAGCAATTGGATTTTGATGTTGTCAAGCGCGTGGTTTTCGAAACCCGTCGCGATAAACCGTATTATTATATTTGGGGCGGCGAGCCGACGATGTGGAAACCGCTCGTGTCCTTGTTCGAAGAATTGGCAAAATACAAACTCCTGGGGTCAATTGTCACCAACGCGCAGGCCCTGGATCCGATCATCGAACCGCTCATGGAAACCGGCGCATTGTCGGTATTGTTTTTAAGTCTTGACGGATGGGACGCGCCGTCGCAAAACCTCATGCGTTCTCCTGCGGGCGGGACATCGGAAAATTTCGAAAAAACAATGGCGATAATCGATAAAGTCGATGAAATTAAAAAACGTAAAAATCTGAAATTCCCGTTGATCATACCGATTTCCGTCATTTCCAATTCAAATTATAGTCACCTCGTCGACATCCATAAGCTTGTGATCGATAAAACGCAGTTACATCCGTTTTACTTCGGCTGGTTTATCACCGAAGAACGTTCGGCGCTTCACGAAAAGGTATTTGAAGACCGTTTCGGTTATAAGCCGAAAAATCATCAGGGATATTTGAAGTCGTGTTTTAACGATGTCGATCCCAAAGTCACGGCCGAACAAATTGCCGAGATCCAAAGAATATCGAAAGGCAGACAATCGGTCCCGCAGTTTTTGCCCGACATCACCACGGAAAAGGAAATCGCACGGTATTACGCGGACCATGCATGGCATTGCGGATATCCTAAATGCGAAAGCGTTTATTTCATTGCGGAAGTTTCCCCCGACGGTCGCGTGACGCCTTGTCGTGATTATCAAGATTATACGGCGGGTAACATTAACGACCAGACGTTTTACGACATATGGCACGGAGAAAAATTCAAGACGTTCCGCAGGGAAATGGAAAAAGGTCTGATGCCCGTGTGTACGAGGTGCTGCGGTCTGCAAGGGTTCTGAGAGCCAAAGCGTACGGCGGATATTCTTATTCTGCAATATCCGTCGTGTGCGTTACGGCGCATTCTTCGTCTTCTTCCCGTTTTTCCTCCACGCTCAGCGCAGGCAGAAATAAACAGAACGTCGTTCCCCGGCCGATTTTGGAATCGACGGTTATGTAACCCTCGTGTTTTTTTACAATTGAGTACGCTGCGGCAAGTCCGAGCCCGTTGCGGTTTTCCTTTGTCGTAAAATACGGATCGAATATCTTTTCGATGTGTTCTTTGGAAATTCCGGCGCCTTCGTCGCGGACCGAGATGCAGACGTATACGCCTTCCTTCATTTGTGAAGCATGAATGATTTGCGAGGGGATATGCGACGATCCCGCTTGATCGATAACCGTATTATGCGCGGATATCGCTATCGTGCCGCCGCCCACCATTGCCTGATCGGCATTGACGACCAAATTATTGATAACCTGGTCTATTTGGCCGCGGTCGATTTCCACGGGATACAAGTCGTCCGGCAAATCCAATTGATAGGTCGTGGTCGAGCCCGAAAGGCAAAAGCCGACGGCGTCTTCGATAAGCCGTTTGATAGACGTCCGTTCCTTGACGGGAGCGCCGCTGATGGAAAAAGTTAGAAGTTGCTTAGTGAGACGGCTGGCGCGAAATGCGGCAGCCTCGGCTTCGGTGATATACTTGTACGATTCGTCGTAGGGTTTGAGATGGATTTTGGCCGTAAATAAATGGGTGGCGATTTCCGAAAGGATGTTGCTGAAATCGCCGGCAATGCCTTCGGCGAGTATTCCCATGGATTCGAGCTTGCGGGTTTTAAATAATTCATTTTCAAGAATTTTATGGTCCGTCATATCGTGCAGCACCAATACCATTCCTATTATTTCGTTTTGTGCGTTATTGATCGGTGCGGCGCTACCGGAAATAAGCCGCTTGATACCGTCTTTTGATACGAGCTCCCACCCGTCTTCGCAATTCAAGGTGCGGCGCGAAGAAATAATCGAGGGCAAAATATCGGTGACACGCTTTTTATTTCGTTCGTTGATTATGTAAACGCAATCGTCGATATGCTTTCCTTCGATCGATTCGCGGCCGCAGCCGGTCAGCAATTCCGCGACATTATTGATAAGAATGATTTTGCCGTGTATATCCGTCGTAATGACGCCGTCTCCGATGCCGCTGAGCGTCACGGCCAAACGTTCGTTCGCCTGTTGGAGCTGTGCGGTACGTTGCGTCACTTTTGTTTCCAATTCGTCATGCGCGGCGCGCAAGGCAGCTTCGGCATTTTTACGGTCGGTTATGTCGCGGCAGATAAAAACCATGCCGTGCACGACATCTTTTTTGTCTTTCAACGTGGATGCCGATAAGGAAACCGGTATCGTATTCCCGTTTTTCGCTGAAAAAGACGTCTCGATGTCGCAAATATTGCCCGATGTTTGCATATTATAGAACCAGGTTTTGTCCGACATCGGTCGGGAATTGGAAATGTCGGCAAATAAACGTTCGGATTTGATGCCGATGAGTTCGCCTTTTTTATAACCGAGCATGTTGCAAAGCGCGTCGTTAACGGTTTGTATCGTCCCGTCGTCATTGACAATAAGCAATCCGTCGGTCATGGTCGAGATGATTTTGTCCGCCGCTATCGCGGGAGTGAGCACGAACAGCCTGTGTTTCCACATTCCGTAGCCGATAAAGCAACAGGTCAGGAAAAAGGGGAACGTTGTTGCTTCCGGCTTCCATATTCCGGTGACCATTGAAATGAATATCGACGCAAATCCGAAGCAAATCGGAAATATGAACCCGAGCGCGACATATTTCACCTGCTTTTTCTTCGTCGTTTCCTTTGTCGTAAAATAAAAACGGACCAACGTGCCGATGATGATTGCGGCTGCAATGCAAGACCAGAGAATATCCGAATAGTAAATCAGGTTGCGCGGACTGGTCAAGACCCAACCGTGTTCGGTATGGATCGGGGAGCCGGACATGAACGATTTCCATAAAGAAAGACCGCAAAAAACCACGCAGGGAACGTAAATGGCAATATAGGTAATTGCCTTTTTCCGAAGGCGGGTTTTTTCCGTAAAAATAAGCGTGAAATGCAAAAGCAGAGAAACGCTCACGTTCCAAAACGAGAATAGTTTGATCCACATATGGGCTTCATTGACATTTCGGGATAATTGCAGGCCGATGTCCGAAAGCATCCAAAAAGCGAACGACAAAGACATGAACATGAAAACGATATTCAATTGCTTACGGGGGTTTTGGAAATACACGAAGATGCTGATAAATATGCATATGGCAATTGCGTGCATATATAAAGTCGGCGACACAACCATAATACCCTTTGCTTTTTAAGCGATTAATGAAAAATGGAATGGAAATGCCAATGGGAATTGTAATTTCCATATAATTATTGTATCATCAGATAATCGCGGATGCAATGCTAATAATACTATTTTAAAACATGGTATACCTTTATTTTTCTAAGGGAAATGTATATTATTGAAAAGATTTTTAAAGAAAAAAAGCGATATCCCGGGTGTGAAAATTTAACAGGAGGATGTATGATAAAAGTTTTTTCCCTGGTTTTTGCCGCAATCGTATTTTGCGCTCCACAAACAATTTTTGCCCAAGAAGAAAACATTTTATCCGAAGGTATGGGAGAGGGCGCAAACGCAGCCGAGGCGCTTATGGCTGCGAAACGGGACGCTATTGAAAAAGGCATTGGGACAATTCTTTTATCACAAACCGAAATCGAAAATTTCCAGGTCAAACGCGACCAAATTATCACCAAAACCATTGGCGCCGTTAAAAGTTTTGAGAAAATATCCGAAGGAAAAACCAGTGACGGACTATTCCAGGTCAAAATAAAGGCAGTACTTTCCAGAAGTGCAATGCGGGAAGATTTGGCGTCGTTTCAGATTTTGATCGAATCCATGAATAAGCCCAGAACCATGGTTATAATCGACGAAAATAATGTGGGAAATAATGAACCGAATAATGCCGCAAGCGAAGCCGCGATATTGCAATTTCTCAAAGATCCCTATGAATTCGAGCTCATTGATCCTAAGGTGAATGCCGCGATTAAATCGTCTCAGGAAAAAATGGCCGCCATTGCGGGAGATGCAGCCGCAGCCGCTCATCTCGGTATGCAGAACGGCGCAGAAGTAATCATTACCGGTTCCGCAATAAGCAGGGAAGCAAAGAACATGTCGCAAAGTTTGGGCGGAATGGTTTCGGTACAGGCCGACGTGACATTGCGTGCGATTAATTGCAGTTCCGGAAGCATCATGGGAACTGCGCAAGCCCATGCAGCCAAAGTACATGTGAGCCCCAATACGGCCGGTACCCAGGCGATTTCCGCAGCGTCGCAAAAAGCGATCGGTCAATTGCTCGACGTCATAATCAAAGATTGGCAAAACAAACTTAATAACGGCGAATCGCTTTCAATAACCGTCACGGGTGTTTCGACCTTTCGGATGAAAAATGATTTAATCCAAACCCTTGGAGGAATTTCCGGCGTGTCTGCGGTCCGCGAACGGAATTGGGACATGCAAAGCAAAATTTTTACCGTTGATGTCCAATACAAAGGAAATGCGAACGGCTTTTGCACAAGAATCGACGGATTTAAGCTTAAATCCGGCGCAGGAAGCATTGCGGTTTCCGGCGTGACCGGTCAACGGGTTACCTTGGCCGTTCAGGCCATGTAAAATCGGCATTTTGAAAAGAAAGCATAACTGAAAACATGATACTTCGTAAGCAGACCAGACAGATTATCGTTCGGGACGTACCAATCGGCGGCAATGCCCCTGTTGTCGTGCAATCCATGACAAACACCAAAGCCGATGACGTCGACGGAACGCTGGCCCAAATAGAACGGCTCACCAAAGCCGGATGCAAAATAGTACGCATTGCATTGCCGAATAAAAATGCCGTTGTTCCTTTTGGAAAAATAAGGGCGCAAACAAAAGTCCCTATCGTTGCGGACATTCATTTCCAATACGAACTTGCCATTGCGGCAATCGAAGCCGGTGCCGATAAAATCAGGATAAATCCCGGCAATATCGGGTCTTCGGAAAATGTAAAAAAGGTCGTGGATGCGGCAAAAGCCGCAAAAATTCCCATTCGCATCGGCGTGAATTCCGGTTCCCTGGAAAAGCATCTTTTGGAAAAACACGGCGGGCCGACGCCTGCCGCATTGTGCGAAAGCGCGCTCGGTTTTATCCGCATGATGGACGATTTCTCGTTTGGAAATATTATTTTGTCCATCAAGGCAAGCGACGTGATGACTACCGTGAGCGCCTGCCGATTGCTTTGTGAGCAATCCGATGTGCCTCAACATATCGGGATTACCGAATCGGGAACGTTGAAAAGCGGTACCATTCGGTCGTCGGTCGGTATCGGTACGCTGTTGGCAGAAGGAATCGGCGATACGCTTCGCGTTTCGCTTTGTTCCGATCCGGTCAATGAAATATACGTCGCCATCGAAATCCTTAAATCGCTCGGGCTTTCGCAAGGCCCCATGGTAATTGCCTGTCCGACCTGCGGCAGAACGCAACTCGATGTCGAAATGCTCGCTCAAAAAGTGGAAGAATTGGTCGCGCCCCTTTCCATCCCGATAAAAATAGCGGTCATGGGCTGCATCGTCAACGGCCCGGGCGAAGCCAGGGACGCGGACATCGGCATTGCGGGCGGCATGCACGAAGGCCGGATATTCATTAAAGGACAACCGATTGCACGGGTCAAGGAAGATAAATTGCTCGAAACGCTCTGGGAATATATTCAACGGGATTTTGTAAAGGGATAACGTTCGAAGCAAGAATACATGAATACAATAGAATATTCCGTCTTAGATACCGGAAACACTAAAGATTGTTTTGAATACGAACACGCGTTTTTCCGCGCTTTCAGTTCAACGGAATTCGAACATATTTGGAACTACAATTACAAATCAAAAACCATTACCGCAAAAATCCCCTATTCGAACCAACAGGTATTCACCGCGAAACTTCCGGCTAGGGTTGTTGCGGGCATTGCAATAAATTTCGGTATGCAAAACCGATTGCAACTCGAAATGGAAGGATTTAAAATAGACAAATCGCAACCGGCGATTTGCGAAATTCTGGCAATGTTTTCGCTTCTCGGCATTACAACGGGAACGCCCGTCATCAAATCCCTGACCGAATTTCTCATTAAAAATCTTGCGGAAAAAGAGATAACCACCGTCTACGGCACTTGCGACCAGAAAAAAGTAAGGGCATACGAACTCATCGGACTCACGGTCATCGATCAGGTCCTTTTTAAAAACGAAAAAGTGTTTCTTCTGGAAATGGCTTTGAATAAATATCTGTGAGACGTATGAGCTCTGCGGTTTTTTACGCGAGCATGGGTAAATCGTATTTATTTCGTAAATGTCTGCCCTGAAAATCTTATTTCAAATATAAAACTCCCAATGAATCGAAATAATTTTTCACGGAAAACCGATATGCTTCCGGAAAAATGCCCATAAAGGCTTTTTGGCGCATGCGATAAAATTTGTCTGCGCCCCGGTTGGCGCTAGCTGGGGAAGCGGGAGTCGATTCGCTGAAAATATTTTTCGCGCTTGTAGAGGTCCTGTCTTCCTTGCCTTCGTCCTGCTTATGCTGGGACAATGTCGTTTCGAGCATCCGGGACAAAAATTTGTCTTGCCGGTCAACCAGTTCGGGCGAAGGCGAATCGAATTGCTTTGCAAGCCGCCGGGCTTCCTGTTCCAGCTCTTTTGCTTTACTATCAAGAGAAGGTCCGGCTTCTTTGCCGTATTTGTCCGCAAGTTTTTTGAGCGCGTCGGCAATTTCCTTTTGCTGCGCTTGCGCTTCGCTACGCGCCGCTTCGCCGCCCGCTTGTCCGTTTTTGGAAAATTGCGGATTTCCGCTCTCGCCCTGGGAAGACCCTTTACCCAGCATCCGCTGCAGCAATTCCCCGGTTAGCGAATTGAGCGACGCCTGCTTTTGCGAGAGCTTTCGCATTCCCTGCATCATAGACGAAGCGCCGCCGCTTTGTCCGCCCTGGTTGTTGGCCATTGCGTTAAGCGCGTCGAATATCGTTTTCGCAAGTTCGTTCATCGAATTTTGCGGTTCAGTCGAAAGCATGGGCGCATTGCTCGAAGATAAAAAACCCAGGTTTGCGTCGATATCGGCAATGCATTTTCCATACGCTTTTGAAATGGCGACCATGGATTGCGGCGAAGTCATTGCGAGGCTGTCCAGTTTCCCGCTACTGTTCTGTAAAGAAGATTTTACCGCAGTCTGGGTTGTGGCAATGTCTCCGGCTTCGGAATTCGGTTCGTTGACATTGTCGTTTAACATATGCTGCCAATCCGAAAGCGATAACGCGTCATGCGCCATAGACAGCAATATCCTCCGGTCGGATTCCATTTTTTTAGTCATTGCCGTGCTTTGTAAATTCATAAGATCGTCCGCAAGGGACGACAGCGTTGCCGACATCTCTTCCTGCTTCGACGCCTGCGGCATTTGCGAGCTCGACATTTGCGAACGCATGGCGCTTTGCTGTTCTTTTAGTTTCGAAAGCGAGGGCAAATCTTTCCGGCCAAACAATGCGGAATCCGGCTTTTGATTCGCCTGTGCGTCTATTTTGGAAAGCAATGAGCCAACTGCCGAAGTCTGGTCCTTTTGCTTTGCCTTGCATTCGGCATTGTTTTGCGGCATGGTTGCGATGTCGTGCTGTTGCTTTGCCAATTCCCGGGCTTCGCTTGCCAGTTTCGCAAGCTCGCCATCGCGCTTCATCATGGCGATGAACTTTAACGCATTGTCCAGACGCTGGGACAATTCGGGCATCTGGGACTTAAACTGTTCCAAAGATTTTTTAAGGTCTTCCATGGAAATAGTTTCTTCGGTTTTGCTTTTAGCAAAAAGGAGACTGTCGCCGAACTGCTTGCGGAGCGCCTCGAGTTCCTGCTGGATCTGGTTCATTTTGTTCAGCAACTCTTGCGGCATGCTTTGCTGCTTTTTAATATTGTCGACCGCCTCTTTAAAGGAATCCAGCGCTTTTTGCAACGAATCCGTTTGCGCGTTTACCGCGTTTTGAAGGTCTTTTGCTATTTGTTTTTGTTCCCACGAAAGCGATTGCTTGTTCTTTGTTGTTTGCAAAAGAGAAGCCACGGATTTTTGTATATCGTCCTGCTTTTTTTTGACCGAGCGCATCGTTTGTTCGGTTGCGTCCTGCTCGTTTGCTATTTGTTCGTGGATTTCGTCGAACGATGGAACGCGGAAAAAAAACGTGTCGGTAGAGGTCTTTTGCGGCCCGCCGTACGCCCGATTGTCCTGCGCGCTTGCCCAATAAAACAAGGTATCGTTGGGGTACAGCGAAAAGCGTTGAAAATTCAAACGGACCGTGATGCCCATGGCTTTTTGCAACGGTTGGGACATAGAGGGCTTGATATCGGAAAAAAGAACGGGCTGCTCGCGGTTTTTTCGCGCAAATACCGAAACGTCTTTGATCCCGATATCGTCGATCGCTTCGATCATGAGGGTTTCGGCAACCGAAGGGTCGCAGGTTTTGTTCGCGTGCGGCTTGATAAAAGAAATTGTCGGCGCAAGATCTTCTATGATTTCTATGGAAAAGAAGGGCAGCGAATCGCTTTTTTGCCCGAACGTGTCGACAAGGGAAAAGGTATAGGACGAATGATTCTTCACCATGAATTCGCCGGAGGCCTTCATGCCTAAAACGGAGCATTGCAAGGAATCGTCGCTCGCGAAAACGCATGCGGCCGTACGCAACGGATTTGAACTTTCCAACCTAACAAATGCCTTGGTCCCGGGATATGCGGCGAAATTCCCCTGGCCGTCGGCAATGATTGCGGGTTTAAGCCCGGTATAAGACGGCGGTACAAGCCTGACCGACAAGCCCGACACCAGAGGTTTTTGGGCCACGAATATCGTGTCGGCTACGGTTTGCTTCTTGCCGATGGAAAACGTATACGTAAAGGATTGCACCACCGAATCGATGCGCAGGGAAAAATTCCCGACGCTATCGGGAACGAGCAGCTTTTCCGTAAGCGTGTTGTTGCCGAAACTGCTCAGGGCAATGGTGCCCGAGGGATATTTGCCGTTTGCCGCGGCGCATCGCAAGACGCAGGATTTTCCTTTTGCAATGTGAACGGTGCCGGGCGAAACCGTCAAATTTATTGTTTGGAAATAGGAAAACGGCAATTGCCAATAGGAAAAGCATTTGTTCGCGGTTGCGAACATGGATACGAAACAGAGCAATGCCGAGAGAGACAACGGAACAATTTTTTTTAAGGAAAACCGGGGTGTTATTGTCTTTGGATATAAAATCAGGGATTGCGCCGCGTTTTCGATTGCCATGGACCAAAGCGGATTTGATTCGTTCGGGTTATCCAACAGTTCGAGCGCCACCGAAAGGGTCTGATGTTTATTTGGTAAAGATCTTTCGAGCGCATGTGCCGTAGTTTTAAGGGAAATCGGTTTACGAATATATATATTGAAAGCCGCAACCATAAGAGAACAAAGAAAACCGATGACCGACAAATCCCATACAAGCGTGAGCATTGTCCAGGGAAAGAATGAAAACCAGATTTGTACTGCCGCCGCAACAAAGAAAAATATCGCGGCAACGGATGCGCTTTGAACGCTAAGCGCATGCCGTTGCAGTCGTTTTTTATGCTCAAAGCAAAATTGCCGTATGTGCGAAATATGGTTATTCATGGTTTGAAAAACCAGACAACGATATTGACGCCCATTTCCAGGGCGATTTCATGCAGTTTGGGCCCGTCGTTATGCACGGCAAGGTCTTCCATGCCGTCGCCGATATCGGAGCTGTACGAATAATAAACCACGAGCCTGTTTTTGAAGAATATGCCGTAGCCGACGCTCGGATCGCCGTTATGCTCGTGGATTTTGGGCAGCCCGGGCAACGGATATTTGCTTTTGTAAATCGGATGGTCTTTGGGCACCACGACGAGAGGATTTTCCGGAAACAGCGCGGCCATTTCCCGTCGAAACGATTTGTCCATGCCGTAGCAATCGTCGGCCCATAAAAACCCGCCGCCGATCAGATAGTTGCGGAGCCGTAAACGTTCCTGGTCGGTGAAGGCGACATTGCCGTGACCAGTCATGAAAATAAAGGGGTATCTAAAAAAATTTTCATCGGAAATTTCGACGACCGCCTCGGTATCGCAGAGCGGAATTTTCGTGCGGCTTTGCACTGCGGAAAAAAGGTTGGGCAATGCCGACGGATCGGAATACCAGTCGCCGCCGCCGCCGTATTTCAACCGCGCAATGGTGAGTTCGCATTTGTCGGCTGCATCGGAATGCACGAACAATGCGATGCAAAAAAATAAAGAGAGCAATGCTTTCATAAGTATCGATAAAATAGCTCATAAAAAAAGCCCTGTTTATTTTAAAAAAATAAACAGGGCTTTTAAGTACCTAATCAGAATTATCTTTCCCTCACCCCTGGCCCCTCTCCCATTAATGGGAGAGGGGAAAAGGGGTTGGGGTTAAGCGGTGAGGGTTACAATGAAAAGACTTGGGACAGTACCATAAATCTTATAGATCAGATTTTTTGCGGAAACTTTTTGTTCCACCACAAAACGATCGGGCTGGCGATATATACCGTCGAGTATACGCCGCTTGCGCAACCCACGAGCATTGCAAGCGAGAAGTCCCTGATGACCTGGCCGCCGAAAATCGACAACGCGATGAGCACGAAGAGCACTGTTGCGGTCGTGATAATCGTCCGCGACAGGGTTTGGTTGATACTTTTGTTGATCATGGTTTCAACATTCGGCCCTAAGAGCTTTCCATTCATATTTTCGCGAACGCGGTCGAAAACCACGATCGTGTCGTTTAAGGAATATCCCACGATCGTGAGCAATGCCGCAATGATGCCGAGGGAGATTTCCCTGTTTGTCAAAGAGAAGAACCCGAGGGTTATGAACACGTCGTGGAAAAGGGACAGCACGCCGCCGAGTCCGTACGGAATGTTGAACCGTATTCCCATGTACAGCACGATACCGACCAGCGCCAGCATCACGGCCCAAAACGCCTTGCTCGAAAGTTCGGCGCCGATTTTGGGTCCGACTTTTTCTTCGTATCGCACTTCGAACTTGTTATCGGGATACCCTTTTTGAATTGCTTGCTTGACCGCATCGCCGATGGTGGTACCTTCGGCCTGCTTTTTCACCGTAACCTGGATTTCATTGTTTTTAACAGGTCCGATGGTTTTAATTTCCGCCTGGCCGTATTGAAGACCGTCCACCAGCTCGCGAATTTTGCCGATATCATTCTCGATCGGTTTCTCGAACCTGAGCTGAATTGCGGTTCCGCCGGTAAACTCGATGGAAGTGTTGAATCCTTTATGATAGATTATGGAACCAACGGTAATCAGCAGCAGGATGCCCGAAATTGAAAAGGCGATTTTCCATACGCCGATGAAATTAATGTTGGGGACTTTCTTGAATATCTGAATCATAATTTAAGTATCCTTCTTTTCTGTATATCCTGGTTTGGTACTTTCGATTATTCTAAAATCAACACCATGAAACAATTCTCAGATGCTAAGCTTCTCTCCCGTTTTAGGGGTGAAAACATTATACATGATATGGGTCATATACAACGATGTGAACATCGAAATGAGAAGACCGAACATAAGCGTTACGGCAAAGCCTTTGATCGGGCCGGTGCCGATCCATAGAAGGATACCCGCCTTGATTAACATGGTGAGATTTGAGTCTATGATGACGACAAATACCCGCTTATACCCTATTTCTATGGCATTTTTAACCGTTTTGCCCAGATGCAATTCTTCACGGATACGTTCGCAAATCAGCACGTTCGCGTCTACCGCGACCGCAAGGTTAAGCACCAGTCCCGCGATACCGGGAATGGTAAGCGTCGCATTCACCATTGCCATTGCGGCCAGAACGAATATCAGGTTGATGACAAGAGCGATTACGGCATATATGCCGCTCATTCTATAATAGATAATGATGAAAATGGCGATGAGAAAGCAGCCGATCAACGCCGCATATACGCAATCGCGAATCGAATCCTGTCCGAGTGACGGTCCGACGGTTCGCTGTTCCATGATTTTAACCGGGGCGGGAAGTGCTCCTGCTTTGAGAACCACGGCAAGATTTTTCGCCTCTTCCATGGAAAAGCTTCCCTCGATTTGCGCGCGTCCCGAAGGAATTTTGCTTCGAATGACCGGTGCCGAATAAACCGTACTGTCCAGCACGATGGCCATGTATTTGCCGATGTTCGCTCCGGTCACCCGCGCAAATGTCCGGGCGCCTTTGTTGTTCATTTCCATTTCGACGATCGATGCGCCGGCCGAGAAACCGCTTCTGTCTATGGAGCCGCGGGCGTCTTTGATGGCGTCGCCGCGCATTTCGGGACGGCTCTTGACATAATAAAGCATCCGGTAAATCGACGCGTTCAGCACGCGCGTTTCATGTCCCCATAAAAAGTTGCTGCCGCCGAGTCCGGAACGTTCGAGCGCGGTCTGGACATCTTTACGTCCAAGAATTTCGTTGACTTTTGCCTTGTTGCTTTCGAGCACGCCGATCTGTTCGCCGACGCCGGTAAGCAATTCGGACAATGTCGTGGCCGCAACCGCCTCGTTGGCGGAATCTTTTGCAGCGGTCGTGTCTTTCTTTTCGTCTTTACCCGAGAAAAGGCTTTGCGCCTTGCTTTGCGCTTCTTTGGTTTTCTGCGTCGCGGTATCTTTCGTTGTGGTCGCACCGCTGTCTGCGACTTTTTGTCCTTTTAAAACATTGTCGACTACTTTGATCGCGCGTTCCAATTCCGCAGGTTCCCGCAGTAAGTTGAATTCGAGCTGCGCCATGGAGCCGATAACGCTCGAGGCGGCCGATTCGTCGCGGAACCCCGGGAGTTCGACGATAATGCGGTCTTTGCCTTGTTTTTGAATCGAAGGTTCGGCAACGCCGAGGCCGTTGATACGGTTTTCGATGACCGTGAAAGCGCGGTCGAGAAGATCGTCATTGACTTCCTTGGGTAAATTCGACCGGTCCACTTCCAAAACTATTCTCATACCGCCCTGGATATCGAGCCCCAGGTTGATGATTTTTTTGAAAATGGTAGGATGGCTTTGAGCGTATTTTTCCTGCTCGGCCGGGCTCTTTGTGTAAAAAATGACCGAATCTTTCAGAAAAAACCCCGCGATAACGATGAGCGCGGCAGTAATGATCAGTCCGACGGTAATATTACTTTTCATGGCGTTTGAAGAATTCCTTTCCGTAAAGTTAGGTCCCTGAATTTTGGTTGTTCGTAGTCTTGGCCTGGAGAAATTCTCGGACCTTTTCCACGATATCTTTTGGGTTTTGCGGTTTTGTCAGGTACAAATCACAGCCGATACGCTGGCCTTCTCTGTAATCGTGTTCCTGATTTAAGGCCGTAAACAGGAAAATGGTTATATCTTTTGTTTCCGGGTTGCTTTTCACCCATTCGCAAACATCGAAGCCGGTTTGTCCGAATAAAATGACGTCGAGTATGATGAGATGCGGGCGTTCCTTCTTAACCACCTGCATCGCCTGGTTCGCCGTTATCGCTTCGAAAACAGTGTATCCTTCCAGTTCCAGGAACAGCCGAAGGATTTTCCGGATACCCGGTTCGTCGTCGACCAGAAGGATTCTATACGGATTCTGTTTGGTCAAGGTTCGTGTCCTACTTTGATGTATTGCGCAAAAAAAAGCGGGCCCGACCATATAAAAAAAAGAAAGGGCCCATTACTACCCTGCAGACCAATATCTTAAAATAATATGTGGCCTTATCGACTACCTAAAAACTACGATACGAAAGGCCACATTTTTTAACGCGCGGATTTAAAACACGAGCGTTTCCTCCGAAGTCGGGTAATACACGTTCTTATATCCCTTTGCTAAAATCGAGTCTTTGAAAGCCAATGCCTGGTCTTCTTCGCCATGCACCAATACGACATGCCGGCATTTATCGGGCGGAGAGTAATCAACGTAATTCATGAGGTCGTTACGGTCGGCATGGGCGCTGAATGCATCCAATGTTTTGATCTGGGCCTTTACCGGATGTTCCATGCCGAAAATACGCACGGTTTTGGAGCCGTCCATAATTTTACGTGCAAGCGTTTCCTTGGCGGCATAGCCGACGAATAAAATCATATTCTTCGGGTTTTCTATATTATTCCGCAAGTGATGCAGGATGCGGCCGCCTTCGGCCATTCCCGATGCCGAGATGATGATATGCGGATACGACAGGCCGTTGAGCTCTTTGGACCCCGTGATATCGTGGATGTACTTGAGCCGCGAGAACCCGAACGGGTCTTCGTTATTGTCTACAAAAATCCTGTTGGTTTCCCTGTCCATGCATTCCGGATGCGCGCGAAACACTTCCGTCGCGTCGCAGGCAAGAGGGCTGTCTACGTACACGGGCATGTCCGGGATTCTGTTTTCATCGAACAGTTTGTGCAAATGATACACGAGCTGTTGCGTGCGGCCGACGGCAAATGCCGGGATTATTATTTTCCCGCCTCCCGCAGCGGTTTCGCGTATGGTTTTGGCAAGTTCCTCTTCCACATGATCGGCCGGGCTATGCACCCTATTGCCGTAGGTACTTTCCATAAGCAATATGTCGAGATCGCGCAAAATATTGGGGTCCTGAATCACCGCCATGTTGGGGCGTCCGATATCTCCGGAAAAGCCGAATCGGATGAGTCTGTTGTTTTCGGTGATTTCCATGGAAATTCCCGCAGAGCCCAAAATATGGCCCGCATCGCGGAATGTCGCATTCACACCCGGAGAAACGGTAAAACTTTTATTATAAGGAACGGGCACGAATTTGTGAAGCGAGGCCTCGACATCTTTTATGGTATACAGCGGTTCCAGCGGCGTGTCGTGCTGACGCATTTTTTTCGCATTGACAAATTCTAAATCTCTCAGTTGCAAATACGCGGAATCGCGAAGCATGATGCGGCACAAATCGACCGTGGGCGGGGTCGCGTAAATCGGCCCGTCGAACCCGCGCTTGACAAGATTGGGTATATTGCCGCTATGGTCGATATGGGCATGCGATAAAACGAGACATTCGATTTTTTTCGGGTCGAATTTGAAATTCTGGTTCCGCTCATACGATTCCTGGCGACGGCCCTGATACAATCCGCATTCGAGCATCGTCGAATGCCCGTTGACCGTTAAAACATACTGGGATCCCGTTACCGTTTGCGCTCCGCCGAAGCATTGCAGTTTCATACGCTCTCCTCGAAGAAGGTGTCTGCTCTGATTTGATTGTAACACCCGAGCAAGGCAATGTAAAGCGCGTTAAAACGGTTTCTTGTAAATTGTAATGACATTTATTATTTGATAATGGGCGCATCGGCGCTTGGTTATTTTTAAAGTTCGAACGGTATCATCAATCAAACCGATTGTAGGGGGAACTGATGCAGGTAAGCTCAAAGGCAATAGGCATTTTTTTAACGGTCATTTTTTTTAGCGCCGGTTCTTTTGCCGAAATAGTTCCGGAATACAGCGCGGGTGCGCGTTTGGGCATAAACATATCGTCGATTTACGGCGATACCGTGCAAACGACCATGGCCAGGGTCGGATTGAACATCGGCATGTACTTTACAGCCTGGCTCACGGATAAAATCGCCCTGCAGCAGGAGGCCGTAATCGGCACCCGCGGCGAACGGTGGAAAGATCCCAACAACGTAGACCCGTTCGTGTATACCCGATACGCAACCGTGTCGACCTACCTCGACCTGCCGCTTCTTGTCAAATGGCGGTTCTACCAGTCCGATGCCTTGCGGCCCGCAGTCTATATCGGGCCTACCTGCGCCATCGCGCTTGTCGCGGAAAGCGAATACGGCACCACGTCGCAGGACATGATGGAAAAAACCAATCGGTTCGACTTCGGCATAACCGCGGGATTTTCGATGGACATCCGTCAGGGAAACTATTTCATTCCTGTTGATATACGGTATAATCTGGGCCTGACGAATTATGTCAAGCCCGACGATTACGGAACCACGGCGCGGCACGGCGTTTTGTCGGTTTCGGTGGGCTTGGGGCATTTGCTCGAATTCGGAAAGAAAAAAGAAAAAGAATTCTGATCGTCCGCAAAAGCATGGGAATTTCTGCGTCGAAAGAGACCGAATATATCGGTCTCACATAAAAACTCCTCAAGTCCCGATTATGCCGACATGGTATTATCGGTCAATGCCTGCAGCATGGCCAGCGAATTTGAGCTGCTGCTTGCGCTTGAACCGGTGTCCGTCGACGGTGTCGTCATCAACGCCTGCAACATCGAAAAATTACTGTCGAAACTGCTGCCGTTGCTGTCGGAATTTCCCAACGCATCCATAAGCGGATCGCCGGAGGAGGAACTATCGGTCGCGTTTAACATTTGTAAAAAAGGATCGTTGCTGCTCGAATTTGTCGTGCCGTTTAGGGCCTGCATAAACGGGTCGGTGGAATCCGTATTGTCGGTATTATCTATCGACTGAAGAAACGGATCGTTTGCATCGGCATTGCCGAACATGCTTTGAAGATTCTGAAGCATGCCGAGATTGCTGACGCTGCTCGTTCCTTGCTCCGCATCGGTAGGCTGCGTTGTTTGCAACAAGTTTGAGAACAAGTCGGTGTTGTCCGAAGATGAGTCGGCTTGGGAGGAATTGCTCGCATTCAAAGAGTCGAGCAGGCTTTGCCATTGCGCTTGCAGGGAATTACTGGTGACTTGTGAGACGTCCATACTATACCCCTTTCAATATAGATAATATGCCTTTGGACATCCCTGTCTTTGGCCGGATTTTTCTTTATCATTCATTTCATCGGAGGGCCTGCTGTTTTGCTTAAGTTTTCTTGGCATTTATTATTACCCTTGCATTAATTTGCATTTTTATTGCGATCGGCGGAATGGTCGCGAATGAAATTCCAAAGCCCGAGACCATACCGAAGTCAAACGACGGGGTCATTACAACTATGAATAATACCGCAATGTCCGGCGTTCAAATGACGCTTTTGATGCCCCTGATGAGCAGGGCGCGAATAACGAAACAGCATCCGTTTCTGCTTAATGATCCCAAAGCAATAGAACTGGTGGAACTGTTGTCGGGCCCCTTGCCCGATAAGAGCGATGCAAAAATTATTCATGCGGATTTGGGAAATGCGGTACGGGCCCGCAATTTCGACGATGAAATAAAAGCCTTTATCGCAGTGCATCCCAAAGCGACAATTGTGAATTTGGGATCGGGTTTCGATACGACGTTTTCCAGAATCGATAACGGCGAAGTTACCTGGTTCGATATCGATTTTCCCGAAGTCATGGAACTAAGACGACTCATAATTCCCGAAACAATACGCAGCCGCTGCGTCGCCTCCTCGATACTCGATAAATTGTGGGTGCGCGAAGTACGCGAAATCGGCCCTGTCGAAAACGGTGTTTTGTTTATTGCGGGCGGGGTTTTGCCGTATTTGTCCAAGTCAGACGTTACCCAGCTTTTTTCACTGCTTGCGGATAATTTTCCAAACGCCGAATTTGTTTTTGATGCGGTTTCGATGCTTGGAAAAACATTGTCGAATAATGCCATAAAAAAGGCGGGCATATCGTCTACACGCATGCAATGGGCAATAGGCCGCAACGCGAATTTACGCAAACTCGACAAACGAGTCGCGGTCCAAAACCGGTATTCGATGTTTGCAAATATCAAGCGAACGCCGGATTTTGAAAAAGGAATGATACGGATAATGGACCGTTGCGACGCATGGTGGAACATGAGCGTGGTCCATTGCAATTTTTTAGGGGCCCGGCATTAAGATGCAGGGCCCTATTAATCAATTCAAATGCATGATTACAGTGACAATTGCAGCTTTTTCTCATTTCCCTCACCCCTGGCCCCTCTCCCATTAATGGGAGAGGGGAAAAGGGGAATGGGGGTTAAGGAGTGAGGGTTAAAGATAGCTTTTACTTATGAACCGCTTTGTAATTCTTATCCTGCTTTGACCGCTTCGTTATTTGTCGTGACCGCTGTCGGATTCGATTCGGAGGATGCTTTTCCGTTACTGTCTTTTGCCCGCGTTCTGCGCCTATGCGCCAAAGCCATGACATCCGAAATGGCGACATTGAGTTCCGATACGAGATTGGCAAAGGCAGCGGGATCTTTTTGCGCTTGACCATCTATATAATTAAATAGTTGGTTAATGTGATAGCCTACTTCATTGCATTCGGTTTTGGTGTCGGACACCGACACTGTTTTTCCTTCGGCCGTTACTTTCGTCTGATACGCCGTTTCGTAGGCCGTTTGTGCGTTTGTCAATGCCGTCACCAGGTCCGAGATCTGCAGCAGGTTGATGTAGGACTGCGCATCGGGATTTTTAAAACTTTCCAGTATCCTCATGATCGCGCCGGTTTTTTTCGTGTTACCTATTCTATCTATCCGGTTTCCCGGCAATTTAATTTTTTCCATTAAATAATCGGCTGCGGTTTTGATATCGGGCCGCATCGTAATGCCGCATGAACCGTCTATACAACTATAAAGGCTGCAAAACGCCTCATTACGCGCCTCATCTTTTGCGGTAAGATCATCCGTAAACAAAGCAGTCTTTTTGGCCTGGACCGTAGCTTCGAGGCTTAAAGAAGAATTCATAATATCCTGCAATTTGCCCGTCACATACGGGTCTTTTGGGCCATTACGGGAAACAATTTCGCAAAACCTTCCCGCGCAGGCGATGAATTCATCCGGCCTAAGTAAAGACGAAAAAAAGCTTTTCACATCTTTGTTCATACACCCCTCCTATTAGTTAAATAAAGACCCATGGCGGGAAACAGTTATCCGATAATCCGGACTCACCTGTTCGTTAAGACGCCACGGCTATTTATATGGAATAGTATTTAAAAAAGATGCATATCTTATGGAGCAATTGTCGTTCCAGTTTTAAATTGTACGAAAATTGCATCCCCCAAAAATTTCGGGGCAAATTTTGCGCGAAAAACGGCTCCGCATTATTGTTATCGGGAAAATTCGTACGAAAAAACGTAAAACAATTTTTGCAAATGAGAATATCGCACGATTTTGCGAGAAAAAATTCCTGGGATCGATAAAATTACGGCGAAAAATGCAAAACCATTCTTGGGGATAAGAAAAATCGCGCATAAAACGCTATAACAAATTTTGTTTATGGATTTTTGCTGCGTTTTTGGGCTTCCCATTTTTTGTTATGCGTTATATGCCGCGAAAATCGGACGCGCAAAAAATGTTTGTCTTGATTTCGCATAATCAGTAAGAAAATTCCGGATTTTGCGAAGAAATATCCAACATATATATGCTTATTTTATTTACGTGCCCTCATCATCTCACATAATTGCCAGAACTAACTTCTAACGATCATCGGCCTTGCCAAAAGAGTGGAATGGATGAAGCAAACGAAGGCGGTTTGGATAAATAGCCGACAGAATATTTCGTTGCGCTGAAAATTGTAATAATACTATATTGATTTTACCTACCTATTGAATGTCAATGCTCGTATAGAGCCGTATAATGACGTTATTCCATTCTTTGTTTTAAAAGAAAGGACATCTCTTTATGCATCATGGCAACATTTCTTCTCAAATTGCCCAAGGCCTTATTGCTTTAAAAAAACGAATTGATGCGGCTAAGATACCGGCATCCAAACTTGACGAGACCATAAATGTTGCAATTTGGAATATTAGGGAATTCGGGAAAGTGCATAGGACGGATGCGGCTATTCATTATATAGCGGAGATACTTGGGCAATTCGATCTTATTGCTCTTGTGGAACTTCGTAACGACCTGACCGACCTGGGTCGGGTGTTGCCTATATTGGGGCCTTCATGGAACGTTGTGTATTCCGATTGGATGGATGACAGCGGCGGAAATATGGAGCGGGTAGGTTTTCTTTTCGATACGCGCGCAGTAACCTTTAACGGTCTTGCTGCAGAAGTAGATGCGCCAAGAAAAAAAAGCGGTGAAGAATATTTGTCTTCGCAATCTTTTTGGCGTGCACCGTATATGTGTTCATTCAGATCCGGCAATTTCGATTTCATTGCTCTTGCAAGTCATGCACGTTGGGGAAGCGACATAAAAGGCCGTGAGGCCGAACTTCAAATGCTCGCTGATTGGATAGATGAAAGGTTCAAGAATAAAAACGCAGAAGATAAGGATCTGATTGTACTTGGAGATTTTAACACTCCCACAATTGATGACGATATTATTAAAGCGCTTACTTCCAAGGGACTTTTGATACCCGACGCGCTTAAGATACTCAAAGTAGGGGATAGAACCATCGGCGGATCCAACCTGTCTAACGATGCGCGCTATGATCAAATCCTTCATATGCCAACGCTCAAGGATCGCTTTAGCAATAATGCCGGAACTCTCGATTTCTATGAAAGCGAAGCCATGATTACGGAACTTTTCCCGGACGGTAATTACACAAAAGAGAAGTTCAGTTTCCAACTCAGCGATCATTTTCCGGTTTGGGCTCAAATCAAAACCGATATAGGTGGCGAGCGGCTGGACCAGATCGTGCAGGATGGGGGAAAGGATTAGCGGGATGTGAAACCACGAAAATCACGAAAGCCACATTCTCCGTTTTTCGCAACGTATTGAAAACAAGTAAGTTAAAGTGTAATCAATCTTTGAATACGCATATGCCTTAACCGGCTTATATTCCGAATAAATTGACTTGCCGTGTTGGATAAACAATATTAACAAGAGGAACTAAAACGGACTTCGGCGTTTCGACAGGCTCAACGACCGAAGAGGAAATAAGACGGCACTTCGACAGGCTCAGTGACCGTTTTATTGTGTGCAAAAGGAAATGCTTTTTAACTTCGGTCACTGAGCCTGTCGAAGTGCCCGAAGTGTAGTGCCCGTTTTGTTAATGATTAACCAATTAAAGCCGGCTCAGTGAATTTCTTGAATCTTCGGTCACTGGGTTTCTCAGACTTCGGTCACTGAGCCTGTCGAAGTGCCCGAAGTGTAGTGACCGTTTTATTTTTGTAAAAAGTCCAGCAGCATGCCGGAAGTCAAAAACCAATGCTGCATTATATTTTATAACGAACTCCTATAACGAGGAATTCCTTCCGATGAAAATAAAAATGCTTTTAGTCATGTTATCGCTATGCTGCGCTGCGGTCTTTGGTCAAACGCCAAACTTCTCATCCGTCGATAGCTTGCTCGATAGCAATCTTACGGGTGTTTTCCACGGCAAAGTCATCTGCATGGTCATGCACAATGATTCGTTGATCTATTACTATCATAAGGGCGGCGACAGCACGAGCACCACCGATATCGCATCAGCCACCAAAACAATGTCGGCAGCGCTGATGCTACGGCTTGCTCAGGAAAAGGTCGTCAACCTCGACACGGGCATTGCAACCTATTTCCCTTTTGCCGCAAGTTTGGGCAAGGGAACAATAACGCTTCGGCAGCTCTTTGCGCACACAAGCGGCCTCGATGGAACAACCAGTTTCAATGCCAATCCGTTCATTACCTTGCAAAGATCGGCAGACAGTATCCTAGTCGTCGACTCGCTGAAGTATACGCCAATCGGCTCGGAATTTTGTTATACCGGCGAAGATCAGCAGGTTGCGGGTGCTGCGGCCGAAATTGCAGCGGGAATACGCTGGGACAGTTTGTTCAGTCTCAAGATCGCACAGCCGCTCGGGCTT
Organism: Fibrobacteria bacterium; assembly: GCA_037447435.1. Lineage (GTDB taxonomy): Bacteria > Fibrobacterota > Chitinivibrionia > Chitinivibrionales > FEN-1185 > FEN-1185. The sequence goes on from JBBIGR010000008.1 coordinate 140,949, forward strand.
ATAAGCACCACCTTTCATTTGACAACAGCGCTCAATCCCAGAATCGCGGGCGGCATACAATCGAGCGCGGCAGACATGATGCGTTTCGGCCGGTTCATTTTACATAATGGAAAAAATCGGGCAGGCGCATCGGTCGTTGACAGTAGTTGGATGCAGGAATATTGGAAAGATCAAACCAACCGCGCGGTGCAGAAATGCTCGCCGAACGTATATAATCCGCCGCATAACAATCCGTATCATGCGGACACGATTTACTATGGCTTTGGAGACTGGCTGGACATCTACAATCCCACCGAGCAGTATCAGGAACAAATCAGCGCCGACGGTGCTTTCGGCGCTACGATATGGATCAATCGCTGTACGCAGACGGTGGGAGTATTCCTGACCTTTTCACCGTCCGTCTATCTGCAGACAAATCCGGTGGAAGACAAAGCCATGGACATATTCCGTGCCGCAGTTCCATCGACCTGTTATGGGCAATCGTCAATCGAAATGCGAAAGGCCCAAAGCGAGCCTCTTGCTTCCCGGACTACCGCATTCTTTTCACGCAATATGCTGAATGTTTCTTCGGAAAATCGTTTCAGCTCTTTTTCAGTGTACGACATAATGGGAAAGCGCGTTCTCTTTGCCGACATAGACAACCGAAAATCATCTTTCGATTGCGGTCGTCTTCCATCGGGGATGTATATGCTTACCTTGGCGGATAAATACAACGGCGCGCAAGTTATAAAACTGGTGAAACAATAAATCGACGAAATTATTGCAGCTGATTATTAATCGACCAAAGGAGTGACCTATGAAATGGTATCATTATATTGCCTGCTTTTTTGCCGGCGCTTTTCTTGCAAATGCAGTTCCGCATTTTGTGCATGGCATTTCGGGTGACTGTTTCCCGAGTCCCTTTGCAAACCCGCCGGGCAGAGGGCTTTCGTCTCCGCTGGTCAATGTACTATGGGGGCTCGGAAATATGGCAGCTGGTTATGTTCTATTCCGTGTTGGCAAAGTATTCAAGGCGAACATCGTGGGTTTGATCGTGTTTTTCGCCGGCATCGCGTTCATCAGTATTATGAGTGCGCAAGTATTTGCATTGAAGATGCATTAAGAAAAGTAAGAAATTGGAAGAAAGAAGAAAACATTTTATCCAATATGGCTTTTTAATTTCTTTTCATGATTTTAATTCCGGATGATATATTTATTATGAGGTATGGGTCTCTTGAAGATTTGATGAAAATAGGTAGAAAAAATGAAATCGATATTGTTGGACAAAGTAAAAAATGCAGTAAAACAAATCGAACCTTCCGCGGAAATCATCCTCTATGGTTCCCGTGCGCGAGAGGATTTTCATGAAGGTTCAGACTGGGATTTTCTTATACTTGTTGAAGGTGAGGTTGATGATAAACGCACTGATAAAATCAGACATCAGCTTTATGAAATTGAATGGGAAACCGGGGATGTTTTATGTTCAATTGTACGAAGTCGCTTTGAATGGGAAAGCCCTGAATATCAAATAATACCTTTATACAAGAATATAAAGCATGATGGTGTCACACTATGAGGGGCACTCTAGAAGACTTAATTAAATATAGGCTGGAAAAAGCCGCGCAGACATTGGAAGATGCCAATCTATTAGCATCTGCAAAACGATGGAATCCTTGCGTGAATCGGCTGTACTATGCATGCTTTTATGCGGTTTCGGCCTTACTTGCTAAAAACGATTTTGGTTCAAGTAAACATACCGGAATAAGATCGCTTTTTAATCTCAATTTTGTTAAAACCGGCAAGATATCAAAAGAAACCGCTGAGATATATAATGACCTTTTTGATAGAAGACAAGAAGGGGATTATGCGGATTTTGTTATTTTTACAGAGGAACAAGTTCTTCCAAGAATTATAAAAGCAGATAATTTCATTAAAGCTATTATCTCCCTTTTGCAGCAAAAATAATTTTCTTCTCCTTCGCAATACTCTCAATCTTCTCTATGGACGAATTGCTGACTAGATGCAGAAACTTTTTACTATGGCTGCAATATAATATCACGGTGGCGGTATATCGGGAGTTACGAAATCGGATAGAAAATATCCATCCGATTTCGCAATTTTAATGTGACGAAAGAGATAATCTGCTATTGAGTGATTTTATGCCCTACGACATTTAATCCGAAGTCCTGTCCCATCGACGTATATCCTACCGTAACGCCTAATTTTTCGTCATACGTTGTCGGGTCTTTATACGGCCAAGTATGTTGCGTCGGTGTAAAGGTTATAGTAAGAGGAACGGGAGTCGAAGATCCTGCCGTGTAGCTTTCCCCGGGTTTTCCCGCTTGTCCGGCGACAAGATTTTGCTGGTCGAATACCTGTATGGATACGGAAGTCACGTTATTCTGGAGCAATCCCGCATCGCTTGCCTGAATATACTGATGGGCTTGTGAATCCCAATAATACCATTTTACAATGACCTGGTGGATTGTCGAATCCGAATGGTCTACATCAACCTCAAGGGAAGGAACGTACACAAGCGGTTTTCCGGTAAGCGTATCGACGGGATTACCTAAGCCGGCGTCAAATTGCGTAATGATAGTGCTGCGGTTTGCTTTCAGGTCCCAAACTCCATTGGGCGGCATTCCTTTAAAGGTCGGACAAAACAAATTCATATAGGGCGTCCCGCTTCCGGCGGAAACAACCATGATATTTGCGGGGGCCTTACTTCCGGTGGTGTCGTGGACGATATGCGGACTTGTTGCCGTGTCCGTCGAAATGCAGGACGTGACCGGCGCGACAACGGATTGCCCGTTGATAAGCGTATTAATGATATACATATTGGAACCGGCGGGAGGATACAAATCGACGGTTGCGGAAATGTTATGCAATTGATCGTAGTTGAAATTTGGAGACGTATTCGGACAAATTTGAAAACTAAAACCGAAAGCACTCGAGTCGAAATAACTTTCCGGTTTTAATTCTTTGTCCTGGGCATCGATCAAATGTTTGTTGCCGAGAGAATAGTTCGTTTTGATTTGAATGTTCTTTTGTGAAGTCGGGTCCCACGACGCATAAATGTTTTTAATGATTTTTAACGTTCGTCCCGTATGGGCCATTTCTTTAAGTTGCGTTAACGTCAAACTGAACTTTGCCGTGTCCTTTGCCGTCGTGTCGCCGAGCGCTTCGTCGCCATGCTGAGTTACGTTGCCCATTTTCAAGGAATCGCCCTTGGCCTTTGAAATGGGGAACTTGATAAGAGACGCGTCGATTTCTTTAAGTGCCAAAAAGCCGACGATTTTATTGAATCTGGTTGTTGCTTTGGAATTGAACAATATCAAAACCCAGTCGAGGTCCACGTCGTTTCCTTGTGCATCTTTTCCGATCTTGTCCAATTGGATGTCGAAAGTGCCGTCGGCATGAATAATTGCTTTGGGAGACTTGTCGCCGGGAATATCTATCATGCCGTTAATTACCTGGGTCGCGTAAATCGAGTCCGCATCATCCATACCGGATTTGACTTTGCCCAGGCCCTTCTTAAGCGTGCCGGAAATGGTCACGGCATTCGTCGAACCCTTATTTTTGTCGCCGTTACTTGATGTCGGGTTGCCGCAGAAACAAAACAGAAAAACCGAACACAAAAAAAGAACGCCGCATCGATTCTTCAAGGATATCATACTTTTCCTCCTCGATAAATGAATTTGGTGGTTTCCGTGAAATTCTATCATTATGTGAAGATTTAAACAAGGGATAATTAAAATCGGCGGCTGTTTTTAAAAAAAGACGAGCTGAAGGGAAAACGGTGGCGCCGGGGAATAGATATTTCCTCTTTGACAACTTTCGATCGGCAGACGAATATGTATTCGTATTGAATACGATTTTCTTGAGTACGCTTTCGTTCTTTAGCATATTCCAAAAGTTTGCCTTATATTACTCAAAAGATGACCCGCAACGGCAGCACTTCATGTTGACATGGGCACATTGTCGGCTCTATACGAAGCGGACCGAACACCACCACCGGAATGCTCGTATAAATCCCGAAGCATGAGTCTTTCGGGAATGCCGCGTATTCGACATTTTGCCATAGGTATTGGTATAGTCGGTAACCTTTTACGGGGGGCGTATTTACTTTTATTCCGGAAAAGGGGAGGATGGTTATGAGAAGAATTTTATTGGGTGTTCTGGGGCTTTTTTGTTTTTCGGCAGGCATTTATGCCGCGGTAACGGGAGTGGTGGTAGACAGCGCAAATAAACCCGTGCCGGATGCGATGATCACGTACACCAACATCGCAAACCGGTTGATTTATGTTTATTCGAACCAGAACGGGCAGTTCTGCATTCCCGGTCCTACCGAATGGAGCCTGGACGATCTTCCGATGTACAAATCCGCTTGTGCCTCATCGGTGGCGCCTTCGCGCTTTCCGGTTACCTCGTCCTCGCTGGGCATGAGCGTAAAACGGTCAACGGTTTTCATCTCGCTTGGAGAAGGAACTCATGCCGTAACGGCATCGGTCTATGAGAGTTCGGGCAAGCTGGTTGCAAACGTTCTCAAGGCAACTCTTGGCAAAGGCGTATACGCGTTTGCCCCGTTCGGCGGGAACCTTCGCCTCGCGACACGGCAAATGTATCTGGTCCGCGTGTCGGACGGCTCTCATTCGCAAACATTCCGCATGATTAATCTCGGAACGGGCAACACGGTCACTAACCTTCCGGGCACGGTTTCAACGCAGAACGCCTCCCTAAAAAAGGTCATGGCCGTAGACGGAATTCGCGCAGGCAAAACCGGATATCTGCCGGACACGGTGTCCCTTACCGGATACGACCAGAACGTCGGCAATGTCAAGATACAGGCCGTCGATATCGAGAAGCGTGTCGATTCGCTTCTTGCCAAAATGCAACAAAACGAAAAACTCGGCCAGCTTATGCAGCCGGCGGGATGCAATCAGAGCACCGCGCAAAATGCGCTGCTCGGTTCGTATCTAAAGGGAGAAGGCGACCCGGGTCCCATGACCGGCGCGCTCTCGACGCGGCTCAAGATTCCGTTGATTGTTGGAAACGATGTCGTGCACGGCGGCAGACATATTTATTTCCCCCAGGAAATCGGGCTCGGATGCACCGGCGATACGCTTCTGGTGGAACTGGCCTATCGGATATACGCGATGTGCAGTTTACCTCTTTACAATAACGAATGTTTCGCCCCGTGTCTCGATGTGCACCGCAGCGATTTTTCGGGCCGCGTGTATGAAGGGTTCGGCGAAACGCCGGAACTCACCGTGCCGTTTGCCCGGGCAGCGGTTCGCGGATTGCAGGGCACCGATCTTTCTTCCGGATACACCATGATGGCCACGCTCAAACATTGGGCGGCAGCCGGCGGAACCAGCGGCGGCGGCGGGCATGCGGATGCGAACACGGCACCGAATCTCGGCGTGCTTGCGCAGATCCATTTCCCGCCCTTCCTCGCAGGCGTAAAGGCCGGTGCCGCAGGGGTGATGACCGGTTATCAGTCGGTATTCGGGACACTCATGGCCGTCAATAAGCAGCTCGTCACCGATACGCTCAAGAACGGCTGGGGGTTCGACGGGTTTGTGATAACCGACTGGGCAACCAGCAACGGCCGCGAAACAGACTGTGTCAATGCGGGGCACGATTTATGCATGACCGTGACGCCCGGTTCGTTTCCAGGCACGATCGGTTCGGTTTCCCAGTCGCGCATAGACGATGCGGTGAGGCGTTTGCTTCGCGTCAAGTTCAGAATGGGGCTGTTCGAAAATCCGTGGCCAAATCTGAATCTCAATAACTATCTTGCTTCACCGGAATATCGCGCGGTTGCGCGGAAATGCGTGCGCAAATCTCTCGTACTGCTTAAAAACAGTGCGGTAAACGGCAAAAAGGCCCTTCCTCTTTCGAAGAGCGCCAACGTTCATATCGTGGGCGCCTGGGCCGACAATATGGGATATCAATGCGGCGGATGGTCTGCCACGGGCGGCACGATAAACGATAATTCGAATGTCTTGGTAAATGGTGTCGACGAGGGATGGCAAGGCTCCGCAAATCCTCATGGAATCAAGGATGCCACTACCATTCTTCAAGCCATAAAAGGCGCGTGTACCGGGACCGTGACGTCCAATAACACGGCCGATAATATTCCCTCTACGGCGGATGTCATTGTGGTGGTGGTGGGAGAAACAACATATGCGGAAGATTACGGCGACAGGACCGATATCACGCTCAACGGAAGCTGCACCGGCAATGTTGACCAAATCGGACTTGTCCAGAATTGCAAGAACAATGCAAACGGCAGACCGGTTGTGACTATTCTCATCACGGGAAGACCGAATGTGCTCGGATCGATTCCGGACAACAGCTCCGCTCTTGTCGCGGCCTGGTTGCCCGGCACCGAAGGCGAGGGGGTTACCGATGTTATTTTCGGCGATTACAATTTTACAGGCAAATTGTCCGTCACCTGGCCGGCAAGCAACAGCCAGCAGCCGATCAACACAGGCACCATGGGAGACAATGTCGGCTCAGGAGGAAATCCGCTTTTCGCGTACGGATTCGGACTAACGTACTGATCCGTACTGGTTCTCACATAAACGAAAAAAGGGGCTACGAGCGTAGCCCCTTTTTTTATATTGATAAGAAATGATATCGTGCACTCTTGCGTGTAATTTGGAGGTACTATGAAAGCGGTTGTTTTTTATGAGGCGGATACGGCTTTGATGGATAAACTCAGGGCGGTATATCCTCGTCATAAGATACTGGTCGACTCGTTTGCAAAGGACGGCAAAGTTATCGGCATCGGAACTTTTGCGAATATATCCGACGGATCGATGGGTATTTTCAGATCCCGGGAATTCGCAGACGAATTTGTCAAGCAAGATCCTTTTGTAACGGAAGGTTTAGTGAGTAAAATAACAATTAGAGAGTGGAACGATTCGTTGCTTTAATAAAAACTGTATGGTATACCGGTCCTTTTATTGTATACTTCTTCGCTTTTAAGGAGATTTTGGAAAAGATCCGACGAAACTACAAATCTGTTTGTAAAATATAGCAAATATGCTATATTAAGGAGGCTGCAGTGAACGTACTTTATTACAAGGCATCTTCAGGACGAATGCCGGTAAGGGAGTATCTCTATTCTTTGACGAAAGATGATATTGCGGCAATTACTGCCGATCTTGAATCAATTAGAGACAAAGGAATTGTATCGGCACCCGTTACAACACGGAAATTAAAAGAAAAATTATGGGAAATAAAAACAGGTACCAGGAATCAACAACGCATTTTTTATTGTCTTTTTGATGAAAATGGAATCGTATTGCTCCATGCTTGCAAAAAACAAAAAGAAGGTGCACAAAGGGGAGATGTGGAGCTTGCTTATAAACGCATGAAGGAGTTACTATCATGAATAAAAAACATATCGGCAGTTCGTTTTTTGATGATGTAAAACATTGGGAAAAACATGACCCGGATTTTCGTAAACGGGTTCAGGAACATTCCGAGAAGCGTAAGCTTGCCGGGATGCTTATTGAAATTCGCGAAAAAGAAAATTTGACACAAAGCGAATTGGCAAAAAAAGCGCATGTTACGCAATCGGTAATTGCGCGAATAGAGACCGGATCATCAAACACTCTTCCTCGATTGGATTTATTCAATAAAATTCTAAATGCAGTCGGATATGAAACTTTGATTGTCGCAAAGAAAAACGGGAAATCGATTCGCGTTGCTCTATCGACTTAACATTTTAACGAATTAGGTTGAAGCACTATAAGAAGAAATAAAAAAACCTCCAAAATGCCCTTTTTAAGCAAATTTAGAGGCCTTTTTATTTGTGCCTTAAGGGAATCGAACCCCTAACCTGCGGATTAGAAATCCCCGTGTCAGTGTCAAAAACTGCTTAAAAACACTAAATTTCGCATATTCACATTCAAATAACAGGGTATAAAAGGGTATGGCTGGGCATTTTTGGGCATTTTTAACCTTGACACTTTGCGAAAAACTCTAATGGATATTTATCTCCCCAACCTGCCAAAAAAGATCGCCCCTGCGTGGATAACTCTACTATAGAAACCAATCCGCATACACCCGCTTATATTGAACTGCAAATCTGCCCCACTAAGGTATCAGTCATTTGCTTCTTTACCATTTGATTTTTCGAACGTCGATTCCATCGCGTCGATGATTTCGAGGTTGTTATTGGTTTCTTGCCTCAAACCAAGAAAATCTTTTCCGTCGATCCGATTTTCCATAAATTGAATTGAGAAATCGTAATTAACGACAATATCTGCGCTATTCGCGCCCATAAGTTTCTGCCGGACGATTGACCATGAGATATCCACAGCAGGCGAGCAGAATGGTTATCGCCGTCACTGCGCCTACGAGAATCATTTTTGCCGATTTCATGATAGTTTACTTTCTTAAAAAAAAGCTGAACAATATATTCTACAAATTCCGACGATACAAATGAAGTACACTTTTACTAAAAGGCCCAAAAAGCTGAAAATGTAAAATAGTTTTCGGGCGAGGGCTGCTTTATATAGTTGAGTTGGCGGAGGCGATATTGCGAGCGATTCTCGAAAGCTCTTCATCATTTGCTCGCCTTGAATCGTGCGTCGAAATATAACCTTCGTATTTTATGAAATATTTGTCAACATGGGAGTCAATCCTTTTCCATTTCTTCATTTTTGTTCCATGCAATGGGAATAATTTCGCGTGAACATGATCGACTTTGAAGCCTTCAAATACCATTCCCGTCCGGCCTACATCGTTAAATGCGTTGTCAATTTTCATCGCAACCATTTTTGCCGCCAGGACAAGTTCCGATAGGACGTGGTCGGGGAGTTCAAAGGCATAGCTTGGGTAGTGTTCCTTCGGAATGACCACGGTAACGCCTTCGGTGTTCGGAAAAATCGAGAGGAAGGCGAGATAACGGTCGTTTTCCCAAACCTTATGACAAGGTGCGGCTCCATTTGTTATTTGACAAAAAATACAGTCTTTCATCGAAGGATTCCTTTGCGCTAACTTTTTGCCTTTTCAATTTCTTGCGCAGGCAAAAGATGCTTGGGAAAAAAAGCGATGCCTGCTATCAGTGTCGGAACGACGGCGCTTGCAATGACGGTTGCCACCAAGAAGGAATATTGCTTTTGCGTCACTATACCGTGCGAAAATCCGTATAAAGCGGAAATAGTGCCGAACGTGAGACCGGTTGACATCATCAGCGTATAATACCAGCGTTCGTTGTTTTTGCGTATGAATAGACCGATTGCAGGGTACAAGCCGAATATTTTGGTTGCCACCTTTCCGGCTAGTAGCACGATGAATATTACCGGAGCGGAAATAAGCGCTGGCAACGAAACAAGAGTGCCGGCCCTAAGAAAATAGAAGGGCGTAAGAAAACCGACGGTCAACGTGCGCAACCGTCGAATCCAAAGAGAGTCGCCATTGGTGGCTTGGGCCAGTACCATGCCGACAAGATAAGCGGGAAGCACCGCTTCGCTGCCCGACCATAAGGCAAGAGCGCCCAGCCCGAAGAGCACGAAGATTACCCATTTCGTTCTGATTGCTGCTGTTCTATACCCATAAACCTTACTCAAAACACGGGTCAGGAAGGGAAGGAGCAGCAGAAAGACCACGGTCACGGAAACAAAGATTATGGACTTATAAGTAAATGGAGCGAATAAAAGGCCTAATGCGATTACCGTGCCGAGATCGTTGACAAAGCATGATCCGAGTATTCCTTTGCCGAATTCTGTTTTATTAAAACCCGTTTCCAGCATAACCGCGTAGACTACGGCCATGGAAGTAGTCGAAAGCGCGACGCCGCAAAGCAGACTGGCCCGTACGCTCCATCCAACGCCGAAATGGGCGATTGCCGCACAACCCAAAAACGGAGCCCAAAAGCCGACAATCCCTACTACGCTTACTTCTTTCACCTTTGTACGCATGACTGAAGGATCAAGTTCAGCGCCAGCAAGAAAAGTCAGAAGAACTACGCCGGTTGAAGCAAGGAAACGAAGCCATTCAAGATTTGAACCTAAAGACTCGCTTTTGCCGATCAAGGAGGCGACCGCTCCGGCGGCAACACCGACGCAAATCTCAATCAGAGCAATTGAAATCCTGAGGTGAAAGGCGATCATGGCGGAAACGATTGCAAGACCGAGCCAGATTGAGGCAATAAGGAAAGCGTGTTCCATACCAAACGACTCCTATTTTTGAGGTACAGCCGTGAACCAACCATAGGAGTCATTAGCCAAAATGTACCACTAAAAACTGGCGGTTAAAGGTGGGACTCCATCACCTGGAAAATCTATTGGGAAAATTACTTTTGGTCAGCTCTCCTTACGATAAGCACGTCGCAATGAGCCGTTTCACTAATCCGGTCTGCGGTAGGACCAAGGACTCTGCCCAAAAAATCCGAATGACCGACTTGGCCGATGACGATCAGATCAAAGGCCTTCGTTTCTGCATAGCTCACAATTTCGCGGGCGGCATTACCATGCAGGTAAGCGGACGCAATCGAAATATTCCTGGAAGCGGCCGATTGTTCGGCCTGCTGCTTGAGCTTGTTGAAATATTCGTCAGCCGCTTCCTTCTCGTCATCCACTTCTCCGATTGAAGATGCGTGGTGCGGCAATGGCCCTCGAACCCACACCATCGTTATTGAAGCACCGTATTCTTTTGCAACGGTAAATGCGCGATCAAGAGCCGCTTTTGAACCATCCGAACCGTCATACGCGGCAAGAATCTTTTTGTACATGCGATAGGCTCCCATTAAGGATGTTCATGTGTTTTTGAATGCTTTTTTACCGGCGAAGGCCGCCTGTTTTCCAAGCGATTCTTCAATACGTATCAACTGGTTGAACTTCGCTATTCGTTCGCTCCGACAGCCGGAGCCGGTTTTCAAATGACCCGCGCAGGTCGCAACCGTCAAATCCGCAATCGTCGTGTCTTCGGTCTCGCCGGACCGGTGTGAAACGAAATAATTGTAATTATTTTTTGAAGCCAGTTGAATTGTGTCAAGTGTTTCGGTAAGAGTCCCTATTTGATTCAATTTAATCAACACGGAATTTCCGATTCCTTTTGCTATTCCTTGAGCCAGAATTGAAGGATTCGTACAGAATATGTCATCGCCCACGATCTCGATTTTACGGCCGATCTCATCGGTAAGCAGTTTCCAGCCGTCCCAATCGTTCTCAGCCATTCCGTCTTCAAGAAGTACGATCGGATACTTGCTTGCCCACGATGCCCAATGCTTGACCATTTGTTCGGAAGTCTTTGCTGATTTGTCCGATTTGAAAAAAATATACTTGCCGTTGTCCCACATTTCACTGGCAGCCGGATCAAGGCAAATTGAAATGTCTTTGCCCGGTTGGTAACCGGCATTCGAAATTGCTTCAAGAATTACTTCGATGGCTTCCTCATTTGATTTGAGATTCGGCGCGAAGCCGCCCTCGTCACCAACCGCGGTGCTGTAACCTTTCTTTCCAAGAACGGATTTGAGGGTATGGAAAGTCTCTATTCCCATTCTTATTGAAGTGCGAAAATCAGGCGCGTTGTGCGGAGCGATCATAAATTCTTGAAAATCAACATTGTTATCCGCGTGTTTTCCTCCATTAATGATATTCATGCATGGAACAGGAAGAAGATTCGCATTTATTCCGCCCAAGTACCGGAAAAAAGGAATGCCGAGACAGT
>JBBIGR010000009.1:0-144874 GCA_037447435.1 Fibrobacteria bacterium
AGGGTGCCGGATCAAACAATAATCAGGTGCCGAATGGGGCAATATTATGCATTTAATTCATTGATTCGTTTTTTAGTTAATTCCTCAAGAATTATACATCTGCACATAGGGTTAACGCTTCCATAAAACATGGAAGTTGTATCGGGATAATACGCATCCAGATGGGCATCTCGAAAAGCCAACCAAGCTTTTTGCGCTATTATTAATTTCCTAATAAATATGGTATCTTCTTTGTATTCTGTTAATATTTTCTTATAAATTAAATTCAATTTCTGATCGGCTTTTTTACATTTATTGCATGCTTCAATATTCATTTCAGTTTGAGATTGTGAAAAGGCTAAGTTAAATAATCCAATAATTATAAAAATTAGAACAAAATGTGTTTTCATTGTTTCCTTTTCTTATTGACGCATAACATAAAGCTAATTCGCTGGTGACGCGTCCTCGCGAAGTACCCGAAGCAAAGCGAAGTGGTAAAAGGGGATACGCCCGCCAACTTCCGTGAACGGCCACTGTTCAAGATTTAGCAAGTTATCATCGGTTTTATTTTCCGAATATTCTTTTCCAAATTGATTGTCTTTCACATCTCGGTTTTTGTTCTTTGGTTTCATGATATTTTCTGCATTCATTACAATTTCCATGCCTTACGCATTTTGTCTTAGGGCAAGTACAATTAATTTCACTCATATTATTTCCGCTTTAATAGTTTTTTCAAAATATAACAAACAATAATCTTCATCTCAAACTTTCAAACTTCTGCTCATTTCGACAACCCTGGTTTTATTGTGCTTAACGACAACATTGCCCGACATTGTAAATCCGTTGCGTTCGTAAAAACTGACGGTTCTTTTATTATTTTCGTACGTCCATAGATAAATGTGAACAACTTTCGGATCTTTCATGATTTCCATCGTTAAAAAAGAAAGCAATTCCGTTCCGATTCCTTTTCCCCAATGTTCTTTCAACACATATATCGAACAGATCTCGGCGCCCTCCATTTTTTGATGATACCCGTTTTTATAAGATCCAAAACCAACGTAATCGTTTCCGATTCTATAAAGAAAAGCCTTTTCTTTGCCGCTTGTAAGAGCGTCGTTCCACATCTTCTCCCTTTGCTTCAACTTCAAAGGAGTAAAGAACCGGATGCCGGTTATTGGAAAGAAAACCTCTTGTGAGACGGTAAGTTGCAGCACCGATAAGATTTCGGAATTTTCAGGTATGGCGGCGTTTATCATTTTATTCTTTTGTATAATTTGATCCTAAATTGTATGTAACTTTCAATCCGATTGGATTAAAACCTGCCGCACCGATGATAAATCTTCCGAAATCATAGCCGATGGAATCCGTCCGGCCGTACTTTAGGATCAGTGCTTAACGAGATTTAATATCATCATCACTATCGAAATATATGCCGCTGCAGCGGATAGTGATAATATCCCTGTATGTAAATATTTTATCCATGGTTTTTTATCTCCTCTGAATATTTGAAGGTTCATCCTGACGGTCGACAATCCGATCAATTTACTGAACAGGCCGTGATCGACCGCAATGATAATTGGCAAACCCATCCAAAGGTACTGATACCATTTTAAGGGATCAACCAGTTTTATAATTTGACCGTCGATATCGATTTTCGGGATTGGGTCAAAGTAGGTGTATTTCAATTTTATCGTACAGTTGCTTCCGTTTTGGGTCTTGACGACGTATGTGCCTCGTTTACCTTTCAGCAATTCATCATTAACGTATAATTTAGGCCCGGACCAAAATGTCGCAGGTTTGAGTGCAACGTTTACTCCTGATAAAATGTCATGGTTGATAGCAACGGTATCCATTTTAAAGCCTTTTCTTTAAGGTTGATTGTTCGTTGGACGCAAACGGCTTGGCATTGAATTTGGCTTGTGGCTACTGCAGATCTTTTTATTGTAATGTCCGGATAATATGAAAAAGCGGGAAATTATTGATTCGGGGTAGGAGATTGGCAAAATAGTGCCCTTTCCAAAATATGGAAATGACTGAACGAATTACCGTATGCCACTCTCTCCTTTGGCAAATTTAAAATAGATAATTATGCTCTTCATGTCAAACAATTTGCAACATAAAACCGGCAATGATCGCATGGTGGGACAAAGTCCCCGGAACACAGTGTAGTGGGACAAAGTCCCCAAATAAAAAAACCCCTGAAAAAGTTCCAGGGGCTTTTATCGATACATGCGGCCAAAGAGACTCGAACTCCTAACCTTCTGATTCGTAGTCAGATGCACTATCCAATTGTGCTATGGCCGCAAATTTTATTCAAAACCATTTTTTGTCCCCACAAATATAAATCACAAACGAAGAAAAAGACAAATTTATCCGAGCCTAATAATAGATTTGTTTAGACATTTTTCTTCAACCGGATTTATAATAGTATAGAAGGATCCATAGCAAAATCCCGGTTCATATCGTTAAAAGAATGTGGAAACGAAATTTATGAAAACACCTAAAATCATTATTAGCCTAATATTTTCCGTTATTATGATGCAAAATTCTATAAGTTTTGCAGGGTACGGCGACAAGTTTCCGGGTGGGTACCCGAATTGGCAGGAGCGTGCGGTCATAACTCTCGTCAATGCCTGCAGGATGGCGCCTCAGCAGTACCGGGACAAATATATCGGCAATTATAATATATTGTTGCCTGCAAATTTTCCCACGGTCAAACCGGTTTTTTGGAATTTGGCGCTTAACACTTCCGCCCGCTTCCATGCGTTGGACATGGGTTCCAACTGCGACACGCTCATTCATAGTTCTTGCGACGGCACAACATTCGCCGCCCGCGTGGCCGGCTATTACACAAAATCATCCTACATTGCCGAAAATATTGCCTACGGCTCATCGTCACCCCAGGCCGTTATGTCGCTTTGGATAAAAGAAACTTCCGGATCAACGCCGGTTCCCGATGGACCGTCTGCCGGACACCGGATAAATTTGATGGATACCATGTATAAGGAAATGGGCGCCGGATACGACTACGGCAGTAAAACCAAGCATTACTGGTGGGTGCAGGATTTCGGCCATGGGAAACCCGATTACGTGCATGCCATTCCATGCGCGTCCCATTGTTTCATGACCGCCAACATGATTTCGTTTTATGCCAATTATTTCGACAACCTGGGAAAGCCCCAGGAAAGCTCGGTGTATATTGATAATGTAAAATATCCCATGACCCTTGATATCGGGAAAGACTCCGCAGGAACGTACGTATTTACGACTGCCAAGGCCGGCGAATGCCGCCTGTATTACTTCGCTTTTACCGGCGCGCAGGGAAAGGTATGGCGATATCCCGAGACCGGGTTTCTTATCACGCAAGGAGAGGGCACCTGCGCGAAGGATTTTGTCGCAGCCGAAAGTCTGGGTGTCGGCGACGGATACTCTTCGTCGTATCCGCATGAGCAAAATGCCTTTTCCGCTGCTTGGGCGTCGGCGAAACTTGTTTTACGATTCGGAAACATGGGCAAAATGCCGCTTTCGGTTGTCGTGACCGACGTGCAAGGCAAACTGCTGAAAAGTAGCGACATTGCCCCGGTCGCGGTTTCTCAAACGGCTCAGACTGTCGTTTCGATTCCCTGTCAATTGCCACACGGCCTGTTCATCCTCGCAGTCCGTTTTTCAAGCGGCCTTACCCTGCGCCGGGTTTTGAATAATTATTGACGGATTCCGGCATGATTTCTATTGCCTTCTCAAAAAGTATAATCAATTTTTTGAGGGTAAAAAATTGATTGTATTCCGGGGAACGAAGAAGGGATGGGAATTGCATGAAAGAGCTTTTCACGGTTTGGCAAAAAACAAAATCAATCGTCATCATCGCAATCACCGCCGCGGTCTATGCGGGCACGCTCATTCCGTTTAAGGCGATTCAAATCGTCCCGGGCCTGACCGAGTTGCGGCCCGCAAGCGTTATTCCGGTTTTGTTCGGCATTTTGTTCGGACCCGCCGCTGCATGGGGATCGGCCATCGGAAATCTCATTGCCGATTTTTTCGGCATGCTCTCGCCTGTCAGTGCGTTCGGGTTCGTCGCCAATTTCCTGTATTCGTATATCGCGTTTTTGGTATGGAAAATATTTGTCAAGCAACAGCCGGTCGTCATGGGAATGAAGCAGGTGAGCGTTTTTTCGCTGGCTTCGCTGTGCGGAAGCGTTGCCTGCGCGGCCATCGTCGGGCTCGGCGTTTGGGTGTTTAAAATGGCGCCTGCAAAAATCGTGTTCCTGGTCGTGCTTATCAACAACACGCTCATGGCCGGAATTTTGGGGCCCATCCTGATGAAACTCCTTTATAAGAGAATATCCGCAATGGGCCTTCTATATAATAAGGAACAAGCCTGATCCATGCTGCATGTCAAAAACCTGAGTTTTTCCTATAAAAAAGCAAGCCCGCCCATACTCTACGATCTTAATTTTTCGATCCGACCCTGCGAAAAAATATTGATTGTCGGGAAAAACGGCGCGGGCAAGACAACGCTTTCAAAAATCCTCTCACGCTTATTGCCCGATGCCGAACACGGTATCCTGAACGGGCAAATACTCCTAAACGATAAACCGATGTCCGGCTATACGAGAAAAGAACTGGTACGCCGAATCGCAATACTGTTCCAGGATTTCGAATCGCAAATCGTATCTTCATCCGTGCTCGAAGAAATGCTCTTTATATCCCTCAATCTCGGCATATCGTATGCAAATGCGTTGCGAAGCGTGCAAGCCACCGCCGAAGTCTTCGGTATTACCGGCCTGCTGGGACGCGACATTCACGAACTTTCCGGCGGAGAAAAACAAAAGGTGGCGCTGTTCAGCCTTTTGGTCCATGGTCCCGAATTGCTCATTCTCGACGAACCCTTTACCGATATCGAAACCGCGTCGCAACAATCCATTCTTGGGCATCTCACCGGCCCAAACTTCGACAAAACCGTCGTCGTTTTCGAACAATCGCTCGACTATGTCGAATATTTCGACAGGACAATCGTGCTTGCCGATACCGGCATGGCTTTCGACGGCAGTAGGGACGTGATAGACAAACGCGAGCTGCTCGCGTCGGCGGGCCTGTGCGAGCCCGCGATGGCCCGGTTATTCCCGGTCAATACCGATATCTTCTCGATGCAAAAAAACCGGCAGCGCGTCGCTGCGGAATTCGAATTCGACAAACAGGCTTTTTCCGCGCTTATCGCCGAATCGTGCGCCCACGCCGCGCCGCAGGAAATCATCTCGATGCGCGACGTGGGGTTCAGGTATAAAGGATGCAGGGAATTCGTGCTCGACAAGATACACCTTTCGGTCGCAAAAGGCGATTTCATTTCCCTTTTAGGGCGCAACGGGTCGGGCAAGACGACGCTCACCAAATGCATGGCGGGGATCCTTTCGCCCGTAAAAGGCGAAGTGATGTACAACGGCAAGCCCGTCCGTGCCGGGGACGTCGGCTATGTCTATCAAAATCCGGACAATCAGATCTTTGCCGAAACCGTGTACGACGAAATCGCCTTTGCCCTGCGCCAAAAGCAAGTACCTGAAGAAACGGTGCAATGCAGCACGACGGAAATCCTTTCGACCATGGGGCTTTCGGAAAAAGCAAAACTCGATCCGTTTACATTAGCAAAAGGCGACCGCCAAAAAATCGCCTGCGCTTCGATTCTGGTCATGCGGCCCGACGTGGTCGTGCTCGACGAGCCCACGACGGGGCTCGACCTTCCGTCCCTTCGGGAAATGATGAAAATCATTTCAATGCTTCACCGTGAGGGAAAAACAATACTCATGATAACGCATTCCATGGAAACCGCCGCGCTGTCGAAAACTGTTATCGCCATGGACAACGGGCGAATCGCCTTTCACGGACCCACGCGGGCGTTTTTCGAAAACGACGAATTGCTGCGTGCCGCCCGTTGCCGGCGGACCCCGATCATGGATCTGTCGATGTCGTTGAACGGCAAATGCCTGCTTAACGAAAACGAATTCCGGCGCTGCTGGATTACAAAAAATGCCGGAGCTTCGTCATGAATGTTTTTCTCTATACCAAAAAAGCAACATTCCTCCACGGCCTCGACCCGCGTACCAAGATACTCGTATTGTTCGCTTTTTTTATAACGTCCGTTTTCCTGCAAAACCTCGTGGCCCTTGGCGCGGTCCTGCTTGTCATGCTCGCTTTGTTCGCCCTGGCAAAAAGCACGGCCAATATCCTGAGAATGGGAGTGCTGTTTTGCATTATCGCGGCCACCACGTTCTTGCTGTGGCTTCTGTTTTGTAAAGGACAGGGGAGCGCGGTCATGTACGCCGGCGCGCAAAGCCTCCGCTTTGTCGATTTGCTGTTGGCAGGGCTTCTGTTTCTGTCGATCACGTCGCTCGAGGAATTTTACGCAGGACTCATGTTATGCGGAATGCCGTACCCGATGGCGTTTGCCCTGTCGCTTTCGTTTCGCCTCGTGGTCATATTCGTGTCCACGGGCTTCACCATTGTCGAGGCGCAAAAAGTGCGCGGCAACGACGTCAAAGGCGGATCGATTTTAAAACGAATCCGGTCCTACGCGCCGCTGCTCGTGCCGCTCATTCTTTCCGGCGTCAAAAAAGCGGAAACATTGACAATCGCGCTCGAATCCAAAGGCTTCTCGCCAAACAACAAAATCAACATCAAAGACCGGTATGCGATGAAGCCTTCGGATTGGCTGACCGTGGCGCTCGGACTGGCGCTCTGCGTCGCCGCGTTTTTATTCAGATTTCCCCGTTATACGCCTTAACATACAGCTCCTTGATTTCTGCGATAAGCGGATAAGGCGGATTTGCGCCCGTGCACTGATCGTCGAACGCCCGGCAGCTCAATTCGTCGAGCTTTGCCAAAAACTCCTTTTCGCTTACGCCGCAGGTTTTCTCGGCAACCAAAACGCGATTAATGAGCGTCTCAAGCTCTTGCGGGGTCGTAACCGTGTTTTTCATAAAAATCTCATTATTAAGAAAAAAAGCACAATAAAACAATCTAAGAACACTCAAACAGCTTAAATCAGCATGCAATTAGCTTAAGTATACCAGGACTACGAAGAATTCGCAATTAATATAGTGATAAGCGTCACAATAATTGTGATATTTTTTACAGCTTCGGCCCCAAAAAGCGCAAAAAAACTTTTTTTGCCCCGCAAGGCATTGATATGCAACAATGTTCTAAAAAAGGTGTTGACAGTATGCGGTTTTGGGCATATATTTAAAACCGTATTCGATGTTTTTCTATCGATATAAAAAAATCGAAAGCCCAAAACAAAGCCGAAAAGGACTATGAAACTCATGAGTACGGAGCCTATTTCAATGACAACGCTGCGGCGCTTGCCCCTGTATCTGCAATATATGCGGGAAATACGCGGGCTTGGCAACGAGTACGTGTCGGCAACGGTCATGGCCGAGGCCCTGGGCGTCCATCACACGCAGGTGCGCCAGGACCTGGACTGCGTCGGTGTCGCGGGTCTTCCCAAAAAAGGCCATCCTCTGGAAAAAGCCATTTGGGCTATAGAAGAATTCCTGGGCTGGAACAATCAGTCGTCGGCATTTCTTATCGGTGCCGGAAACTTGGGCAGGGCGCTTGTCGGATACAAGCATTTCGAACAGGTCGGCATCAAAGTCCTTGCCGCTTTCGATAACGACGGCCGGAAAACAGGCATGAAAATCTGCGGCATCGACGTGCTGCCGATTTCCAAATTCGTGGATCTGGTCCGGCGCATGCACATCAATATTGCAATTTTGGCGGTTCCGCCGACAGCTGCGGAGGAAACTGCCGAACGTATCATAGAATCCGGGATCAAGGCGGTATGGAATTTCATCCCGGTGACGCTAAAGCTGCCTCCGAGCGTGATTGTCGAAAATGTCAACTTATTCTCGGGGTTTGCGGTTTTAAGCCATAAATTGAAGAATGCATTAGAAACCAAGGAGATAGCCAATGAGCACGTCCACACAAACGCATGAAAAAACGCGTCAATTCAACGCGGTTTTCGAAATCCTGAAAAAAAACAACAACGACAAAACGCGCCTTATTCCCATTTTGCAACAAGTACAGGAAGTATACCGGTATTTGCCGCCCATGGTGATGTCGTTCATTGCCTCGAGCCTGGGGATCCCGGCGTCGCGCGTCTACGGCGTCGCTACTTTTTACAGCCATTTCGCCCTTAAACCAAAAGGCAAATACGTCATCCGCGTCTGCGACGGAACAGCCTGTCACGTTAAGGGGAGTTCGGCGATCGCCGATGCGTTGCGGTCGCATCTGGGGCTCGCAAAAAACGAAAACACCACGCCCGATTTGCTGTTTACCCTGGATACGGTATCGTGCCTGGGCGCCTGCGGGCTCGCCCCGGTCATGGTTGTCAACGAAACCGTCCACGGCCAAATAACGCCCGCGCAGGCGTGTTCGATCATCGATACTCTGAAGAAAAGCGAGGCACGATATGCAGCATGATACGGTCATCGAATTTTCCCAAAAATTAAGGGACGATTATAAAAAGGTAATGGACAATGTCGCGCGTCGCATCACGGTCTGCGCCGGCACCGGTTGCGTGGCGAACGGCGCGCTTGCCGTACTCGAGGCGCTGGTTGCTTCATGCGAAAAAAACGGCACCGCGGCGCAGGTGAGCCTGTCGTTCGAAAATCCCGACGCCGCAACACCCTTGCTCGTGTCCAAAAGCGGCTGCCAGGGCTTTTGTCAGATGGGACCCTTGGTCACCATTCATCCCGACGGAATACTATATACTAAAGTAAAGCCGGAAGACGCCGAGGAAATCGTTTCGAAAACCGTGTGCAAAAGCGTCGTGGTCGAACGGCTTTTGTACCGCGATCAGGCGGCTGCCCGCATGTGTCTGGGCACCTCCCAAATCCCGTTCTACTCGCAGCAGAACCGAAAGGTCCTTGCTTCATGCGGGGTCGTCGATCCGGAAAACATCAAGGAATATATCGCCGGCGGCGGCTACGCGGCGGCACATACGGCGGTTTGCTCGATGGAAAGCGCCGACATTTGCCGCTACGCGCTCGACGCGGGATTGCGCGGACGCGGCGGCGGCGGATTTTTGGCCGGGAAAAAATGGGAACTCACCCGTCTTGCAAAAGGAGATAAAAAATTCATTATCTGCAACGGCGACGAGGGAGACCCGGGCGCGTTCATGGACCGGTCGGTCATGGAAGGAAACCCCCACAGCGTCGTCGAAGGCATGATGATCGCGGCAAAGGCGGTCGGCGCGCAGCGGGGCGTCGTGTATGTACGGCTCGAATATCCCTTCGCCGTGGCACGAATGAAAACCGCGGTTGCCGAAGCGCGCAAGGCCGGATTGCTCGGTAAGAACATATTCGGGACCGAATTCTCGTTCGATATAGATATAATGGAAGGCGCGGGCGCTTTCGTCTGCGGCGAAGAAACCGCGATGATCGCATCGATAGAGGGAAAACGGGGCATGCCCGAGCCCAAGCCGCCGTATCCCGCGGAAAACGGCCTGTTCGGCTGCCCGACGGTAATTAACAATGTGGAAACTCTCGCAAGCGTGCCGCTCATTTTCCGCGACGGCGTCGAGCGCTTCAGGTCCGTGGGTACGAAATTGTCGCCGGGCACCAAGACGTTCGCGCTTACCGGGCATGTGGTCAACACCGGGCTCATCGAAGTGCCCTTCGGCTCCACGTTACGTCAAATAATATTCGACATCGGCGGCGGAGTGACCGGGCCGGGCGGGGTCATCGATCCCAACGGATTCAAGGCTGTGCAAATCGGCGGCCCGTCGGGCGCCTGTCTCACCGAAAAGCATCTCGACCTTCCTCTGGATTTCGATTCGCTCAAAAGCATCGGCGCCATGGTCGGGTCCGGCGGTTTGGTGGTCATGAACAAGTCGACGTGCATGGTGGGAATTGCCCGCTATTTCATGCAATTCACGCAAAACGAATCATGCGGAAAATGCGTCACCTGCAGGGAAGGCACCAAGCAGATGCTTTCCTTGCTTACCGATATTGTCGAAGGGCGCGGCACGCCCGGAACCTTGGAATTGCTCAAAACGACCGCCCGCGTCGTGGCAAAGGCCTCGTTATGCGGACTGGGAAAATCGGCCCCCAATCCGGTTCTGTCGACGTTGCGCGATTTTGCCGACGAATACGAGGCGCATATCGTGCAGAAACGGTGCCCCACGGGCGAATGTCGCGCATTGTCAAGGCCGACCATCGTGCAAAGCAAGTGCATCGGCTGCGCGTTGTGCACGAAAAGCTGTCCCGTCGGCGCCATAGTCGGCCAGCGCAAGACACCGCATTCGATCGATGCGGCGCTCTGCATCAATTGCAGGGCCTGTTTATCAACCTGTAAATTGCATGCCATCGTATAAGGAGATATTACATGAATACGACCGATCACATCATAATCGATCAAATACCCGTACCGCTCAGCGGCGAACGGAACCTTCTCGAAGTCATCCGTAAAGCTGGCATCGATATCCCGACCTTTTGCTATCACAGCGAACTGTCCATATACGGCGCATGCCGCCTCTGCATGGTCGATGTCGAAGGCCGCGGAATCGTCGCTTCCTGCTCCACCATACCGTCAAACGGCATGGTGGTCACGACAATGACCGAGGAAATCCGCGAAATACGGAAAGTAAACCTCGAAATGCTTTTGGCAAGCCACGATACCGATTGTCCGTCCTGTCCCAAAAACGAAACATGCAAACTGCGGTCTCTGGCTTCGCGTTTGGGCGTCAATGAAATCAGGTACAAACAGGTGCCGCCGAAACTTCCGGCCGATACCTCGTCGCCGGCGGTACTGCGCGATCCGGGCAAATGCATCAAATGCGGCGACTGTGTTCGCTTCTGTGAAGAAGTCCAGGACATCGGCGCCATAGGGTTTTGCGGCAGAGGTTCGCATTCCCTTGTCGCACCGCCGTTCGAAAAGGGCCTCGGCAATGTCGAATGCGTCAATTGCGGCGGCTGCGCGACCGTCTGTCCGACGGGCGCGATAACGCCCAAAGACGAAACGGCCTCGGTATGGAAACTGCTTCGCGACCCGAAAAAAACCGTGATCGCGCAAATCGCGCCCGCGGTCAGGGTAGCGCTCGGCGAAATGTTCGGCATGGAGCCGGGGGAAATCGTGACGGGAAAAATCGTCGCGGCAATGAAACGCCTGGGTTTCAAATACGTTTTCGACACCGCGTTCGCGGCGGATTTGACGGTCATCGAGGAAGCCACCGAGGTATTACCTATTATCAAGCGAGGCGGTCCCGTGTTTCCGCTCATCACCTCGTGCTGCCCCGCCTGGATAAAAAAGGCCGAATATTTCGACAGCGATTTGCACGACCATATTTCGTCGTGCCGGTCTCCGCAGCAGATGTTCGGTTCGGTCGCCCGGTCGTACTTTGCCAAAAAAATGGGCGTCGACAATAAAAACATGGCGGTCATATCCGTGATGCCGTGTACGGCAAAAAAATTCGAATCGCAACGTCCCGAATTTACCGCAAACGGTATCGCCGACGTGGACCTGGTTCTTACAACGCAAGAACTCGGCCGGATGATCAAGGAAGCGGGATTGTCGCTGTCGCAACTGGAACCGTCGTCGTTCGATTTGCCGCTGGGATTCGGCACCGGCGCGGGGATGCTGTTCGGCGCTTCGGGCGGCGTGTCCGAGGCCGTGGTACGGTATATCGCCGGTCAACTGGGATACGAAACCCCGGCGATCGCATTTACCGAAGTCAATGGCAATCCGGGCATTCGCGAAACCACCGTCACGCTGGGCGACACCGCGGTTAAAGTCGGGGTCGTACAGGGCCTTAAAAACGCCAATATCGTGCTCGATCAAATCAGGAAAAACACCTGTTCCTATAATATCGTCGAAATCATGGCCTGCCCCGGCGGCTGCGTGGGCGGCGCAGGCCAGCCCGTCCCATTGGTAAACGACGTCCGTGCAAAGCGCGGCAAAGGGCTGCGCCAGCTCGACGCGGTGCTTCCTGCGCGTAAAGCACAGGACAATCCGTTCGTTGCCGAAAGCTACGCCCGGCTCTTCAAGGAGCCGGGAAGCAAAGTCGCACGGAGCCTGCTGCATACGACTTTCTTTTCCCGCAAGAGGGAAGAAGAGGACGGCATCGAACTTTCCGGCAAACAGGGTGCGTCGGATGCCTTGCGGGTCAGGGTTTGCGTCGGGACCGGATGCTATCTGCGCGGCGCCCACGGCCTTTTGCAGTCGATACTTTCCAAAATAGAAGAAAAAGGAATGGTCGATCGGGTCAATGTCCAGGCCACCTTTTGCATGGAAACCTGCGAAGTGGGCCCCAGCGTCGCCATCGGCGACCGTTGGGTCCGTAAAGCGACAGTGGAAAAGGTCATGGAAACCATAGACGACATCATGAAAGACAGGTTGGCCGATGAAAAACGGGCATCACTATCTAATCGTTGAACTTTGCATGGGCAGTTCCTGTTATTGCAGGGGAAATAAGACCCTTGCGATTGAGTTGAAAGAGCTCATTGCGCGACGGTTTTGGGAAAATCTCGTCGTCGTCAGGGGCTGCCTTTGTAAAGATAGCTGCGCAAAAGGGCCCAATCTTTCGATAAACGGGGAAGCGTGCCCGGTCCAAACCATCGGCGGTCTCGAAAAGCATTTGGAGCAACTTCTTGCGTCGAAAGAACTCCCGGCGAAAAAGCCGGTGTCGACGTTTTAACAAAAAGCAAAGGCGCACCATGGAATCCAACCAACCGGTGTTTACAAAAGAGGCAGTTTGCCAGGACTGTTACCGGTGCCTGCGCGAATGTCCGGTCAAGGCAATCACCGTACGCAACGGCATGGCGGCGGTCGAATTGGACCGCTGCATATTCTGCGGAACCTGTATCGGCGTATGCCCGGCCCAGGCCAAAACCGTGCGCGACGATCTCGGCATTGTCAAGGTACTGCTTGCCAAAAAGAAACAGGTCGTGGCTTCGATAGCGCCGTCGCACGCGGTCGCCTTTCCCTACGGAAAAAATGTCGTATCGGCCGCGATACGGCGGCTCGGTTTTTCCGCAGTGAGCGAAACCGCATTGGGCGCTCATATCGTGTCGGAAAATATCGCCCACTGGTTGCGGTCGTCGTATAAGAATAAAACATTGCCCAATCTCGTTATTTCAACCGCATGTACGGCAATCGTCATGCTCATCCGAAAACATTATCCGCATCTCGTGCCGTATTTGTCGCAAATCTGCTCGCCCGTGGCAGCGCACAGCAGATATATAAAACAAAAATACGGCAGCGATACGGGTATTGTTTTTTTCGGACCGTGTCCGGCCAAAAAAGCCGAAATAGGCGAGGTCGGTTGCGAGCTCGACGCGGTATTGTCGTTTGCCGACCTCGACAAATGGCTGATCGACCAGTCGATAGATATCGGGGAATTACGGCCGGCAAAAAACGAGGCCGCGGAAAAGCTCCCCGGTTTTGGCGGCGCGCTCTATCCTATAGAAGGCGGCATGATAGAAAGCATCAGGAGCATCGATCCGCTCGAGCCCATAGAAATGCTCACCGTGTCGGGTATCGATTCCGTCAATGCGTTGCTTACGGACCTCGATCCAAAAAACCTTGCAAAGCCGGTTTTTTTGGAATTGCTGTCGTGCAAGAGCGGTTGCATCAACGGCATTTGCATGCCGCAAGCCGGTCAATTGCTTTCAAAGCGCACCAAAATACAGGTATATGCCGAATCCCTGAACGATTTCTCGGCCGCATCGGTTTCCCCGGACGTTTTTGCAAAATTCACGCCGCTTCCTTTCGACGATAAGGAGTTCGGCGCCGAACAATTGCGCTTTGCGCTCGAACGGATCGGAAAACACAACCATCAGGACGAACTCAATTGCGGCGGTTGCGGCTATGTTTCATGCAGGCAATTCGCGCAGGCCATGCTGCAGCATCGCGCCGAACCGGCCATGTGCGTTTCGTATATGCGAAGCCTGGCGCTCAAAAAAGCAAACGCGCTCATGCAATCCATGCCCGCTGGCGTCGTTCTTGTCGACAGGGAATTACGGATAATCGAATGCAATTTGCGCTTCGTGCAGATCGCCATTCCCGAACTGGTGGAGCATTTCAAGGAATCGCAGACCCTTTCCGACATGAACCTGTCCAAGCTCGCGCCGTTCTGCAAGTATTTCTCGGCCGTGTTGGCAACGGGGCAGAGCATTCCCGAAAAGCAAATAAAAACGCGGGACCGCATCATTTCCCTGAGCGTTTTCCCCATCGAACCGGCCCGTCTTGCCGGCGGAATCATCCAAGACATAACGCAGCCCGCGGTCCGGAAGGAACGCATCATCAACCAGGCAAGGGAAGTGAGCAGGCGCCAATTGACAATGGTACAGCAGATCGCGTCGCTGCTCGGGGAAAATGCGGCCGATTCCGAAACCTTGCTCAGCGAAATCATCGCATCGTTTTCCGCAGGTACCGATTCCGCCGGAGACAAGGATGAATGATCCGGTATTCATCGAAGTCGGCCATTCGCAATTCTGCAAAAACGGCAATGCGGTGTGCGGCGATTCTTTTGTGTGTAAACGGAACAACGCGGA
The DNA here is from genome assembly GCA_037447435.1 of Fibrobacteria bacterium. GTDB lineage: Bacteria > Fibrobacterota > Chitinivibrionia > Chitinivibrionales > FEN-1185 > FEN-1185. The sequence continues at coordinate 14,520 of JBBIGR010000009.1, forward strand.
ATGCCGTATCGTCTGCGTGCTCGCCGACGGCCTGGGAAGCGGTATAAAGGCGAGCGTTTTGTCGCAACTCACCGCGACGATGGTCGCCCGCTGCGTCACCAACGATCTGGACATAAAGCAAACCGCGCGCACCATCATGGAAACCCTGCCCGTCTGCGCGGTGCGGAAAATCGGGTATGCGACATTCACGATCATAGACATCGATTTGAACGGGCATGCCTCCATCATCGAATTCGACAATCCCGGTTTCTTATGGGTCAAAAACGGCGTCGTCTCCCGTCCGCAACGGCAAATCGAATCCGTGACCACCGCCGACGGCCGCCGCATGGAGTTGCGGTTTTCCCAACTGGTCCTTACCCCGCAAGACAGGCTCATCGTTTTTTCCGACGGCGTTTCACAGGCAGGAATGGGCAACGACGCCTACCCGCTGGGCTGGACGCAACAGGGCGTCGAGGACTTTTGCGTCCGGTCGGTTTCACAAAAGCCCGACATGTCGGCGCAGGAGCTTTCCGATGCGCTCATCGGCAGGGCGCTCACGATCGATTCTAAAAAAGCAAAAGACGACATCACCGCGGGTGTGATTTACATGCGAAAACCCCGCGAACTGCTGTTGGTCACGGGCGCGCCGTTCGACCGGCGGCGCGACCGGGAAATCGCCGAGCGCTGCGCCGGCTTTACGGGGACCAAGGTCGTTTGCGGCGGTACTACGGGCGCGATCATCGCGCGGGAACTGGGCAAAACGCTGTGCATTCAGATGGACGGCGATCACAGCGAAGTGCCGCCCGGATCTTTCATGGACGGCATCGATTTGGTCACCGAAGGCACCATCACCCTTTCCAGGCTCTGCGCCTATCTGGAAGGCGACATGACGTGGGTGTATAAAAAAAATCCGGCCGCCGAACTGTATCGTTTACTTATGGCAAGCGACAAAATCATGTTTTTGGTCGGCACCAGCGTCAATGAAGCGCATCAGGACCCCTCGCTTCCCGAAGACCTCGATATCCGGCGAAACACCGTGCGCCGCATTTGCAAACTGTTGGAAGAAACGTATCTGAAAACCACTTCGCTGAGATTCTTATGAAAAAAACCGATCCGGAACAATCGCTTAACAAACACGCAAAGGATCGCATATGGCAATAAAGCAACACGGAATCGTCGTCGACGTACGCGACCAAACCGCAATCGTGAAATTGGCAATACACGAATCCTGCGACCGTTGCGGCGCCTGCGACGCCGCCCCCTTGGTCAGCGTTCCCAATAGCATGCACGCGCATATCGGACAAAGCGTTGAAATCCAAAAAGACCCCCACGGCGATATGCAGCTCATTTTCATCGAACTGTTCGTGCCCGTGCTTTCGATACTCGCCGGTTCCGCCTTAGGATACTGTTTGTCGATTTCGGCAAAAATCCCGCTCCCCGTTGCCCTGACGCTGTCGATATCGGGGTTTTTAGGCACCGGCTTTGTCGTTGCAATGAAGCACGATAGGCAAAAAGGCCGCGTACCCGTAAAGGCCGGCCCCAAATGAAAAGCCTTTTCTTCGGCGGAATTCATCCCGCGGGCAATAAAAAATTTACTAAAAGCAAGCCCGTGGCCCAAATGCCCCTGCTTTCGCGCTATCATGTTCCGCTCAAACAGCATATCGGCGAAGCCTGCGTGCCCTTGGTTGCAATAGGAGAAAAAGTGTTCAAGGGACAGCGCATCGCCGATGCCTCGGAGGCAAAAAGCGTTCCCATCCATGCGCCGGTATCGGGCACGGTTGCCGACATCGGAATGTATCGCGATCCCGTCGCGGGCAATGCCCAATGCATTACCATCCAAAGCGACGGCAAAGACGAATGGCTCGGCGGGCTGCTCGTTAATCGCGATGCCTCGAAACTCTCGCGCGACGCGATGCTGTCCATAGTCAGAAAATGCGGGCTCGTGGGTCTGGGCGGTGCCGCGTTTCCCTGCCATACCAAACTATCGCCGCCTAAAAGTAAAACGATAGACACGCTCATTATAAACGGGGCCGAATGCGAACCCTATCTCACGGCCGATCATCGCGTCATGCTGGAGCACGGAGACAGGGTCATACGCGGTTGCGTCATGGCCATGAAGATATTGGATGTCGCATTTTGCTATATCGGCATCGAAGACAATAAAAAAGACGCCATTGCGCTACTGTCGGAAAAAGCCAAGGGATCTGCCGTTCGCGTCGTCGCCTTGCCGACGCGGTATCCGCAGGGCGGGGAAAAAATGCTGATAAAGGCAATTGCTAAAAGGGAAGTGCGCTGCGGAAAACTGCCCATGGACTCCGGCTGCGTCGTGCATAATGTGGCCACCATGAAAGCGCTTTGCGATGCGATCGAAGACAACATCCCCCTTATCGAACGGATCGTCACCGTTTCCGGATCGTCGATACGCAATCCCCGGAATGTGCGCGTTCGAATCGGAACGGATTTTTCCGACGTGATACGGTTCTGCGGCGGATTTTCTTCTCCTGCGGCTAGCGTCATCATGGGCGGGCCCATGATGGGGATCGCCCAGGCCGATGTCGACGTACCGGTAATCAAGGCCTGCTCGGCCATACTTGCGTTTTCAAAAAAGGACATCAGCGAACAGCCCGAAAGCCCGTGCATTCGATGTGGCCGATGCGTCGATGCGTGCGCGATGCGGCTTCGCCCGTATTTACTCGGCATCCTAAGCGAACAGCGCAAATATCAGACGGCGCTTTTGGAATACGATCTCCTCGATTGCATCGAATGCGGCTGCTGCTCCTATGTGTGCCCGGCGAAAAGGAATATCGTCCAATATGTGCGGCTTGCCAAAGCAAAAAACACCCTTCTTAACAAATCGGTACGAAAGTAATAGACAAACATGGAAACGAAAGTGCCGGCGACGGATACGGTTACGATGGACCTAGGTACGCTTTCCCCTTCCCGTCTTGTGGTTGCGGCGTCGCCGCACGTGCGCAGCCGCGAAAGCGTTTCCAACATAATGTGGCAGGTGTTTTTCGCCCTTGTCCCGGCCGCATTGTTCGGAATTGTCAATTTCGGCGTATGCGCGCTTGTCACGATCGTGCTGTCCGTGGCGTCGGCCGTCGCGTGCGAGGCGATAATCGGGATAATTGCGGGCCAAAAGCAAACCGCGGCCAACGGAAGCGCCGCCCTCACCGGCTTGCTTTTGGCCATGTGCCTGCCCCCGAATATTCCCTGGTATATGCCGGTTTTGGGCTCCATTGTCGCGATAGGCGTTGCGAAACAGATGACGGGCGGCATCGGGTCCAATGTTTTCAATCCCGCGCATATAGGCCGCGCGTTTTTAATGGCAAGTTATCCGGTTGCAATGACCGCATTTTCCGTGTCCCGCTTTGCAAAAGGGTTTTCCTCGTCCGGTTCGCCGTTCAATGCCGCCGATGCCGTGACCGCCGCAACGCCGCTTTCGATACTCAAACAGCAAGGTCACGATGCGCTTGTCGCCCATTTCGGCGGCAGCGGAAACTTATATAAAGCAATGGTGCTGGGCAACCACGGCGGATCCATCGGCGAAACATCGGCCCTGTTGCTTTTTCTCGGCGGCATTTACTTATGCGTTCGCGGGTATGTCAAATGGCAAACCCCGCTTGTCATGATCGCGACAATCGGCCTGGGTACCTGGCTGTTCGGCGGCAGCGGTTTTTTACACGGCGATCCCTTGTTTCATGTGATGGCCGGCGGTTGCCTCATCGGCGCTTTTTTTATGGCGACCGATCCGGTCACCGTTCCCATGTCCGTTCGCGGGCAGGCGATTTTCGCATTCGGCGCCGGACTCATAACGGTTCTTATCCGTTTGGCGGGCGGGTATCCCGAAGGCGTGTGTTACGCGATACTTCTCATGAATACCGTGACCCCGCTGATCGACAAATACGTATACCCAAAAAAATTCGGGAGCCAATAAGAATCGTATGGAACAAGCGATACCGGTCGGAAGCGACTATAAAGACATTTTCAGCGTTGCCCTAAACCTTGCCGCGGCATGCTTCGTCGCGGGATGCGTCATAGCGGCATCCTTTGCGATAACGGAACCGTATGCAAAAATCAATAGGGTGAAAATGGCCGACGAAGCGATGCGGCAGCTCTTTCCCGCCGCGACGACGTTTACGCAGATGTCCCAAAATCCGGCATGGATGACGGCGGAACAAAACGGGGAGCGTCTCGGCTATGTACTGACGATACGGACAAAGGGGTACGGCGGCGCGATGAAAATCATGGCCGCGACCGATACGATGTTCCGTATACGGGATTTCAGCCTGCTTTCCCATAACGAAACCCCGGGGCTCGGCGACGGTGCGAATAAGCCCGCATTCAAAAAGCAATTCGAGGGAAAAGCCGTCGAAGCATTATTTGTCGTAAAGAACCACGATCCCGGAAAAATAGACGCAATGACCGGCGCAACCATCACCTCCCGCGCGGTGACCGATGCGATGCGTACCGAAATAACGGCCCTTCGGGACTGCGTCCAAAAATCCGGTTTTGCTTCTTCCGCTCAAAGTAATACGATAAATCGATCAGCGGCGACCGTGCAACACAACTGAGGGAATCATATGGATTTGTGGAAAATATTTTCTCGAGGCATTTACGACGAAAACCCGATACTGCGCCTGGCGTTGAGCCTGTGCCCGGCTTTGGCCGTCACTTCCACCGTGCAGAACGCCTTGACAATGGGGTTATCGGTGATGTTCGTCATCACCGCGAACAACGTCATGGTTTCACTAACGAGAAACTGGGTCAACCCCAAAGTGCGCGTACCCATTTTCATCATATCCATTGCGACCATCGTAACGGTGGTCGAGTTGGTATTGGAAGCGTTTTATCCGCATCTGTTCAAGGCGTTGGGCATTTATTTGTCGCTGGTGGTCGTTTTTGCAATTATCCTTGCCCGGGCCGAAGTGTTCGCTTCCAAAAATAAAATCGTGCCGTCGTTTTTCGACGGCCTCGGCATGGGATGCGGCTTTACCGCGGCAATGGTCCTCATCGGCGGCGTGCGCGAAATACTGGGCAGCGGAACCTTCCTTGGGGCGCCCCTTTTCGGCGTCTGGTATCATCCGCCGATGGTATTGGTGCTGGCGCCCGGCGGCTTTTTGGTCATCGGCTGCATCATCGGTCTCATGAATATTTTCCAGGACCGTCTCGATAAAGCGTCTGTGGCGCGGGTAATGGAATCCTCTCCGGTAAAGGAGGAACAATGAGCGCCTTGCACGACTATTTTTTATTGTTCATGGGCGCGGTCATCGTAAACAATTACGTTCTGACCCGGTTTTTAGGGCTTTGTATTTTTTTCGGCGTTTCCAAAAGCCTCAATTCGTCGGTGTCAATGGGTATGGCCATCGTGTCGGTCATGTCGATCAGTTCAATCATGACCTGGGCGATCAATCACTTCGTGCTGCAGCCGTTCGGGCTCGATTTCCTGCGGACAATCGTATTTGTCATTGTCATCGCATCGTTCGTGCAGTTGCTCGAGATCGTGGTGAAACGGTTTTTGCCGAACCTCTATAAAATATGGGGGATTTATTTATTGCTGGTCGCGACAAACTGCATCGTCTTGGGCGTTCCCCTCATCAATGCCGAAGAAAACTTCAATTTCATGAAAAGTCTGGTCAACGCGATAGGGTCGGGCGTCGGCTTCTCCCTTGCCCTTATACTCATGGCGAGCGTGAGGGAGAAAATGGAATATGCAAACATCCCCAAACCGTTACGGGGACTGGGCGGCACGTTCATCGTCGCGGGAATGCTTGCCTTGGCGTTCCAGGGTTTTTCCGGAATGATTCCCAAATAAGAAGAGTCGTTATAATGATTGCAATTTCCATCGTTATCATATTGGTCGTCGTCGGAGCCTTTTTCGGGCTGCTCCTTGCATTTGCAAACAGCAAACTTGCCGTAAAAACAGACCCGCTGGTGCATGCGGTCGACGATGTCTTGCCCAAGGGGCAATGCGGCGCCTGCGGTTTTGCCGGCTGTATGGGATACGCCGAGGCCGTCGTCAAAGACCCCGATGTCCCGGTCAATTTATGTTTGCCGGGCAAAGACGCCGTGTCGCAGAAAATCGCCCGGTTGACCGGTAAGATAAACGCGCCGGCCAAACGGCTCATAGCCCATGTGAAATGCGCCGGAACCGCGGAGCACGCTTTGCGGATATTCGAATACCGCGGCGTGCGCAAATGCGTGTCCGCGAATTTGCTGCAGGGCGGAAATATGGCTTGTAAATTCGGCTGTCTGGGCCTGGGAAGCTGCGTGTCGGAATGCGTGTTCGACGCCTTGTCGATCGGGCGGAACGGAATGCCGGTTGTCAATCCCGAAAAATGCACGGGCTGCGGCAAATGCAAGAATGTCTGCCCGAAAAACGTGATCGAAATGGTGCCGGTGACCGCCGCGATTCGCGTGGCCTGCAATTCGCAGGATAAAGGGGCCACGGTGCGCAGAAATTGCAAAGTCGGATGTATCGGTTGCAAACTGTGTGAAAAAAGCTGCCCGCACTCGGGTATCCGGGTAGAAAACAATATCGCAATCATAAACCACGCCGTTTGTCTGGAAAAATGCACCGAAGCGGTTTGCATCGCAAAATGCCCGACAAAGTCGCTGCAGGGTGCCGTCCTCGGATTAGACAAAGTGGACGTCGTATCGAACCGATGGATTTGAGCGGCGGACGAAAGGCGAGGATTTTGTTCCCTTAAAACCCTTCCTCTTTCCGCCACTTGTCGTAGCAGTCGGGGCAAATGGTGTGCGTGAAATTCGCTTTTGTCCGGTTCATGACATACCCTTCGATTTGCTGCCAATGCTGCGTCGTGTCCCGGATCTTCTTGCAGGTTGCGCAAATCGGAAGCGTGCCGGTCATGGATTCGATTTCATCCAACAAACCGTTCAATTTTGTCAAAATGAAGTTATAGGCGGGGATGTCCTTTTTTTCTTTTAATTGGTCGCCGATCTTTTCAAGCGCCAATAGCCGTACGTTTGCAAGCCTGATGACGTCGTCGGTTTTCGCGGCCAAATTCTCTTTTGCCTTTATCGCGGCAAAGAGAATTCCGATCATGCCGGCAATGCCCTCAAAAAAACATATGTCCTCAAGTGTAAACATGTTTTTCCGCCGGTCGTTCAGTTGTAAAAGACCGAAAATCTTTTTCTCGGTTTTTATGGGCATCAAAGCGACCGATTCGTATCCTTCGCCGTTGCATCGGTTACGGGTGCGGGTCAACCGGTCTTCGTCGGAGGTCGAGGCCAAAAGGTCCGTCGTGCAATTCGACCAGAACGAACCGCCCTGTGTGAAAAAGGGCTTGGAACAGTCCGCTCTTCCGTAAATAATATTACCGCACATGCATTCGAGCGTGGGATTGCCCGACGAGTCCCGGATGATTTCATTCGCATTGTCCCTGGCGCACAAATGCATTTCCTTCCGCACAAAATCCTCGCCGAAACCGTTTGTAAAGTAATAGGGATAATCGAGGTCGTCGGCTATTCGCAGCCCGACAGCCTCGATGTCGGTTGCTTTTTGAATGTGCAGCACCACTTCGACGACGATTTTCTCGTGGCTTAAGTCCGATGACGATAACGAGAGTATTTTCCGAGCAAGGTCCGACTTTCCGCTCAAGCGGGAAATTGCAGTTGTCATTACCTTCTCCTTAAAAGGGTTCACGGCAAATAAATAGTAATCCGCGAAAATATGTTGGGAAAAACATGCAGGTGATGGTAAGAAAATTAAAATAGGGCATCGGGATTTGGCCATAGTATTTATTTTATTATTTTCATTCCATACGCTTTCCAAGGAAATTCCATGCTTCACACGCAATACCCGCTTCCGCAATCGCTTGCCGGAATAATCGCGCAGGACCGTTTCGATGCATGGCTCGAAGAACGGGCAAGCACCTTATATCACCGGGACCTAAATCGAAAACGTCCCTGTGCCTTGGCAGGATCAAACCGATTATACCGGGATAAAATCTACGATGCGGTTTTATCGCAGAGAAGTATCGATCCGTTTACCGGGCAACCATTGCAATGGGATCTTATTCTCAAATGGGACCCTGCAAAAAATATCGGCCATAACGATTTTATGAAAGAATTTTGCCTGCTGCCGACCGTGGACCATAAAGACCCCTATTGCATTACCGTCGATTTTGAGATTTGCTCCTGGATTGTCAACGGATGCAAAAACGATCAAACCCCAGCGGAATTCATCGACATGTGCCGCATAATAACGCTGCACCGCCGTAACGCCGCCGTCGGAACCGGGCCGTACGGCAAAGAGCCCCGGTTTTATTTTTTGCCCGACTTTCTCAAGGGACTTTGCCAAGAGGCCGTATATTTGAAATGGCTTGACAAACGCGCCGAGCAACTGTACGTGCGCGACCGCGATCAGGGCAGGCCGTACGGACTTTGCGGATCCAAAGGTTCTTACAAAAGGGCGATTCACGCAACGGTCAACGCAAGCGGCCTTTGCGATCCGTATACGGGACAAACGATGAAATGGGAACTTATCGGCACCTGGGAGGCACATTGCGGCACGTTAAATCGCGCCTACAAAGACTATTATCTGCTGCCGACAATAGACCATGCAAATCCCTATGCAAATGATTTGGAACTGGAAATCTGCTCATGGCGAATCAATTGCTGCAAAGGCGGCCTCACACCCGATGAATTCGTATCCCTCTGCTCGGCCGTGACAACGCATGTACAATCCTGCGGAAACTTCTTGAAGGTTTTCCCGTGATCTGGTAATTTTACAGGACTATGACACAAACACCGTACAAAAATCTCTTCGATACGATTTGGGACCAGCACAAGGTTTGCACATTGCCAAGCGGCCGGGACCAGCTTTTCATAGGCCTTCATCTCATTCATGAAGTGACCTCGCCGCAGGCGTTTGCCATGTTGCGCGAACGGGGATTGCCCGTATTGCATACGGACCGAACATTCGGAACCGTCGATCACATCGTGCCCACGCACGATCGCACGCGTCCCTTTGCCGATCCGCTTGCCGAGGCCATGCTGGCCGAAATCGAACGTAACACCAACGAGCACGGCATACCTTTTTATGGTTTAGCAAGCAACAACCAGGGCATCGTCCATATCATCGGCCCCGAGCTGGGGCTTACCCAACCGGGTATGACCATCGCCTGCGGCGATTCGCACACGTCAACGCACGGCGCGTTCGGCGCCATCGCGTTCGGCATCGGCACTTCGCAAATCCGCGATGTCCTTGCGACGCAAACGCTCGCCCTCGGCAGGCCCAAGGTGCGGCGGATAGACGTACGCGGCACCCGGCAAAAAGGCGTTTACGCAAAAGACATAATTTTAAAAATTATCGCCACGCTCGGAGTGAACGGGGGAATCGGATATGCGTACGAATACACCGGAGAAGCGGTCAGGGCGCTGAGCATGGAAGAACGGATGACCGTTTGCAATATGAGTATAGAAGGCGGAGCCAGGGCAGGGTATATTTCTCCCGATCAAACGACTTTCGATTATCTCCGGAACAGGCGTTTTTCGCCAAGCGGTCCTTCTTTCGATAAAGCGACGGACTACTGGGCCGGCATTGCATCGCGCGACGATGCCGCATACGACGACCGCGTCGATCTCGACATATCCTCTCTTTCGCCAATGATAACCTGGGGTATCAATCCGGGGCATGCCGTCGGCATTACCGAAAAAACGCCGCTCGTCGAGTCTTTGCCGCCTCTGCAGCAGGATTCGGCCCGCTTGGCATATAAGCATATGGGGTTTACGCCCGGTACGTCGATGATCGGTACCAAAATCGATAAAGCGTTCATGGGGTCCTGCACCAACGGACGGATCAGCGATCTGCGCGAAATCGCGTCCGTTGTCGAGGGCAAAAAAATCGCTTCCCAGGTGCAGGCGATCGTGGTTCCCGGTTCGCAAGCGGTAAAAGAGCAGGCCGAAAACGAGGGGCTCGACAAACTGTTCCGCGGCGCGGGCATGGAATGGCGCGAACCCGGCTGTTCCATGTGTTTGGCAATGAACCCCGACAAGCTTTTGGGCCGCCAGCTGTGCGCGAGCACGTCGAACAGGAATTTTATTGGCCGTCAAGGCTCGCCGCAAGGCCGGACGCTTTTAATGAGTCCGGCCATGGTCGCTGCCGCCGCAATCGCGGGTGAAATTGTCGATGTCAGGGACATGTTGTCGCGTTAGTATGCAGAAAATCCGCGCAAAACGCGCAGATACGATCACGGCAAAAATTACAAAAAGGTAAATCAATGGATTCCGCCATTCAATCGCTTACGGGGAAAATGATTCCCCTGCCGGGAAACGATACCGATACCGACAGGATAATTCCCGCACGTTTCATGAAATGCGTCACCTTCGACGGTCTGGGTCCGTATGCGTTTTACGACGCGCGGTTCGATGCCGCGGGTAAGCCGCTCGCGCATTCGTTCAATGAAAAAAAATACGCGGGGCACGATGTGTTGCTGGTGGAAAACAATTTCGGATGCGGCTCATCGCGCGAACATGCGCCCCAGGCGCTTGCGAAATTCGGGATCCGCGCGATCGTCGGACAATCGTTCGCCGATATTTTCGCGGGAAACTGTACCGCCATCGGCATCGTCAACGTGACCGTGTCCGCCCAAGACTCTGCCGTTCTTTTCGAATACGCGCATGCGGGCAATTGCGACATCGTCATCGATTTGCAAACCATGACCGTCTCGGCCGGCGACGCCGTCATGCCTTGTTTTATGCCGCAATCGTCGCGTAGTTCTTTTGTCAACGGTACCTGGGACAGCCTTTCGGTACTTTTGCAAAACAGCGATGCGATCCGTAAAACATATGAAGCCATTCCGTATTGTAACGAATTCGCCTCGGCCGCGAAACGTAAAGTGAAAACCGGGGCACAGGCGATCATCGAATCGTGCGAACGCCACGGCATCACCCACATTTTCGGCTATCCGGGCGGCGCGAATATCCCGATACTCGACGCATTGTACGATTCATCGATCAAGCTGATTTTGAGCAGGCACGAACAGGGCGCCACACACATGGCCGACGGTTTCGCGCGCACCGCCAATAAGGCATGCGTCGCATTGGTCACCTCCGGACCGGGTGCGACCAACGCGATCACGGGTATTCTTACCGCGCAAATGGATTCGGTGCCCATGGTCGTTTTGTGCGGCCAAACCATAACCGCCAACCTGGGGCTCGACGCGTTTCAGGAGGCCGATGTCTCGGGCATCTCTTTTGCCGTTGTAAAGCATTCCTATCTCCTTAAAAACGTAAACGATATCCCCCGGATCATGAAGGAAGCGTTTTTCCTTGCCGAAAGCGGCAGGCCCGGCGTGGTGCTCATCGACGTGCCCAAAGACATCTCGTCGGCTTCATTGACGCCCGATTATTCCGTGGCCATGGATTTGCCGGGCTATACGCTGCCGGGCGCACCGGCGCAAAGCGATTTGATCGCCCTGGCGGCCATGTTGCGTTCTGCGAAACGGCCGGTCATTTTGGCCGGACACGGCGTCCTGATTTCGGAGGCTGCCGAGCTATTGCGGGAATTGGCATTGCATGCGCATATACCGGTTACCACCACGCTTTTGGGCAAAGGCGCTTTCGACGAAACGCATCCGCTGGGCCTGGGAATGCTCGGCATGCACGGTACTCCGTATGCCAATAAGGCCGTCATGGAATGCGATTGCATCGTGTCCATCGGTTCCCGTTGGGACGACCGCATCATCGGCAATCCGTCCACGTTTTGCAGCACGGCGAAAAAAGCGCATATCGACATCGACGAGGCCGAACGCGATAAAATGGTCAAAACCGATCTTTTCATTCACGGCGATGCGGCGCTTGTTCTCAGGGAACTTTTACCGTTTGTCCAAAAAGGGCACGCAAATCCCTGGACCGACAAAATCGATGCGTGGAAAAAGCAATTTCCCCTGACATTCGATTCGCGCGGAGGCCTCAAGGCACAGGAAGTGCTCAAGGTTCTCGACACGCTGATCGGCGGCAGGGCAATCATCACCACCGACGTCGGCCAGCATCAAATGTGGGCAGCGCAATTTTGCCGTGTGTCGAAAGCAGGAAATTGGCTTTCTTCCGGCGGAGCGGGGACCATGGGGTTCGGTCTGCCCGCGGCAATCGGCGCGCAGCTTTGCTGTCCGCAATGCCTTGTCGTCGCGATCGTGGGCGACGGCGGTTTCCAAATGACCGAAGCCGAGCTCGCGACCGCGGCGATACACCATTTGCCGATCAAAATCCTGATTCTCGATAATAAATATCTCGGCATGGTCCGCCAATGGCAGGACTTGTTTTACGACAACCGGCTCATGGGTGTCGATTTGCAGGGCAATCCCGATTTTGTCAAGCTCGCGCAGGCGTACGGCATGCCCGGTTTTCACATCGGCAAACGCGCCGATATCGAACCGGTATTACAAGCGGCGCTTGCCCACTCGCAAGGCCCGTGCATCATACATGCCGAAGTGGAAAAAGAGGAAAACGTGTATCCTATGATACCGGCAGGAGCGGGCTACGAAGGCATGCTTTTGGAAGCGCCTCAGGCCAAGCTGGAAAAACCGAAAGGAAGCACCTAAGACCATGCCATCATCCGCCGTCTACCCGATCAGCCTGCTTGTCAGCAATAAGCCGGCAGTTCTCATTCGTATAGCACTCGTTTTTTCGCGTCGCGGCTATAACCTCGAAAGCGTCGTCGTGTCTCCGTCGCAGGACCCGAAATTTTCCTGGATGAATCTGGTCGCCTCGGGCGATCCCAAAACACTTGCGCAAATCATCAGGCAGCTCAACAAACTGGTCGACGTCATTCATGCGCGCGAACACGGCGCGTCCGAGACCATTCAACGAGAATTGGCATTGGTCAAGGTTTCCACCACAAAAAGCAAACGCGGCGCGCTCCTCGAAATCGCGGGCGGGTTCAAAGCCGAAGTTGTTGACGATTGTGAGTCAAACGTCACGTTGCAGGCGGTCGGCACGACCGAAGAACTCGACGCGTTGCGCGAGGAACTTGCGCAGTACACGATCCTCGAATTTGTCCGTTCAGGCAAACTGGTCATTGCCCGCGGGGTGCAAGAGACGTAACGATCCTTAGTACGAAAATTGCAGTCCGATGGCGGGTTGGAACAAAACGTATTTGTCGATGAAATGAATGTTTAATATCGGTAATACTTTTATTCCCTTTCCCAAAGCCGAGCCGACCACTATCGTCTCATACGGCCCCAAATAATTCGACCATGCATAGCTGAGTCCGAGGTACGCCCATTCTTTTCCAATAAGCAATGTCGGCTTTACCTGATTGGTGAATTCATAGCCGTACGACAAAGAATAAGACAGATCGACGGACACGTAAAACGGCGCGTCGATTATTTGATATTTGAAATCCAGGCAAACATCCGAAAACAGCCCGATTTTTATGCCTGCGTCGAGATTTTTAATCAACCCTTCCCGATAATACAATTCGAGGTCCTGCCTGGTTTCCCGGTCCGGCGATGCGGACAATTCATGGGACGTGATTGAGTCGGGGCTTACCGCCCGCGAATGGATATAGCTGAATCCGATGCCGAACGTCGATTCCCCGACATCGTTGACTTTCGGTGTCTGGAATACCGTCAGCGGCGTGCATCCGCAAACCAAAATCACCGTTGCGAGGATTATTGGAATGAAACAACAACGTGATGCCATAGTTTTTTAATGGTATCATCGGCGTCATGCTTTTGTCAAATATGGGTATTGGGGAAAGGGGTTTAATGCGACAGCCTGTTTTGTCAATGTCCCAAATAACGTCGTCACTCAATGTAAAATTTTGTCGTATACGTCCGTGCCGGTCCGTCATTGACGGTTGCGATATAGGCGCCGCGTCCGACGATGCTGCGCCGCCGAAGGTCCCACGACGCACAAGCGGCGTTACCGGTTATCGTCGCAATGGAATTCCCGCGCAGGTCTGCAATATGCAATTGTACGGCACGCCCGGGATTCCCGGGAACGCGGAACCGGACCGTTTTTAAGCGGGAATCATACGATGCGACAAGGCTGCTTTCACGCGAAGAATGGTTGGCTTTGGGATCATCGGCGGCGATGCGTGTCGGCGGCATTGTTATTGCCATAAGGGTCGTACCGGTGACGATAGGCACGTTGGTCTGGGTGCTCGTTGCTTCCTGCGCCGCGCCGCCGCCGTAATTCTCCAATGCAAGGCTGTTGACCTGTCCGGTTCCGCCTTTGGAAATGATCTTGAGGAAAAACGTCGGTTGGCTCACGGTTACCGTCGAAAGTAAATCGGTAAGGTCCAGGCCTATTTCGATGGTGGAACTTTTTCCGGATCCGCACAGCGGTAAAGAACCGCCGCTGAAATTAAATGCACCTGCATAGTCCATTGTCGTCGTCGGGCTTGCGGCGTTTGGGGCGTTTGCCACGCCGGTCATGAGGCAAATTTTATTGCGCTGATTGTGCGTGAGGCCGATTTTAAAGGTTACTTTTGGAGAATAATTTATTTTGACCCTGCAAAACATGACAAACGCATTGTTAAGGGGATTATCGTACCAGGCGGATTTGCCGTGCAGCAACGTATAGGGGCACCAGTAATCGCCGTCACCCCAGCCGGATTGAACGAGCCACGATCCGCCCTGAAAAGAATCGTCGTATCCGCAAATGGTCAGGGCGTGGCCGCCGCCGCCGCCAAGACTTGTAAAGGTCTTTCTGCCGTTTATGGTTGTCGTCGGCATTGCTTCGGCATTTGCCTGGAACGTCAAAAACGAGCCGGCAGGCGAGCCGTCGGCAAAATCATACACGATTTGCTTTATCATTTCGTCGGCCCCGGCCGCGTTCGGATCGATCTTATAGTATTGGTCGAGCCTGACCTTCATCGCTTTGTAATATTTGTCGTATCCGCTCATCCAGGCGTTGGTTTGATCTATCCCGCCGTCGAATCCGCCGAAATCCGTGCTTGTAGGGCAGCCGGTCGCTTTAAGAATATCGAACGCTTCGACGTACATCCACCCGTCTCCGCCGGTGGCCTGGTCGCCGTTGTCAAGAAAATGATACGTATAATTGTAGGTGTACAAAGGAACGGAACCGGATGAAGCGGTCGTTATTCCCAGCAAAGACTGTACGGCATAATCATACGTAAAGCTAACCGCGCTTGCATTGGCGCAACTCCAACCGTCTATAGACCAATTCGTCGGCGGCATGTACGGTTTGGATGCGGCATCCGATTCGTGATTGACAACGCCGGGCAACGGATGGGCGTTGCGGTCGCCGTAAATCTGCGGCAATACAAAGTCGGGTATCGAGGCTATTTTCGCATCGCTCATCGAGCCGAATTGGGGCCTGATAACGCTTTGAGACAGGCTCGGTATACAAAAGCAACAAAGCAATAAGGATACTGCTTCAAAACAGTTCATATGGTCCCGCTTTCTTTTTTGCGTCGTAATTCATAGTATCTTAGTATACCATAAAATGCAAAGATAAATCTGATTTAAAGTATTTTCAATCCGACCGTTCAATGACACAAACTATTCTTCAGAAGGACGCACCATGCTCTACCGGAAACTCGGAAAAACAGGGATAGATCTTTCGATTTTGGGGTTCGGCTGCATGCGCTTGCCGGTCATCGACCGCAAACCCGAACAAATAGATATTCCAAAAGCAACGCAGTTGCTGCACTATGCCGTCGATAATGGCGTCAACTATGTCGATACCGCCTATTTTTATCATGCGGCGATTTTCGGCCAGCGGGGAATGAGCGAGCCGTTTCTCGGCGATGCGTTGTCGGGGCAGTGGCGGAAAAAAGTCCGGTTGGCGACTAAAATGCCGTTATTTCAGCTCACGCAACGTGAACAAATGGATTCCTATTTGGCCGAACAATTGGACCGGCTTAAAACCGATTATTTGGACTTTTATCTTCTGCACGGTCTAAACGGCAAAATGTGGGACAAAATGCTGTCCCTCGGCGTACGCGAATTTTTGGACAAAAAACAGGCCGAAGGAAAAATTAAATTTCCCGCATTTTCATTTCACGGCAATGCTGCCGATTTCATGCGCATTTGCGACGGATACGACTGGGCTTTTGCGCAAATTCAATACAATTATATGGACACGGATTTTCAGGCCGGATACAAGGGCCTCAAATATGCCGCCGATAAAGGTATGGGAGTCGTGGTGATGGAGCCGCTTAAAGGCGGTAAGCTTGCCCAGAATCTTCCCGGGGAACTTCCGGCCATTTTCAATGCGGCCGCAACCCAAATGAGCCCGGCGCAGTGGGCCTTGCGGTACGTATGGAACGATCCTGGTGTGTCGAGCCTGTTGTCGGGCATGAATACTATGGAACAACTTGAGGAAAACCTCAAAGTCGCCGATTCCGGTATCGCGAATTCCCTTGGCAAAAACGAATTGTCGGTTCTCGATACGGTGAAAACCTCGATGATGAAAAAAATAAAAGCCGATTGTACTGCCTGCCGGTATTGCATGCCCTGCGCGTCCGGCGTCGATATTCCCGACGTTTTGTCCGCAATCAACAATGCGGCGATCTGGAACGACGCCAATGCCTGGCTTTCAGGTTATGCGGTTGTCAACGGCAAAGCGGGCAAATGTACCGATTGTAAAGCATGCGATAATGTTTGTCCCCAGCAATTGCCCGTGTCCGCGCTCATGAAGGAAGCCGTGGCATTGTTCAAGGAATAGTTTTCACCGGATAATGCCGGTTTTAGACGGTCCACCGAGACCGCTACTTTCCGCCGGCAGCTTTTTGTACATCTTCGGGAAAATCGGCCATTTCCTGAACCTGGCGGATTTCGATAGTCCCGTTTGCGGAAGCAGGACATTTGCTTGCCCAGGCTATCGCTTCCTCCTTGGATTCGACGTCGATCATCCAGTAACCTCCCAGCACTTCTTTCACATTTGGAAACGGCCCGTTGGTCACGACCGGCTTTCCGTTGGAGAATGAGACGCGTGCGCCCATCGACGGCGGATGCAATCCGTCAAGAGACAGCAATATCCCCGCTTCCTGCATGGCCGTATTGAATTTCGTCATTTCCGCAACAAGTTTTGCATCGGGCATTGTTCCCGGCGCGGCTTGCTCATACCCGTTCGGTATCATCAGCATCATGAAACGCATAGGGTTCTCCTTTAGAAATGGTTTATTTATAACGGTTCATAATAGAGCAGGATATTTCCGGAATTAAAAACTTTCGTTTGTATAAGCTTTAAATCGAGGGTCCCGTCCTTTTTCTTGAATAGCGGCGTTCCGCCTCCCAAAATAACGGGGTTGACGATTATCCGGTATTCGTCGATAAGATCGAGCTTCCTAAACGTTGAGACCAAATTCGCGCTTCCGAAAATAAACAGGTTTTTTTCGCTTTGCGCCTTTAATTTTTTTACCTCTTTTTCAATCGACCGGTTAATGACCGTGGTATTTTGCCACGAAGCGTCCGAAATGGTTCTCGAAAACACGTATTTGGGGATTCTGTTCATTCTTTCCGCAACATGCGGATCGTCTTTCAATGCGCCCCGACTCGGCCAATACGCGGCCATTAAATCATACGTAATCCGTCCAAAAATCAATGCCTCGGCGCTGTCGAGCTGGTCAATGGCAAAATCATTGAATTCGGCATCAACGTTATGCCAATCGATGTTTCCGTCCTTACCTTCAAAAAAGCCGTCTAGGGTAATCATATTGAAAAGAATGATTTTTGCCATAGTATACCCCCTTTACCCAAAATTACGTTTCAATTGCAAATATTATGCGCGATAAAAATTTGTTTTATCCGCGGGAACCGATCTAATTTTCCAGCACGAGCGGTCTGCGCGTTGCAGGCCGTATTTAAACATCACCGGAGGAAGCATTCTATGAAAGCAATTGCAATCAACGGAAGCCCCCGAAGCGGCGGGAATACCGAATTCCTTCTTAAAAAAGTACTGGAGCCGATAAAAGAAGCCGGAATAGAAACCGAGCTTTTGCAAATCGGCGGAAAAAATATCCGCGGCTGCACGGCATGTTACAAATGCAGGGAAAATAAAAATTCACGCTGTGCGGTCACCACCGACGTTGCAAACGAATTTATCGCCAAAATGATAGAGGCCGACGCGATAATATTGGGTTCACCCACTTACTTTGCCGATATGACCGCCGAGCTCAAGGCGCTCATAGACCGGGCCGGTTTTGTCTCCGGCGGTAACGGCAGGCTTTTCTCCCGAAAAATCGGCGCTGCCGTGGTCGTCAACCGCCGCGGCGGAGCGATGCACGTCATGGATTCCATCAACCACATGTTTCTTATGTCAAGAATGATCGTGCCGGGTTCAACCTATTGGAATTTCGGCGTGGGTATGCAAAAAGGGGCTGTCGAAAACGACGCCGAATCGCTTGTCAATATGAAAGACCTCGGGGAAACCATAGCCTGGCTTGTCAAGACCATTCACGCCGCAAAATAACCATGAATTAATGGTAAAGATGCAAAAGCCCGTTTTGCACGACGGAACCGGCTGTTACCCGAACCGGGTAAAAGCCGGGACCAACCCTGCGGCCGTTTTCCGCATTGCCGTCCCACAATAGCAGGGAAGCGAAGGAAGAAGCGAAAAGCCTTCGGACCACCCTTCCCCGTGAATCGAAAATGGTTGCGGTTTTCCCGACGCGCGGTACCGCAAAATACGCGGAGCAATCATGGGCTTGCCCGTGCGCGCGCAATTCAAAAAACGTTTCACGACTTTGTCCGGTCTTTTGCGGTCCCAGCGCGTTGGGGCCGCCCGCTATTTCAATTGCGTCAAGATCCGCGGCGGTATACCCGAACTCGGTCAGGTAGCGGTCCATGACCGTGGGGCTGTATTTTCCGGGAACATACCAATTGTTCGGTTCCCTCAGTTTTCTCGCCACATACCAGTCGACCGCGGGCGCGAAAGTTCCCATGACGAGCCGGCAGGGGAGCGGCACAACATCGGGCAAATACCTGTCGTCGGGTCCGTCCGTACAAGCAAGAATCGAATCGATGATGCAAAGCTGCTGACGCACCGGGGATCCGCCGAGTATCGCATCGTGTTTGTTTATGTCGAACATGAAATTGATTTCGTGCATGGCATTGGGGTCCCAGAACGTGCCGTAATGATTTTTGCTGCAGCCGGTAAACCCGCTCAAATTGATCCGGTCATGGCCCTTGTTGACCGCAAGGTTTATGAGAATGTCGATTTGTCCGGTCGCAAGCAGTGTCGTGCATTTATACGTGCTTCCCACTGCCTGGCTCGGCAAGGTCACATCGGTGAGCCCGCCTAACGATTCGTTTAAATTGCTGACCACGGCATGCGTTTTTGTCGAATCGCTTGTGTCAAGAGTGAAGTACGGGGAATATTTGTTGCTCCCGCTCGCGGTCGTCGAGCCGTCGTATAAAAGGATGTTCGCGGGAACGACGCCGAATCCGCTCAGCACGGCAACGAGTTTCGAAACGATCGCCATATGCGGCATATTGTACGTGTTGACGGCATTCACCTTGATCGCGACGACCGTACCGGCCCACTCCTTGCTCGATCGGAATATTTTCCTCCACGCCTGGTCTGCCGAAAGCGGGGTTTGCCCGCTTTTCGAAGCAAGCGATATTGCCATTTGGTCAAGGTTATTGCTTACCCGTGCGGAATCGATGCCGTTGTTCTGGGCGGCAAACGACGACAGCGTTGCATTGGGCTTAAGCATCGCGGTATCGTGGCAGCAAACAACGCGCATATTGTCGATATCCGGATTTACGGGCATTCCGGAGGTCCACGCTGTCTTGTTTGCAAATGCCGCTCTCGTGCTTCCTGTCGCCGCAATTCCTGCCGCGGCGGCAGTAGTCATTTTTAAAAAATCCCTGCGACTTTCGAATCTATTGTTGCGTTTGTCCGTCATACGGGTCTTTTCATTACTTTGTTTGAATTTTTGAGGCATATTGGCTCAAGAAAACAGCAGCGTTGCCGAGCGCTTGTGTCTGGTCCGCGTAGCCCAACAGCCGGATCTCGAAATAAAACCGGTCGAACCATGCAAAAGCGGTTATGCCTTGAAAAAGGATTTCCGGTTTTCCGACCGCAACGGAACTATCGAACGACGGTATTGTCAACGCCGCGGTCACCGATGCTTTTTTGTACGCATACATTGCCGAAGCTTTTGCCGCGGTACCGAAATCCATACAGAGCGACCGCATTGTCCGGGAATCGGCCGACGTGAAATTCTGTGCCGATGCGGCGATAAGCCCGCGGTCTATGTATTCCACGTTCCCGCCGTTGATGGCCAGGTTCAGGTTTTCCGGTGTGTAAATGACAAAACTGTCGGCGTCCGCGACCTGCGAAAAGCCGGTGCCTGCGGCAGAAACAATTTTTAAGCTGTTTACCGATGGCGACGTGTTTTGCACCTGCGTGTTCACGCCCGATTTTGCGCAGGACAAAGCGGTAGCGATGCAGAAAAAAACAACGGTACGGAATGGAATTTTGCACATGCTGCACGACTCTTTTGCAAAAGGTGATCGCAAACAACGGTTCAGCCAAAAATATGCCCGTGCGTCGCAAAGAGTCAAATGATAGATAGGGCTATTCAAAGACATTTTAAAGCGATCATAAATTTGCCGGTATTATTTTGAAACGAATGCTTTTTGGACGGTATTAACAAAGGAAAAACGGAATATTTATTGCAAAGGAGAAAACCATGGTCACCTCCGTCATTCTCATAAACGTCGAACGGTTTAAAATCAATGAAACCGCCGAATTGCTGGCCGGTACGGAAGGTATTTCGGAAGTGTATTCCGTCAGCGGGGAATTCGATCTTATCGCGATTGCCCGCGTTCAGTCCAACGAGGAGCTTTCCGAGCTTGTCACGGGAAAATTGCTGAAAATCGATTCCATCGTAAAGACGTCGACCATGCTTGCGTTCAAGGCCTATTCGAAACACGATTTGGAATCGATGTTCATGGTCGGTTCATAAATCAAACGTTGAACCGGTTGAAGGTGATATGACAATCGATCGGTCCCTTAGTTCTTTTACAGCCTTATATGCATAAACGACTGTTTTCTACCAGAAAACACTTTCCGGATTCCTCTGTTTTACAATGTGTAAAACGCCCGTATATTTATGGGAGAGGCCGAAATGACCGGCACAATATCGCAATTCATTCTCTCGCAAAAGCAAAACATACCGGCAAAACAGGGGGCTTTATGTTTGCGGAAAAAATTCATGAGATACACGTTGAAATCACCAATCATTGCAACTTGTCATGCAAATTTTGCCCGCATTCGGCAATGAAAAGAAAACGCGGTTTCATGTCCCTCGAGTTGTTCCAAAAAATCATAAACGAAATTGCCGAGAATCAAATAGCCGACTATGTATCTTTTCATGTCATGGGCGAACCGCTTTTACATCCGCAGTTTCTCCAGATGCTCGAATATGCCTCATTGAAAAATATGAAAATCCATCTTATCACGAATATCAGTCTGCTCAATGACGCATCGATTGATGCAATGTTACGCAATGTTGCGATACTCGAATTGAGTTTGCAAAGCTTCGACGAATCTTCGTTTGCCCAGCGCGGAGCCGCGGCTTTGACATACGGCGACTATATCGCAATTGTAAAGAAACTGTTGCACAGGAAATTGGAAATGGGCGCGCCGGCGCGCATTAACGTCAGTCTGATGGAAAATTCGGCGAATGCAGCCAAAGGGTTTCCGTCGCATATAAAAGTTCTCGACGGCGATACAAGCCTCCAAACGCATTTAAAAACATACTGGTATGATTTCTTCAAAACCCTTTCCTTCGACTTCGGCGTAAACCTTTCAATGCCCGCGACCGTTGTTGTCAGGAATTTTTCGCACGAATTCCTTCCCGGTATTACGATCGCGACCCGCTATGCGATGAATTGGGCGAACTCGATTACCGAATCGGAGCATGTATTTCCCGCTTTATTCGCAAAATGCAATGGACTCAGCGGGCAGCTCGGCATTCTCTGGAACGGAGATGTTGTGCCCTGCTGTGCCGACTTCGAAGCGAAAATCGTACTCGGAAACTGTACCCATACGCAACTCAAGGCAATCGTCACGACGAAACAGGCTTTAACGATAAAGCACGGACTTTGCAAAGGCGTTTTGCATCATGAGCAATGCAAACGGTGCAAAGGCGGCACCACGGCTTTCAGCTGGTTTGCCATCCAGCTGTATTCGTTCATTCAATTCAGGCACTTGTAATGCCGTAAACAACAATTGTGCCCTATGCGATCCCAGCGCTACGCCATTATCAACTATATTCTACTAACCCCCTGTTTTGCAGGGGATAGTAACCATGGCTATTAAAAAAAACGATAGGGCTTTGCCGATGATGCTTTCCGATGTTGCCCGCGGCCGGGATAATAATTTCAATATCATCCGGATTTGTGCCGCTTTGGCCGTATTGGTTACCCATAGCTTTGCTTTGGTCGTTGGATCCGGCAATGCCGAGCCGCTGCGAAATACCCTCGGCATGACTTTGGGTTATATCGCCGTGGATATCTTTTTTATTACCAGCGGATTTTTAGTGACGGCAAGTTTGCTGTCTCGGCAAAGTACGCTCGAATTCATTTGGGCGCGCGTTCTGAGAATTTATCCCGCCCTTATCGTCATGCTGCTTTTTACCGTTTTGGTACTTGGCCCCGTCTTCACCGCGTTACCGATATCGCAGTATTTCGCTTCCAAAATAACCGTCAAATATTTTGTCAAATGCGCAACCCTCCTGTTCGGCGTCGTGTACGATCTTCCGGGGGTTTTTGTCGATAATCCGTATAAAGGCGCGGTCAATGGTTCTCTCTGGACAATGCCGTCCGAAATTAAAATGTATCTGTTCCTTGCCGGCGCATGGTTGATTTTAGGCCTTGTCCGCGCGGTCCGGTTGCCGGCGTTCAAATGGGCCGTGATCATTGCCGCTTCCGCCGCAGGCGTTTATGTGGTCGTGAGCGAATTTTGCGTTTCGTCCCCCAGCTATTTTATCCGGCTGTTTTTCATGTTTTTCACGGGAGCCTCGTTTTACATTCTCAAAAACCGCATACCCGTGTCGCGTGTTCCGTTCGCGGTTCTGTTTGCGGCGTTATTGCTCTCTGTAGTCAATAAACAGTTTTTTTTCGTCGTATACATGTGCAGTCTTGCCTATATTCTGTTTTTCATCGCGTATGTTCCCAAAGGAATAATCCGGCAGTATAATCGGCTCGGCGATTATTCCTACGGCATTTACATTTACGCTTTTCCGGTGCAGCAATCCATTATTGCGTGCATTCCCGGCATTTCAATTTTTCAAATGATCGTATTGTCTGCGGCAATTACCCTGGTTTTTTCCGTTCTGTCGTGGCATATTCTGGAAAAGCGCGCACTGACGCTCAAAAGCTTTTATGTCGGGCACACGCGAAAGCTGTTTGCCGGGCAGCGAAGCGTTATTTAACAACATGAGGACACTATGACCGATCAAAATCCGTTGTTTTTACGAAACCAAACCTTGAAATCGATATACAATCGCCACAGCGTCCGTATGTTTACGGATCAGGATGTCACGCAAGACGACATCGCCACCATATTGAATGCCGCAAACCAGGCGCCCTCGGCCCATAATCAGCAATCGTGGCGCTTTGTCGTGCTTAGAGGTGAAAAAAAATCCGAACTGGTCAATTTGGTCACGACTCATTCTGCAGGGTTTCCGCGGCCCACCTCGGCCCTCCTTCGTATGGCTGCGCGCAGTATCGCAAGCGCGCCGCTGGTTATCGCGGTTATCAATACGGGCGAGCTCATGCAACGGGGACCGGAATTGTTCGAGGTGGATAAAAATATCGCGCTTGATTTTTTCCGCATCATGGAAATTCAAAGTTCCGCTGCGGCGGTTGAAAACATGCTGCTTGCGGCAACGTCAATCGGTTTGTCGTCGGTATGGCTGGGAATCTTGATCATGGTGCAGGAACAGGTGTTGCGGTATCTGGGAAATCCGGGCGGCGAATTCATGGCCGTCGTGCCGGTCGGTTATGCGCAAAAAATCAATGCAGGCCCCAAGAAACGTTCGCTCGACGTGACGGTCCAGTACTTGTCGTAAATACAACCCGTCTCCGTATTTGTCAATTCATTATGATTTGTTTCGTGACCGTGTTTTGTTTGCCGGCGATTCTGACAAAGAAGATACTGCCGTTTGTATGGGCCGCAGACAGGGGAATCCGGATAGTGCCGGACACCACTCGTTCGCCTTTGAAAAGACATGTGCCCCGTACGTCAACAATGCGGACATCGTATTCATCGGAGCTTGGGGCTCGAAACGATACGACCATGCAGTTACCGGCGTGCCCGGCCCAAACAACCTGCGGCATTGCATCCCGGGAAAACGCCCGGTCCCGCAACACCGAAGTGCTGTTTTGCGAAATGACAATGTCTCCCGCATCCGGCACCGCGTCAAACTGGATTGCCTGCGCAACAATGGAACATGGAATTTTCTTGCCGTTTTGCGTTGCAAATGCCGCAGTCCATCCGTTGGGCACGTTCCGTTTCAAGGTGACGGGCACGTTGTAAACCGCATTCGGCAAATTGTCGGAAATCTGCACGCGAATGCCTGCGCCGTCGTTCGCGACTTCCCGTACCGATATCGAGTCCCGTTCCTTGCCGTATCTGAAAACGGTTCCGAACGTTGAAACCCACACCGTAGTGGAAAGCGAATCCAGGTGCTTGATATGGGCCCTTAAAACCGAAGACTGAACAGGCGAGTAACCGCCGTCGTTGTCTATGCCGTGAAACAGCAACACGCCCCATCCTTTTTTAGCAAGTGCCTGATTGGCCACGTCGTTGAGCGATTGTACCGTCGTATAGGTTCCCGAATTGCCGCCGACGATGCAACTTATGTTCATGGCATTGGCCGGTGTCGCAGTCTCCACAATCCCCGAGCACCCCCGTGCGGCAACATAATATTTGGCCGTCAGGGACTCGGTCGCTTCAATGCAATTCGGATACGCCATGGTGATGCATTGCAGATTGGGAATGTTCGCGTTAATTGCGGTTTGGGAATTTTTAAGCTCCGACTCCTGGTTGGCCGCGCTGAGCGTGTTTAATATCGTATGCGTGACCGTATGGCTGGCGATTTCATGCCCTTGCAACGCGGCCGCCTTTAACCCTTGCCAATCCGTGACCCAGCCCGACACGGTAAATAAAGTCAATTTCATTTTGTATTCATCGAACAACGGCACCGCAAGGGCCAGCTGGTTCGAGCAATTATCGTCAAAGGTATAAGAAACGGCAGCGGTCCTAAATCCCCACCAGGTCGCGATTTGATACGACGGGTCTACGATGCGGGAAAAAATAGTGCTTGTCAATAACGACAAGGCCAAAAGGCTCCGGATTTTGAAATTCATAGGTTTTTTTCCGGTACTGTGGCAGTATGAATCTTATATGCCGTTTACGAACCAATACTTCAAATATAGCAGTAAACGGGAAACTATGGCGGAACTAAGTTTCTTAAATCCCCGGCAAGGGGAAGAAACGGATGGCTATGGAAACAGAAAGGTGTGTATCAAAGAGTCAAGCCGCGAGCTCATTTTTATCGCCCCGTTCGGACATAAATGGTTCCAATTCAATGCCTCCGAATCCGCATAGTCGTGATTGCCGTTTTTATAGGCATCGTAAAAATGATAATATGGATTTCCGGTTTCGTACGATGCGAATTTTTGCATTATCGCTTTCCCGGTTTCCCAAGGCAACCCGCTGTAGCTGTATTTGTCCGTGTTTTTATACGCAGGGCTTTCGGGAAAATTAATGACAAGAAAATGAATGTGTTGGGCCGATAAATCATTGATAAATGATTGCAGTGTGTCGAAGTTTTGGGCAACCTGCGGCGTGGCCAATGTCCATGTTTGGTTATTTGCCAAATTGGGATCGCCCCCCCAGTTTTGACAGGGGACCATCGCCTGGCCGCAAACTTCCTGCGGTGCGTAATAATGCGATGCCTGGGTAATTAATCCGTCAAATTGGGCCGGTTTACCGAATTTCCAGAAATTATGATGCAGGTCGTATTGATACCCTTTGCTGCGAACAATGCCCGCATTCCACGAAACGTCTGCGCCGTCCGAACAGAGCCAATACGGTGTGACGCTAAAAGCTATCAACCGTATTTGAGGGCAATGGGGAAGTATATATTGATGGGTAAGAGACCACAGACCGCGCATTCCCCCGGCGGCATATCCCATATTTACCGCCTTAAAACCGGTAAATCTGCTGCAGTCGATGGCATTTGCCATTTGAGAACTGCCCAGGAAAAAAAGCTGTGCGTCATGATAGTTTTTCCAGAATATCTCCATTTTCATCGCGGTTTCATTCTGGAACTGGTATTCATGGGGATCGTCGTATAAACCGAGGCTGTCGGCGTCGAGCCCTCCCGCGGACGGCGGGATGTTTCCTATCCATAAATAAGGATGTTCGAGCGATACCCCGGCAACGATTTTTCGATAGGTGTTTTTGCTAAAATCAATGTAATAGATCGAGCGGCTTTCGTCCGATGAGTTCCGCGCCACGCTCACGGCGAATTGCTCGTACGGCGACCATTTGGGAAAGTCCCAGGAGCTTTCATTGTCGGGGCATTTGAGCCATGAAATCACCTTGCCCGAAAAATCGGCTATAAAAAGATACTGATGCACACCGTACGGTCCGCCGACAAGCGTACTCGAACTGCTGCCGAAATCGAGAAACAGGCAACGATCGGGATGCGCGCTGTCAGGGCTAACCGACACGTTGCAGACCTGGGTCGAGCCCGAGGCGGGCTTCCCGTTGAGCGGAAAGACGAACAGCTGTTTTTGCTCCTGGGAAATCAGGTCCTTCATGTAAAGCTTCGTGTAACCGCTTGCGATATAACGGCCGTCAAGGGAAACGCCGTCGTGGAAAGAGCCGTTTTGCACAATGATTTCAGGGCTTCCGGCCGGTTTTCCGGCGGTCATTTTTTGCAAAAATGTCTTCGTGCCGTTCCATTCTGCCAAACCGTTGTCGATTGCCGAATTTGTAAACACGATGAACGTGTCTTTACTCGACGGGTTTACCCACCAGCGAGGCATATAGGCGAAGTCGGAAGCGATTTTTACCAACGTCGTGTGAATGGAATCCAGGCTCCGGATATAAATGGCCGACGAATCGCCGAAACCCATATTCTGGGTACAGAAGGCGGCATTTTTCCCGTCGGGCGATATTGTCGGGAAATAAACGTTCGTCATGTCCTGGAATTCGCGTATTTGCGGATGGGCTTCGCTGTAGTCGATAAAACACAATGTCCTGCGATTGAGCGTGACGTTGACATAGACGAGTTTTGCCGATGAGGTGCAAAGAAACGGTCGCATGTCGCTTACGGTCATATCGGCGGGATTGGAAGAAACCTTTGCGGTATCCGATGAAACGAACAACGGCGCGGGAATAATACCGCGCGCGCATCTGAAACCCACGTATTCACAGGCCGAAGAGGCCGACGTTGAATAGGTTGCCGAGCGGCATTCCGGGCGAAGGTTAAAAATGTCATGTTCGAACGAACCGCCTTTTATGACCCTTTCGAATCCCTGATTGTGTTCCTGGCTGCCAATGGGATTGCTTATGGGTATAGCCGTATGTTGCGCTTTCCAGTCTCCTGTCCATTCAAAGACATTGCCGGCCATATCGTAAAGATCTAAAGTGTTTGGTGTTTTGGTGGCAACGGGATGAGCGGTCCGGCCGGAATTTCTCACATACTAGGCGTCGCCCGAAGCTTGGAGCGAATCGCTGAAACTTTTGAATAATTTTTCCGAACTTTCTTCACGAGCTGCAAATTCCCATTCCGCTTCCGTCGGCAACCGAATGCCGTTTCGTTCATAATGAATGTGGAGCCCCACCAAATCCGTGACATTGCCCGCCGAGTTTTTTGCCATGGAATAAAAAGTATAGACGGTGTCGAGACCTTGACGTCTGCTTTTTGCATTGCAAAAAAGTGCCGCGTCAAACCAGGTCACGTTATACACCGGAAAATCAGGGCCTTTTCCATAACTGCTCGTATCCGCGACCGGATTGGTTCCCGTCGTTTTCTGGTATTGTTCCTGTGTCACTTCTGTCGAGTCAATCCAATAGTCGTACGAAAAAGTCACGGGCATCAAAGGCTTTTCATCGGAATTGGCCGCGGAATCGTTGCTTCCCATAAGAAAAGACTTTCCCGAAGCCGATATTTTTTTCATGCCGGCATAATCAGGCTCGCTTGTTTGCGGCGCGCGATCGGAGTGGACGCAGGAAAGAAAGGAAATCGAAGCTGCCAGCAGCAACCGGGCTAAATGGTTTAATCGTATGATAGGAAAAGTCCTTGTTCCGATTTTACAATGCATGCTCAAATGGCTGAATAGGAAAATATAAAATATGTTATGAAACTAAAACGGGCGCTTTATCGCCCGTTTTAGTTTCGATGCGGAAAAGTACTAGTTGGCAAAAGATATTTCTTTTTGCGTCTGCATACCGTTCAATTTGAGCTTGACGATGTAGCTGCCGCCCGATATCCGGAGATTGGATATCGGTACCGCGTTTTCACCGGCAACGCCCTCGCCTTTAGCAATATCCGCGATTTTGCTCCCGTTCATCGAAAATACCGACAGGAGATACTTGCCGCTTTGCGCAAGCCATATATGCGCAACGCTGCGGGTAACGTCGCCGATGAATAGCTGTGCCGATTTTTCATTGCCCAAAACTGGCGAAACGGTTTGGGTTATTGTATTGGTATTGACATAGACCAGTTCTATGCCTTTCCCATTGACCGGATCCAAATTGCGGGAATACTGACGCGCCGTGTTACTGTTCCAATGTTCCTGTACGCCAGCGCTCGGGGTTGCATTTGCGGCGTTGATAATGTATTGCTCGCCCGAAGTTCCGGTGCTGCTGTGCATGGCAAAAAAGTCCATGGAAACTGATTCTTCGGCAACACCGTCAAGCGACAAAATGAAGCTCGACATCGGTTTGCCGTTGAACGGTGCTTCGCTGAAATTAGCCCACGGCGCTCCGTCAAGTTGCGGACTCGGGTACATCGCATCCATTGCCCATAAAACGACTTTGCCGCCGAAATGTGCATTTGTCATATAATTGGTCAAAGCATTGTCCGCGGGATGTCTGTTTCCATTGTCCGACCATACCGGTTTGATGCCGTTGGTCCCGTAAAAATTTTTTGCTCCGAAGGTGACGGTTCCGGTGTGGCCTTTCAGCAAAGGCTGGTCCACGATATACCGAGCATTATAAAATGTTGCGATTTGACCGGTAACGACATCATTATTAGGAAATACGTTTGCCACAGTCGGTGAAGTTATACGTCCGTTATTGCCGAAATAATCAATGACCCGGACTTTCGGGAATGTTGTGTGGATAGCGTTGAAAATACTGTCCGTCACCGCGCGGCTTGGGTCGCCGATGGTTATTTCACCTTCAGGAACGCCGGCCTTGATAAGACTTGTAAGAATCGCAACACATGTCTGGGGGTTCGCGTTCATGACATTGCCGGGGCTTGCTGCAGGAGCTGCCGAATTGTTTTGATTGATTTTAATGGCAACGCTGTCTCCCTTTTGATATCCTGTTCCTGCGCGGCCATGATTGTCGTTGAAATATTTGAAAATTTTGTCCCAAGACGTCGAATCGCTGGTGCCGCCGGATAGATTTTCAATACCGGCTGTAAAGGCTTTATTGTATTCTGCCTGAGGATTGTACTTACCTTCCCAATAATTTCCCGAACCTCGCCACATTGCCGCATTGGGATTATATACCCAGGTAACGCGGCCGGGATAAATGCCTTTGGCCGTGCCTATCGGCGCATTTGCCGCAACAGCGGGATGAACATGGTTTGCAATAAAAACAAAAAGTGAAATGCCGCTTAAAAGAAAGAACAATAGTCCGTAGAAAACTTTGGAATTTTTAATAAGCGATCTGGCTTTTCGAAATGCAAAAACAGAGCCTGTCAGCGAGGCCAAATAGATAAAAAAGCCTGTCATTACAGATAACGAGGCCTTTTGGCAAGGATACGTAATACGGGACGGTTTGGGTATAACGCGAACTAAAAACCAAATAGTTGCCGCAATGCCCGAGAACAAAAACGCCCATTTTGGCCAGGCATCCTTGTTTATGCCTTTAATTTTGCCTGTTTTAGGGCAACGGGAAAATAAATTTGAAAAAAACACGGAAACCCCCCATGGAAAAATTTAACGTTAAATCACCCAAAAATTCTTCATAACCTTCTTGCAGGTTACACCGTTAAAAAGATGATAATGCTTCAACACCGGCCTTATAACCTCTAGACCTCACCCCTTAAATTTGTAACAAAATACCCCTTGCCCTCATGGGCGTATAACTAATAGTACGAAATAATGTTGTCGGAATTTGATTGTTTAATAAGTCCTGTTGATACAACTTTTAATACTGTTCCGGTTTTAATAAAGTTCTAAAGTTCAACCATAAAAAAAGCCCCCAAAAAAGGGGGCTTTTCCGTCAATCTACTTCAAGAAAAGTATCTATCGTAAAATCGCAAAATACCGCATTCCCACGATTCCGCCCGCACATGATTCCGACGCATGGAAATTGACAGCCGAATACCTGCTGCCGATAAGCGGCGCAGATGCCGCCGCGCTGCATACGGAAAAGCTGCGCAAAACGTGTGCGGCAACAATTCCCGTACCGCTGAGCGCGATAGGAATGGTCGGATTGTTCGACGCATTGCTCGTTATTGTCAATGTGCCGGTTTCCAACTTTTGTGTCGTGGGTCCGAATTGGACTTGTATCGAAACCGAAGAATTGCCCGGAACAATTAGAGGCAATGCGGCAAGAGACCGGAAGCGCGCATTGCTGCTGGTAATGGCCGAAACCGTTGTCGCGGAAGCGCATTCGTTTATAAGAATCAACGGGCTGGTGGCCAGGCTGCCGACGCCGACGTTGCCGAAAGCCAAATTCGTTTTGTCGGTTGTCAGGCACAAGGGCGTCCGTACGGTCACGGTCTGGACGGTTTTCGACGAATCGCCCCAATTGTCAACAACCGTCAGAGTCACCGGTATCGGGAGTCCGCCGGGGTTCGAGGTATACGTATGCGAAACCGGCGCCGATGTTTGGGCACTCGTCGTGCCGTCGCCGAAATCCCATTTGTAGCCGACGATGCTGCCGTCGGGATCATAACTTGCCCCGGCATTGCACGTGACCCTTAAAGGAATCGGGCCCGAAGACGGCGTCACGCTGAAGCTCGCGACAGGGGTCTGGTTTGTATTGGTAAAGGTGTATTGCACGTTGAATGTTGCGCCGCCGTTGTCCAGGGTTCTGGGCAGCGCGTCGGTCGTCGCGTATCCGGCACCGCCGTGCATATAATCGAAAATCGAATATGCCTTGACAATAGTGGGTGTGCCGACGTATCCGTCCTGTACGGTCAATTGATATTTGCATGCGCGCGACGGCGACGGCGCCGCATCGCTCAAGTCGACAAAAAATGTCGCGTCGACGGGCGTGGCCGAGGTCGTTCCGTTGAACGCGTAGGCGCCGCCGCTGAACCCGAATGAATTGGGCACAACGGTGCTTACCGAGTTGTCGACTGCCGCGACATTGAACGTGAGCATGAACTGATTGCGAAGCGATTGGTTAAGAGTGTATTTCGCCACAACGCGCGGCTTGTAATAATCGCGCACCGTTATCCAATACGGACCGGCATAAAAAAACCTGTGCCGGCTGCCGCTGCCGACCGGGCCGCCCGCGACATGGGTCTTTTCCCATAACGCATCGTATGAAAGCCAGACAAATCCCGAGTTGC
Organism: Fibrobacteria bacterium; assembly: GCA_037447435.1. GTDB lineage: Bacteria > Fibrobacterota > Chitinivibrionia > Chitinivibrionales > FEN-1185 > FEN-1185. Next base: position 46,225 of record JBBIGR010000009.1, read on the forward strand.
CCCAGTCGGCCCCCCACGAGTTTGCAAGCTTGAATGCGCCTTTTTCACCCGCGTCAACAACGCCGTTCTGATTCAAATCGATCCAAATGTCGTCATTGTACCCGACAATAGTCATGGAATGGCCGCCCGAATACCCGTCGCAATAGGCGATTGCTTGTTGGTTTGCAAACGAGTCGTCGACCGCGGTCGACGGATCGTTGCCGACGGTTGCAAATACGAAGCTGTACGCGTACAGTCCTCCGGTGAATACGTGACCGTTCAAGAGCATCGTCTTGAGTATGGTTACCCCGGTTGCGTTCGTATCGTACCCGTATAATTCGCCGTAATCGGCTATCCTGTTGCCGATCGCGGACAACCAGGTGTCGGGATTTTGGCACCATTCGAGGTAATTGGTTGCCGGCGTGCTTGATTCCTGGTAGGGGAATTGGTCCCAGGTCGGCGCTCCATGCGCCTTTATCAAGTTGTAATTGTCGTACCAACTCGATCCGTAATCGCCGCCGCCGTTTACCATATTGTACAAAAACTTCGGCGAAAATTTCGTGGTATTGTCGGTGTTTTTATTGTTCCAACCCCTGCGGAGGCCTGTTTCGTGTGTCAACTGGCTGTAGGCGATTGAAAACGACACGCAGGAACCGATGGAGCCTTGCGTGCGGATCTCGGGAAACGAGGGCAACAGGCTGTTGTCCGCAGACGACGGCAGCGTCACGCCGCCCAAAGCATCCCCTGCGGAAAGAACTTCTTCGGCGCTGCCGGCGGCGTTTCCCGTCGGCACGAGCGAATCGGTCGCCGCGCCCCCTTTTGTTCCTTCAATTTCATTTGCATTGCTTCGGACCCGCTCCCGCGCATCCTGTATCATTTTCAGCGTAATGGTTTTTTTTCCGTGTTTCGCCCGCCATGCGTTTATGGCGTCCAAATTTTCGGCGATTCGGTCGATACCGAGATCGTTCAGTTTCACATTTGTCACTTGCGTCAGATTCTTACGCATCCGGTCGCGTTCCTCGGGGGTCGGCATTTTTGCGCCGGTCGTGCCGCGGACCGGCTCGGTCCAGAATCCCAGACCTGCCGTTGCCGCCGTCGCATAGAGCAGCAGGGGCAAGAGAAATATATATACCTTAGACATTTTGTACTCCTTGGTCAATTTTAGGGGGCCCATTAATTAAGTTTTGTCCAACCGGTCTGCGTTTTCACCCATGTCGTGTTCGGCGACGCGGTCGTATTGACATAATAGGTTCCTATTGCGGCTGTCGGGCTTGTCGCCGTCGGGTCGACCGTACCGGTGAGAACCCGGGACGCGGAAAGACCGTATGCGGATGCGGTAAGCGGCGTTCGCGGTTGCAATACGTCAAATGAACCGTCGTTTACCGTGAGCTGCGCCCAAAGATTGGCATTGGCATTGACCACATCGACAAGTTTACCGGTTGTCGTGCCTTCGCCGAGACGAACGGTGAAGTTTCCGTTATTCACGGTAATGGCCGAAAAGCTTTCGGAATACAGCAGCGATCCCGCCGTGGCGTCGTTATACAAATCGACGATCATGGCGACATTGACCGGCGTGGGGGAGCCGATCGCAACTCCCGACGATGAGTAAAGCTGGCCGTTAAACGACAACTTGTTGCTATTGGAAGATGTCGGGGTCGGACCAGTCTTGAATGTTGCGCTTATGGTATGGTTTGCGGTCACGGAATTGAACGTATAGGAACCGATGCTTCCCTGGCCGGTCCCGTCCACGGTGACAACGTCAACGACGTAGCCGGTATTCGGCGAAACGATAAATGTTTGGTTCGCGCCATAGGCTACCGAAACGGAACCGCTCGGGCTTATCGAGCCGTTTGCCCCTGCAGTTGCCGTAATGGAAAATGTCCCGACGCTAAAATTCGCCGTAATTGCTTTGTTGGAATTCATGGTCACGGTCGCCGGGTTTGTCGTACCGGTCAAATCGCCGCTGAAGTTTGCAAACGTATACCCCGTATTCGGCGTGGCCGTCACGGTTACGGACGTTCCCGATGCATACGAACCGCCTGCAGGATTTAACGTGATCGAGCCGCCCGCAGCAGGCACGGCCGATGCCGTCAAAGTGTAATTCGCAGGCGTCGAGCCGTACACTTCGAATTCGTACAAAGAATATCCGTACGCCGTTGTGCGTGCGGTACCGTTCATACGGATATATCGACCGGTCCCGGCAAGGCCCGAAAAATCATCGGTTCGCGCGCCTGCGGCCATATTTGTTTTTGTCAATATGGTCGTCCAGGAGTTGCCGTCGGCCGAAACGTCGACGGTATAGTTTTTTGCCGATGCGGCTTCCCAGCGCAAAACGACGCGGTTGACGACAGTGCTTGTTCCCAAATCGATACGGATCCATTGCGGATCGGAAAATGCGCTGCTCCACCGGGTTGTCGTATTTCCGTCAACAGCAAGATTGGCGGTTAAAAGCGATGTTTCCACGCTCGACGCGGTGGCCGGTTTGTTTAAAGCCAAATTTTGTCCGAACGACGCTGTGGCAAGAATGACTAAGCCTAAAAGAAGTGCGGTGCCCGATTTAATGAAAGATACGGATTTTGGACATTGATGGTAGTTCACAACAACCCCCTTTGAATTAAATGTGAGTGTATTAAACAAATGCAAACATGGTTTTCTATTTAACATTGTTAAATTCAAAAAAGTATGACAATACCCATGATTGGATTGAACCAATTTGGGCTGTGATGGAATGAGAAAATTATTTCCGCTTTTGCGGCAAAGATGGTGATCGCGTTTTGGAAAACAAAATATAGATATTAGTATTTAAAAGTCCAAATAAAAAAAGGACTTGGGTAGACTTTATTATTAAAAAATAATTTGCAAAGAAAATTTGTTTTGTACTACAAAAATCGCTAATTTGTCCAAACATTTTGCTAAAATTGCTTATATTATAGATAATAGCGGCACATTTGTTTTAGAAAAAATATGAAATTTAATATTTTATTGAAATATTAAGATTTTATAGTTGGTATTTATTGTCATCTGAAATAGCGAAAAATAGAAAATTTCAGGTGTTTTCCAGTAAAAAAGAGCATCAATCCGTTTTATAGGGAGATTGATGCGGATGAGCGAATGGTTTTGTGACCTTATTTAATGGGTTAACTTAATGACGGAATTACTGCTCTTTTAATCGTTTTAAAAAAGAAGGTTTTTTTAATAATTTAACAAAATATTGGGGGCAAGAATGATGTTACGTTTTTTGCTGGTAGCGGCAATCGGTTTCGTTTCTGTCGTCGCATCGTATGGGCAAGCTGTGACCTGGATGCGTACATCTTCGGGCGGAGATAAAAACAAAGTTCAATCTTTAACGTTTCATCCTACCGGAACCGCTGCAACGGCAACAATTACCGTTAATCCTTCTCAAACGTATCAGACTATGGTGGGCTTTGGCGGTTCTTTCACAGAAGCGGGCGCTGTTTCTTTGAAAACATTAAATGCAACCGTACGAAAACAAGCAACAGATGCTTATTTTGGTCCCACAGGTGCCGATTATTCAATTTGCCGTACTCAAATCGGTGCCAGCGATTTTTCCGCAGGTCTTTACAGTTACGATGATCAGGCTGGTGATAATGCGCTTAATAATTTTAGTGTTCAACACGATGTAACATCCACTCTTATCCAATGGGAAAAAGACGCATTAGCCAATAATCCTACCTTGAAAATATTCGGCTCACCATGGAGTGCTCCGGCCTGGATGAAGCAAATGGATAATGGTGCAGCACAGAGTATGGATAACGGCGGAACCTTACTATCAAGTTGCGCGTCCGCATGGGCGAATTATTTTGTCAAGTATGTCCAGGCGTATAAAGCTCTAGGTGTGCCGATTTGGGGCATAACCATTCAAAATGAACCGCAAGCAAAGCAAACATGGCCGTCAATGATTTTTTCAAAAGAGCAAGAACGTGATTTTATGAAAAATTATCTTGGACCAACGTTAAAAAATGCTAGTCTTGGACCTTCAGTTCTTAACGTTATGTTTTGGGACCATAATAAAGATGTTATGGTGGATTGGGCAAATACTTTTTATGCAGATACCGCGGTAAAGAATATGGTTTGGGGTGAGGCGATTCACTGGTATTCGGGTGATGCCTTTAATAATGTTGCTACAGTGTATAATAATTATCCTGGCAAACATATTCTTGCAACCGAACAATGCATTACCGGGTTTACCGGTGCAATTGACTATGCCAACACTGCTGAAAAATATGCCCATGATATTTTCGGCGATATTGTTAACGGCAGCGAAGGATGGGTAGACTGGAATATGGTTTTAAACACTCAAGGTGGCCCGAACGTGTCTTCCAATTGGTGCTTGGCAGGAATTCTCGTAAATACCGGAGCCGGAACGATTCAGTTTACGCCGATTTACTATTATATGGTTCAATTCTCAAAATATTGCCATACAGGTGCAGTACGAATCGGTACCACAATATCCAATGGCAGTGGTTTGGAAGCAATGTCGTTTAAAAATACCGATGGTAGCATGACGACAATAGTTCATAATTACGGAAACTCGACAATCTCTTGCAAACTCGTAAGTGGAACAAATCAGGTAGAGTTTTCATCTACAGCTCTTTCTGTGGAAACATTTAACTGGAATCCGAATCCCTCAGGTGTAAAAAATCAAGTTGTGACATCTTCTCTCAGTAAAGCAGAGTCTGCAAAGCGACGGATCATAATGAACCAGGCTCAGCAGCAGCAAATTCCCGGTACAGGGAAGTTTACAGTAACAGGAAAGAAACTTCCTGCTTCGGTCAACCGTGTTTCTACCGGCCTTTATATAGATAAACCGGACCAAAACACTCAGCCGAAATAACGCGCTTTTAGCAAACAAACCCCGCTCTATGCAGAGCGGGGTTTGTTTTTTTATCTTAATTAACAAATTATCGCCCAAAGTTTATCTCTCTATTGCAGAACATAATTATTTTGGTTTCAAGACTTTTGAAACAAAGTAAAACACTTTTGTTAACACTAAAAAAACTTAATTACAATTTTCTCAAAGGAGTTTTAAGGATGATGACTTCCGTGTGCAGGATAGCGGCTGTCGCGCTTATCGGTTTTTTCAGCGCGTTACAAATGGCAAACGCACAAGATGCCGACTCAACGGCATTGGTTCAGACGCCTGTTAAGGCTGAAAAAAGCGGTCCCTCTTTAGGCGCAGGGTTGCATTTATCCGGCTTTTGGTCAATGGAAACCGGGCAATGGGTGGATTATTGGATGGTGAACAGCAGTGTTCCCCGTCAAAATATTTTGCATACATTTGTTAATTTGGGGGTTTCGAAGCAGCTTACGGATCATTTGTTGATAAATGCATCGCTCGAAGGGAAAATGTATTTCAATACATTTGACAAAACATACAATGCCGGCGTTGAGAGCTTTGTTTTGCCCACAATGTATTACAATTTCTATATAGACCGCGCGGAAGCTATTTATTCCTTCGGTGAAGACAAATCTCCGTTTTTACAGTTGACCTTGGGTTATTTTCCGTTCAAGTATAATCCGGATGTCCGCGATCTTGGAGAATATCTTTACAGAAGCGGAACATATCCTGCGTACCTCATTACGGAATTCGACTTTCCCCAGGCGCGTTTGACCGGTTTGAAGGTATCAAGTGATCTGTTCGACATGCTGCATCAGGATCTTCTTATAACAACAGGTACCGAAAGACCGCCGTTTTTTGATTTGAATTTGGGATACGTCGCTTCCGTGGATATCGCAAAAATCCTGAATATCGGTATCGGTGGCATGTATCAGAGCTTAATTTCTGCAAATCCAAATGTCACTTCTCCACATCAACCCGATAATGTGTATTTGAAAAATGCAGTATATGATACTGTTAAAGGGGCCTATAAAGGTGATACAGCATATTATACCTTTGAAGGGTTAAAATTAATGGCCCGCGGGTCTTTCGATCCGAAACGGATTTTCATTCCCTCCGAAAGTGATCTGGGAATTTGGGGAAAAGAAGATCTAAAATTGTATGGTGAAATAGCCATATTAGGTGTTCAGGATTATCCAAAAAGCGTATTAGGTACTAACCCGTACGGATACGATTCTCTCATGCAAAAAATGCCTTTTATGCTGGGTTTGAATGTTCCCACATTTAAAATTTTAGACGTGTTTTCTGCCGAAGTCGAATGGTTTGGCAGCAAATATCCTAATAATTATCAGTACAAGGGTATGTCCCAAATCATTCCAACGCCGTGTCCCCAAGCGCAGGGTATGGAACCTGAGCAATACGATTATTTAAACAATTGGAAATGGGCATTTTATGCAAAGAAAAGCTTTGATATGGGGCTTTTCTTAGTTGCGCAAGTCGCCTTGGACCACGTGAGAAACGAAACACCCATTGCCAGTAGCGTAGATTTTGAAGAATCGTTGCGTACAGACCATTCATGGTCTTGGATGTTCAAGATGGGATATAAGTTCTAGTCAAGTTAAGTAAGTAAAAGAATCAAAAGCGAGGTTCCAGTATGGAATCTCGCTTTTTTATTATTAAAAAGAACATAGTTACGTACCAAATTTACAATACATATTTCAAAGATTAAATACAAAATGAAATTATATTTTTTGTTTCTCCTTTATGGTAAAGGAGAAATATAAATACCATTGCCATTTGTTGCAGCAAAAATATTGCTCCCGCATATTGTGAAAGCATTTACTGAGCAGCCACTAGGCAGTCCGTTGTTTACAGGTGTCCAGCTTGCTCCATTGTCGCCAGAAATAAAAACACCACTGTCGTCGGTACCAGCAAGAACATAGGCACCACTAACTGTAAGAGATTTTACGGAAACCGTTGTTATACCGGAGCTGACAGGAGTCCAAGTAATTCCATTATCGGAAGAGCGGTAAACTCCGCCATCTCCGCCGCCAAATCCAGCAGCAAAAATATTAGTACCGCTAACTGCCAGTGCATAAATAAAAGCGAGGCTAGGTAGGCCTGTATGGTGTTCAACCCAGTTCGGGCTGCTTATTGGAGACACAAAGATTTTGCCAAGTGTCCCGGCAAATAAATTTGTGCCACTAATTGCCAATGACCAAACAGCGTTTTGTGTTAGTCCGTTATTGAAGTCGGACCAAGTTTGATTATAGTCTTTAGCATAAAAGACTCCGCCATCATAAGTTCCCGCAAAAACGTCATTTCCTGAAGTTGCAAAACTAGTGACGGGCGCCGTTGTCAAGTTGATGGGGGCTGCGGTCCAACTGGCACCGGCATTATAAGAAGCGAAAACGTCTCCTTGGCCACCTCCTGCAAAAATATAATTGGATGTTATTCCAATTGATTGAATGCTCATGTCCGTAAGATTAGCATTGTTTATTGTTCCCCAACTTGAACCGTTATTATTAGATAAAAACACACCACTATTTGATGTGCCGGCAAAAATATTTGGAGTATTTGAAGCAATTGCCCATACATAATTATTAGTAAGGCCCGAATTTACAGCAGTCCATCGGCATAATGGTTTGAAACTAGCTGTTACAGTTGCATTACCTGAAGATAGTGCTATAGTTGTGGACGCAATGTTTGCATTAGCAATATTAGCCGTTCCTGTGGAAACGGTCCATTTGTCAAATTTATAACCGGCGTTAGCAACAGCGGTGATGGTAGTTGCTATATTATAATTGACTGTTAATGGTAAACTCGATGGCGAAGGAACCGTTACGGCGCCTCCAAGGCCTGAAGATGCATTTAATTGGTAGGTTTGTATAGACCATTTTGCAAATAATGCAACATCCCCAGTTGACCCAGTAGGGATAGATGTTAGCGCATTGCTGGTAAATCCTGAATTAGTATACCATCCGTTAAATGCATGACCTACAAAAGTTGGGTTTGCAAGCGTGATTGTCGAAGTAGTAACATCGTAAGTTACGGGGTTGCTCCCGTTTGTACCGCCATTCAGAGTGTAGGTGATATTATAAGTTATAATAGTCCATTTTGCAAAGAATGACTTGTTCCCGGTCGACCCCGTCGGGATCGACGTTACTGCCGAGCCGGAAAAACCAGCATCTGTAAACCAACCGTTAAAAGTATAACCGGCTTTTGTTGGTGTAGGAAGAGTGATTGCCGTTGAAGTTACATTATACGAAGTCGCAGGCGTGCCGGGATTCGTTCCGCCATTTAGCGTATATGTAATGCCGTAATTGGCCAATGCCCATTGAGCATAAAGAACAACATTTGCCGGACCCATTAAAAATGTTGCTCCAGTAAGGTAACTTGTTCCTGACCCATTCGCACTTGTATTCCACCCGGTCCATGTGTAACCTGTTTTTGTCAAATTTCCTGAATTACCGAGAACAACCACGTATGAACTCGACAAATATGAAACCGGGTCAACCGGAGCTGTGCCGCCGGTAAAGCTGTTTCCATTGTAGGTAACAGAGTAGGTCGGAAGTACTGTCCACTTTGCATATAGGATTACATTTGTCGTACCTATTGCAAACTTGGCATTAGCTGAATAGTTAGTACCGCTGCCGTCAGCCTTCGTATTCCAACCGGCATAGGTATATCCTATTTTCACTAATGATCCGGTGTTGCCAAGAACCGTGACGGAGTCGCCTGCCAAGTATGCATATGCATCAGCAGGGACACTTCCACCGCCACTGCCGTTCGCATCATAGGTAACGGTATACGTCGGGCTTGTTGTCCATTTCGCATAAAGCGTTACGTTAGCAGTACCCATTGAAAACGTGGCGTTGGCAGCATAATTTGTTCCGCTGCCGTCAGCCTTCGCGTTCCATCCTGCAAAAGTATTTCCAGTTTTTACTAAGATTCCGGTATTGCCGAGAACTGTTACCGATGCTCCCGTAGTATACGGATTTGCATCAACAGGGACATTTCCACCGGTATTGCCGTTTCCGTCATAGGTAATTGTAAAGGTCTTTGCCTTTGAGTTATGAAGCAAAATTGTCAAAACGCTTGTTGCAAAACCGTCCGATGCCTGGATTTTAATGGTAGAGGGTCCCGTATCACCGAGAGCCGCAACGTTTTTCCATGTACTGAATATGAGAGAGTTTTTTAACGGATTTCCTGAAGTCAATTGATATGTTATTTTGTCGCCATTGACATCTGTAATCAATGTGCTCAAATCTTTTGTTACCGAATCGTTCTCAAATCCCTCTACTTTGAGTGTATCCGATGTCCATTTCGGAGCAGAATTCACGTCACTCGAATGGAGTTTTTGCGAAGGGGATGCGGCTCCTTTCGAATTAGTCGCTACGACGTAATAATAAAAAACGGTGTCCTTAATCGTGTTGGCAAACGAAGTGTCGGTAATTGATGCGACGGATATAAATCCGGTTGCAGAATCCTTGGAACGGAATACCTGGTACCCGTCCGCGTTCGCCGCTTTGTTCCATTTGAATGAAAACACGCCGTTTATTCGTGTCGTATCCACGAATTTTGTGACGCTCGACGGCAACGGAATGGTTTTACTGACTTGAATTCCCACTTTTAACGTATCGCCTTTAACGGGAATGCCGTTGTCTAAAACAGTAAATATCACACTATCGGTTTTCATGGTATCGGTGCCAAGATAGCCCGCAGGTACTGCCCAAATAAACGTTGTGCCCGTAAAATTGGAACCAGCCGGTTTCTTCAGGATATTATACGTAAACGTTTGGCCGATATCGGTATCTGCCGCGGCAACGGTAAGTGTGCATATGTCGGTCGATAGGATTTTTGTATGGCCTTTAATAATAGAAAGAACCGGTTTGTGATTGACGATCACCCTGGGAACTACGTAAAGTACGGCTGCCGAAGTAGTGACGGAATCGTTGTTTTTATTTTTCACACGGCAGGTATATGCTCCGGAATCGGTGAATGCGACTTTCGCAATAATAAAAGTAGCCGCCGTTTGTCCGGTTATTTCAGTTGTTCCCAAGAACCATTTGTAGGTAAACGGCGTATCGCCGACTGCGGTTACGGTAAACGAAACGGTCGTGTCGGTCGGTACGGTATCCAAAGTCGGGGAAATTGAGGCGGCAAAAACCTTTTTTATCGATAAAATCGCGGCCGCGGTTCTTACCGTGTCGCCCCATTTGTCGCTCACGAGGCAGGTATATTTGCCGGTGTCGCTATACGCTACTTTCGCTATGATGATCGTTACGTTAGTATTGTTTGTCAATAGTGTCGTGTCGTGATACCATTGATAGGAATAGGGTTGATCGCCCGACGTCACGCTCACGGAAAATGTCGCCATCGAATCGGGAGTCGCCGCGATACTGCTTGGATTGATCGATGCGGTTGCAGTTTTAGGGGTAAGAGTTATCTCGCCGGGGACGGTTCGTGTGTCACCGTTATTGATATACGCGGTCGCGGAAAAGAGCCAGGTTCCTGCCTTTGTAAATGTAAAGGTATGCCACAAGGTGTCTTTTACAAAATCTTCTTTCCCGAACCTGAACGTAAGATCGGTATTGTTCGAATATTTCTTCACGGTAATTGTCACCGAATCCACCAGATTCGCAACCGACACTAATGCGCCGATTTGTATCGGCGTTCCGACCTGCTCGGTGATTGAGGTGTTTGTTAAAATCTTATCGCTTGAGCCTTTAAGCAAAATAGATAAACTGACATTTTTGGGATCGTCGAACGGGTTGACCGTATTACAAGAAAAAAGCAAAACAGCCAAGGCCAGAAAGCTTAATGAATAAACAATCGCCTTCTTAATCATAAAGGTCTCCCTATAATTAGCTGAAAAGAATACTAAATTAGATCACGATAGCGAATAAAATAAATTCGCCAAGCCGATACTAGTGTGACGGTCGTCACAAAAGCGAAAATTTATTTTATACGCGATACCCGCCCAAAGAAATTTCCAAGTCAAAACAAATCCCTTTGCATGTTGAAAAGTTTGGCAAAATCACAGAAAATAATAAAAAGTAGGCCGGGCCAGTCTAGATGGTGGCGCAGCATGGAAAACCTGCCTTAATGGTTCGATCGGCTTAAATCACCAATCTTTTAAAAAACCGGCAGCATTGCAAACGCGTATGCCGTCTTTGTTAACAAAATCGTCCGTCGTATTCAGAACCAACTGTGTTGCAGGAATTTCCGGGTATTTTGTTTTAAGATATCGCAATCCGTCGTCAATGGTGAGGGAACCGCATTTGCACTCTACAAATTGAACGGGTTTTCCTTTCAGGCAGATAACGAAATCAACCTCTTTCTTGTCAACAGTCCGGAAGTAGCAAAGCGTATATTCAAGCCCTTCGGAGTCCTGTTTATGGCAACACCAAGCATAGAGTTGGCATGCGACAAGATTTTCGAAACGGGGTCCAGGTTGTTCGACAAGGGTCCAATCAAAATGATAATGCTTAGGCTCCTTTTTAACGGTTTTGATGTTGGGGTGACCAAAGGGATAAATCCTGAATATCTGATAAATATTCTCAAGGAGCTGCACCCAACGGGAGCAGGTTTGATGCGATATTTGTAGGTCTTCGCGCAGGGCGTTGATTGAAAGAGGAGAACCGACCAGCGCCGGCATCCGGGACGCAAGCAATTGTACCAGGGCCAAATCCATGACCCGTTCAAGATCGCGCAAGTCCGTGTCGATGACTCTGCTCAGATAATCCCGCGACCACCGGCGGCTTTGCAAGTCGGAACCCGACGTAAAGGGTTCGGGAAAACCGCCGAACCTCAGCAGCGATTCAAGATCGCCTTGTTTTCCTCCGACTTCAGGTAATGTAAACGGAAACAATCGGTGATAATGATATCTGCCCTGTAAGGAATCTCCGCCTCTACGATAATGGTCGAGCCGTGCACTGCCGGTGACAATAATTGCAAGGTCTTGCCTGCGGGAATCGTATAGACCTTTGACAACCTGACGCCATCTATTGAATTTATGGATTTCGTCAAGTACCAAGGTCCGTGCTTCTTGAGGAAATGTCTCCTTAATGATGATACTTCTATCCGAAGCAATGTCCCAATTGTAATACCTTGCTGCAGCATGGCTGCGGTTAAGGGCTATATGTCGCGCCAGCGTTGTCTTGCCGCATTGCCTTGGACCGCCGATAAACACCATTTTATGATTCAAATCCTCTGAAATTCCGGATTCGATGGCCCGTTTAATGTAGGTAGTTTTTTTAATCATAGTTAAATAAAGTAGGTAGTTTATTAAGGTATAGCTAAATATACTACTGAAGATATTTTGAGTCAATTTTAAAAAATAATGGAAATTTATTTGTTGAGAAGGGAAGAATAAATAGTCTCGCTAATAATCCTAGGCATTTGCATATAATAAAGGGGCACCGAAAAGTGCCCCTTTATTTATCAGAAAAAATCAGGGGTATTCCAAAACGCTGGACGATGCGACGCCGCCGACACCGTTTATGACATGGGTGATTTCACCGCCGCCAAGTTTCTGCGTGCACATATGATGCATCTTGGTCCCCGTTGTCGGGACCTCATACGCATTGGTCGAAGTGACATTGAACACCGAATACACGCCCAAGCCCCAGGCCTCGTGGCTGGTTACGGTATTGGAAACTTTGTAGGATGGAAAACCGAGAATACCGTTTCCTTCGGACCATACGGTATTGTTCGGCGGGTCATAGGGCATTTCCGACTGGTAAAAGAACAACCTGCCGTTGTTGCCGTTCCACCATGTTTGGAATGCCTGCGTATGTTCTACCTCCATGCCATAACAGGTCACGTTGTTGCCGTTCACAATCAGACCGTAGAGGTTTTTGTTCGACGTCCAGCCAGCACCCGTGCCATGATCTGCGCGCCACAGCCAGGAACCATCGAAAATCGCATCGTTGCTGTTGATCTTGACGAATGTTGTGGCCAGCCCGTTGTATTCCCCGCCGACTCTGGTGAAAATATCGGATAGAACAATCGGGTTTTTCGAATGATCTATCGTTGAACCGGAATCACCGACTTCCAACAAGCAAGGAGAGTTTGTGGTTGTTCCTTCAAAGAGAAAACCGCCGATCCGTACGCCGTCGACATCCGAGACTTTCATTGCAATATTGCCCGAGGTTGGCGCAAGTGTGGGGAATCCGATGCCAAGGACAATCGTTCCCGGACGCGTTACATTGATGGATGCTTCCAAGTTATAATGTCCCGGAGTGAAAAGGATGTTTTTTCCCAGAGTCAACGCGGCATTAATGCTTGCGGCATTGTCGGTCGGCTTTGCAATATAGAACAAATCGATGGGATATTGCACGCCGGGAGTTGTGCCGTTTGTCCACGAAACGCCTGCAGTGCTGTCGCGGCGGAGAGTGGGGACAAGGACGGAATAATTGTTGTTTTTGTCAATCACGAGAAACGGCTTTTCCGCAATGACCGGTGTTTTCGTCACGACGGTCCTGCTCACCTGCGTTGAGGACGTCGGCCCGCCCACGGTTCCGACGAACGTGTAGTTCCAGCCGCCGCCGCCCCAGCTGCCGACATTATTGTTCCGCGAAAAATATTGCTGCTGCGATCCGGGGTTCACCGCGCCGTCGACCTTGCAATCGGCAACATAGCCGCCGCTGCTCCAGCCGCCGTCCGAAAGAGCCATACCGCCCTTGATATGCATCCGGCGAACCGGCGCTGCTTGCGACGCTTCCCAAATGTCGTTCCCGCCTGTCGGGGTCACGCAAAAACCTGCCGCGGCTTTCCAGAAGGTGCAGGTGGCATTATGTCCCATCCACGCTGCAGACGATCGTACCGCGCCGGTTATTTGAACGCTGTCCGGCGAAAGGCCGAGCCCAAGGGCCTCGGTGTAGAATCCGACATCGATGTCCAAAGAATATGAACCCGGTTTAAAAAGCCACGCATACCTGTTGTGTCCGAATTGCGCGCCGTCCTGATTTGAAGATATGCCGCTTAAGGTGCTCTGGATCGTGGACATGCTCATAGTCGGGTCGAATACCATGACGCTGGAGCCAAAGTCGGGTGCTGCGGCAGCGGCTTGGTTCATTGTTATATTGACGACTCCGGAATAAGAAGCGACTTGTTCCAAATGCGACGTATAGCCCGATTTTGTCGCCTGCAACCAGTCAAAGGCTGCGGTTTTTCCCAAAAACCGATCCGACGACGATACCGATTTGTAAATTGTCGAAGAACCTTTGCTTTGCGGTAAGAATTTATAAGCTGCGGAAGCACCGTTGCTGGTGATTTTCATGACATACATTTCCGACGCGTGGTTTTGTAAAGAAAACGCGACATCGGTTTTTCCCTGGTTGATGCGGCCGTTGAAAATGCGGCCGATCACGGCTCCGCGCATGTCATATAGATTAGCGGTCAAATTTGCCGCAGCCGAGGTGGTAAACGTGAAAACGTTGTTGGAAAATTCGATCGAATTGACGCCTGCCACAGACGAAACCGGCGTCTTCGTGGAAACGCCGATACCGGTGAGCGTAAATGTTCCGCTCGCCGTGGTCGTATCCGCGATTTGGGACGCAACGAGACGGACGACAACGCCCTGAAGGGGCTGTCCGCCGCTTGTCACTGTTCCCGTTATATTCACCGATTGAGCCGAAGCGATACCTGCTACGATTAAAACGAGCAGCATTAATTGTCTCATATTCTCCCCATTTCTATGAGTATAGGAGCCTCTTACTTGTCATAATTGAACGAAAGACTAATGTCAGTTACGCCTGACGATGATCCGGTCCGAGAACGTGCCGAAATCGCCGCGTACCGAAATAACGTATACGCCCTGCGACAATTTCGATGTGGGTATGTCCAGCGACGCGGCATTGCCTGAAACGGACAACAACTTTGTACCCGTCGCGTTTACGATTTCGGCGGAATACGGTTGCTTATACGGTAAGGCAAGGGTGACAAAGGTCCGGGAATTGGTCAGCGATACATGACTGTTTTTCGCAAGAGAGGCCGGCTGTTGCGCGCCGAGCGTTTGATCCCATTTGTAAACATGCACGTAGTCGACTACAAGGGTTTCGGGATATACCGTGGTGTTGTCGCTGTTGCCGTCGAAATTTCCTCCGACCGCAACATTGAGTATGAAATAAAACGTATTTGAGATCGGTATGCCGGGATGAGCCGCTTTGGTCATTGTCTCGAAATTGACATTATCGAGATACCAGCGTATGGAATCGGCGTTCCATTCTACGGCGTAAATATGAAAGCTGTCGTGAAGGTTTCCCTGCGCAGCGGGAAGGGAATAGCTTGCCGTTTGTACCGGTGTTCCTTGGTCGGAATGGAACGACCCGGATGTCCAGTTCGGCATTCGGCCTTTTCCTTCCATAATATCTATTTCACCGCATGAGGGCCAGCCGCCGGTTGTACCGAGCATCCAAAACGCGGGCCAATACCCTTTTGTAATCGGTAAACGCATGCGCGCTTCCATACGGCCGTATTGGAATGTTTTTTTATTCTGGCTGTAAATCCGGCCCGACGTTATTTCGCCGGTAGATTGGTTTTTCAAAGCGAAAATATTCAAATTGCCGTTTTTTACGGTAATATTGGATGTTGCCTGATCATGCCCTGCGGTATAACGCTGTTGTTCGCTGTTGACCCAACCCGGATTTGCAGTCTGAATATTCCAGTTTTGTTCGTTTAATGCGGTGGAATCGAAATTATCTGCCCAAAACAATTTCCAACCGCCTGCACAAAACGCATTGCCATATAAAAGCATTGCAAGCAAAACCGGTACGGCGAAAAATGTTTTAGTCATAAAAACTCCTTGGGGTGATTATTGCAAAACGGTTGCTTAATCGTTTAAATTTCTCTTTTGCGTTTCCACCTTTATTGAATATCTAAAAAGTCTCAATTTTCAATTATACACACGGTATTCAAGATTTTAAAGGAAAAACTGTAAATCAAAAATCTTGCATACTGGGATTTATTTACTAATGCAAAGGCTTATAAGCAAGGACATTCCTGGAAAATAATATAAATTTTTTTGGAAAAAATGACGGGAAAATTTGTTTTCCTTATCATTAAACCTATACACCCAGGATACACAAAACAATGTAATGCTTTGAAAAATAAGATTATAAGGAAGGAATTAAGTTGGGTATTAATTTTTTGTGGATACGGATGTCGTATGCCGTTATTCGCATCCGTTCTTTAGCGGTCCTTATTATTTGTAGGGGAATCTTTCCCAGGCGGAATCGACAAAGGATTTGAATTCACGTTCAAAACGCGAACGTGGAAATTGTTCGGCATTTGCGCGGATTACCTGCGGGTCGAACGAAGCTTCCTTTGCGCAAAATTCCCTTATCGTGTCGATAATGCATTGAACATCCTGTTTGTAAAAGAACATGCCTGTTTTATCCTTAAGCACCGTTTCCAATGCGCCGCCTTTTCCCAGCGCAATCACCGGAATGCCGCAGGCCTGCGCTTCGACGTTGACAATGCCGAAATCCTCTTCCGCACAGAACACGAATGCGCGTGCGCATTTGAGATGATCAGCCAAGGCTTCGGCTTGAAGATGCCCGACGAAGGTTATGTTCTTATTGGCTATTTTTTTAAGCTCTTTTTCCGCCGGGCCCTCTCCGACTATGACAAGAGGAAGATTCAATTCGTTGAAAGCGCGGATCGTAAGGTCTATTCGTTTATACGGGACGAGCCTCGACACGGTGATGAAGTAGTTTTCCCGTTTGTGGCCAACGCTGAATTTGTCGACATCGACCGGAGGGTAAATCACCGTCGCGGGCCGGTTATAGCATTTTTGTATCCGATTCGCGATATAATGCGAATTGGCGATAAATTCATTCACGCGAATGGCCGACGAAGCGTCCCAAAGACGAATGTAATGGAAAATGGCGCGAACGATAAAACTTTTCAAACCGCCGGAAAGTCCCGATGCCTCAAGGTATTGAAAGGTCAAATCCCAAATGTAACGCATGGGCGAATGGCAATAGCAAATGTGAAGCTGATCCGAAGAGGTTAATACGCCCTTGGCAACCGCGTACGACGAAGAAATGACGAGCTTGTATTCGCGAAGGTCGAATTGCTCGATGGCCATTGGGTATAAGGGTAAAAATGCGCGGTGATGGTTTTTGCCGAAAGGCAATCTCTGAAGCATCGACATGTATATGGGCGCCTCTGCAAAGGGCGCGCCGACGATGCCGTCTTTATCGTGAAACAGCGTGTAAATAGTCCCTGGGTACAGTTTGTAAATAGACTGTAACACGCTTTCGGCACCGGCCAACGTCACCAGCCATTCGTGTATTATTGCGGTATTCATGGTATATGAAAGTATACAGTGGCAAAAATGGGAAAGGTATAAAAATTTTTAGACGATTCGTTGTTTTTATTACGGAGAGACGCGATTAATCGCGTCTCTCCTCTGATGGGTATTATGCCAGGCAACGACGTCGGCATAGGGTAACGCGCCGCCGAAAATGTCAAGACTGCTTCCCACGGTCGCATCCACCCTGCCTCCTCCGCGGATGTTGACAATGTCAAGATCGCTCAGGGACCGTACGCCGCCGGCATAGGTGACCGGGATAGGGCTGTATTGCGCGAGCAGGGCGATAAGGTCTTGGTCGACGCCGTTTTTCATTCCTTCGACATGGGCGGCGTGCACCAGAAATTCGTCGCAATAATCGGCAAGGGTTTCAAGCGTCTCCTTCGAAACAAAGACCCCGGTCAGCTTTTGCCAGCGGTTTGTTGCGATGTAATACCGGTCATCTTTCTTTTTGCAACTCAAATCGAGGACAAGGCGTTTTTTACCGGTTGCGGCGACGATGTTCTCCAGGTTTTTCCATACGATTTCGCCGTTGGAAAAAATATACGAGGTTACGATAACATGCGATGCGCCATTATCAATATATAAATTTGCATTGTCCGGGGTAATTCCGCCGCCGACGTGAAGGCCGTGGGGAAACCCGCGCAAAGCATCTAAAGCGGCACTTTCATTGCCCGGTCCAAGCATAATAATGTGGCCGCCGAACAGGCCGTCGTTTTTGTACATTTCGGCAAAATATGAAGGCTTCAAATCCGTTTCGAAATTCGTGACAAGCGTTGTATCGTTTTTGTCCGATAATGTGCTGCCGACGATTTGCTTGACCTTACCGTTGTGTATATCTATGCATGGTCTGAATTTCATATGATATCAAAATACTTTAGGGTGTTTCTTTAATTATATTGTATAATATTTTCAGTTTTAGCAATCCGCCGGCGACATGCCTTCCGAAGCTTTTTCGAAGGGGATGCGGGCGGGAAAGACATCCAAGTGTGGCCTTCCCATTTTCCAGGAGAGATTATGCGTTTAAAATCAATTATTGCCTTTTGTGTGACCGCAGGATTAATCGGTTGTTCCCAACCAAAGATGCAACAGGAAACCGTTGAAACCTTTCCGGGCGGCGCAAAGAAAAAAGAAAATTATTATTTCGGCGCCGGCGCGCGAAAAGAGGTTGTAAAAACCGTTATTTATTTTGAGGACGGTTCGATACAATCGGAATCGAATTTTAAGAAAACAAAACCCGACAGCCTATTATACGGCAATTATAAAAACGGCAAACGCTATATGGAAACGATGTATAAAGACGGAAAGAAAAACGGGAAAGACATGATGTGGTATGAAAACGGCCAAATCCAAAGCGAGGCGACTTTTTATCAGGATACGCCTACGGGAACAGCCTCAACCTACTTTGAAAACGGAAAAAAGGCTTCGGAGACGGGTTTTAAACTCGGGAAAAAAGACGGTAACGAAACCGTATGGTATGCCAACGGTAACAAAAAGCGCTTTGTCAATTATGTCGCGGGAAATAAAAACGGCGTCGAGCAGCAATGGTTTGAAAACGGGAACCTGAAATCGGAACAAACCTTCGCTGGCGACGTGCTCAACGGCCCAGCCTCGACTTATTATGAATCGGGAAAAAAAGAAAACGATATGAATTACAAAGACGGTGCGCTTGACGGAAAGAAAATCCAATGGGACGAAAAAGGCCGTAAACAGTCCGAAGGCACCTATCAAAACGGTAATTTCGTGGACGGAAAAGTTTTTTAAAAACGAGGTGTGTCGTGGCTGACGACGTCGACGGCTTTGATGTGGGGAATATCGAAGGAATTACTCCGATCAAAGGCCTTGGCGATGCTTCGCAGCAAAAGAAGAAAAAGCCCGGGAACCGGAATTTCGGCATTGTCAAAGAATCAAAGGATTACGTCAAAACAATCATAACGGCGGTCGAAGCGTCTAATAAAAAACTCATTTCTTTACATTTGCCGTTTCGGTTTTATGCATACACGCAAGGCGAAGAAATTTTCATCGATGTGCTGGTCTTAGATTTCGACGGCCACATTATTTCCGAAAAGAAACGCAATATCAGTCACCAAGACTTTGAGCGTCTTATCGAAGACGTATCGCAAATAGAAGGTCTGTTTGTCGATAAGACCGCCTGATCCGTCGACAAGCCGGAATAATGACAGGGGGATGTCAAATTTCGGTTCCGCAATAGGGACAGAATTTAAACCCCGATTTCATTTTAATCGCCTGCTTGCAATTCTTACATTCCAAAAATTTGTCCGGTTCCCTATTTTCATGTGAATGGGCATGGTCGCCATGGTCATGCGAATGACCGTGAGAGTGTTCGCTATGATCGTGGGAATGGCCGGAGTCATGGTCATGATCATGCGGATGCCCGTGTTTTCCATGATTTTTTTTGCCGATTCCTTCGAAAATGTCTCCTAAAAAATCCATGTTAGTCCTCCTTGGAAATCGTCGTTTCTTCCCAGTGCTTTGCTGAGTGATATGTTGCAGCGTGATTTTATCGACGCCTTTTGTACGGAAAAATTTATATACGGACACAAAAGCCGGTAAGCATAAAATACGTGATGGGTATTAAAATCATTGTTTTACTGGAATAGTTTCCGAAAATCGAGTATAATAATAGCTGAATTCTTCCGTATTCCTTAATATGAAAGGCAGCGGAATAATGGTCTCGTTTCTATTAGTTATTGTTTCAAGTTTCTTTTTAAATGCTACTCAATCATTTAATAATCAAAATGGCTGGGCGTCATTGTCCGCTGCCTCCAGCCATTGTCCGTGTTGCAAAGGCCCGTGCCATTGCGGTATGGAAAAAAGCAAAACCGGCGAACTCTCTCATGCAACGAAAAACAATTCTGAAAAAGCTCCTTGCTGCGCGAAAAAAGACCGGCTCCCAAGTTCTAATACCAATGACCATTCTTTTATTGCCGTAAGTACCAATTTTAAAGAATTGAATAAGGTTTTTTCCGAAGGTGCTTTTGAATATAGTACGGTTTGCAATGAGAAAATCAGTGGTCACCTCTATATAGTAAGTTCCGCACATTCGCTATCTCCGCCTGCTTCCCAAACAATTTTCCCGCTTCGCGTTTAGACGCATCTTATTTTACCGGATGCCATTTCGGGTTATGCAAATTGGCATGAGTGTTGCATTTTATGAGTATATATGCCCTCTCATGATAATTATGGACAATTCTGGAATTGGCCGATATGGTAGAAATTTTACTTAATCCCGCGGTCTACGCAGTGCGTAGATATGCCAGAAATAGGTACCTAGGGCTTGCGAAGATACAAACCTTTTGTTGAGGAAATCGGTATGCATGCGATTCGCAAAAATAGTTTTGTGATTATACTGGCTTTAGGTTATACGTTTTCAAATGCATTCGGTCAATCGGACAGCGTTTCCAACGCATTGATTTCGAACCGGAGCATTGTTTATGAATCGCTCGGCCGGCTTGTGCGGGAAGCCAAAAACAATCCGCGGCTTAAAGCGGCCGATGCAAAAGCCAAAGCGTCATTTGCATTTGAGAAAGCGCAAAAGAGCCTCGATCCGCCGCTTGTCGGAGTGGAATTTTATCAGGCCCCTGTTTCGTCTTTTCCCAATCCGGTAAACGGGCAGATGGAATACGACTATTCCATTCAGCAGATGTTTCCGTTTCCCGGAAAACTCGGGACCATGGCAAAAACGGAACAAAAGCGAACCGAAATGCTTCTTTCCGAAAAGCAAACATTGGAACAGGACATCATTCGTACCGTGAAAAACGGTTACTTTGAATTATATCTTTTAGACAGGCGTATCGAAATCAACCGGGAGACCAAAAATTTATTTCGCAATTTCGTCGGCATTGCAAAAAAGCAATATGAAGTCGGCATCGGAAAACAATCGGATATCCTGCGCGGCCAAACGGAACTGTCTTCGCTCGATAAAGACAGTATTGTTCTCGTTCAGCAACGCACATCGATGCAGGGAATGCTCAACGCTCTTTGCAACCGGCCTTTGGCAACGGAAATCGAATTCATACCCGAGATCTATCCGCTTCTGCCGCAGTACGATTTGAATGCATTGCTTGCCCTTGCAATGGAAAACAGACAGGAACTCAGGTCAATGCAACTGGGCATACAAATGAAGCAGGCGGAACGCGCCGCAGCGGGGAAAGACTATTTGCCCGATTTCATGGTGCGCGGCATGTATAAACAAATGACCGAAGGCAACGATTATTGGAGTCTCATGCTCGGTGTGACCGTTCCGGTGGCGCCGTGGTCTTTGAACAAATACTCCTCGGGCGCAAAGCGTTCGGACGCCGAGATTCAAATTGCGCAATCGGATTTCGACAATATGAAAAACATGATAGCGCAGGACGTCAATGACGCGCTGTTGAAAATGGAAAGCAGTACGGAACGTCTGAAACTTTCCAGGGAAACGGCGGTTCCGCAGGCGCGCCAAAGCCTTGAAAGCGCCATGGCCGCATACGGAACGGGAAAACAGGACTTTCTCATGGTTATCGACATTCAAAGAATGCTTGTTATGGCCAAGCTCGATTATCATATGGCCGTCATGGGGATTCTCGACAGTCAAAGCCAGCTGGAACGCAGCGTCGGGCTTAGCTTGAATGAAATTGACAGAAGTATCGAAAGGGGCAAACAGTAATGCGTAAAACGCCAATTGTCAGGATGATGATTATTATAGTGATGCTGGCTTTATGTGCCGGCGTATCGCTTCCGATTGCCTGCTCAAAAAAGAGCAGCGAAAAGGAGGCGACGGGCAAGGATATCATTTACACCTGTCCCATGCATCCCAATTACCTGTCCCATCAACCGGGAAGTTGCCCGATATGCGGCATGACGCTGGTTCCTGCGACAAAGTCAACGCAACCCAAGGACCAGGGCAACGGCAAGGTTCTTTATTATCGTGACGCCATGAATCCGTCGTTTACATCAAGTAAACCGGGGAAAGCCCCCGACGGCATGGACCTTGTGCCGGTTTACGAAAGCGAAGCAGCCGGAAACGACATACACATAGCCCCGGCAATGATACAAAGCATCGGCGTGCAAACCGAAAAGGCTGCAATTCGGATGCTTACCAAGGAAATTCGGACCAGCGCGACGATCATGCCCGACGAGAGGCGCCAGACCGCCGTAACCACGAAAATCATGGGGTATGTGGAAAACCTGTATGTCAATTATACGGGACAGCGAGTGCAAAAAGGCCGGCCCCTTTACGATTTGTATAGTCCGGACCTCGTAAGCGCACAGGCAGAATATCTTGAAACATATAAAAATTCCCGCACGCAGGATTCGGGGCTTTTAAATAGCTCACGGTTACGGCTTTTAAACTGGGATGTTTCCGCTTCCCAGATAGCGGAACTGGAAAAACGCGGCGAGCCGCAGAAAACCATTACCGTTGTTTCGCCGGCAAATGGAATCGTGACCGAAAAAATGATCGTCAAGGGCCAGAACGTAGAGCCGGGAATGGTGCTTTACAAAATTGTAGACTATTCGAACGTATGGGTGGAAGGTGCCATATATCAACAAGACGTTCCACTGGTGAATGTCGGTCAGAGCGGCACGGTCGAGCTCGACTATTATCCCGGCGAGCGATTTACCGGTAAGGTAACCTATATTGCCCCGGAAATGAACATGGAGTCCAGGACCCTTAAAATCCGGCTCGAATTGGCAAATACGTCGGCCCTTAAAATCAAACCGGGTATGAATGCGACCGTCACTATACATTCGATAATGAAAAAAAACAGCGTGACCGTCCCCGATCAGGCGGTAATTCATTCAGGACTTCGAACGCTTGTGGTCATTGCAAAGGGTGGCGGGTATTTTGAGCCTCGGGAAATAAAAATCGGCCAGAGCGCCGAAGGGTACACGCAAGTAATTGAGGGCGTGAAGGACGGTGAAGATATCGTCGTGTCATCGCAGTTTCTCATAGACTCGGAAAGCAACTTGAAAGCCGCGGTCATGAAAATGGCTGCAAAGCAAGACAGCACTAAATAATAATCGGAGCTAGTAATGTTACCTAAAATTATCGCCTGGTCGATTAAAAATAAAATCATCGTAATTTTCCTGACCGTGCTTGCAATCGGGCTCGGTGCCTACTCGCTTATGACAACATCGATCGACGCCATTCCCGACCTTTCCGATGTACAGGTGATTGTGTATACCGAGGCAAAAGGCCAATCGCCCCGAATTGTCGAAGACCAGATCACCTATCCGCTCACCACATCGCTTGTAGCTGTGCCGGGAGCCAAAGTCGTGCGAGGGTATTCTTTCTTCGGATATTCGCTTGTCTATATCATATTCAAAGACGGAACCGACATTTATTGGGCGCGAAGCCGCGTATTGGAATTGCTCAATTACGCGCAAAAGAAATTGCCCCAGGGCATAGTCCCGACCCTTGGGCCCGACGCCACGGGCGTCGGATGGGTGTACGAATATGCCCTGACTTCAAAGACCCGGTCTTTGGCCGAATTGCGTTCGCTGCAAGACTGGTATCTCAAATATCAGCTGACCGGCGTAGAAGGCGTCAGCGAAGTCGCAAGCATCGGCGGCTATGTCAAGCAGTACCAGGTCACCGTCGATCCGGTCAAGCTCCAATCGTTCGGAATCCCCATTTCCATGGTGGAAATGGCTGTTAAAAACAGCAACAACGATGTCGGCGGGGAAGTCATCGAAATGGCTGAGGCGGAATTCATGGTCCGCGGTTTGGGTTATATAAAGTCTATTGACGATATTAAAAATATCGCCGTGAAGCCAGGAATGAACAATGCTCCACCCATATTTCTTGGTGATGTCGCAACGATTGACCTTGGGCCCGAAATGCGGAGAGGTGTTGCCGAACTTGACGGCCAGGGTGAAGTTGCCGGCGGTGTGGTGATCATGCGGTATGGTGAGAACGCGCTTTCGGTCATTAAGGCTATCAAAAAGAAACTCGAAATCGCAAAACAGGGATTGCCCCCGGATGTTCAAATTGTTCCGGCATACGACCGGTCGAACCTCATTTTGCGCGCCATTGATAATCTTCGCGACAAATTACTTGAAGAAATTCTTATCGTTGCCTTTGTCTGCATACTGTTTCTTTTGCATGCGCGAAGCGCACTGGTTGCGGTTTTTACGCTTCCAACCGCGATACTCATGGCATTTATTGTAATGAAGTTGCAAGGAATCAATGCAAACATCATGTCGCTTTCCGGGATCGCCATCGCCATCGGCGCCATGGTCGATGCTGCCATCATCATGATCGAAAACCTTCACAAGCATCTTGAACATAATAACAATCTCGAATTGTCTCAACGTAAAACTCATTGGGACGTAGTGACGGACGCGTCGTGCGAGGTGGGGCCGTCGCTTTTTTGGTCTTTACTTGTTATTACCATTTCGTTTGTGCCGGTTTTTACACTCGAGGCGCAGGAAGGGCGTCTGTTCAGACCCCTCGCATTTACAAAAACATATTCCATGGCGGCTGCGGCAATACTTGCCATTACCATTGTGCCGATTCTCATGGGGTTTTTTATCCGGGGCAAAATTTTGCCCGAAGAGCGCAATCCAATCAACAGATTTCTGATTTCGTTATATCACCCGATAGCGAAATTTGTCCTACAACGTCCTTTGGTAATATTGATTTTTGTTGTCGGTCTGATCGCCATTACCGTTTTTCCGCTTACACGTCTTGGTTCGGAATTCATGCCGGCGCTTTGGGAAGGCGATTTGTTGTATATGCCGACGACCTTGCCGGGTGTTTCCATAACAAAGTCTAAGGAAATATTACAGCAAACCGATAAAATAATCAGGACTTTCCCGGAAGTTAAAAGTGTATTCGGTAAAGCCGGGCGTGCCGAGACAGCCACCGACCCCGCGGGCCTTGATATGCTGGAAACGACGATTCAACTCAAACCGCAGTCCGAGTGGCGAAAGGGTATGACTTCGCAAAAACTCATAGACGAACTCGACGCGGCAATCAAATTTCCCGGGCTCACCAATGCGTGGACAATGCCTATCAAAACCAGGATAGACATGCTTTCGACCGGCATAAAAACCCCTGTCGGCATCAAAATATCTGGCGCAAATCTTGACACTCTGGAACGGATCGGCAAAGATATCGAGGAGGTGATCCGCGGCGTCAAGGGCACGACCTCGGCGTTTGCCGAACGCGCGGTCGGCGGGAATTACCTGGACATCGCCATAGATAGGAGGCAAGCTGCCCGGTTCGGTTTACAGATTAGTGACGTGCAAAATGTAATTGAAACTGCATTGGGCGGCATGAGCGTTTCAACGACCGTCGAAGGGCTCGAACGATATCCGGTCAATGTGCGGTACAGCCGTGACCTGCGCGATGATATCGAGTCGCTTAAACGCGTGCTTGTGGCGTCAAGCGACGGCCGGCAGGTCCCGCTCGGCCAGGTCGCGACCATAACCCCGACCAAAGGGCCTATGGTTGTGCGAAGCGAAAACACGCGCCCCAATGCCTGGGTGTTTGTCGACATTCGAGGAATAGACATAGGCACCTATATAAAAAGTGCGCAAAAAGCCATAGCGCAGAATATCAAAGTGCCCGTGGGTTACACCGTGATCTGGAGCGGTGAATTCGAATATATGGAACGGATGCAAAAGCGCATGATGATGGTCATTCCGCTCACGCTTTTCATTATCCTGTTCATCATATTCTTAAACACGCGCTCGTTTGTCAAAACAGCAATCGTGTTTTGTGCCGTGCCGTTTTCCCTTATCGGTGCAATATGGTTTATCTACCTCCTTGGTTATAATATGAGTTTGGCCGTTTGGGTGGGTATGATAGCCTTGGCAGGGTTGGATGCCGAAACCGGCGTGATCATGCTTTTGTACCTCGAGCACGCTTTTGACAAGGCAAAGAAAAACGGGGCATTGAACACGCTTGTTGATTTGCGAAAAGCAATCGACCAGGGCGCTGTGCAGCGCGTTCGCCCAAAAATCATGACCGCATCGGTGATTGTTGCAGGCTTGCTGCCGATCATGTGGAGTTCGGGGACCGGTTCCGATATTATGAAACGGATTGCCGCGCCAATGGTCGGCGGCGTGGTGACCTCGGTCGTCATGGAGCTTTTGGCATATCCGGCGATTTATTATTTATGGAAAAAAAGGGGAATAAAAAATGAACGGTAGAGACGCTGCTTGGTGCGTCTCTCCATAATTGATAAAAAACACTATTTTCACAGGAGGCTGTATGAGTTTTAGGAAACTGTTTGTAAACGTGATTCCGACGACATGCGTCACGGCAATGCTTTTGTCGGCGGTTGCTATGGGTGAAACGGCAAAAAACGTAAAAACCGATACTGTTAAAAATGCCGCCGGCGCAAAGCAACTAAAACCCCAGACCACGTGCCCGGTGCAGGGTGATCCCATAAACAAAAAATTGTTCGTCGATTATCAGGGAAAAAGAATTTACGTTTGTTGTGCCGGTTGCCTCGATCAAGTCAAGGCAAATCCGGAAAAGTATATAAAAAAGCTTGAAAGCATGGGGCAAGGGGTAGAGAGTTTAGCCGCAGTAACGAAAAAAGAAAGCAAGGATACCCAAGTTGCGGGGTATTGGACTTGCCCGATGCACCCCGAAGTCCATCAATCCGGCCCCGGAAAATGCCCGATTTGCGGAATGAATCTGGAGTTTAAAAAAAGCTTCAAGGACACGGTTACTGTAAAAGGAACGGATATGAAAGGCATGAAAATGTAATTTTTTGCAGTTGTTTAATGCCTATGAAACGGCATGCTGCCGTTTCATAGGACTGCCGAATTTGCAGGAACCAGGACCGACGCAAATCTTAAAAATGCCTGGGGCTTGGGATTCGATAATGCGGGCAACATTTTCGTTTCTTCGAACCATGCAGGAGTAGTGCTCGTTTACGACATCTCCGGAAACCAGGCCATGTCTCCTATAACCGTGGCACCGAGGTCATCCTCAGTCTTTGTATACAGCAATTACATTAATGTTTATACACATTATAATCATTGCTGTGATGGCGAATTGTTTTCCTTAAATACTTATGATTTGCTATATCTTGTATAAAACCATTCGCAGGAATTATCTTTAAATGATTTTCCGACTTTTAGGTCTGCAACCGTATTGATTGCAGAAGAGGTAATTTTTTTCTTTTTTAGAATAATATGTTTGAAGAATTAACCAATAGATTCGAATCCATTTTCAAGCGTGTCCGCGGTCAAGGAAAAATGACCGAAGACAATGTCAGTGAGGCGATGCGCGATGTTAAGCGAGCCCTCCTTGAAGCGGATGTCAATTACAAAGTAGTCAAAAAGTTCATAGCGGCGGTACAAGCCAAGGCCATCGGTTCCGAAATACTCGACAGCATCACGCCCGGTCAACAATTTGTCAAGCTCGTATACGATGAACTTGCCGGCCTCATGGGCGGCACTGCGAAAAACGTACGCTTTCATACCAATAGGCTCAACATTGTCGTGCTGGCCGGGTTGCAAGGATCGGGAAAAACAACCACCTGTGCGAAATTGGCGCTGCATTACCGCAAACTCGGGCACAGGCCTTTGCTCATTGCCTGCGATACGCATCGCGCGGCTGCCATAGACCAGCTCGAAACCCTTGGAAAATCGCTTTCGATACCGGTGCATTCCGACCGGAGCAAAAAAGCCATAGATATATGTAAAGATGGCCTTGAATTTGCAAAACGCGAAGGATTGTCCCTTGTTGTCATCGATACTGCCGGTCGTTTGCATATCGACGACGAAATGATGGCCGAACTTCGTGAAATTTGCTCGGCGGCAAAACCCGACGAAATTTACTTTGTAGCAGATGCGATGACGGGGCAGGATGCGGTCAATGTCGCGGCCGAATTTCATCGTCAAATTACCCTTACCGGTATCGTATTGACGAAAATGGACGGAGATGCACGCGGCGGAGCAGCGCTTTCGATTCTCGATGTCATCGGCGTTCCTATACAATTTGTCGGTATGGGGGAAAAACCCGACGGCTTTGAGCCGTTTTACCCCGATCGGATGGCCTCACGGATTTTGGGCATGGGCGATATCGTCTCTCTTGTCGAAAAAGCCCAGGAAAATTTCGATATTGAAAAAAGCAAAAAGCTGGAAAAGAAAATCCGCAAGAGCACATTCTCTCTGCAGGACTTTCTCGATCAGCTTCGGCAAATAAAGAAAATGGGTCCCTTGTCCGAACTGCTTGCCATGATACCCGGCATGGGTTCGCAAATCAAGGAATCGGACATAGACAACAATGCTCTTGGCAAAATAGAAGCAATGATTTGTTCGATGACGAATGAGGAACGCGAAAAGCCGCATATCATAGACGGCAATCGCCGCAGGCGCATCAGTATGGGAAGCGGCACAACGGTGCAGGATTTGAACCGTTTGCTCAAGCAATTCGATTCCATGAAAACCATGATGAAACGCATGAATAAAATCAGTTCGAAACGCGGTCAGGCAGCGGCATTAAAGAATATGTTCCCGTTTTGATCCGATCAAAGGCTTTAAATTACAATGAAAAAAATTACTGTTTTTAATTATACACCATTATAAAGGAGTGTTTCTTGGCAGTTAAAATCCGTTTGGCCAGAACCGGCCGAAAAAATGTCAGCCGTTTCCGTATCGTTGCTATCGATGGACCCAATCAACGCGACGGAAAGTTTCTTGAAGTTCTCGGGAATTACGACCCGCAGAAGACCCCGAAGCAGTTCACCGTCAACACAGAACGTGTTGCCTACTGGATCGCTAAAGGCGCTCAGGTTTCCGAGACCATTTACAACCTGCTCAAACAAGACCGGTATTTTGAAAAGCAGGAAGGCGTGAAAAAAGGACTTAGCCTGGAATCTTTGAATTTGCCTCGTTTACCCGAACGTAAACGTAAGCCCAAAGGCGCTGGCAAGAAAAAAGGCGAAGAGGCTAAAGCTGCTTAACCGTAAGCGGGCTACATTCGATGAATGAAGCCAAAGACCTTATCGCAATCGGAATAATTCGAAAAGCTCATGGGATCCATGGCTTTTGCGCCGTCAGCGGATTCGGTGAAACCTTGTTTCACCTTGATGCGCCGGTAACAGTATGGATCGGTAAAGACCCGCAATCGGTGAGGCGCGTCGAAATCACGGATCTGCACGACAATCCTAAAGGGTTTTTGTGCAAGATCGAAGGATACGACGACATGAATGCCGCAGAAACGCTTCGGGATTTTTATTTGTTTTGCGATACGGCAATGCTTCCGAAGCTCGGTAAAGGCATGCATTACAGCTTTGAGCTGGAAGGTCTGACCGTGGTGGCACAAGACACCCAAAAGGTGTTCGGCATCGTGACAAATGTGGAAAATTACCCCACGGTCGATTGTCTGGATGTACGAAAAGAAGACGGCACTGTTTTTTCCGTGGCAATGACGCCGGATGCGATTGTTTCGATAGATAAAACGGCCGGCACCATTATCGTTGCCCGGTCGGCTTTGGAAATAGAGGAATAGGCTGTCAGGTGTTGAATGTTCTTTGAGATTATTACGCTGTTTCCGGCAATGTTCGAAGGCCCGTTTTCCGAGAGTATCATTAAACGGGCGCAGGACAAAGGCATTATCGGAATACGGTTTGTCAATTTTCGCGATTATACGGCAAACAAGCATAAAACCGTGGACGATTCGCCTTACGGCGGCGACCCGGGAATGCTTATCAAACCCGAGCCTATTAGCGATGCGATTAAATTCAGTAAATCGCGATTGACATCCCAAGGCGTTGAGCCGTATGTCGTTTGCTTGAGTGCTCAGGGATTTCCATTGACCCATCAACGGGTCGAGGATTTAAGCAAAAAGCAAGGACTCGTGCTCGTATGCGGTCATTATAAAGGCATAGACCAGCGGGTTGTCGATAAATATGTCGACCTGGAACTTTCGGTCGGCGATTATGTCTTAAGCGGCGGAGAAATACCCGCCATGATTGTCGTTGATGCGGTTACCAGGCTTTTGCCCGGCTCGCTCGGCAATCAAAAAAGCGCATCATGCGATTCTTATTTTAACGGGCTTTTAGGTTGTCCGAATTACACCAGGCCCGAACAATGGGAAAATATGGATGTTCCGCAAGTACTTTTGTCAGGGCATCACGAAAACATCAGGCAATGGCAATTGGAAGAGTCGATGCGTCTGACAAAACAGCGGCGACCGGATTTGTGGGAAAAATATAAAGATCGAAAATAAGGGAAATTATAATATTCCTCTGGTTCTTCCTCCGGAAGTCGGCGGGGTGTTAAAATCGGTAACTATTAAAAATATCAATACATTTAAATGAGGAGGTTATTGTGGGTTTACAGGAGACTATGAAGCAGGTTGAGAAAACCCTGCTGAGCAAAAATACGGGCGAATTCAAGCCGGGCGATACGGTTTCGGTCGCACTTCGCATTTTGGAAGGCGACAAGGAACGTTTGCAGGCGTTTGCCGGCGTTGTTGTAAAACGCCGCGGCAGCGGCATGGGAAAAACTTTTACGGTTCGTAAAGCTTCGGGAAATGTTTACGTCGAACGTACATTCCCGCTTCATTCGCCGCTTATTTCCGAAATCAAAGTGGTGCGCAAAGGAAGCGTCCGTCGCTCCAAGCTTTATTATTTGCGCGATGTCAGCGGAAAATCAACGCGTATCAAGGAAAAGAAATAACACTTTTCATAGCGCGTCTACTAATGTATTATTTAAGGAGAAGACAATTGCGTCTTCTCCTTTTTATTTCCAAACAATACCCGTTCTGCAGCCATGGCATTACCAGATAAGTCATCGCAATTAAAAACAGGCCAACGCCCCGTGCAGGTCGTGATCAAGACCTATAAACCGGGCGAAGTGGTTTTTGAAGAAGGATCACGAGGCCGCGACCTTTTCATCGTACAGGAAGGCAAGGTCGGCGTTTATAAGGTCACGCCCGACGGCGAGATCGAACTTGCGAGAATAGAAAAAGGCGCCGTGATCGGCGAAATGTCGCTCCTCGACAATATGCCCCGTTCGGCAACGGTCAAAGCCATCGAGACCACCAAGCTCATGGTCATCAATGAGTTGACATTCCATACCGCTCTACAGGCGGTACCGGTATGGCTCACCAGTATCATCAAAATCGTGGTTTCCCGGTTGCGGGATGCGAATAAGCGGGTCGATCAGGCCGTATTGCGCGACAAGGACCGGGGGCTGGTTTCCCTCATGCTGCTGATGCTGCCGTCCATGAAACATGAATTCGCTTCGTCCGTAGCGCTCGATTACGATACGGTGACCGTGGAAGGGTATTATGTCTGCCGTCTCAAGAAAAAAGAAGTCGCCGCGGTTTTGGAAAATTGCGCAAAACGCAAAATAATTGCAATCAACGAGGACCAAACCCATAAAAAGCACATATGCGTGCCCGATCTCGAAGTATTGAACCTCTTTGCCGAATACCTGCTCTTAAAAAGCCAGAAGAAAAAATTCAAGGAACTTGATATTCAGGACCAGTCGGTCGCCTTATTGTCGAATATCGTCTACGTTGCGCAGAAAAGCGGCGTCGAGACCGACGAGGGCACGACTCTGCCAAAATCGCTTTTAATCAATGATCTCGATCCGAAAAATGCCGACCATCTCGAGAAAAACCTTCTTGACATGAAGAGAAACAACCTGCTCAGCATCATGCCGACGCAAAACGGAGACACGATCATTTTTAAAAAAGAAACGTTAAGCCGCATCAAGAAGATCAAGGAATGGGTGCCGCGGTTTGAAATGGAGAATTCATGAACGAAGCGCAGCGACCTTCGCAACCCTTGCAGCGCGGCGGTAAACTGACGACCGGCAAAAGCGTTGTCAACCGCAACGAAAAATCGTTTCATCGCGGCAATCTCATGTTCATTGAAGGTGAAACCAGCACCGAAATGTATATAATCAAAAACGGAAAGATACGCATTCTGAAGCAGGAAGGCGAATCCACCGTCGAGCTTGCCGTACTGGGACCGGGAAGCGTATTGGGTGAGCTTGCGTTATTAGACCATCAGCCGCGTACGGCAACCGCCCAGGTCGTCGACGACGTCAGTGCCGCGGTCGTAGACGAAACCCTTTTCACGCACACGCTTGCCACCATTCCCGGCTGGCTCAAAGACATCATCATGGAAGTGGTCAAACGGTTGCGGGTGACCATGAAAAAAACAAGCGACGACGTCGTGCAAAAAAGCATTGCCGGCGTTATCCGCGTACTTACCTTGCAAAATTCCAACGAAGGGTTCGATAAAGAAGGCTTTCGATGCGTGAATCTGAACCAGGCAAAGGCCCTCATTTCCTCGGTCATCGGATTGGGATCGCTCGAAGCCGAAAACGTGTTTTTGCATCTGATCCTCAAAGACATGATTCTTATTCGTAAAAATGAACTCGGCCAGGAATACATCATTCTTAAAAACCCCGACGTGCTTGCATTATACATGAATTTTTTGCGCACGAAGCAACGGGGCGGCGCGATGGTAGGGGAAGAATTTACCGAAAAAGCAATAGACCTGTTGAACGTCATCATCCCGACGGCCGAAAAAAACGGCAGGAAATTACAGTCGGGCATCATGTCGATCGGTTTTGCACAACTTGAACTGGAACTCGACCGTTTAGGTAAGGGCCGGTTCGTGGACATGGACGCGCTCGACGAACTTATCAAGGCCAAAGTAGTGGTCAAGCAAGAGGACGCCACGGAATCGAAATACGGCACGCATAAACGGGCTACGCTGGCCTTTAACATCGACACGCTCAAACGGCTCTGTCTTTTTTCACAGTGGCTGTCGGTTTTCAAAGAGGAAGTAAAATTCTGAAACCGCTTGCCTGGTATAAATCGCTTCACGAAGCAAAGGACCGGCGTGAAAACTGCGCATTTCTTGTCGAAGGAATGCGGTCGATTTCGCTTATCGCCCAGGTCTCGCCTAAAAGCATATTGGAAATTATCGCATTGGAAGACGATCGCGACGTGCCGCCGTTTCCCTGTCCGGTCAGGCGCCTGACGTCGTCGCAATTCAAATCGATTTGCCTATCAAAAAACCCTGCCGGACCGCTCGCCGTTATTGCGATGCAAAGCGATGTCGAAAGCGCCGTGCTTCCTCCGAATCGCGGCGACAGGATACTTGTTTGTGAGGATATTCAGGATCCGGGCAATATCGGAACGCTTATACGTACTGCTGCCGCGTTGGATTTTTCAGGCATTATCTTATCCGATAAATGTGCCGACCCTTTCGGGCCCAAGGCGGTCAGTTCGAGCGCGGGAACAATTCTTTCGGTATGGATACGCCGGACACCGGAGTATTTGCGCAGCGTGAAAGGGCTGGTCAATGCCGGGTTTTCGTGCGTTGCCGCCGATTTGCACGGCGCGGATTCATTATTGGAAATCAAGCCGAAGCGTTTTGCCCTCATTCTCGGCAACGAAGGAAACGGCCTCAGCAAAAATGCGCTGGAACTCGCCACGCACCGGATAAAGATTCCCATTAATGGAAAAAAAGCAGAATCCCTTAATGTCGCCGCAAGCGGCGCGATTTGCATGTATGCGTTGACAGAAGCGTAATTATAACTGGAGCGGAGGAATTGTGAATTCACGACGAATCGGGTTGATCGGAAGCGTTCTTACGGTGCTATGCATAGATGCCTTTTCCGCTCCGGTGGGGGCAGTTCTTTACCGTCAAAACAGCTCGGTCCATATTTCCCATATAAACGTTCCTAAAACCGCTTATAAAAACTATTTCGGGTATCTGGCGGGGCCTGCGCTGGAAAATCGATATTGCGCGTACAGGACCTATGTCGACTCGCTTAATCGCAACGCAGTTGATTTCATTACGAAATTCCAGCAAGTGCCGGTGCTTCATTATTTTGACGATTCCACGGTCGACGAACACGCGACGTGGCCGTGGGGCACGGATTGTTTTGCCGGCGGAACATCGATGGGTTTGGGCGCATTCAGATTATTTTACAATAATCAATGGCTTAATCCGCAACTGGGCCATAATCTCGACAGCTTGGTAATCACGATCCTCGATTCGTCGACTCAGACGCCCCGGCTCTCGATCGGTTATTGGGGATGGAATATCGGAACGGGAAGCAAATTGAATGTGCTGTGGACCATTTCGACGTCGCTGTCGGAGCGCTGTGCTCATTGCGAAGTAGTAATCGACGGTACGTACGCCGGCAAAATCGTCGTCGGCATAGAAAACAACAATACGGCTCCTACGCCTCATCCGGTATCTATAATCAAGGATTCGACGAAGGCATTGCTCGAAACGATCGGTGTGCAAGGCGGGCTTTCCGAGGGATTTACCGACACATTGCTGTTGGCTGTTTTGGCCCCGCCAAGCTATTTTTTTTCATGGTCGCAGGATACCTATAACGTCGGCATGGTGCTTACTCCCGATGCCGGTCATAAGGTTACGTGGCAAATCGGCTACAGCGAGGCAAGGGAAATAAACCCGGTTTACAGAATGCCCGGGTGGCGTGATTCGCTTTTCGGAGCAACGGCAACGGTGTCTACGAATCGCTTCCGTCAATTTAACGCAGCATCGCCCTTTGTCGCCTCCCCAAAACGCACTGCGGAATGCTTTACGATTTCGGGAAAAAAAGTTGCCGCTACCGTCGCCAATACGGGGAAAATAAAGGCGTTTCAGGGTATAGTTATAATGCGATATCCTGACGGCACGGTACGGCGGAAAATCGCGGACGGCAAATAAGCAAGATTGTTCCTAGAACGGATCCATTTGTCGTGCCCAAAACATGACGCTCGACAGTAAGCTCAATACACTATCGGATGTTGCGGGGCAATGTTGAGCGGTAACGGGTTCTCCAGCGTAATGCGGTTACGACCTTCCCGTTTCGACGTATACAGCATTTCGTCAGAGCGCTTGACAATAGATTTCTCGTCTTCGCCGGGCACCGCTTCGGCAATGCCGATGGACAGGCTTACGCGGCCGAACTTGAATGCGCCGAATTGCTTCGAAATACGTTCGGCGACCACCTTGGCCTGGATCTTGTCGGTATCCGGCAGTATGATGGAAAATTCGTCGCCGCCGTATCGGAAGCCCGAGTCGACATCTTTACGTATGCAAACCTTGATCACCTGGCCGAGCGATTTGAGCACTTGGTCGCCCACCTGATGGCCTTCGGTGTCGTTGAGTTCCTTGAAATGGTCTATGTCGATGAGCATCAGCGACAGCTTGCGCGTAGGGTTGCGTTTGAGCCTGGTGAGTTCGCGCGTGATTTGATCGTAAAAATGTCGCACATTGTACAGCTCGGTCAGGCTGTCGGTGATTGCAAGCTTCGAAAGCAATTCGTTTTTCTTGACAAGCTCCATTTCGAGCTTTTTCTTTTCGGTAATGTCTTTGGCGGTCACCACAAGTCCGATGATCTGTGAAAAATCGTTTTTCATTTCCGAAATGCTGAGATTGAGCAAAATGATTTCGCCCTGCTTCGTTTTCATGGGTATTTCCTCATTCACCGATTTTCCGGTAAGAAGCACGGTGTTGAGGATTTTCCGTTCGTCGGCTTCGTTGACGAACATGGTGCGCAGCGGCACGCCGACGATTTCCGCCTGGGTAAAGCCGAAATGCATTTCCGAGCCTTTATTGAACTTCAGGATAAACGCATCCATATCTGTTGTAAAGATAATGTCGGTGGAATCGTCCAAAATGCTTTCCAGATAATTTGCCTTGCTTTGAATGCGGCGCACGGTTTGCAGGTTCTTGTCCATTTTTTTTGCAAATTCCCGCATATACCAGTAAAACCAATGGAACACGACCCACAATATGCCGCCGATGCAGGCGAGCGAAATTGAAAAACTCAACCAAAGCGGGATGCCGATTTCAAGGGGAAGGTACACGCCGGCGAGTACGATTACAAAAGAAAAAACTCCAAGCGCGCCGATCTTTGTCGCCGGCAAGGCGACAAAATTGTTTTTGTCGGGGAATAAGGTCTTAAACGCGCTCACACATTCCATCCTTTTAAAAAGGACTGTGAATATAGTCTAACCGGTTAAAAAAATCGGACTTTAATATACCGGATACTTAAAATAAATATCTACACTCATGATTTTACAATAAATAATGAATAAAAACAGTAAAAAAGTGCTCATGCGGAATATGGGCAGCTATATATATTTTACTACCGTATATGCAGGCAGAAAGAATTAGGCTTTAATCAGAGGATGAACGTTGGGAAAACCCGAAAAAACCAAAGGGCAATACGAAGCCGAAATAAGCGAAGCCGTAACCCGCTTTGAAAAAGAATACATGGGACGCGGTCCTTTAGAAACCCGTACGTATATTCTGGATGATATGGTCTTGGTGAGGCTCAAAGGGGTTTTAACCAAGGCGGAATATAGGCTCGTTAAAACCGAGCGAAATACGAAAGCCCGCGATTTAATCAAACAGGTCCGTATCGAATTGCTTGAAAACGGCAGGCCCCTGCTCGAAGATATAATCAAAGACGTGCTTCGTCGAAAAGTCAAAAGCCTTCATACCGACATTTCCACAATGACCGGCGAACGCCTCATCATATTTACTCTCGATAAAAAACCGTTCGAAGAGTAAGACGGTCAGTTTAAAAGTTCCAGGCTGAAACCTTTATATTGGGCAAGCTCCAGGATTATCGGTTTCGGCAAACTATGATGCCGGGCCGATTCGAATATCGTGATCTGCGGTGAAGCGATATGATCGGGGTATACTTTGGAAACCGCACCGATGGCATTGTCAAGATCGGCAATCGGCCCGTGTACGATTTTAATCCGCGCGCCGAGCGGATACACGGGAAAAATGCCCAGCAGTGTCTTGACAATATCGGCATTCAGTTTCGTTTTTGAGTATTCGACCAGTTTTTTTGCCGCATGCAACGGGTCCATTCGTTGTTGGAAATGCTGCCTTCCGTGTATGAGCATTGCATAGGTGTCTGCAACAGCCACGATTTGCGCGAACCGGTGTATGCATCCCTGATGGGAAAAATCCTTGAGCGGCGGTCTGTTCTCCGCAGTCATGTTTTGCGGATATCCGCTGCCGTCCTGGTACTCGTGATGCGACAATGCCACTATGGCGCTTGTGGGAGGAATTTCCGGGTTTCCCTTGAGCATCAGATAGCCGTACGTCGTATGCTGTTGCAGCAAAAGCCGTTCTTCGTCGGTCAACGCTGTTTGCTTTTCGAGAATAGACGGCGGTACCGCAAGCATGCCGATGTCGTAATTGAGCGCCCCGAGTCCCAGCTGTTTCATTTCATGCGCCGGCAGCCTGTATTTCTGCCCGATGCAAAGCGCTATGATTGCCACGTTTATCGAATGTTCGAGAAGATTATCGCTTGCTTCCCGCATCCTGTTGAGGTTTACAATTGTCCACGGTTCATGCGATACGTCTTCTACAAGCTTGATTGCCGCCGTCAATATTCCGGTATCGCGTATCAGTTTGGAAAGAGTGCCTTTGTCTTTTTCAATGATATCGGAAATTTTTTCATTGTTCTTTCGCGACTGGGCCATAATCGACGATATTGCTTTGGACGATTTGTCGAATACGGAAATCAGTTCGAGTTCGGTTTGATGACTTATTACTTTTTCCGGAACGATTTTTTCCATGCCAGTAACAGCTATGGGTATCGAAACGAATCCCCTGAGTCTGAGCATTTCGATATGATTCTTTTTTAAGGTAAAACCGCCCGCAATGAGCAGATTACCCTGCCGGTCGAATAATGAATCGGCCAGGATCATTCCTTCTTTTACTTCATCCAGGTTATAAAAAACCATTGCACCCCTCTTTGCGTTTCAAAAAGAAAACGCAAATAGAATGCCATGAGTTTTTTAGAGAAAATTAATTTTGTAACTTGTTTTAAAACAGGTTGTTGCAAAGAAGTTGGGCTAATAAAATAGCTAGGTCATAATAGGATAAAAGTGACATTTTGTCCTATTGAAGATTTTGATTCGATTTGCGCCGAAATGCATTTGGATCTATGCAAAGCTGTTTCAATTTATTCAGCAAATTCGGTCTATACATTCCGGCGGCTATGGCAGCCTGATTGATATTTCCCTTATAATGATGAAGCAATTTAGTAAAATATTTGACCTCGAAATCATGAAGCATATTTGCTTTTGCTTCCTGATACGATAATTGCGGATTCGCTTCGGGCTCATTGATTTTTAAAACCGAACGAACCGCTTTTTCGCTTATCGTCTTAAGGCCCATGCTTGCAATGCATATGACTTCAATGGTGTACTGTAATTCGCGCAGGTTTCCGGGCCATGAATGTTCTACCAACATTTCCAGTGCCATCGGAGAAATCCTTCGCGGAATTTTCGGATCTTCCTTGATGGTGATGAAATGGTCGATAAGGTCGGGAATGTCTTCGCGATGTTCATGCAAAGGAATCGTTTTAATGACTGCACCGCATATTCGGGACAATAAATCCGTACGAAAGCCGTTGCTAGCGCAACAGGCCTCAAGATCGATCGTGGTGGCGCAAATGATTCTGACGTCCGCGGCCCGTTCGTCTCTCGACCAATTCGGGGAAAAATATCCTGTGTCAAGTATTTTGAACAGGGTGTCCTGCATTACAGGGGACATGGCGTTAATTTCGTTTAAAAACAGTGTCGAATGGTTTGCGCATGCAATAAGCCCCATTTTCGCGGGCCATGTGCCGCCGCTTGCTCCATGGGGATTGCCTAAAAATTCTTCATCTTCGAGATGGGGCGGAATAGTTGCGCAATTGGTACTGATCATGTCGCGGCCTCTTCTCGGCCCGATTGCATGCAAGGCGGAAGCGATGATGTCTTTTCCGGTACTCGGTTCACCCCATATCAAAACCGGAAATTCGCATGACGCAATGCGGTTTATCTCACGGCGAAGCTCCTTCATGTATTGCGATTCGCCCACAAGACCCGGGAAATCTTTTAAAAGAGGATTGCTTTGTACGGATGCTTTTTCCATAGTATGTTGATTATACACAAAGAACTTAATCGATTCAACGGAAAATAACAAAGGAAATTAAACAGAAGAAATCACGCCCCAAATACCGAATAAATATACAATGTCAAAACACCGTACCTATTAAAAAATCAATGTTCAAATTCCGACGCGCCGATTGCCGAAAATTCCGCTTCGTGATAGAAGCCTCTTTTTGCCAGAGGCGACGTAAACCATTTAACACGGACAGTAGGTTCAAAAATATGGAATGCCGCGCTTAACTGCATGGTATCGGCAATTGCCGTGTTTGAGGGGTTTACCACCAATAAATCCGGTACGATTCCTTTACGATGGTAAATTGAATCGGCGCACCCGCAAGCCCGTTTGAAGCGAAGAAAGGTTATTTGGACATCCCGTTTTCCGAATAATTGCCGGTTGATGACGATTTGGCCGATTCCTTTGCCATACGATGTGTCGCCCACGATCGTGACCGTCGAAGCATTTGAATTGGCTCGACCGTCTTTAAGACCGGCGGCCATCATTTCAGATGCGCTCGCAGATCCTCGATTCATAAGGATGACCACGTTTTTTCCGACAAGCGTTAGGGGATGGTTCTGTTTCACACTCCAGCGCTCATTATACTTTGTCATTGCAGTCCTGGTGTTTTTATCGTAATCGCGGTAGGTAGCAATAATGTAGGTTGTGCCTTGCAAAAGAAAATACGAAAGTATGGAATCGACTGTTGAAATTTCTCCGCCGCCGTTTTGGCGTAAATCGATCATGATGTTTGAAAAACGCGACAATGAGGGAAGTACTTTTAAAAACTGCGCATAGGTACTGTCTTTCACGAATTCTATGATTTGCAAATAGGCAGTTTTGGCCGTGATGCTGTCGAAAAAAACAGTCGGGCCCGACGACGGAGTCGAAAAAGTTTCGGAAATAGGGACGCCTGCGTTTCCATAACCCGATGCCGCGGTGTTGTACAACGCGGCATTTATCGTGTCCCTGTACTTCGTGTAAAGAACATGATGCAGGGTGTCGTTTGTGCTTGCCAAAAGTTTTTCCGGGCTGCTGTAGGTAAATGCATTCGGCGGCAGCGGCAGGCTGTCTTGCCAAATGCTGTAGGTCTTGAGATATTGCCAAACGCTTTCGAATTCCAGGAGGTTACTTGAAGGGGGGGCAACAGGGTAGGTACTGCACAAAATGAAGAAAAAGAGCCCTAATGCCGCAAAAAGGTTTCCCGCCTTGAGGAGGCCTTTGCAAACGCGAAAGATGATCCTTCTGTTTTTCATCAGCCGCCGGCAGCTTTCCGTATTGCGTCGATTCTCTCTTTGTAATTTGGAGCCTTAAACACATAATTTCCGGCAACAAACACATTGGCGCCGCTTTGTGCGCACAGCGCCGCCGTTTCATTATTTATCCCGCCGTCGACTTCGATGTCGAGGGCTAAACCGTAAGTCTTTTTTTCGTCAGCGATTGCCTTGATTTTAGGGAGCATTTCGCGTATGAACGATTGGCCGCCGAAGCCGGCATATACGGTCATGATAAGCGCCTGGTCCATGTTCCGTAAAAAAGGGATAAGCAGGTCGGTACTTTTGTCCGGGTTTACCGATGCGCCGCATTTAACGCCCCGTTTACGGATGTCGGAGAGTACCGCGGCCAAATCGGGGCATGTTTCGGCATGAACCATAAGAATGTCGGATCCTGCGTCGCAATAATTTGCGATATATTTTTGCGGGTTGGAAATCATTAAATGAACGTCCAAAGGAATGGAAACGCATTTTTTCACCGCTTCGATGATAAACGGCCCGAAGGTAAGGTTTGGAACGAAATGGCCGTCCATGACATCGCAATGGATCCGGTCGGCACCGCTTGCTTCAGCGTCTTTGACTGCTTTCTCGATATTGCGGAAATCTGCGGACAAAATCGACGGGGCAATTAAAACAGGCGAAGGGTTCATTGTAAACCATCCTTAACAAATCAAAGTTACTTTTTGGAAAAAGACAACGGTTCCGCCATTTGCTTCACGACGTTCCAGTTCGCAGCGACATAATCGTATACCGAAAGTATTGTTACGGTCACCGGAACCAGCATGACCCAAAATCCGGGATGACGTCCCCATAGCTTTTCGGGAATCCACGGCACCTTGTACGATATGCCAAGGCATATGAATAAAACCACGAAGGCGCCGATCGCCTGCACCACCGCTTTGAGTTTGCCGGCCTGACGGGCCGCAAGAACGGTGCCGTTGTAAGCGCACATCATCCGTAAAATGGACAAAAACGCATCGCGGTATAAAAACACCAGGCACATCCATAGCGGAATAATATGTGCAGAACAAACCATAAACGAAAGGAAAATGGTTTGCCTGGAAAGACTGTCGGCCATGGGGTCGAGTAATTTCCCGAAATCGGAAACCATGTTTTGCGACCGTGCGATAAAGCCGTCCAATGCGTCGGATAATTCTATGAGGCAAACCAGCGCAATGGAAATCCAGAGCCAAAGAATCGGCGATTGCGCATGAAAACTTCGTATAAAAAAATAGGCGAAAATCGGCGCGATAATGATTCGTGAAATGGTAAGCGCATTGGCAAGATTGAATTTTCGCATTACGTTCCTTGCTTTGTTTGGGGTTCTTGGATAACCGCGGCTATCGATGCTTTGCTGTTGCAACCGAACTGTTTCCAAATATGATTGCATTTTGCGGTGAAAAGGCAGACGATCGTCGCATTTGCATAGTGCTTCCCGAATTCCGAAAGTACATAATAATTTGCCTGGCCTTTTGCGAGTATCAAATCGGCATCGGATAACGCCGTCGACAACTCTTCGCTCATTTCCTTGAACGATATCCCGAGCGTATCGGGTCCTGCCAAAATAAGGGTTGCAACGTCCTGCAATCCGGCTTCTTGCGCGTCGGACAGTACCGCGTCGCTGGTAATGGGGCCGCCCCGCATGGGTACGGTTATTGTTGCGCCGTTTATTTTCATGGCACGCAGTAACAGTTTGTCGAAAGGTAATTCCCCCACGTTGTCGGGGATATACACGATACGTTTTGCCTGTAAAACCGCTTCGTAAATCTGCTTCGTCTCGTCAACGGTCAGGCCTGTGGCATAATATGAGGTTATGCTTTTTTCAATAGCGCCTGCGTTCAGCTCGTAGCCGATGCCTGCGGTTCTGAAATCAAGACTGTTGGACGCGATCGCCCATCGCAACAGAAACGAAAATTTGTCCAATCCGGTTTTGAATGCAGACTCTTTTTCAACGTTTTCTGCAATGGCCATTCCTGCGCTCAGACAGGCTTTTCGCATTTCGGCAAACGGCATTGCGAGTGCAAGATGCCGCTTTATTATCCTATGCAAATCGGTAATAAAATATGACGGCGGTACTTCGTCGGCAATATGCGTCGTCAGGTATAAAAGCACTTCCTGCATTATGGATGTCGATTGTTTCTGGGAAACGCCCAGCATATCGACAGCGCCTACAACATCGTCAATAAGGCACGAAAGGCATTGTGTCACGAATTTCATATTTATAAAATAACTAACCCCGCGCGTCGTTGCAGAATTTCTATATAGATACTAATCCATCCGCTTTGCAGACGGCTTGCCGTCGCTTTGATAATAAATCGGCCTTGCCTTTATTTCCCCATTCTTATATAATGGGAAAAGCAGGGAAATTGTTTTCCAAAGGAGTCATAATGCGTTGGATTAAGCGAATTTTGAAAAGCTTGCTCATCGGCTCTGCCATGGGTATCGGCGTCGCCTTATTCACGAATCTCTTTTTCACCGATCTCATCAACCGCCTGGAAGATCAAACCTATTACATGCGGTATCGCTGGGAATTCGACGAGCAGGGCTCGAATAAAAACCATGCCAAAATCGAGGAAAACGACAACGGCATATGCATCATCGACATCGACGAGAGAAGTCAGCATAAGCTGGGCAAATATTGGAATTGGGACCGGTCGTTCCATGCGCAAATGATCAAATCGCTGGAAAAGCATAATCCGGCTGCGGTCGTATTCGACGTCATGTTTTTCGATCCCGAAGACAAGAACTATGTGACCCGCATCGACAAATTGCTTGATCAATGCAAAGAGCGGAATTCCGGTTTTGCGGTACCCGACAATATTTACAAACCGCTTACCGCAACGATCGATTACGACGAACAATTCGTACGCGCGACAAAAGAGGGCGGTAACGTCATCCATGCGCTCATGATGGCCGACAAATGGGATTATCCGGAATACGCGCAATCGCAAATCGAACCGAAAATGACCATGGCGTGGCACGATTCCCTGCACCCCTCGTCGGCGATTTCGCTTCCGAATGAAAAACGGAACGACTTGCGCGACAAAAAGCCGGTCATCGACGGCACGTTCCCGCAACTGGCGCGCGCGGCCCGCGATGTCGGTTTTGTCAATATTCCCAAGAACAAGGACGGTGTGATACGCGAAATACCGCTCATGTACGGATTCGGGAACAATTCGCCGGTATACCTTCCGATAAGCGTCCGGACAGTCGCGACGCTGTTCGGTACGCCCAATAAGGAAATCAACTTCGAGCCCGGCAAATATATCGATATCGGAAAACCTTTCAAGGCATTCAAGGATTCTCTCGGCATATTGACGTTTTCTTATCCCAACGTGACCGCGTTGCAGGTAAAGGCAATCATAGACAAAAGCCAAAACATCAAGGCTTGTCTTCCGGGGAAAACCGTCGATGTCAGCGCCCAGCTTAAAATCGGCAAAGACAGCGCGGGCAATGCGTTCGTGGATATGTATTGCGGTAATTTTCCCCTTTCCGTGGCCTCGGCGCTCATGCGCTGCGATGTGGCGAAAATTGCCGGGCTTGTCAAAGGTGATTCATTGGTACTTGGGCCTTCCGTTTTATTGAAACGGAATTCCGACGTCGATTGG
Organism: Fibrobacteria bacterium; assembly: GCA_037447435.1. Taxonomy (GTDB): domain Bacteria; phylum Fibrobacterota; class Chitinivibrionia; order Chitinivibrionales; family FEN-1185; genus FEN-1185. Next base: position 90,183 of record JBBIGR010000009.1, read on the forward strand.
GTGTTGACCGCTCCCGAAGGAGACGGTGAGTGGTATTTGTCTAAGCTCGATTTCGAAACCATACAAAGGATTTCACCGTCCGATTTCGACGCGATAAAACCCGGGACAACCAAACTCGTGTTTTTCGCTTTTTCCGTGAAAAACAAGGACGGCGTTCTTTCCTCGACCCTGCCGGTCATGAATCATTCGGTTCTTACCGATTTATGCACGACGTCATGGAACGCCATTTCTTCCATGCCTGCGGGTATGCGAATGGATTTCGGGAAAACGGTGCGCATTCCTCTGGGGAGAGATAACCGTCATATCGTGACGTATTTCGGTCCCAAAGCCAAGACTTTCAAATATTACAGCTATTACGATATCATGAAGGACCGGGTCCAGGGTGCGCTGGACGGTAAAATATTTTTGGTCGGCGCAACGGTCCAGGGGTTATTCGATATCGTGTCAACGCCCATAGACAACAATTATCCGGGAGTCGAGGTCCACGCGTCGCTGATAAATTCTTTTATGACAAATACGTTCGTGACGCGGTTGTCGCAATGGCAGGACTTTTTCATTCTGCTTGCGGTCGGCGTGGTAATCGGATTTTTGTCGTATTTCCTGAAACCGCTTTTCGGCTCCATTCTCAGTCTGGCTGCGGTGTTCGTCTATTTTGTCATTGCGATGACACTCTTCGGCGGCAACCATTTGTGGATCGAAATCGCCAGGCCGATCCTTGCCATCGTCATTACGTTTACCGCGGTCATGGCGTACCGGTATATTACCGAAGAGAAAGACCGGAAATTTTTGCAAAGTACCTTTAAGCAATATTTGTCGCCCGATCTCATCGATATGATGTACAATTCGAAACAGCAGCCGAAGCTCGGTGGCGACGAGGGCATTCGTACGGCCTATTTTACCGACATACAGGGCTTTTCGACCTTTTCCGAAAAATTGGGTTCGCCCACGAGGCTGGTCGAACTTCTCAACGAATACCTCACGGAAATGACGAACGTCCTGCTTTCGCATTACGGAACGCTAGACAAATACGAAGGCGACGCGATCATCGCCTTTTTCGGCGCGCCCATGCCCATGGAAGACCATGCGAAACAAGCCTGTCTCACCGCGCTCGATATGCAAAACAAACTCGGCGGTCTGCGTAAGAAATGGATTTCCGAAGGAGATAAGTGGCCGCAAATCGTGCATGAAATGCGCATGCGCATCGGCATCAACAGCGGTCCAATCGTTACCGGCAATATGGGTTCGAAAACGCGCATGAACTATACCATGATGGGCGATACGGTCAACCTTGCGGCGCGTTTGGAAAGTGCGGCCAAGCAATACGGCGTATTCGCGATGATAAGCCATTTTACCTACGACATGGTCAAAGACGATTTTGAAGTCCGTCAGCTCGATAAGATTACGGTTGTGGGTAAATCGGAGCCTGTTGTAATTTATGAACTGATAGCGGAAAAAGGCAAAGCAACGCCCGATATCGCGAAAATGGTCGAATTGTACTCGAACGGTCTTGCCGCTTTTTACAAACAGGATTGGGACAAGGCCATAGAAATCCTTACGGAATCCGACAAATTGGAACCGTATCGTTTGGTTGCGAAAACGACGCCCAGCAAGGAACTGATTAAAAATTGCGAGCGATATAAACAGGAACCGCCGGGCCCGAATTGGGACGGCGTCAATAAATTGACATCGAAATAATCCTTTCAAAGGAGTTTGCCATGTTGTGGAAAATTATTTTGTTACCGTTTTGGATTGTCAAGAAGGGATTGGGACTCATATTCATGCTGCTGAAGCTTGCGCTCGGCGTCGTCAGGCTCATTTTCGGCAGAAGAATAATCGCCCTGGGGATTTTGGTCGGCGGTTTCTTTTTAGGAAAGAAAATCCTGAAAGAAAAAATCGAATCCGAAAAGTCCGATCCTTCTTAAGCAACATTCCCCTTAGGGGCTTGATGGCCGGCGTAACAGTACCAACAGCGATGCAAACATCGCTGTTGGTACGATCCGATGTCCCTGCTTTCGCCGCATCCGCATCCGATCCTCGTGGGCGCGGGCAAAAGCGTCCGATGAATGCCGAAACGGTCTGTTTCGCGTAAAATATCATCGTCGATGCAATGTGCCTGCAAAACGCCCGTGTCAATTGACGGGATTTCTGGATTGCAGCAATTGCAAAGCCTCATTCCCGCATCGGCGGCAGCTTTCGACAACGCCGCGACGATGGTCGCCTTTTCCGTATCGCTGAATTCCTCAAAGGCGATGCTTTGCTTTTTTAATTTGGCATACATTGTCATGAAAGAAAAGTAGCATCGCGAAATCCCGGCTTTGGCCATAATCGGAAGAATTTTGAAAAAACCCTGCGAGTTGGTCACCGAATCGCCTGCTTTGTTTTTGTATTTGCAAATAGGGTCATAGCGCCACAGAACCCGTTGCGGACCAACCATATCGCAGAGCGCTCGTACGGTATCTAAACGCGTTTGCAGGGGCGCGACATGCGGCTCAAGCTCGCCCCCGTCGTTGAGGGTGAAGTGAAACAGCGCGTTGTTGTTTTTGATCAGGGAGCCGAAATCGGGGTGCTTGATAAAACGAGAAAAATCCTTGGACCAGAAAACAAACCCCAACACGTCCGGTTGTCGAAGGGAAACCGTGTACGAGCGGCCGTATCCTCCGTCGTAGGTGATTTCCCCCTTGTTCCAGGCGTCGAAAAATTCCTCGTAAAAAAAACAGGGGATATCGGTGCGCCGGGAAACGGAGATATACCGGGGCACCGTCAATCGATTCCGAGCTTCGCGGTCAAGCGTGCCAGGCCCTTTTCATCGAGGCCGGTATCTTTACCTTTAAGAAGCTTTCGCAATGCAGCCATTTCGCTTTGTGAAAAGCGGACGCCGTTTAAAATATGATCGTCGAATGCTTCAAACACTATAGGGCAAACGGTCCGGGCGATTTTGTTGATGGCTTCCGCATAAACCCTGATTTCCATTTGCGCATGCGGATCGAGCCTGAGGGCAAGGAACCGCAATAGATTATGAAGGTCTATTTGCCAAAACCATTCGGTATACAGCGACAACGGCAGGTCCACCCGCGCCAGTTCGCGTGCAATATTATGTGAAAGCAACTTTTCGTACGTCTCATAGGATTCTTGTTGATGCTTCGACAATAAGGCTATGACCTGCTTTTGAATTTTAGGGTCGACCTTGTCTTTGGCACGCCCCTGTTTGTTGTTTTCGCTTTGAAACGCGATGTCTTTTGCCGCCGGGAGGTAAAACTCCGATTTCATGACGCTGTAACGACCCGAAATTTCATTCACTCGTGCGGTGCGGTGTCGTATCCACTGGCGCGCGACAAAAATCGGAAGCTTGACATGAAAGGTAAACACGACCTGTTCGAACGGCGAGGTGTGGTCGTTGCGAAGCAGATAATTGATGAGCCCTTTGTCTTCCCGGAATGTCTTGGTGCCTTTGCCGTACGAAACGCGGGCCGATTGTACGATGCGGTCGTCGTTGCCGAGATAATCAACGAGCCGTACGAACCCTTTGTCAAGGACCTTGAACGGTTTGTCCAATATTTTTTCAGCTTCTGGGGAAATGCAATGTGCCATTGGGTACCTTTGCAAAAAAAGGATATTACGGAAAATATCTCCGCGCCCCGCGTAGATACATTCACCGCAACAACTTCAAAGTTCAGAATACTAAAATATAAAAAGCCTACGATGTTGGGAAAACCGAAATAAAAAAACAGCGTATCAAACGAGGAATAAGTTATGCGATGCTACGGTTGAAAAGTTGCGGTTTTTTCTCGGTGGCACGTTGCCAAAGTCCCGTCATTTTTCCCCATTGCGCAATCAAAGCCTGGCCAACGGGCGTGTTCCAGTCCGCTTCCAGGGCATCGTGGCACTCCTTGCCTTTGCCCTGGCGCTGATGGTGGCAAAAACGGCATTCGAGCGGCTGGTTTTTTGTTCCGAATAATTCGCATAAATCGTTTTTCAGAAAATTGCATCCGTTTTGCGCATGAATGCTTAACGCAAAATCGCCTTCGCATCCTGAAAAAGCAGGGGACAATACGCCGAACGAAAGATCGGGAGCCATTTCGAGCATCATTCGTTTTGCATAACCGGCATCGATCGCCAAAGCCGCTTCCTTCACCGTCCACCATCCGGGCCGAACGCAATAGTGGCGGCAAATTTTACAGGAACACGGTTTTGACGGCGGAAACGTTTCGTATAGCGATTTTGCGGTTTTACCCATTTTTAATCAAATTTTCTAGCCAATGGTTTTAAGTATGCCCGAATCAAAACAAATTTTTACTAAAATAGTATACTGCCCGGATACACAAAATAAAATTGAAACCGTTTTTTTCCCGCATTCGCCGAAAAAAACTTTACATTAATGAGCACGCGTCACCGGATCGTAAATTTCGTCGCATGGCAAATCCCGTTGGTTTGAAATAAAACAATGCGGCAAAAGAATGGCAAGTATTCGAGAAATACAAACAGTATACATGCAGACTACGATAAAATGTCGTCTTTGGAGTTTTTTAGGGATTTTGAGGCGAAAAGCGGTAAATTAATAATTAGGTGACATTGTTAGTGAATTTGAATTGAAAATTAGTATTTGTTCAAGTTAACCGTTTAAGGGGTTTTATGAAAAAACTACAGATTCTTTTTCTTGCGTTTTTGGTGCTTTCGTCGTCTGCATTTGCCCAAAGAAAATTTGCAGGATGGTCGTACGGGTATCTTCCGAACTATGCGAATTTCTCGGTTTCACGGGTCAACTGGAAATGCTATACCATACTTGCGTGGTTTTCCGTAAACGGAAACAGTTCCGGAGCAGTTACCGGTATGAGCGACGCCGATGCCAAGAATTTTACGACTGCATGTCATACCAATAAAACAACGGCAATAATTTGTGTCGGCGGCGGCGGCGCCGGAGGCAACTTCCAGGCTGCTACCCAATCAAATGTCATGGGTACTTTCGTTCACAACCTCGTTGACTTTATGAAAAGGAATTCGTTTGACGGCATCGACATCGATTGGGAAGACGGAATCAACGGGCAATTTGTTCCTTTCATGAAGGCGCTAAACGACACGCTTGTCAAAATCACGCCAAAGCCGATAGTGTCGATTGCCACGGCTCAATATCTGTCCGCATCGCATGCTCCTGCTGCAGCATATGTCGACCAATTCAACCTTATGTCTTATTACGATCTTCTTAACAGCAGCAGTGCTCCGATTTCGGGTCAGGTAGCTTCACTTACGAGCAAAGGCGTGCCGAAAACCAAAATCGGCGTCGGGTACGGATACGATACCGATCAGGAAGTCGACGGACCCAATGAATGCGGCAATGGCCCGGATGGAAATCCCGGCGATATCAACGGAAAGACTTTGTACGCCATCGACAACGGCTGCGGCGGGGTCATGATTTGGGAAATCGACCGGGCGCCGGCAAAATGCGACAGCGTCACGGCGTTCTACTGCAAAAAGCAGGCGCCTATATCCCCTGTTTTGTCCATGCCGATGACCGCAAGCCGCAAAGCGCAACGGACCATGCTTTCAATTCTGACAAATGGTACGACAGGCGCAAAAGAAATCCGTTTCTCGGTACCTTCTGCGGAAGCGGTGAATCTGGAACTTTTCAACCTGAACGGCGCCTTAGTACGGACCATCGCAAAAGGCATGCGTGAACCCGGGGTAAACTACAGCATTTCCCTTGGGAAAAACAATTCAAACGTATCCGTCATTCCGGGCACCTATGTCTTGAAGTTTGCCACGCCGCTAAGTTCCGAAGCGGCAACGGTGGTTGTAAAATAAACGAACGTTCAGGACGCAAGTAACCTGTTTTTGTAAAGAAACCATACAACAAAAAAAAGCCCCGGAATTCCGGGGCTTTTTTGTTGTATGCGATAGCGTTTGATATAATCAATACCGGTAATGTTCGGGCTTATACGGACCCTCGACCGGCACGCCGATATAATCAGCCTGGCGCTTCGACAAAACCGTGAGTTTCGCACCGATTTTCGCTAAATGCAACCGTGCGACCTCTTCGTCGAGTTTCTTGGACAATCGATATACGCCCGGCTTGTACGTGTCTTTGTTTTTCCATAAATCGAGCTGCGCGAGAGTCTGGTTGGTAAATGAGCTCGACATGACGAAACTGGGGTGTCCGGTTGCGCAGCCGAGATTGACAAGTCGGCCTTCTGCCAAAAGATAAATGCAATGGCCGTCGGGGAATATATACTTGTCGACCTGCGGTTTGATATTGACGCGTTGTATACCGGGATAATTGTTTAGTTTGTCGACCTGTATTTCATTGTCGAAATGGCCGATGTTGCAAACGATCGCCTGGTCCTTCATTTTTGCCATATGTTCGACGGTTATTATCTCGCAATTACCCGTCGTCGTGACGTAGATATCGGCAAAGGGAAGGGCGTCTTCGATGGTAGTCACTTTGTATCCGGCCATACATGCCTGCAATGCGCAAATCGGGTCGATTTCGGTGACGCAAACCTGGGCTTTCTGCCCGGCGAGCGATTCTGCCGATCCTTTGCCCACATCGCCGTATCCGCAGACAAGCGCGGTTTTACCTGCAATCATGACGTCCATTGCGCGCATGATGCCGTCGACCAGCGAGTGGCGGCAACCGTAAATATTGTCGAATTTCGATTTTGTCACCGAGTCGTTGACATTGATGGCAGGGACCAAAAGGCTTTTTGCCGATTCCATTTGGTAAAGTCTGTGCACGCCCGTCGTGGTCTCTTCGGAAACGCCTTTCCAGTCTTTGACCACCGTATGCCAATGAGTCGGATTTTTTGCGTAAATGGTTTTCAAAAGGTTCTTGATCACGCTTTCCTCATGACTCGACGAGGGCGAGTCTACCCATTTGTCGCCGTTTTCGAGCTGAAATCCTTTATGGATAAGCAATGTCGCGTCGCCGCCGTCGTCGACGATAAGCTGCGGGCCTTTATTGCCGTCGAATGTAAGGGCCTGGAACGTGCATGCCCAATAATCTTCAAGCGATTCGCCCTTCCAGGCGAATACCGGGACGCCCGACTTTGCAATGGCTGCTGCTGCATGGTCTTGCGTGGAGAAAATATTGCATGAAGCCCATCGTACGGAAGCGCCCAATTTTGCCAACGTTTCGATAAGCACGGCGGTTTGAATGGTCATATGCAAAGACCCGGAGACGCGTACGCCCTTCAGCGGTTGTTCTTTGGCGTATTTTTCCCGAACAGACATGAGACCCGGCATTTCTTTTTCCGCAATGTCCATTTCCTTCCTTCCCCAGTCGGCAAGGGTGATGTCGGAAACAAGATACGGATGATTTGCCCAAAGGTCAATATGCGGTGCCATTATATAAAGCTCCTTTTAAAAAAAAGTTTGGAACGTAATCATACAAATTACTTTATGGAAGAAATGGGACAAAGAAACCAAATGGGCGTTTCTTTAAAAAAAACGCCTAAAACAAAACCAAAACAATAAAATGCATCAGCTTTTCAACAATAACGGTTGGCCGGTGCGGTCTATCACGTCTCGCCATAATGCGCTTTCCGGATCAACGCGGTTTCGTTTCGATACGGCAAGTCGAATGGGCAAATGCACGAAATTATTATTGACCAGGCTGATAAGCACTTCGGTTTTTCCCGCCATCGCGGCGTGGACCGCGTTGCTGCCGAGGCGCGCGCAATAAATCGAATCCGTGGTTATCGCCGCCGCGCTTCTGATCATATAGCTTGGATCAATGTATTTGACCGTGATTTCCATGCGTATCTCTTCAAAGTACTGTTCTATTCTTTTTCGTAAATATGCGCCGACGTCGCCGAGCTTTTTATTGCCCGAGGCGTCGGAGCCGTTCGATTCGCCGACAAGGTCCTGCCCAGCGCCTTCGGCAACCAGGATCACCGCGTGATGCCGCAAATCCAACCGTTTCTTCAGCGAAGCAAGCAGTCCGTTTTCGCCCGACAGCTCGAACTGCACTTCGGGAATCAGGACGTAATTGACGTCGCCGGACGCAAGAGCCGTGTGCGCGGCGATAAAACCGGATTCGCGCCCCATGACCTTGACGATACCGATTCCGTTCATGACGTCATGCGCTTCGGTATGAGCGCTTTCCACCGCTTCGACCGCAAGCGAAACCGCTGTCTCGAAGCCGAACGAACGTTGACAAAAGCTCAAGTCGTTGTCTATGGTTTTCGGCACGCCGATAACCGAAAGGCGGGTGCCCCGTTTGCGCGCCTCCTGCGATATTGCCAATGCCCCGCGCATGGTTCCGTCGCCGCCGATGGCAAAGAGCACATTGATGTTCATTTGTTCGATAACGTCGACCATGAGCGGGATTTTTTCGCCGCCGCCGCGGGACGATCCGAGCAATGTGCCGCCCATCTGATGAACGTCGGCGACGATTTTAGGCGTGAGGTCTATGGTCGGAATCCCGAATTCGGGCAAGAGCCCCCGGTATCCATATTGGATTCCCGTTATTCTGCGCACGCCGTAACGATGCCAAAGATTCATGACTACGGAGTAAATGACGTCATTGAGCCCGGGGCATAATCCGCCGCACGTCACGATGGCTGCGTTGACCTTTGCCGGATCAAAGAAAATCTTTTCCCGCGGCCCGGCCAATTCCAGCAGGTTCTCTTTTGTATAAGGACCGAACGGCAATCCCGGTTGCGAAACAATATCGTACAGGATAAACTGATCGTCGGTTGTAAAATTGGCGATTTTATCATCGGGTTTTTTCGACAAAACGATAGGCGATTTGATATGCGGGGTCCCGAGCATGGGAATAGAAAAATCGTATAATTCCATAGATTTACTCCTTAAGGTGGATTTTCCAAGGATTTATATTATACTACTCTGTAAAAAAGAAAGCCATTAAAAACTCGCAAAACAGCCGACATTATTGTAATTTATTTCCCTATGAAAAATTTCGCTAAAGTCGTATTGGGCATCGCTGTTTTATTCTTCTATTGCGCACATCAGATACCGCCGGGCGGCGGTCCCGACGACAAGATTCCGCCGAAAATCAATTCGTCGTATCCCATACGCGGCTCCGTGGGCATTCCGACAACAGCTTCGATCATGTTGAATTTTTCCGAATGGGTTGTGCCGCAAAATCCTGAAAAAAGTATCAGCATGTACCCGCCTGCGCCCGGGGGCATCAAAATTTCCATATCCGGAAAAAAATTGGTAATAAAACCCAAAAAGCCGCTGGCAGACTCCACGACCTATCACGTCATGATAAATACGGCATTGGCGGATTTGCACGGAAACTCGATCGGGATCCCGTACGATTTGTTTTTTTCAACCGGACCCACCATAGACAGCGGCCGTATTTTCGGATGCGTCACCCTGCCTTCTGCGAAAAAAGGGCAACCGAAGATCGGCTTGTTCCCGTCTGTCAAAATCGACAGTTCCGACACCAATTTCTTCGGTCCGCCCAGCTATGTTGCCCAAACCGACAGTGCGGGACTGTTTTCCTTCGACAACATTCACCGGGGAACCTACGATTGCATTGCTTTTTTTGACGATAATAACGACAACCGTTTTTCTCCGGGCGTGGAACAGGCCTTTGCCGCAATAGACAAACGCATAAAGCTCGATAAAACAGCCGGGCCGCTGACGCTGTTTCCAGTCAATTGCGATACCACGACGATGCGCATTAGTAAAATAACGCCGCTTTCGGCAAAGCACCTTCTGTGTGAATGGACCGGCGGCATCGGCATTTCCTCAAACGGTTTCGATTCGTTGTGGAAAGTCGAAAGCGTGGATGGAAAACGGTCGCTGGCGATCAAAACGTACATTCCCGTTTACAATACGAGAAGATTTTTCCTTGTCGTTGCCGATACGCTCGGATTGCAGCCGTTTCGGCTGGTGTGCTCCAAAAAATCACCGCTTTTTCTCCGGAAAAATGCGACGCAGCGCGACACGATACGGTTTAACGGGGTTTCCCAAAGCGATACGACAACACCGTTATTGCGAAGCAAGGAACCGTTGGTCCTTGCCGATCTGAAGCCGATCATAAAATTGGCGTGGTCCAAACCCATGTTTCCGCAATTTTCGAAATGGCAATGCGCCGATTCCTTAAAAGATACCGTCGGTCTCACGGTATCGCAGTCCCTTGCCGACACGACCATCATCCGGGTGAACCGGCCGCTGAAAACGGGAGACAAATACGATATCGTTTTTCCCGATTCCCTGTTCAAGGATATATGCGGAAATCCACCTAAAGATTCGCTGGGCATCAAAATGTCTTTCACCACATTAGATGACAAAGACCTGTGTTACAGCCTCAGCGGCGGCGCATCGTGCATGAAGCCCGATTCCAAACGGAAATGGATATTTACGACCATCGTCGGTTCGCGCAAATACCTCGTTTCGGACAATGCCGGGCAATTCAGGTACGATTCCCTTTGCGCAGGCAAAGGCACTATGACGATATTCTCTGATGTAAATAATGACGGAGAATTGAATGTCGGAAGCCTCGTGCCGTGGGTTCCTTCCGAGCCGTATTTTTTGCCGCCCGATACGGTTGAAGCGCGGAAAAACTGGGACATCGAAGGAGTCTCTATAACCGGCGCATGCGAGGATTGTTTCAGGCCTCGTACATTGATAATCCCTTCCGATACCGCAACTCATAAGCCGTAAACCGATACGATACTGCCCAATGCCCCGGCAGTCTTTCGACATACAATTTTCAAAGGAGCTATAATGCCGACACCGCCAAAAATGAAAAACCTCGGGATTTGGGTAGTCATTGGAGTCATCGCCGTCATTGGTGTGTTCGCCCAAAATATCGCATTGCTTCTTACCGATTTCGCCTGGTTTAAAGAAGTATCCATGGCTTCGGTTTTCATCACTATTCTTTCATCCAAAATCGCAATCACGCTGATAGCGGGCGTGGCTGCGTGGCTCATAATTTACGTCAATTTGCTTGTGGCTCAAAAGCTCGTCAAGCCCATGGTCAATTACACCCGTTCGCCGATAATGGCCTATGTCGAGGCGTATGGCATAACACCGTTTGTCAAATTCGTGCTTCCTATCGTCGCGGTCATCGCGGCGTTCTTTATCGCGGCATTCGCGAGTCAATTTTGGGATACGTATCTTACCTATAAAGGGTCGGTCGCCTTTGGCCTAAAAGATCCGTTGCTCGGAAAAGATATAAGCTTTTACGTATTCAAGTTGCCGTTTTACCGATTCCTGTATTCGGTGAGCGCCTCGATTGTCGTTCTTTCTTTAATCGGCAGTTTCATCGTTTATTTCCTGCGGCAAAACATCTCGTTCACGGGCCGATGGGTAACGGCGGCAACCGCCGCAAAAGCGCATATCCTTTTTCTTACCGGTATACTTATCGCATCGCTATTCGTGTTTTTCCAATTCAAGATGTTCGATATGGTCAACGGCGGGGGCCATATCGTCAATGGCGCAGGATATGCGGACATTCACTTTTATCTGCCGTTTCTTAAAGCCATGCGATACATCTGTCTGGCTGCGGCATTGTTGATTTGGATTAATATCTGGACCAAAACCCTCAAGTTCGCCATTCTCGGCGTTGTTTTGGTGATTCTCATGAATGTGATCGGCCGGGGCGCCAGCGGCCTCGTCGAGCGTTTTGTCGTTGCCCCCAACGAAGTTTCAAAAGAAACTCCCTATATCAATTGGAGCATTCAGAATACTCGATCGGCGTTTAACGTCGACAAAATAGAAGAAAAGCATTTTACGCCAACCGAAAATTTGAGCAAGGAAGCGGTCCAGAAAAACGATTTGACGGTTAAGAACATCCGTTTGTGGGAACAGGCTCCGCTTTTAACGACATACGGACAATTGCAGGAAATACGCACCTATTACAAATTCCTGGATGTCGACAACGACCGGTATATGATCAACGGCAAAACGCGGCAGGTCATGCTGTCGCCCCGCGAGCTCGTGCCCGCGAGTTTGCCCAGCAGAATATGGATCAACGAGCATTTGAGCTATACCCACGGCTACGGCCTTTGCATGGGCCCGGTGAATAATGTCACGCCCGAAGGATTGCCGGAATTTTTCATCGAAAATATTCCCCCCGTTTCCAATGCGAACATTCCCGTAACCAGGCCGCAGATCTATTACGGCGAGGCCGACGCCGGTTATGCTATTGTCAATACCGCGAACAAGGAATTCGATTATCCGTCGGGCGACGAAAACGTGTATACCGACTATGCGGGCAAGGGCGGCGTTTCAATGGGCGGCATGCTTAAAAAATTGCTCTTTGTCGTGCGCTTCGGCGAAATAAAGATCCTGTTGTCGACCGATATTACGCAAAAAAGCAGGATACTGTATTACCGTAAAATCAACGAGCGCGTGCGCAAGGCAATGCCGTTTTTATCGTACGATTCCGATCCGTATATGGTCGTGACCAAGGAAGGGCATTTGGTGTGGTTTATCGACGCGTATACCACCACGTCGAAATACCCGTATTCGGCCATGATCCAGGATATGGGAAATTATATACGCAATTCCGTCAAGGTAACCATCGACGCGTACGACGGAGCCTTGTCGTATTATGTTTCCGATCCTACCGACCCGATCATCCAGACGTACCAGAAAATATTCCCCAACGTTTTCAAACCCATGTCCGACATGCCGCAGGATTTGCGCAGCCATATCCGGTATCCGCAGGCGTTGTTCACCATTCAGGCAAAGGTGTATTCGCTGTACCACATGACCGATCCGCAGGTGTTTTACAATAAAGAAGACATGTGGAAAATCCCGGCAAGCATGGCCGACGGTCAATTGGAACAGATGACCCCGTATTACACGATCATGAAGCTCGCCGAGGTCGGCAGGCAGGAGGAATTCATCCTTATGGTGCCGTTCTCTCCTGCCAAGAAAGAAAACATGATCGCCTGGCTTGCCGCGCGATGCGACGAGCCGAATTACGGCAAGCTTCTGGTGTTTGATTTTCCCAAGCAAAAACTCGTGTACGGCCCCCAGCAAATAGAGTCGCGTATCAATCAGGACCCTGAAATATCCAAGCAATTGACGCTGTGGAATCAGGGCGGTTCGCGCGTGATTTGGGGAAGCCTGCTCGTCATTCCGGTCGAACAATCGTTGTTATACGTACAGCCCATGTATATAGCGGCGCAAAGCGGCGGCGTGCCCGAACTCAAACGGGTCATCGTTGCGTACAGCAATAACATCGCAATGGAAGAAACCTTGCAGCAATCGCTCGATGCCATATTCGGCGTGCCCAGGCAAAATGCCGAAGTGCAATTGGCGAATGCGCAAACGACCTTTCTGAATGCTCCGCCCGATAAACAGGCCGACATAAAACGCCTCATCGCCGAAGCGAACAAGCAATTCGAAAAAGCCCAGGACGAACTGACTAAAAAGAATTGGGCCGGCTACGGCGCGGCAATGGGCGAGGTGCAGCGGCTTCTTAAGGAGTTAGCAACTAAATAGAAATTATCTACGCGGGACGCGTAGATAAAATCACCGCTACAGCTATCCAGTAGCGGAGCAACGGATTGGGATCAAATGTGAAATGAAATTGGGAAAGTAAACATTACTTAGAATGGGGAAGCCAAAGCAATGTTGCAAAATATAGAAAACGATGAAGAGTTACAAGATAGTTTGACCATGTTAAAAATCGTGGCAATGAGCACGAAAAGTATGATTGAAGAAAAAGGTCAGACTATCAAAAAGGCCTTTGATGATGTAAGGAAACGTGTGAAACAGGCAAATTCTAAAATAAAGTGCTCCTTTACTTCGGGGCTTCAACCCGATAATACCTATGCTCTTTATTAATGCGGATGCATAAATCGGGCACGGCTTTTTCATAGCATAAGCAGGTAAGCGGCAGAAAATGCTTGACCATGTTCGATATCTGCGTGCCGGTCAATCCTGTACCGGTGCGGGCGATAAGGTCTTGTTCCTGCTTTGTTCTCCATTTTTCATGTAAGTCAAGTGAATCCGGGCGTAGCATAACGAGAAAATCCAGCAGGTCCCACGCGCGTTGATATGGGCCGAGCCGCGAAAGCATTTCAGCAATATGTTCGGGTGCGAAAAAAGTACCAAGGTTCGAAAGTCCTTGATGATTGCAAGCATCTATCAAATCCTCTGTGGTGGTTTCAGGTATGCCGACGCACCATCCCTCAAAAAGAACAAAATCCTGTCTGCCGCGCACGTGCGTAACCTGGTCCGAAATATCGCCGTTTCCTTGATGCAAAGATTTGTCGAAAATCGGAAGGTCCGTATCGTTGCCGCTTTTCAAGCAGGAAAGTGCATCGACAAGTTCAGAAACCCGATGCGTACCCGGCATGCCGCGCGGTATTTGATAAAACGGGTTGGTTCTAAACTTTGCCGCAAGGAGTTTTCGCTTTTCATAGGAGGAATAGAAATCGTCGATAGAGAATGTAACTACGCGGCAATTTTTATGCGAAAGGTTTGCCGCAAGGTAACGCACGAGTGTTGTCTTACCTGTTCCCTGGCCGCCTTGAATACCCACAACTATTGTAGTATCGCTGTGCCGCAATTCATAGATCTCGTTTGCAAGCGGTTCAAGACAACACCTGAGCTGTTCGGGCGAATAGGAAAATTCCGGCGATGGCGGTTGCATGATTTCTCCTTCGTGATAAAAGATACCTCATTACATGCGAATTTGACATACTCGTGCCGAATTCCTATATTATCTCTTCGATATTTCACGGCATAGGGGGGGAACGCCGGGGGAAATGAACTATCAGTCAATTTCCCTGTCAGCTACATTCCAAACAAAGGGAGGATGGTATGAAAAAACTGAGTTCCCCTCAGCGTGTCGGGTCGTTTTTGCATTTTTCTACAGCCGTATCAGGAAATTCCGGATTGTTCAGAGCCGGTATCGTTTCTCTTATAATGCTCTTTTTCATCTCGTCTTGCTCCTTTGACCATAAAATGCCCATCGCATTCGATTCGGGGAATTCCTTGGAGCAAGTGGCAGGTGTCAATGATCCCTATGCAGCCGCCGAAATACAAAACCCGTCGAATATTACCCTGACTCCCGGCACAACATATAAAATCGAGTGGAATGCAAAAGTGGCACCCGGGCAGGATGCCATATCGCTTTTGTCTTTCTTCGATTCATCGGACCCCTGGAGCGAAATAACATTTGAGTTTTTCGGCGGCGGCGCCGACGGTTCCTATTTTTCTTTCCAGTCCCAGTATATTTGCATTGTCAATGGCTCAAAAACGCAACATCTGGTCAACCATACCATTCCAGCCGTCTTTAACGGCGGATTGCATAACTTCGTCATCATTTTCCGGCCGGCCGGTAACGGCCGGAACGCGTATCTTGAATGGCAAGTGGACGGCAGCGTAATACGGACCGAAACCGGCGGGGATGCCGATAATCTTAGAAATTCGATGAGAATCCATTCCGGCGTTTGGAAAGTGAAACAGTCGTTTGGATGGGGAACAGGCGGCAGCGCGCCATTGCTTGACACCTCGATCATGGTTGTTCAAAATATCATGTTATCGTCACAGGTATCCGGCAATTGGCAGACGATAAACAATTGGACCTTTCAGAATCAGAGTTCGCTGGGCAGTTGGATGCTTTCGAACTGGACTTTTGACGCGATGGACGGATATTACATTCCTGCCAATGCGCAAATCAGGAATGGAGCTCTTAGTTTGATCCTGTCTACCCTTAATCCCCATATAAATAACATTGTTCCCGTTGCCAATGCCGGATCGGACCAAACCGCGGCGGTCAATTCACCGGTAACGCTGGACGGCCGACTGTCGAAAGATGCGGACAACGGGCCTTCACCGCTCGGCTATTTGTGGACGCAAATCGCGGGGCCGTCGACGGTCATCTTGACGCAAGCGACAACCAGCCAACCCGGCTTTACCCCGACGGTCGCGGGCAGCTACACGTTCCGTCTCACGGTGAACGACGGCGCCGCGGCAAGCAGCGACGATGTGATCGTAACTGCAACCGGCAATACATATGTCTCGCTTCCCGGCCGCATTCAGGCAAAAGATTATAATCCCGGCGGTGAAGGCGTCGGTTACCATGACCTCACCGTTGGAAATAGCGGGGGCAAGTATCGCAACGACGACGTGGATATCGAAGCGTGTTCCGATGTCGGCGGCGGCTATAATGTCGGCTGGATCGACACCGGCGAATGGCTGGCCTACAATATAAACGTTACGCAAGCCGGTACCTATACCTTTACCGCACGAATGGCCTCTGCCACTAGCGGCACCAAGACCATGACCGTTTCGATAGACGGCAGCGCGGTGGCCGCGTTCGGCTTTACCGACGCATCCGGCTGGCAAAGCTGGAAAGACGTCTCTGTTCCTAATGTCAATTTGACCGCAGGGAATCATGTGCTGCGCATGAACATGACCACCGGCGGTTTCAATGTGAACTACCTCGATATCGCTTCGACGGTGTCCTACACGCTTTCGACCGTTGCCAATCCCGCTGCCGCCGGAACAATCAGCGGCGGCGGCAGTTATGCTTCCGGTGCAACCGCAACCCTGGCCGCGACTCCGGCGCCGGGTTATACCTTTTCAAACTGGAGCGGCGATGTAGCTGGAATTGCAAATCCCATGACCGTTGTCATGAACGCGAATAAGAGCGTGACCGCAAACTTTACACCGGCAGCATCCTATACCATAATCGCAACCGCCCAGGCAAACGGTTCCGTTTCGCCAAGTGGAACCGTCAGTGTGGGGCAGGGCGCAGATCAAACGTTTACCATGACGCCGGATAACGGTTATAGTGTCGACCTTGTTACGGTAGACGGAGTAAGCCAGGGATCGATTACTTCCTATACCTTCTCGAAAGTAATGTCGAATCATACGATTAACGTCACCTTTAAAACAAACGGAACGTTCATCAGCCTGCCGGGCCGTATTCAGGCCGAAGACTATAAATCGGGCGGCGAGGGAAGCGGATACCACGATTTGACTAAAGGTAATACCGGCGGTGCTTATCGCAACGACGATGTCGATATCGAAGCGTGTTCCGATGCGGGCGGCGGCTATAATGTCGGCTGGACCGATGCGGGCGAGTGGTTGGCTTACGACGTGAACGTTATGCAAGCCGGATTCTATACGTTTACCGCGCGAATGGCCTCTGCCGCTAGCGGCACCAAGACCATGACCGTCACCGTAGACGGCGCCGCGGTCGCCGTGTTCAGCTTTACCGACGCATCAGGCTGGCAAAGCTGGAAAAACGTCGTTGTTCCGAATATCAATTTGACCGCCGGGAACCATGCGTTGCGTTTGGTCATGACAACCAACGGCTTCAATGTGAATTACCTTGATGTTTCCGCAGGGGCGTCGAACCTGCTGACAAACGGCGATTTCGCAAACGGGCTTTCTTCCTGGCAAACCCTGTATATGGAAGGCGCCGCAGGTGCCATGACCAATGATGCCGGAAGCGCCAAGATCGCCATCACCTCGCTTGGCCCCAATCCGTGGGACATACAGATTTATCAAAACGTGTCCGTAATTGCAAATAAGCTCTATACGCTGGAATTCGACATGAAAGCGGCCGCAACACCTAAAAATTTTAAGGTCGTGGTGGAACATGACGGCGGCTCGTATACCAAATATCTTGAACAGCAATACACGGTGACGAGTGCCGCGAACACATACCAGCATTTCGTGAGTACGTTTACGCCGAATGCGACCGACTCTCCTGTCAAGATCGGTTTCCATTTCGGAACGTTTAACACCAATTCGTGCTGGCTCGATAATGTGACCTTGAAGTAGGATTTACAGAGACAAAACAGCCGATTAAAAAGCCCGTGCCGCCAATTATTGGCACGGGCTTTTTATTTGCTTTGCATTACGCAAATGAAAACTACTTAAAGGTGGTTTGAATCAGGCTGCGTTTTCCCTGTTCGTCCAAAATTACAAAGCAACCGGCACCGGTGGTAGTTTCAAGTAGTTTCCTGAGCCGGCGCATGGGAATATTGCCTGGAACCGTCATGAGAACTCTTCCCCGAAGGTCGACGCAACGCAAGACCCCGTGAGATGCGGACCGCAAGGTGCCTTGCGAGGCGGGAAAACCGTTCACCACCGCGGTAGGCGTTCCCTTGATCAAGACCGCGGTGATCGATAATGCCGGAAGCGTCATTGAAAGCGTTTGGCCCGAAACCGCGATTGCCCGACGCTTGAGCGCAGTTGATGTTGGAGAAAAAGTTTCGGCGGCAGGCAATGCCGAAAGCTCGAAGACGGAATCTGCCATGGTTGCCGGAACAAACCCGGATAAGGCGATCTGCGATTGCGCGGCAGTGGAAAAGCGATTGACGAGAATGAGTGCCAGCGTGTCTCCCGCGTTATTTGTCGAGGAATAGGCCGACGCCATGCTGTCTTGGTCCGAAGCGCTTTGCACGCGAATTCCTTTTGCGCAGGTTGTAAACAAATGCATCACTTCCCATTGCCCCGGATACCAGTCCCACGGCGTAAAAATTTCAGCGCCATGGTCTGCGAATGTTCCGAGTGCCGAGGCATACCAGAGCGCGATTGCCGTGGAGCTTCCCGTAAGCGCGCCGTGTTCGGAAACGGAAAAACCGACCTTGTTATTGGGGCCCATGTATTGCGTCAACCATCGTCTGGCGCGCTCCATGACGAATTCCTTTGTCTGAGCATTGTCCCACGAGCCGCTTACCATTTTGCAGCCGTTTGCGCCGGGGAAATTATACGTCGTGTCGAACCAGACGCGGTGCAGCTGCATGATGTCGCGATCGTTGCTTGTGCCCGGATAAAAGTGGAAATCGAGAACGTCGAGCAATCGAACGCCGGATGCGGTTTGTTCTTCGGCAACACGCTTGATAAAGTATTCGATCCAGCTGTAGTTTTTTGTTACGGCCCCAACCGTGACCGGAACCGCGGCATTGTTCCACGCATACCATTGCCACTCGTTTGTAAATACCGGCCCCACCAGCTTAATGCCGGGAAATTTCTTCCGCGCCGCCTTTGCAACCGCAAAGTACTTTGCCAAATAGGTTTCCGCGGCCATGGGCGAAGTAACGACATCGTCGTGCGTGGAATTCCATATTTCGGGCTCGTTGTCCATGTTCCAATATCGCAACAGCGTGCTGTCGAGCCCCAAACCGCCGGCAGAAACGGGGGAAAAGAAATTAGTCAATATGGCCGCGACCGAATCGGCGGGCCAATCAATAAGATATTTGGATATGTCGCCGTTGCCTGCCCAGTTTTTGTTTATATCCGCAGAATACTGGCATTGATTGTAGCTCCAGCAATCGAAGTTCGCACTGTCGGTGCGGGCGACTTTTCCCAGGAGCTGCAAAGCCCACAAAAGGTTGACGTCCGGCATTCGTTTTTGCACGTCCTGCGATGCGAATCCCCAGTTATGAGGATAGACGTTGTTGTACCAATCCGGATGGGACGAAAGTTTTTTTGCCCAATTGTACTTTGTAGAATTGTTGCCGCCGTTGTCGCGGCTCATGCGAAGGCCGGCAGCCTTGTACAGCAGGATATTGGCGGCGCTTGTGGGCGCGGCCGAGTCGTCGGAAAAATTGTTGTTGCGTCCGTAAATGTACGGCGAGATAGGAGTTCTTCCTGCCGAAACATCGACCGAAATGTTTACGTTTGGAGCAGCCCAATCGGGATTCGCTCCAATGAAAAAAACTAAAACGGTTAAGAGAAATACGAAATATACCGGCTTATTAGCCACCGAAATTGCCCCCCTGAAAAGAATTAAGCTTCTTAGAGGAAGAATATAGCGGTTTTCACGGCAAAATGTCAAAAGTGACGGGCGTCTTGCAGACCGTAAAATCTTCAGGCTTTCGATAATTTTGATCCGGGTGTCTTGGAGAGTAACGTGGATAATAGCATCCTTGTAATGGGATTGATGGCGAGCCGTATGACCGGTTTGCGATTATGTATGGCAATCCCAAAATCTTGCATGGAAGCCATAAAAATGCGCATGGATGACTCAAAAGTAGTCATGGAAAGTGGAAAATGGTGTTTGGATAGCGGAAAAAGGATGAAAAAAATTGTCCATGACCGATTATTTGCTATCCACAAGCAAAAAAAAGCATTCCATAACCTGAAATTAATTTACAAAAGTGTAAATTTAAATCGTCCATGACCGATTATCCCGGGTCCACGAGAAGAAAAAATTCGTCCATGACCGATTATCCGCTATCCACGAGCAAAAAAAAACAATCCATGACCGCCGTTTGCAGGTTCCATGGACGAAAAATTCCTTTCATGAATGATTACGGAGATTCCACAAGGGGATAATTCTTCGGCGTGAGGCTTCGCAGATGCAAAAGCAAATCTTTGCTCAACCGTATCTGCCTTCGATGTATTCTTCGGTTTTGTGGTTTCGCGGATGCAAAAACAATTCTTCCGTACGCAGATGTTCGATCATTTCGCCAAGAAGCATGAAAATGCATTCGTCGCTGGCGCGCCGCGCCTGCGCCATGTTATGCGTTACGATGACGATCGTATAGGTTCCCCGCAAACTGAACATGAGTTCCTCGATTGCCCGGGTGCCCTCGACATCGAGAGACGAACAAGGTTCGTCCATGAGAATGATTTTCGGCTTTAAGGGCAACAAACGTGCGATGCATAATTTTTGCTGCTGTTCCAATTGCAACGTCGGCGCTTTAGCATTGAGTTTGTCTTTGAGGTCTTTCCACAGGCCCACTTCCGAAAGCGCCTTCTCTACTGCTTCGTCAAGAAACGCTTTCTTGAGCTTGCTTCGCGGCGTATGCACCCGTAGACCGAACACGACGTTTTCGTATACCGAAATGGGAAGGGGATTGGGCCGTTGGAAAACCATGCCGACGGATTTGCGCAATTCCAATAACGAAACATCGGGATCGTAAATGTTTTTGCCGAGTATTTCGATGACCCCTGCGGTTTTGACATAACTGAATCGTTCGTTGATGCGGTTGAAGCAACGCAAAAGCGTTGTTTTGCCGCACCCGCTCGGCCCGATGAGCGAGGTGATGAGCCCGTGCTTGATTTGCGTATTCACCTTTTTAAGGGCGCAAAAGTTGCCGTACCATAAATTAAGGTCTTTTGTTTCGATGCCGATCGATGCGTTGTCGCTCATAGTGGTTTTATCATCCGAAAATGCCGTTGATATATTCGTACGTTTCCCGTTTGCCCGGCTTGTCCGAGAATATTTTTTCCGTGGTGTCGAGTTCGACGATCTTGCCGTTCCATAAAAACATGGTGCGATTGGCGAGCCGCCGCGCCTGATGCGTGAGATTCGTCACCAGGATGATGGTGATTTCCTTTTGCAATTCCTTGAGCACGTCTTCGATGCGCATCGTGGTCACCGGATCGATGGCGATGGAAAATTCATCGAGACATAAAATGTCGGGACTGTGGGACAGCGCCCGTGCAATTGTCAAACGTTGCTGCTGGCCGCCCGAAAGCGCGGTCCCCAGGCTTTTAAGGCGGTCTTTCACTTCGTCCCATAGTGCCGCCTGGCGAAGGCATTTTTCCACGATGGGGTCAAGGTCCGATTTCTTCGTGAGTCCGGAACAACGGGGCGCAAAAGCCACATTGTCGTATATGGAAAGCGGCAATCCTACCGGAAGCGGGGCCACCATGCCGATTTTTCGTCGCAACCCGTATACGTCGGCTTTTTTAATGTTCTCGTTGTCAACGTGAATGGAACCCGACACCGTGGCGTTTGCGGTAAACTGTATGGTCCGGTTAAGGCAGCGCAGTAACGATGTTTTACCGGATTGCGCAGGGCCGATGATCGCGAAAATTTCGTTGCGGCAAATATCGAACGAAATGCCGTGCAGTACTTCTTTGACGCCGTAAGCGAGCCGAAGGTCTTCTATGACGATGGTTTTATCCGATGATGCGTTCATGCCGCCCTTACCATTTCTTCCTGTTGCGCATCCAGACCCGGACTGCGATGGCGCTTGCATTGACCACAAGCACCGAGCCAAGCAAGACTATTGCGGTCGCGCAGGATACCGATTCCTTAACATCCGGTACTTGCGTCGCGAGCGTATACAAATGCATGGACAGGGCCATACATTGGTCGGTAAGCTTATAAGGGAACAAACTGCCGCTTTCGACCGCTTTGTAAAAAACCGCGCCGGTAAACATGATGGGAGCGGTTTCGCCTGCCGCCCTGCTCACCTGCAGTATGACGCCGGTCAATATGCCGCTTATGGAATTGGGCAAAACGACCGCGCGGATGGTTTGCCACCGCGTGGCGCCCACATTCCAGCACGCTTCGCGAAACGTCATAGGAACCGAGGCAAGCGCTTCCCTGGTGCTTGCGATAATCACCGGCAGGGTCATGATGGCAAGCGTCAGGGATGCGGAAATGATGGAATAGCCGAATTTCGCCGCATAGACAAATGCGCCAAGCCCGAAAAGCGCGTGCACGATGCTGGGTACGCCGGCAAGGTTGATGACCGCTAAATTGATGATGCGGTTGAACCAATTATCTTTTGCATATTCGTTAAGATATATAGCCGCAAGCACGCCGATGGGCGTTGATACGGCGAGCGAAAGAAAAACGAGGTAAATCGTGCCGACGAATGCGGGCCAAATGCCGCCGTCGCGCATGCCGCGCCTGGGTACTTCTATGAGAAATTGCCAATTGAGGGTCGGCGCCGCTTTAACGGCAAGATATCCGATGATGCCGAGAAGCGGAATTATCATGAGCATTGCCATGATAAAAAAGCCCCACTTTGCGAGCCATTCCAATTTAATTCTGCCCGCGCCGTAAGCTGATTGCGTAAAGAGGGCTTTTTGCGGTGAATGAGTATCCATAATTTATTATTTTCTCTTAAAGCCGCGGATGACGAAATCTGCGGTCAAATTTACCGTAAATGTAATTACAAAGAGCAAGACCCCGGTAAGAAACAGGACGCGGTAATGATCGGAGGAGGCGGAAGCCTCGCCCAGTTCCGCGGCTATATTTGCGGTAAGTGTTCGTACCGAATCAAGAACGCCGTGCGGGATTTGAACCGCATGGCCGGTGGCCATAAGCACCGCCATGGTTTCGCCCACAGCCCTGCCGACGCCGAGCAAAACCGCAGCGAGCAGACCGTTTTTTGCAGCAGGTAATAAAACCCGGCGAATCATTTGCCATTTTGTTGTCCCCATGGCAATAGACGCTTCGCGGAACGAATCGGGGACCGCTTTGAGCGCGTCTTCTCCTATGGAGACAATGATCGGGACACTCATGAGGGCCAAAATTATGCCGCCGTTCAGCAAGTTCACGCCCACCGGCGCGCCTGTCGTAAAAATGATGATCTTGCTCATCACCGTAAGCCCGATGAATCCCCAAACGACGCTTGGTATCGCGGCAAGAAGCTCTATAATAATTTTAAGGGTCTCTTTTTGTTTGTTTCCGCAGAATTCCGAAACGTAAATCGCGGCACCAAGACCGAACGGAACCGCAATAATCATGGCCAGCGCGGTAACGCCCAGACTGCCGACGGTCAGTGCAAACGTGCCGTAGCGGACGTTGACGCTGGAAGTAGGATACCATAAAGTACTGAACAAAAATTGTAAGACATTGAACTTGCCGTTAAACAGTACCGGTAGAGCTTCCCTGAATACGAAAAAGAATATTGCTATGACAAAAATGATGGCCGAAATGCCGCTCAACCGAATGAGTAGTTCAAGGGCCTTTTCAAAGAATATTGCCCAGTCGGGGCGCTTTGCTCGTTTGTTCATACGCTCATTGTCCGTTTATCAAAAATCCATTATAACGATTATTTTGTTGCCGATGCCGCAGGAATGGGAACGAATCCGTTTTCCTGGAGTATCTTTTGACCGGTCGAAGAAAGGACCCAGTTGATGAATTCTTTTTCGGCGCCGTCCGGATCGCCGAGCGTGTAAATTTGTAAAGAACGTGCCAACGGATATTTTTTCGATAAAGCGTTTTCAACATTCGGCGTGTAATATTCTGCGCCTTGTTTTGCGCTCAGGTTCAACATTTTAATGCCTGCGGTGGCATAGCCCATGCCGCTGTAACCGATGGCTGTTTTGGTATTTGAAACCAATTCGACGACTTCCTTGGACCCGTTCATGTCGCGCGATCCGAGCCTGAAATCTTTTTTATCAAGAACATGTTCGCGGAAAAATTCGTAGGTTCCGGAACTCGATTGCCTGCTGACGAGAACGATTTTATCGTCGGTTACTCCGGGGATCTTGACGCCGAGCTGCGACCAGTTTGAAATCGATCCGCCTTCGACGAATATTTGGGCGAGCTGATCTATGGATATTTTGTCGAGCGGATTGTCTTTGTTGATGAAAACCGCCAAAGCATCGTACCCTACGATAAATTCCTTCGGTTCTTTTCCGGTGTTTTTCTTTGTCTGGTCGATTTCTTCCTGCTTGATATTTCTGCTGGCGGTCGCAATATCGACGGTGCCTTTTTCAAGCGCGGCAAGACCCACGCCCGATCCGCCGCCCGATACTTCTATATCGACCGCAGGATTCAGTTTCTTATATTCTTCGGCCCATGCCTGTGCGATATTGACCATGGTGTCGGAGCCTTTGATCTGAATCGTGGTTTTCTTTACTTTCGGCTGTTGGTCTTGCTTTTTTCCGCATCCCAAAACGAGCATTGCGGCACAAAACAATGCGGTGGAAATCGCGCGGACGGAACGGTTTGAAACAACGGCTTGCATACTCATTTGTCATTCTCCTTTATTTCGGTCACGATAATTGCTTTGACAAGGTCTTCCACTTGGATTTTGATAAACTGGAACGTTTCTTCAAAGGCTTTTCTTGAAAGTTCGATCGAGTTTTTGTAAGACGAGGGGTCGTCGATGGGCCAATCGAGGAAAATTGTTTTTCTCGGACGCTGCGGAAACATTTTATGCGCGTTCGGCGTGAGTGCGACAATAACTTGGTAATGATCCAGATTCGGAATCTGATGCAATGCCCGCGGTGCGACACGCGAAATATCGAACCCTTTTTCTTTCATAAAGTCGATGGTAAAACGATCGATGGGTTGCGGATCGAGTCCTGCGCTGTTGAATATGAAGCGCGGCTGATTAAGTGCCGAGGCAATTGATTCGGCCATTTGACTGCGGCAACTGTTATGGTCGTCGATGAATAGTACTCTGAAGGCTTCGGCTCCGGGATGTTTCACATATTCGCCGGTGCACATGTACAATATTTCCATGCAAATGTTGCGCGCCTGGTCGCTTACCCGTTCGAACCGTTTGATAATGCTCATGAGCGGGTCGAAAATATCGTAGGTGATGTTGTGCTTTGTCAATTGGTCGACGAGGTTGCTGTTGAGGATACGGCGCAAATTGTCCACCGCGTCCTCTATTTCAATGTTCTTTTTCGCTTTTTCAGGGTCCTGATCGATGAAGGCCTGAATAGAATCGTGAAACATGGTAATCGAAAGGTTCGCTATTTCCACAATGCCGTTTTTGATTGCATCGGACGGTTTTTCTTTGAGTTTTAAAATATGACGGGCAATACTCTCGGCATAATCGCCGACCCTTTCGATTTCCAAATTGATTTTTATCGTGCTGTAGGCAAATCGCATGGGCATCGCAACGGGTTGCTGTCGAACGATGAATTCAAGACAAAGTCTGTCTATCTCTTTTTCTTTTTCATCTATATATTGATCGCGAAGTATAATAGCATAGGCAAGTTGGCGGTTAAACTCGATACAGGACTTAACGCTATCTTGTAATGCCTTTTCCGCATGGTTTGCCATTTGTATGACGTTTTGGCGAATGCGGTCTATATCACGTTGAAACGATTCCTCTAAATGCGTTTGCATCATAGATTCCTCACTCCTTTAGATATTGAGGGATTATGCCTTAAAATTGAACTATTGTAATGAGGGTTAATAATCAGGGCAAACATCGCTATTAGAAAAATCCTGGTTAGATCCTAAATTAATCGGTATTTATTGAAATCATAGTTCATTGAAGTATGTCGCTTAAAATAATATCAGGCTTGATCGGAGACTGAGTTTGATTTTAAAAAAGAAAAATCAATTTGCTAACGGTTTCCTCACAAAACCGGCAAAAAAATAAGTAAAAAAACCTGGGTATATGGGTAAAATATTAATCCTAACCAATTTCTAACACTCGTCTCAACTGTATCTAATTCAATAGCGCTAATTTTATAGCGTCGGAATTTTGGGTTCTTTTAAAAAAGCATACAATGAATTTCGTATAAAAATACTATAAACTCGGAAAAAGGAGGAGCAAATGATCGACTTCAGTTATGATGCCGAGACCCTCAGCCCGATTTTTTCAAGAATGAATCCAAGCCTTGGTCACATCAGGGGAAAAGTAACCGATATAGACGGTTATGGCCTTAAAAACGCAAGAATTTGGGTAAGGGAAACAGGTTTGAGCGCATTGAGTGATGATAAAGGAAACTTTGTCATAATCAATAATAAGCCGGGCATTTACAATCTTATTGCCGAATGTCAAGGATACGGCCGGTCGGAGACTGTAGACGTTGTCGTTGAGCCGGGCGACAATCCCGGGCTCAATTTTATTATGTTTCAAACATATAACCGTTTGCGACAAGGGCGTCGCCGCGGGTCATTAATTTGCCCTTTAGCGTAACAGTAATCCTTCCTCATCTATTTCTAACGCATTACAAATAAAATCATAATTTTCGAGTTCGATTTTTATAGGGCCGAAAGAGAGCAGCCAAAATAAAGCCCGGTTGTTCTCTTTCGGATAAAAAAATAATGATTCGATTATTACAAAACGGCAGAGACATTAAACGCGGACCTCTGCGTGAAGGTATCGATAGGAATAATTAGAATATGATTAGAAATATTGGAAATAAGGTATGGTTTTTGCAGGTTTTATTTCGGAACATACTCAAAAAAAACACGAAAATAACAAAAAAGAGCCTAACACAATTCTAACAAATCCCTAATAATTTCAAAACCAGCAACCGTCATATTTATAACAGTCAATCATGAATGGGATTGGATAAAGTGACGGCGGCAATGTCCTGTAGCGGACATACATGGGGATAAGGAAGGGGGGACGATCGCAAAACTTTTTATCCGCCATTGTTTAGTTTGAAAAAATTTAAAGAGATTAGAAAAATATTTATCCATGGGAGGATCGCGAATGAAAAAAGTAATGACAACCTGTATATCGCTTATGGCAATTGCCTTTGCAGCGTTGGCTCAAAATAACGATAGCGCGACAACAAAATCGCAAAATGGTAATCAAACGGCTGTTGAGGAGAAAGTATCCGATCTTAAAGGAGCGGTCGACGGGCTGAATGAAAGTTATTTGGAGACAAAGGCAACGGTCGGTGCTTTGGCCAAAATCAAAGTATCGGGATATATACAGGCTCAGTATATGGTTGCGGATGTAAAAAACAGTCTTTCTGCGATGTACAGCGTGCCGGCAGGAAAAGTCGCGGCAACAACCTATGGTCGCCAGGAGTTTTTGATAAAGCGCGGAAGGTTGAAAACAACCTATGATGCCGGATTGGCACAATACGTGCTTGAATTAGATGCAACACAGGACGGCGTCGGAATCAAAGACGCCTATGCGGCGTTTTCGGAACCATGGCTTAATTCTTTTAAATTGACTATGGGTGCGATGGACCGCCCGTTCGGGTATGAAGTGAGCTATTCATCCAGCCAGCTCGAATCGCCGGAACGTTCCCGCATAATCGGCAATCTTTTTCCCAAAGAAAAAGATCTCGGCGCAATGCTTGAATTCGGCCAGGATGAAGGACCGTTGTCGTGGCTTACCGTCAAGGGTGGCGTTTATAACGGTATGACCAATATCACCGACGAAGATGATGATTATAAAGATGTGATCGGCAGAGCCGGCGTAAAATTTCCCATGCCGAAAGCGGGTTTGGATATTGAAGGCGGCGTGTCTGCTTATTATGGAAAAGTCACGGATTTCGATACGGTAAGTAAGGGAAGAGAATATGAAATGAACGGGAATGCGTGGACGGTTAAGACCGGACAGAACGGCCAATTGTTCGATCGTAAATATTACGGCGCCGATATCCAATTGTATTATGCCACACCGGTCATCGGCGGAACCTGCCTCAAGGGTGAATATATTCAGGGGTATCACCCGACAAAAGGCGGCGCTTCCGACTTTTACGGAAGCGGAACATCGGTTACGGTGAACGATCCGGTGTACGAAAGACAAATGGCGGGTTTTTACACCTATCTCATTCAAAATATCGATCCTGCGAATCTGCAGCTTGTTGTCAAATATGATTTTTGGGATCCCAATACCCAGGTTGCCGCGAGTGATTTTGTAGACAATACGACAACGAAAACTACATTGACAAACCAGGACCTTGCCTATTCGACGTGGGGATTCGGCGCATTGTACTATTTGCCCTGGGCTCCAAACGTGCGCTTGCAGTTGTATTATGAAATACCCAAAATCGAGAAGCTGGACGCGACAAAAGTTGCCGCGACAAGTTCTCTGTTCAAGTATACGGACTATACAAGTGCAACAAATTTGAACATGTTGACGTTTAGGGTTCAATTTAAGTTCTAATTTGCTTTGAAACGATGCTTCCATTATTAACAAGGAGAAATAGAATGAAAAAAATGTCAAAAAAAATTATAGCAGTCGGGCTTTGCATTGCATGTGCATTCGGGCTCATGGCTGCAACAAATAAAAAAGTGATTACGGTCAAGGGTTCCGATACGATGGTCATACTTGCCCAACGCTGGGCGGAACAATACATGGCAAAACATCCCGATATCACCGTGCAGGTCACGGGCGGCGGTTCGGGGGTCGGGCTTTCGGCACTCATTAACGGCACTACCGATATTGCCAATTCGTCGCGTCCTATGAAGAAAAGCGAAATGGACAAACTCAAGGTCCGTTTCAATTCGCTGGGATACGAAACCCAAGGGGCGAAAGACGGTATAACCCTGTATATGAACGAATCGAATCCGATATCTGAAATGACCATCAGCCAGATCAAGGCGATTTACCTTGGCGAAATAACGAATTGGAAAGACGTGGGCGGTCCTGATGCCAAAATCATACTGTACGGACGCGAAAACAGTTCGGGCACGTATGTCTATTTTAGAGATAATGTCTTAGGCGGCAAAGATTACGCGGCGAGTATGCAGTCTCTTCCGGGAACTGCAGCGGTAGTCAATGCGGTTGCCAAAGACAATTTAGGAATCGGTTACGGCGGTGCTGCGTATGCAAAGGGGATCAAGGTCCTTAAGGTTAAAAAGGATGCGAATTCTCCCGCCTACGAGCCAACGCCGGAAACCATTAAAATGAACCAGTACCCGATCACCCGGTATCTTTACATGTATACCCGTGCAAAGCCGATCGGCGACATTAAGGATTTTATCGACTGGACGCTTTCCAGCGAAGGACAATCCGTCGTGACAAAAGTCGGGTATTTCCCGGTTAATTAAAGTGCTCTCAAAATCCCCCCTAACCCCTTAGGGGGCTGTGCCGGGTCTTCACCGCTCGCGCGCCGAACACCGTTCATTAACGGTGTTCGTGAAGCGAGCGGTGAAGAAAAAAATAAACATAATTTTAGGATGCGCTCGTGCCCCCAAATAATGAAAAAACAATAAAAATGAACAAAGGCAAATCAAAATTTCGCCTTCATGAATTCATTATCGAAAAGTCAATGGCTTCGATCGCTTTTATTTCTTTCGCATTTATAATTCTTATTCTCATATTCGTGTTCCGCGAAGCAATACCGCTTATCATCGGCACTGCAATGGATGATGTGGGTAAGGTGACTCTTAAAAACGTATTGGCGCTTGCGTGGCAACCTGTTTCGAATTCACCGCAATACGGACTTTTACCGCTTATCGTCGGTAGTCTCAAAGTCACCTTTGTTGCAATGGGTTTTGCGTTTCCCGTGGCGATATTGGCCGCATTGTTCACCTCAACGTTTGCCCCAAAATGGGCAAAGGAAATTTTGAAACCCGCCATAGAAATTTTGGCTGGTTTTCCGTCCGTGGTTATCGGCTTTTTCGCCTTAACGGTATTGGCTTCGTTTTTTCAGCATGTGCTAGGTCTGCGGTACCGGTTGAATGCGTTTACCGGCGGTATTGCGCTTTCGATGGCCGTCATCCCGATCATATATACGGTTGCCGAAGACGCAATCAATGTATTGCCCAAAACAATGCGCGAAGCAAGCTATGCTCTCGGCGCGACAAAATGGGAAACATCGCTATATATTTTACTGCCTGCCGCGACGCCCGGCGTTTTTGCCGCATTACTATTAGGATTGGGACGGGCTTTCGGCGAAACAATGATCGTTTTAATGGCAACGGGAAATGCGGCGCTGTTATCGCCCCATATATTCGAACCGGTGCGGACAATGTCGGCAACCATCGGTGCGGAAATGGCGGAAGTGGTATTCGGCGACGCGCATTACAATACGCTGTTTTTTATCGGCGTTTGCCTGTTCATGTTTTCGTTTTCCCTTAATGCAATTGCGGAACTTGTGGTTCGTCAACGAATGATGAAAAGGTTTAGAGGCAACTCGTGAAACTATCAAAAAAAGTTCTCGGCATCGGCATAATATCTTTGACCGGATTTTGCGCCTTCCTTATTATCGGCGTGGTCATTTTTATCATGGCAAACATCATCGTGGGCGGGCATTCGGTAATGTCCTGGAAGTTTTTAACCACTAATCCGACCGAAGGGATGACGCAGGGCGGAATTTTTCCCGCCATTGTGGGTACATTTTTCCTGGTTTGCATTATGTCTTTGGTGGGCGTTCCGGTCGGGACCGTTACCGCTGTTTACTTGGCAGAATATGTAAAACAGGAATCCTGGATTGCAAAATCGATACGGTTTGCGGTCAATACGCTCGCCGGCATTCCCGCAATCGTCTTCGGACTGTTCGGTTTGGGCTTTTTCATTCAATTCGTCGGCACCAACATGGATAAGGCTTTTAGCGGTCAGGGAAATCTGGTTTGGGGAAAGCCGAGCATTTTATGGGCAAGCCTGACAATGGCACTTTTGACATTACCCGTTGTCATTGTTTCGGTGGAAGAGGCGATAAAGGCGGTACCCCGGGAATTGCGCGAAGCGAGTTTGGCCCTGGGTGCGACAAAATGGGAAACCATTTTACGTATCGTGCTTCCCAATTCGATAACCGGGATTCTGACCGGCGCGATTTTGGCCGTGAGCCGCGGTGCCGGTGAGGTTGCACCGATACTGTTTACCGGCGCGGCGTATTTTTTGCCCGATATTCCGACAAAACTATCGGACCAGTTCATGGAGCTCGGCTATCACGTGTATATAATGGCGACACAATCGACCAATGTGGATTCGACCGCAGGGATACAGTACGCGACGACGCTGGTGTTGTTGCTGTTGACATTTATCTTGAATTTTTCAGCTATTTATTTGCGCTTTTGGATGAGAAAACGTTCGTTTCAGTAGGAAGAACATTTGTCCCCGCAGCGTTGGCTGAGGGATACCTTTTTGCATACAATAAGTTGGGATTATATGGAAAACATTGACACAAGATCGGTCGTGATAGAAACGAAAAATGTGAATCTTCAGTACGGCGCCAAGAAAGCGCTCTGCGACATTTCCATGGACATCCGTGAAAAATGCGTGACGGCCTTTATCGGTCCTTCTGGCTGCGGAAAATCGACATTTTTGCGTTTGTTCAACAGAATGAACGATCTCATCGAAGGCGTATCGATACAAGGTACCATAAAAATACACGGCGTCGATATTTATGAAACATCCATCGATGTGGTTGATTTAAGAAGAAAAGTAGGCATGATTTTCCAGAAATCCAATCCTTTTCCAAAGTCGATTTACGAAAACGTCGCCTATGGTCCTAAAATTCAGGGTATCCGGAAGAAAAGCGAATTGGACGGCATCGTGGAACAATGTTTACGGCAGGCGGCATTATGGGATGAGGTGAAAGACGCGCTTCACGGCAATGCGTTGGGACTTTCCGGCGGACAGCAACAACGGTTATGCATAGCCCGCGCATTGGCGGTCAAACCCGAAATTTTGCTTATGGACGAACCCGCATCGGCATTGGATCCTTTGTCAACCGCTAAAATAGAGGAACTGATTTACGAATTAAAGGACGATTACACCATAGTCATTGTCACGCACAATATGCAGCAGGCGTCCAGAGTCAGCGATTACACCGCATTCTTTTATATGGGCGAACTCATTGAATACGACAATACGACGGCGATGTTTACTTCGCCTAAATTGAAACGGACCGAGGATTATATTACCGGAAGATTCGGATAGCGTCCGTGATGAATAATACGATATACTGTATTTGGAACCGTAATGCTTTCATATCGATGCGTTCACTTCTCCTCCTCATGGTTATTTGAGAGAGAAAAATTAGCTTTCAGGTCCCTGTTTGGGGCATAGGGAAGCGGCAAAAAACAAAAATTATGGAATCGAGACCGTATGGCGCATGAATCGATACTAATCGTCGAAGATGAAGACGACATCAGGGAATTAATAGCCTATAACCTGACAAAAGAAGGCTACAGGCCCCATGGTGCGTTGTCCGGGGAAGATGCGATCAAAAAAGCGAGGGCCGAGCGCTACGATCTGATTATTTTGGACCTCATGCTGCCGGGAATCGACGGACTCGATGTCTGTCGGACCCTTAAAAAGGACGCGAAGACACAAACCATTCCGGTCATCATGCTCACGGCTAAAGGCGAAGAATCGGATATGGTAAGCGGTTTGGAACTCGGTGCCGACGATTATATTGTCAAACCGTTTTCACCGCGGGTACTTATTGCACGCATAAAGACGGTTTTGCGGAGGAAATCGGCCGAACCTATAGACCCGAACGCATCGATAAGCATCCACGATCTTGCCATTCATCCGGGCAGACGTGAAGTTCTGGTCGGTAAGCGCAGCGTTGAATTGACAAATATGGAATTTCGGGTCTTGCACCTTCTTGCCAGCAGGCCGGGCTGGGTTTTTTCCCGGTATCAAATCGTGGAAGGCGTCCGCGGCGATAATTATCCCGTTACCGACAGGTCGGTAGACGTACTCATTGTAGGGTTACGGAAAAAACTGGGCGATGCGGGCGAGTATATCGAAACCGTGCGGGGTGCGGGGTATCGTTTTAAGGAAGCAGAATAAACAATGTGGCCTAAAAAATTATTCTGGCAGCTCTATTGTTCCTATCTATTAATGGTAGGCGTTCCGGTGTTCGTGATCACCTGGTATTCGACGGATTCGTTTACAAAGTTTTACCGTACGCAGATGGTCGAAGACCTCAAGGCGCGGGCGAATCTTATCGCGGCACAGGTTGAAAATTATCTTACGTATTCTTCGCCGGGTCCGGTTGATTCTTTGTGTAAAGCCCTGGGAAAAAAGATTCCCACCCGCTTTACCGTAATCGGGATCGACGGCAAGGTCCTCGGCGATTCGCATAAAAGTCCCGATTCAATGGAAAACCACGGAAGCAGGCCCGAATTCATCGCCGCGATGAAAGGAAGCGACGCCGTGTCCGAACGGTATAGCTTTACTTTGTCCGAAAGCATGGTGTATGTCGCATTGCCTGCATTCGTCAACGGAAAAATCTCGGCGGTTGTCCGCACTTCATTCCCGGTATATCTTATCAAAAAAGCCTTGTACGCATTGTATGAAAAAATCGCGATTGTCGTTTTTCTTACCGCGTTTTTTGCCGCGATCATGAGTTATTGGGTTTCCCGGAAAATCAGCCGTCCTATTTTACAAATGAAATTACGAGCCCAACATTTTGCCGCAGGGGATTTCGGCAATAAACTTTCCATCGACAGTTATGAGGAAGCGAATCAACTTGCCGCAGGCCTCAATGAAATGGCGAGGCAGCTCAATGAGCGTTTGGCTACCATTACAGAACAGCGGAACGAGCGCGATGCGGTTTTGTCGAGCATGATCGAAGGAGTCATCGCGATAGATGCCGACGAAAAAATATTGACAATTAATAAGGCTGCCGAAACGCTTTTCAGCATCAATCAGGATCGCTGCAAAGGAAAATGGATCGGGGAGGCATTGCGGAACACCGAAGTGCATGAATTCCTCTTGACCGCTCTGCGGTCGAATAGTCCGGTCGAAAAGGAACTGGCATTGCCCATTCCCGGGCAAGTAAAAGATACCGAACCGTTATTATATTTGCAGCTTCACGGTAATGCGCTGCTCGACACGGTCGGACGGGCAATCGGCGCGCTCATGGTTGTCAACGATATTACGAAAATCAAAAAACTGGAAAATATCCGCAAGGATTTTGTCGCGAACGTGTCTCACGAATTGCGGACGCCCTTAACCTCGATAAAAGGGTATGTCGAAACATTGCTTTGCGGTGCTCTGAACAACCCGGCGGAAGCAATCAGGTTCCTTACGGTAATAGCCAATCAGGTAGACCGGATAAATTCCATTGTCGAAGACCTCTTGTCGCTATCTCGGATAGAGCGCGATGCCGAGGTGTCGTCCGTCGATCTTGTTGCCACTCCGGTATGCGAGGTTTTGACGGCCGCACTCGAAACATGCAGGCATAAAGCCGTGCTCAAGTCGATTTCCCTCGACGTGGAATGCGATGGAGCCATACTGGCAAAAATGGAGAAGTCGCTTCTTGAGCAGGCTATTGTCAACCTCGTGGACAATGCGATCAATTACAGCGATGAAAAAAAGACCGTCAAGATTTCCGCTCAGGAAAATGCATTGGACAAGACTGTCGTCATTTCGATACGCGATGAAGGAATCGGGATTTCGCAAGAACATCTTGAACGGATATTCGAACGGTTTTACAGGGTAGATAAGGCCCGGAGCCGTAAGCTCGGCGGAACAGGGCTCGGCCTATCTATTGTAAAACATATAGTCCTGGCGCACGGCGGCAAGGTCGGCGTCTCGAGCGTTTTAGGGCAGGGAAGCACGTTTACCATTACCCTTCCTTTGTTGAAGCAAGTTTGAAAAAAAACAGAAAGGTTTACAATGGCAATTCATTTGCAAAGAGAAATAGATAAACTCAAGAAAAAAATCCTGACGCTTTCCACCATCGTGGAGGAAAATGTCGAGCGGGCGGTTCGCAGCGTGGAAAAGCGGGACGCCGCTTTGGCAAAACGGGTGATCGAAGAAGACAAAGCGGTCGACACCATGGAAATTGAAGTCGAGGAAGAGTGCCTGAAGGTTTTTGCGCTGCATCAACCGGTCGCCACCGATCTGCGCTTCATCGTCGCCGTATTAAAAATCAATAACGACCTCGAGCGGATCGGGGATTTGACCGTGAATATCGCCGAACGGTCGCTGGTATTGGCCGAAAAAGGGGATTTTGTTTTTTCCTCCAATTTTCCCACCATGATGGAAAAAGCGAGGCTCATGCTCAAGCAATGCCTCGACGCATTGGTAAACCTCGATTCCAAACAGGCGCTTGCCGTTTGCGCGGCCGACGACGAGGTGGACGCGCTGTACAGGGAAATGTTCGAAAAGGTGAAAACCGGGATCATTCAGGACAGCGGTCAAATAGATTGTTATTTGCAAATGCTATCCATTTCGCGCCATTTGGAACGCATCGCCGATCATGCCACGAACATTGCCGAAGACGTTATTTATATGATAGAAGGTTCAATCATTCG
The DNA here is from genome assembly GCA_037447435.1 of Fibrobacteria bacterium. Lineage (GTDB taxonomy): Bacteria > Fibrobacterota > Chitinivibrionia > Chitinivibrionales > FEN-1185 > FEN-1185. The sequence goes on from JBBIGR010000009.1 coordinate 125,704, forward strand.
CCATAGCGGCGGCAAGTTTAAAAATTCCTGACGGTAAAGAGTGTTACCGGTTTTCTTGATGTCGTCGCAACAGTAAAAAACCCGAAAATCCGGCGGTAAGAAGGCCGCTTACCGCCCAAATGCTCGGATTTGCGGCAGGCAGAAGCAGGACCGAAACCGCGCCGAAAGCCGGGCCCGCAAAGAGCCCGGCGCCGATCATTGCTTCGTGTAACCCGCCGTGAGCGCCGCGTTCGCTGGAAACGTTCATGGAATAATACAGCGACGAATAATAAATAAGCCCTATAGACAAACCAAAACCGATCTGCGCGACGATCAAAACGAAAATCGAATGTGCCAATACGATTCCCGCAAAACTCGCGACCATTGCCGCAAAAGAGCCCGCTAAGAGTCCGAATTTATAATGCCATGATGTCCAGCGTTTTAAAATGATGAATGCGGTAAGCCGCGCGAACATCCAAATGGAACAAATGATTCCGGCAATGCCTGTTCCGAGGCCCAGTTTTGTCGCAATCGACGGAAAAAGGGGCAATGCCGTATTGATTGCGACATACGATAACGGATTCGCAATCCATGCCAAATGTAAAAAATGGCGCGCATCCATGGAATCGCATTCCGGCGGATTACAACAGGTTCCTTGGGCCGAAGATGCATGCTTTTTTGTTAATTTTGCGGCAAACGGCAACAGGACCAGTTGAACCGAAATCAGAATGAGCGGAATGAAATACAGACTTTTTATGCCGCATCGTTCCAATAGCATTCCTGCGGTAAAAAAGGCGACGGCGCCGCCCAGTGCCCAGGTAATATTATAATACCCGACCATATTGCATACGTTTGCCTGTTCGCCGTCGGTGACGATCGCTTCAAGCGCCGGCCAAATGAAACAAACGGAAATTGTCCAAACGCAATAGGCTGCGACTTGCCCGGCGGTCGTATTCAAGATCAGGCCCAGTACCAACGCAAGCGCAAAACCGCTATAGCCCGCGTACAACGATCGCGTGCAACCGAACCGTTGCGCAAACGAACCTCCTTGCCATGCCGCAAAAATGTAGATGACCCCGTTGAGGGCCGCGAGCATGAGGTTTTCGGTTGCAGTGAAACCGAAGCGGATTTGCATGACGAAAAACAGGAAATTGGAGTAAAACACCGCAGAATAACAGGTCAGAAGTTCTATCAGGAAATAAAGCGCTTTGGATGGATTCATAAAACCGCGTCGAAAAAAAACGGGGGCGTTCATGAAACGCCCCCGAAGGTGATAGTTGCCTTTGCGAAACGTTTACGAGATATCGTCTATGGTCATTTCGTCTCGGTCTTCTTTCCATGCGGAAAGTTGACGGGTACGACTCGGGTGCTTGAGTTTGGATAATGCTTTTGTTTCTATTTGGCGCACGCGTTCGCGGGAAATATGAAATGCTTCGCCGATTTCCTTGAGCGTTTTAATTCTGCCGTCGTCGAGGCCGAAGCGCATGACCACGATTTCCCGTTCTTTGGTGGCAAGCGAATCGAGAACGCTTTTAATTTGTTCGCGAAGCTTGATAAGCGACATTCTTTGCGCTGGGTCTTCGGCTTTGGTATCTTCGATGTATTCGCCGAAGGTTGTGTTGCCGTCGTTACCGATTTCCATGTCGAGCGATATGGGTTCCAGCGAATACTCGAGCGCCATTTGCACTTTGCTCACCGAAAAACCGAGCGCCTGGGCGATTTCTTCGTGGGTCGGTTCGACGCCGACTTCCGTGACCCGTTTTCTGCAAAACCGAATTGTTTTATTGACAAGATCAAGCGTGTTTGCCGGTATGCGTATCGTTTTCGACTTATCGTTGATGGCTCGCGAAATCGCCTGCTTGATCCACCAGGTTGCATAGGTGGAAAATTTATATCCTTTGCGGTAATCGAAATTTTCGACGGCTTTAATAAGCCCGCGATTACCTTCCTGGATAAGATCGATAATTTCCATGCCGCGAAGCGTGTACTTTTTTGCGATCGAAACAACGAGGCGGACATTTGCTTCGATGATCGCGCATTTCGCCTGGTTGCGCGTGTCTTCCGATTTTTGGAATTCCTTAAGCAACGCCTGGTTTTCGGACGTTTTCAGGCTTTCTTTAAATTTATCGAGTATATGCTGTATTTGTTTCGTGTTTAGATTGAGTTTGCGGCACAACGCGACGCCCTCTTTGCCGGCTTTGGAGCGGAATGTCTTTACTTTTGTCAACATCTGGGAGACGGTCGCATTTTTTTGCTTTATCTGCGCAATGGTGCGAAGAAACGCGGCGCGGAGCTTTTCGCATTCTTCGGGATTGTCGCATTGTTCGTCTTCGATTTGAAGCACGTCGACGCATTCAAGGACGTTTTTCTTGAGTTCTTGTCCTATAAGATACAGGCTGTCCAACGCTATCTGGGAACTGAACGCCATATCGAACAATTTTTCCTGGGCATTCTCCATTTGGATCGCATATTCGGATTCCTGGTTGCGCGATAATAACGGCACCCGGCCGACGCTGTTGAGGTACACCCAGGTCGGGTCGGCATAGCGCGGAATCCTGCGTACGGAAATGAGGCGGCGCGGCCTGCGTTCCAGTACCGGTTCTTTTTTCTCCGACACCAGCGCGTTGATGCTGATGTACTCTTTGTCCAGGATCGTTTCTATCCTGTCACGTTCTTCAATAGTCGGCGCTAATTCCTCGATTTGGTCGGGAGTTACAAAACCTTGCAGGGATGCGAGTTTTTTCAGCCGATTCGCTATTTTCTCGATCGACAATGCGCTTTGGGTTTCGTTTGCAGCCATTAGGTGTCGGATAACGCTTTCAGTTGAGTGGAATAATCCTTTAACTTTTCCAAGAGTGCCGTCCGGTTGCGGGGTTCTCTTCTCATTTGTTCAGCGATATCGCGGATTTGTTTCTGCAGGTATTTTGCCTGCAAACGGCCCACCGAGTGGATCATTTCTTCCCGTGCATCCACGACCGGCGCTTCCTGCGCATATGCAAAGCTGACTATGCGTTGAGTTTCCTCGTCCGTAACATTACCAAGGAGCGTTGCTAAACGAGCGTCCGAATCGAAACTCGTCAGCAGAATAGAATATAATTTACCGGAGAATTGATCGGAAAAAGTTTCAGGAAGAATAAACTTCCTCGCTTCGGCGATAATATGCGGGTGTTGGAGCAGCAATCGGATGAAATGCCCCTCGATGGTGCCGAAATACGAAGCGGCCGTGTCTTTGGTCATACGCGGCGCAACGGCGGTTTCCTGGGCCCCCTCTTTAATGCGTTTGAAAATCATTTCTTGAGGAAGCGAAAGCGCTTCGCTGAGTTGCTTGACAAATTCGCCTTTCACGACACTGTCGGTCAGGGTGTTGCCCAGCGGGGCCAAAGCGTTCAGTACCGCGGATTTGCCGTACGGGGTTTCGGCATTGTGGTCGCGCACGGTTTTATTGATAATGAACGGCATATAGTCCTGGGCTGTGGCCAAAAGGTCCAAAAACGCCTTGGGTCCGGAACTTTTGATAAAGTCGTCGGGGTCTTCGTCGTTTGGAATGGTTAAAACCCGAATATCGAAATTATACGGCGCCAGAATGGAAATCGCCCTGCGCGCGGCTTCTATGCCGGCAGAGTCTCCGTCGAATACCAAATACACCATGGGAGTAAAACGCCTGAGGGTCCGTGCATGCGCATCAGTAAAGGCTGTTCCGGCGGTGGCGATGACGTTTTTTACTCCGGCCAGAAACAGCGACAGAAAATCCATATAGCCTTCAACGATGATTGCGCTTTTCTGCTCCCGGATGAATTGTTGTGTTATGTAAAATCCGTACAGGATTTTGCTCTTTTGATAGAGAAGCGTTTCCGGGGAGTTCAGATATTTGGGCATTGCGTCGCTTGTCATGCCCCGTCCGGCAAACCCGACCGGACGTTTCGACATGTCGAATATGGGAAACATGATGCGGTTGCGGAAACGGTCGTAAATTCTTCCCGTATCTTCTCGTTGCACCGCGAGCCCTGCGGCGACGACGGCAGCGGCGGAAACGCGTTTGCTTTTTGCAAAATCCAGAAATCCGGTCCAGTTATCGGGGGCAAAGCCGAGCCTGAAATCGCGGATTGCTTCTTTTGTGAGCCCGCGCGAAAGGAAATAGTCTATCGCTTGCTTGCTGTGCCGCGTGGATTGGTAAAAAAAATCCAAAGCCAGTTGATTGATTGATAATAATTCGGATTTCGATATTGCTCCGGCGGGTTGCCCGCCGTCGTTGGGATACTGGTCATACTGTTGAGAATGTGCATTTTGTTTGGGTGCGAGGCGAACGCCTGCTTCATCGGCAAGATGCTGCAGGGCTTCGGGAAAACTCAATCCTTCGACTTCCATGAGGAAATTGAAAACATCGCCGCCTTTATGACAGCCGAAGCAGTAATAAATCCCTTTTGCCGGAGAAACCGTGAAAGACGGGGTTTTTTCTTTATGAAAAGGGCAAAGGCCTTTCAGGTTCTGGCCTGCGGGCTTGAGCGCGACATGCCTGCCCACGATATCGGCAATATTAATAATGGAGCGTATTTCTTCTTTTACGCTATCGTCGAAGGCTTTGTTTTGATAGGATTGAATAGGCATATTTATGACACAAAGATAGTTGAAGGCGTATAGGGGTTGCGAAACCTGTTCCGGAAAATATTGCTAACACATTTCTAATGTATTCCTAACATAAAAATGAGGGCTGTAATTGTACAATCATTTGACGTAATAAATTTGTAAGAACCATACGTGGAGAATTAGGATGTTTAAAAATTTGAAAGTCAGAACAAAATTAATAGTGTGTTTTGCCCTTTTAGGAACAATGGCCTTGGTTATAGGGGGTGTCAACGCAATATATTTGAATAAAATTTCGCATGTTGATGTCAAGGGAATGCAATATTTGAACAGTCTCAAACTATCGCATAAAGGCATTGCAATGAGCGAGCGGGGATTGTCGATTCGTTTATTTTCGGGGGCCTTACGAAATGCGCAATATGACGAAATCAAGGCAAGCCGGGAAACCATTACAGCGTCTCGGCAAGGATATTTCGGAGGTTTTTTAGAAAACAAAAAGGATTCTTTATGGGTCAATTATAGTTCGGTATGGCAGGATTGGAAATCGCAAAACGACTCAATCGTCAACATTTCCAAGAAAAGGGATGCTTTGATTAAAAACGGCGCAATGGTGGAGGATCAGGAAATCATTCAAATAGACGGGGACATAGTTTTAAGGGTTTTGGAAACGGAAAAGCTGCATTCGAAATGCGATGCGCTGCTCGACCTGCTGATCAATACTCAAACCAAAAAGGGGCTGGCCCATGCTTTATGGGGCCAAATGATAACGGTCATATTGATGGCGATGTTTCTTGCTATGACGATAATTATGGGTATATTGCTGTATTCAAGTATTGTTTCGCCTCTATTCAAAGGGCTGAATTTTGCAAGGATCGTTGCATCGGGCGATCTTACCCAACGGTTGGACATTAAAAGTAAAGATGAATTAGGTTCGCTATCGACCGCATTAAACGATATGACATTGGGGTTGAAAAATATTGTCGGCGAAATAACATCCGTATTATCACCATTGACGAAAGCATCGAGTAATTTGTCTTCGGTTTCCGGCCAAATTTCCGATAAAGCAAAAGACATGACGACAATATCGGGTTTGGTGGCGCAATCGTGCAGGGAATCCAGCGATAACACTGCTGCGGTTTCCGTCGCTTCAAAAGAATTATCCGGAGGAATCTCGACGGTCGCAACCGCAATAGAAGAAATGAATTCCTCACTGAATGAGGTCGCCAAAAACATGCAAAAAGAATCGCAGGTCGTCAAATCCGCGGATTCGCAAATTCACTCGATAGGTTCAAGGATGAATGAATTAAAAGCTGCCGCCAAGGAAATCGGAAAAGTTTTAAAATTTATTACCGAAGTTGCGGATCAAACAAACCTGCTTTCTTTGAATGCAACGATCGAAGCGGCGAGTGCCGGAGATGCGGGAAAAGGATTTGCCGTTGTGGCGAACGAAGTCAAAGAATTGGCAAAAAAGACTAAAACGGCTACCGATGAGATCAAGCTGTTTATAGACAAATTAAATCTTCAAACCGATGAAGCTGTCAAGGAAATCCAAAGTATTACCCATACCGTTGAGGACATCAGTTCAATTTCATTTACTACCGTGAGTGCCGTTGAGGAGCAAAGTGCAACCGTTAATGAAATTGCGAGGACCGTCGGCAGCGCAGACAATTCCGCGTCCGAAATTTCGCGTAAGGTGAGCGATAGTGCAAAAGGCATATCGGAAGTGTCGAACGGCATTCAAAAGGTCGATACTGCGGCAAAAGAAACCTCCGCCGGCATTGTCGGAATCAATACGGACATTGCCGAATTGACAAAGCTTTCCGAGAATTTGCGCAATATCGTAAATAAATTTAAAATTTGACCGTTTTTTATTGCCTCATTGATAATCATCCGATACTGATTATGCCGCAATACCTTGCATCTATTATATTTCGTCTAATGGCGAAATAACGAATTCATGACCCACGGATAAGGAGCGGCATAATTGCAGGATTTCATTCGTATTACAAAGGCTTTGGCCGATTCGAATCGGGTGAGGGCGCTGTTGGCATTGGGCGATGGGGAATTATGCGCATGTCAAATCATAGAACTGTTAAACCTGGCCCCGTCCACGGTTTCCAAACATATGTCCGTTCTCAAACAGGCAGGTTTGGTTCTCGGCCGCAAAACCGAACGTTGGATGTATTATCGGTTGCCCACGGAAAACGAAAACTCAAAAATGGTCGGCGAAGTCATAAAATTGGTATTCTCGTTATTGAATTCGGATAATGCCGTTTCTTTAGATCGGGTGAATTTGAAAAAAATAACCAAACGGAATCCCTCGAATCTCGGTAAAACTCAGCGAGGTAAATAATGGGAGAAAAATTAAAAGTTCTTTTTCTCTGTACGGGCAACTCCTGCAGAAGCCAAATGGCGGAAGGATGGGCAAAATTCTTGAAAGGCGATAGTATTGAACCCTTTTCCGCCGGCATCGAAACCCATGGGTTAAATCCCGTAGCCATTCGGGTGATGGCAGAAGCCGGGGTCGATATTTCGAAGCAGCATTCAAAACTTATAGATGAAATCAAACAAATCGAATTTGACTGGGTTATTACCGTGTGCGACAATGCAAATGATCATTGTCCCGTATTTCCGGGCAAGGCAAAACGCCTTCATGTGGGTTTCGATGATCCGCCGACCTTGTCGAAATACTCTAAAACTTGGGAAGAAAAATTAACGCATTACAGGCGGATCAGGGACGAAATACGTCTATTTGTCGAGGGAATGCCTGGAAATTTATTGGAAGATTTACCTCATGGCTGAGCAAGAGAAAAAATTATCGTTCCTCGACAGTAATCTTACACTTTGGATATTTATTACAATGGGGCTCGGTGTTGCCATTGGTTGGTTATTTCCTGCAACCTCGGAATTGCTGACGCGCTTGAGTGTTGGGACTACGTCGATTCCCATAGCAATCGGCCTTATCATCATGATGTATCCGCCGCTTGCAAAAGTAAATTATCGAAAAATAGGCGGTGTTTTTTCGGACAATAAGGCGTTGGTGTTATCTCTAGTCCAGAACTGGATCGTGGGACCGATTCTCATGTTTGCCCTTGCGCTGGTGTTTTTGCGCGGGCAGCCGCATCTGATGGCCGGGGTGATCATCATCGGGCTAGCCCGATGTATTGCTATGGTTATTGTTTGGAATAGTCTGGCTAAAGGCGACAGTGAATATGCCGCTGCGCTTGTTGCATTCAATTCCGTATTCCAGGTGCTCTTTTTTGCGGTGTACGCCTATGTGTTTGTGACCGTGTTTCCACCCTTTTTCGGCATTGCCGGACAGGTGGTTCATGTATCGATGAAAGAAGTGGCAGCAAGCGTGGGGATTTATTTGGGCATACCGTTTGGTGCGGGCTTCTTGACGCGCATGATTCTTGAACCTATCAAAGGAGAAGAATGGTATACCAAGCGATTCGTGCCTAAAATTGGGCCTGTCGCGCTCATCGCATTGCTTTTCACTATTCTCGTCATGTTTATCTATAAAGGCAGGGCGATTATTTCGCTGCCGCTCGATGTCGTTTTGGTGGCGATTCCGCTGTGCATGTATTTCCTTATCATGTTTTTCGGTTCCATGTTCGTCACGAGTCGTTTGGGAATAAACTATCGGGAAGCCGTCAGTCTTTCCTTTACTGCTGCAAGTAATAATTTCGAACTTGCCATCGCAGTGGCCGTTGGCGTGTTTGGCATTGCGTCGAAAGAGGCTTTTGCGGCGGTTATCGGTCCGCTTATAGAGGTTCCGGTCATGATTGCGTTAGTCAATGTGGCGCTGAAAATGAAAAAACGTTTTGCTGACGAATAATACCAATGGTCGAGAAAGGCAATTCCGTGGCGAATTCCTGTTGTTGCAGTAAACCCGAAATCCGCAAAGCCGTTCCTTTTTGGCAATTAAAGGATTATTACGGTGCGGTAATGTGCCGAGTCAGCGACGGTTTCCGGAATAAATATCGGGTGAAGCCCGGGCTCTATACATTCGGATCCCCATCTGCCGAATCGGATGTTTTCGTTACGGCAAACTATAAGTTATCGTTTGACCTGTTGCGAAAGGATCTTGCGGGAATCGACGCATGGATTTTGGTCCTTGATACGGACGGTATCAATGTCTGGTGTGCGGCAGGAAAAGGCACATTCGGAACAAAGGAACTCGTTCGCAAAATCGAATCGGAAAAACTGAATGAAAAAGTTTCGCATAAAAGGATACTAGTTCCGCAGCTCGGCGCTTCGGGAATAAGCGCGCATGACGTGAAAAAGAGCACGGGATTTTCCGTCGTATACGGTCCGGTATTGTCTAAAGATATTAAAGACTTCATCGCAAACAACTATGCAAGCACATCCCGCATGCGTACGGTGACCTTTACAATTGCCGAGCGTGCGGTATTAATTCCCATAGAGGTCGTTGCCATGGTAAAAAAAGCATGGCTCATCGTACTTCTTGTCGCAATGGCATTGGGAATACAAAAGCAAGGAATCATGTTCGGTCCAATGATTCACCGCACAATGCCGCTGTTTGTCGGATTTATTTGTGCAATTTTCGCCGGTTCGGTTTTGCATCCGATCATTCTTCCGCTCAGTCCGGTTCGCTCATTTGCTTTACAAGGATTGTTTCTCGGACTATTGTGCGACGGAGTATTGCATGGTTCCGGCCTGTTTTCAGGTATGTCAATATATGGAACGGGTTCGGCATATCTCCTGGTTGCGGCATTGAGCTCCTATTTGGCTTTCAATTTCACCGGCTGCACGCCGATTGCAAATAAATCCGGCGTGAAAAAAGAACTTCGCATTGCGTTTCCGATGTATGTTGCATCCGCCGTTGCCGTAACAATCCTGATTGTTCTTTACAAACTTTCATGCGAGGCAGTCATATGAAATATTTGCAAAACGTGGCTACGATAAACGTGGCACCTGAAAAATGCACCGGGTGCGGAATATGCATGAAAGTATGCCCGCGAAACGTCCTGGAAATAAAAGATAAATGGGCTGAGGTATCGGACAGGGATTCCTGCATAGAATGCGGAGCGTGTAAAATGAATTGCGCATCCGATGCTATTTACGTTGATTCGGGCGTCGGATGTGCTACCGCGATGATAAACGGTATTTTACGTTTTGGCGACCCGGACAAAGGAAGTTGCGGTTGCGATTCAAAATCCGGGTCAAATGGCTGCTGTTAAGAAACCGTTTTATAGCCTTTGGAGATCCAGCTCGAAATTCCACCGCTCAAATTTACGACATTTGTAAATCCGTTTTTCTGCAAAATCCCGCAGGCCGCACTGCTTCGGGCACCGGAATGGCAATACACGAGGATTTGCTTTTCTTTAAAAGAAGCCAATTCCGCTATTCGAGCGGTAAGACTGGAAACGGGAATGAGAGTCGCATTTTTCAAATGGCCGGAATTGAATTCGTCCGCAGAACGAACGTCAAGGATTTTGACTTCTGGGTCTTGGGAAAGTTTTAAAGCGTCTTCAGCATTCATTTTATTTAGTCCTTTGTTTTTGAGAATGTTGACAAATATGATCGTTCCAATGATTGCCGCAATGATGATGAATAATGTCATTTTTAAAGTCCTTTAAATGAATAAATTGTATGCCGCTTCGTCGGCCTTTTGCAAGTATGCTGCGACGCCGCCGAACTCGACTCCGTCTATCAATTCCTCCCTTTTTATTCCCATGACATCCATCGACATGGTACACGCCACAAAACGGACATTGTTTTCCTTTGCTTGCGAAATGAGTTCTTCCAGGGAATATACGTTTTTTTGCTTCATGACCGCGCGCATCATAACGGTGCCCATTCCGGCCATGTTCATTTTCGACAATCGTGTCTTTGTGGAGCCGCGCGGCATCATCATGCCGAACATCGACTCGATAAGCGATTTTTTCACCGGGATTCTATTGCTTTTCCGTAATAAATTGAGTCCCCAAAAGGTGAAAAATAAGGTTACCTGGCTTCCCATGGACGATGCGCCGTTTGCAATGATGAATGCCGCCATCATTTTGTCCAAATCATTGGAAAAAATCACCATTGTTTTTTTATCGGATTTCGATTCGGGGATGGTACAAACGTTTACCGGTGCGCCTTTTTTTACGATAGCCGTGTAAACACCGCAATGCTGACCCAACGACACTAGGGTATTATTGGTTCGTGTACACCATGCCGGAATATCTGCCGCAAAGCCATTGTCCGTTGCCTTAATCTCAATCGAATCGCCGTCCCGAATTTCATCAATAGCCTTTTTTAATTTCGCTATTGGCCCCGGGCACTGCAGCCCGCAGGCGTCGATTTTTTCAACCGGTTTGGTTTCATCGCTTTGCGACGGCGTCGTGCAGGAGGCTTCCCGAACCTGTTTCAAATAGGTCGCGTCATAATCGCATGTATGCGTCGCAGACCATGTTTTATAACCGCCCGACAGGTTTTTCGCCTTAAAACCGTTTTCAATGAGTACACGGGTCGCCAAATAGCCTCGTAAGCCTACCTGGCAATACACGAATATTTCTTTGTTCTTGTCAAGTTCGTTCACGCGTTGTCGCAGCGAATCAACGGGAATGAGTATGCTGCCGGGAATCGAACCCTGTTCATGTTCGTCTTGCGTCCGAACGTCGAGCAATTGACATTTGGAACGGTCCAAGCCGGCAATGTCTTCCCCGTAAAAAACAGGCATTTTTTTTGAAAGAATATTTTGGCCGACAAACCCCGCGATATTGACCGGATCTTTTGCACTTCCGTACGGCGGTGCATAGGCAAGTTCCAACTCGCCAAGATCATTCACCGTCAGCCCGTGTCGAATTGCCGTTGCAAATACGTCTATCCGTTTATCGATACCGTCTTTGCCTATTGCCTGGGCTCCTAAAAGTTTCCCCGTATCCGGAGCAAATAAAAGCTTGATTGAAAGAGGAAAGGCCCCGGGATAATATGAGGCATGGCTTGTCGAATGAGTATATGATTTAAGGTAAGGGATTTTTAATCGTTTTGCATTTTTTTCATTCAACCCGGATACTGCCGCGGTAAGGTCGAAAATTTTACAGACTGCGGTGCCCTGCGTATTTTTGTACTCGGAATCGAAACCCGCAATATTGTCGGCAACTATTCTTCCTTGACGGTTTGCCGGGCCTGCCAAAGGTATAAGAACTTTATTTCGGCCTATAAAGTCGGTTACCTCTACGGCGTCTCCTGCAGCGAAAACGGTAGGCACATTTGTTTGCATCCGGTTATTAACAATTATAGCGCCTCGTTCCGACAATGCAATTCCAGAAGATTTTAGAAACGCGGTATCCGGGCTTACTCCGATTGCAAGAATTACGATATCCGCCGCAACGCTTGTGCCGTTATCCAGTTCCACCAGTGCCGGACCGACAGTATCGTCAAGGATCTTTTTCACTCCGTTGCCGAGCAGTAAACGGACACCGTTCATGGTTAGATGCTGATGAAGGCTCGCGGCCATTTCTTTGTCGGCAGGCGCAAATACCTGATCGAGCAATTCTATTATGGTAACGTCGAGCCCCCGTTGTCGCAAACTTTCCGCCATTTCCAATCCGATAAATCCGCCGCCGATGACCACGGCCCGTTTTGCATCGCCTTTGTCAACTATCGCTTTTATGGCATCGGTGTCGGGAATTGTTCGAAGCGTATGGACTTTTGGGGAGTCCATTCCTTGAATCTGCGGACGGATAGGTTTGCATCCGGGCGATAGGACCAAAAAATCAAAATTTTCCTCGATAATAGACGAGTCGGTTTTGACCGTTATGGTTTTAGCTGCCACATCAACTCCTGTGACTTCCGAGCGGATTCGAACATCGATATCAAAGCGCTGTTTGAATTTTTGCGGGGTTTGAATGATAAGGTTTTCACGGTCTTTTATGGCTCCTCCGATAAAATAGGGAAGCCCACAATTTGCATAAGAAATATAGTCGCCTTTTTCGAAAATTATTATTTGAGCCGATTCATCCAATCTCCGCATTCTGGCCGCAAAGCTTGCGCCGCCGGCCACTCCGCCAACAACGAGAATTTTTTTCATTATTTATCCTTAAATGGTTTTATCTGCAGAAACTTTGCAAGTTGATAAACCGAACATGGCATATATCGCACAAAATCCAACGAGTCCGGTAATAAGCGCTAATCCTGAAGCAATGAGAAATACAATGGCGAGAAAACCGGTCACGATTTTAAAAATCACCAATAATCCCAATAAAATTCCTAAAGAAATCCGAATTAATCGGTCTGCCACTGATTCATTTGTTTTCATGAAATCCTCTTATTTTAAACATTGTTGAAACAAGCCCCCCAAAGTGCTTGGAGGGCATGAAATGGAACAAGACTAATTCACATTCAACGCATTAAGGTAGACTTGTTCCTGTTGTACACCAACAAAGGTGTTTTCTACTTTGCCGTTTTTAAATACAACCACGGTTGGGATTGCATTTATTGAAAACTGGCTGGCAGTATTAGGGCTTTCATCGACATTTAACTTATAAACTTTTGCTTTGCCAATGGCTTTGATACTGACCTGATCAACAATAGGACCGGCAATACGGCAGGGACCGCACCAAGGTGCCCAGAAATCAACCAAAACCGGTATTTCAGAATCCAGAACATCTTGCTTGAATGTTGCATCATTAGTTTCAAGTGCCATAAATTGCCTCCTATTTTGATTTTACTTACCCTTTAGCAGATAATAACGCAATGATTATGCCAATGATATTAATTTTGGCATTTTATATTAAATTTTAAAAAAAGAATGTTAATAAATAAAAAAATAACACTTTTAAAGCAATTTGAATAATTTACAAAAATCTTTCTTAATGAATAATTGTTGTTTTTATGTTGCATATGCTATCTTAATTACGTTGCATGCAACACCAATGTTATTTGCAACATAAATATTTCAGGAGAATGCATGTTTTGCTTTGATGAAAATAGGTCGGTTAAAAAGGAATGCTTTGAAACGATATTGCAAACAATGGCCGAAGCGGTATTCATTGTAGACACATCAGGCATTATCAGGTATTGCAATAAGGGACTCGAAAAAATGTCCGGCTTTTTATCGGAAAATATTATTGGAAAAAAATGCCAGGACATCATGATGTGTGCTTGTGGTTCAATGAAAGAATGCGGCTTAATGCTTCAACAGGAACTCAGTAATATGGAATGCCAATTGAAACGAAAAGACGGCGCGGTTTTGCCAATTTTAAAAAACGGGCGTGCCATGTACGATGAAAGCGGAGCTGTAATAGGCGGAGTGGAAACGCTCACCGATATTACTGCTTTAAAACAGGAACAGCGCAAAAACGCTGCATTGGAAGAGCAGGTGAAGCTTTCCAGCGGAAAGCATCATTTGCTGGTTGGAAAAAGCAAGGCCATGCAGGATGTCTTTGAATTGATCGATTTGGCTGCGGCATCTAATGCCACGATACTCATTTCCGGGGAAACAGGGACTGGAAAGGAACTTGCGGCGCGTTGCATTCACGAACGAAGCGCCAAAAACGCCGGCCCCATGGTCAAGGTGAATTGTTCGGCGCTTCCCGAATCTCTTTTGGAAAGCGAATTATTCGGGCATGTAAAAGGGGCCTTTACCGGAGCGATTAAAGACAAAGTAGGCAGGTTCGAGTCTGCCGACGGGGGAACCCTATTTCTCGATGAAATCGGCGATATTTCGCCCTACATTCAGGTGAAATTGTTACGTTTTTTGCAGGAACGGGAATTCGAGCGAGTTGGCGAAAGTGTGACCCGGAAGGCCGATGTTCGAATTATTACGGCGACAAACAGAGATCTTCGGGCTCTTGTCCGTACCGGTGATTTTCGGGAAGATTTGTATTACCGTCTTAAAGTGTTTCCGGTTCATCTGCCGCCGCTTCGTGAACGAAAAGACGATATCGGTATTCTAATTAATCATTTTATCGACAAGTATGTCGCTCAAACCGGGAAACAAATCAAAACCTTGGACTCCCAAGCGGCCATCACCATGATGGATTATTGCTGGCCCGGGAATATCCGCGAGCTTGAAAATGCCGTAGAACACGCTTTTGTTACGTGCCAAGGATCCGAAATAGGCATATTCGATTTACCTCTTGAAATCAGACACGTTGAATTGCGGTCGACGTCGTGTTTGCCGGCATATGGAGCCGGGGCGGTTGTTCAAGGACAAATTTACAAAAAAAATAGTTTGACAAAAGATAAGCTCGCCGAGGCGCTTCTCCTGTATCGCAATAACCGTTTTGAGACTGCCAAATCGCTGGGGATCGATAGGACAACGTTATGGAGATATATGAAAAAATGGGGGCTATGTCGAAGTCATGGAGAAAGTGGTGCGCCCTGAGAGACTCGAACTCCCAACCGTCTGGTTCGAAGACGGACGCTTCAATCAAAAAAACTGCTTAATTGTGCAAATTTCGACATTTTTATACCGCCGCAACATTTGACACTATCACAGCACTATCACACTTACGGGAAAATTTGATACTTTGCGCGCTTTTCAAACTGTTTTTATGCCAGTACGTGGAAAGCATTGGCGTTTTCCATCCGGCAATGTCCATAATGGCCCGCTCACTATTTCCAAGTGCGCACAAGTCGCTTGCTGCGACGTGCCTTAAATCGTGGACACGGACATTTTGAAGCCCCGCGTCCTCAAGACAAGATTTCCAAGCATTCTTAAAATCTCCCAGAGAATGAAAACCGTCTTTCTCCTGCCGATAAAACAACCACGGGCAGCCGGTCGGAATTCCTTGAAAATATTCCTTCAATTCTTCCGGCACGGGTTTGTAAATCGGTATCCCGGCCTTGCTTTTTGGCACGTAGATTGTATTTGTGAAAGCATTATACGCTTCCCTTGGAAGGCTTACAAGTTCGCTCTTCCGGCAAGGCACAAGCAGGGAATACCGAACAAAGGGCAAGAGGTACGGCCTCTTTGCTTCAATGACATTGAGAAGTCGCGCGCGTTCATCCTCGTTCAAATAGCGGTCTCGCGGGCTTTCCTTTGCCTTTGGAAAACGTGCCTTGGTGATTGGGTTCTCTTTGAGTAATCCAAGTGCCAAAGCCACATTGAAAGCCGCCCGGACGTATTCGATGATTCTATTTGAAGCCGCGTTACTTGGAAGTCGACCCTTTTGCTTGGTATCCTTATACTTTACCAAAGGAGTATTCTTGAAGAGCCGCATGTACGTTTCGAACCGATCCGGGAAGGCATTTAAAGGCACCTTTCCAAGATCATTTGAAAGCCTATTAAGCTGGCACACGTCACGAGTATGTACCTTGTTCCGTTTTTCCCGATAAATCAAAAGCACTTCGTCAAAGGTTTTCAGCGATGTCAAAGAACATTTGGCAGCACCATCACGGGATTCTCGTTTGAAACGTGCGAGCAATTCCCGCGCTTGTTCTTTGGTGCCCTGGATTGTCTCTTGCCGGTGTATAATTTCTCCGTTCATACGGATCCGGCAAACGACACGCCATTTATTTTCACCGATAGGCCGGATTCCCGGCTCACCTTTCCGGTAATTCATTACATTGATTCCTTTCGCAATGAATACCGGATATGACGTTTATAATATACCACAAAATACCCCAACGTGCTATTAATAACTATCTCTTGTCAAAAAGCAGGCTTCCCGAAAGTAGTTTCTTTTCGATTTCACGCCATTGATAACGCCATACCCGGCCAATTTTATAGGCACCTGGCAGGCGATGGGCCGCCGTCCATTTCACGACGGCCTTGATTGACACATTCAATTTCCCTGCAAGCTGTTTGCCGGTCAAGTATTCGGGTTCCTCTGCCAATGGGTTAAATGGTTCCTTTCCATAAATAGCCTCATTTGAATTGTCACTGTCATGAATTCCTTTGTTTGTTGATCGCTCTTTACTTTCATTCAAGATACTCATATTTTCCCTTTCTATTAAATTTCTCAAATCCTTTGGTGGGGGTGCAGAAATACATCTTTTGTAAATGTGCATTTTATGCAATTTTCAATATGTCAGTAACTCCGTTAATTCTAAGTCCTTAATTTTTAAAACAATTTAATTGCATAAAACCAAGGAATTTAAAGTTTAGTTTTTTATTACTAAAATTTCACAATTCAAAATGTGCCAATTGAAAAAGCACTAAAATCATTTTGTTTTTCCTTCCATATTTGTTAAAAGTGAACAGCAATTATCGCCTGTTTTTTTCTGGCACTTTCTACTTTTTGCATTCAATTCCAATCTTGGGGGGGGGCTTTTCATGCTTCTTTCAAGAATTGGTCTAAAAGTTCACAAATCAATCCGGGCAAAGAATCAGGTTCAAGCCGTCCAATAATTTGCGATAGGTCTAAAACTTTCTTTTTCCATTGGTAAGCGTTTTGACGCGACAGCAAAGATTCTTCAACCATGGTTTTTAGGAAGCTGTCAAGCCCACCAAAGATTTTCTGAGTATTTTCAAAACCGCTCATGTATAGGTAGTCACTGACAATATTTCGGCAACCTTGTTTTTTCAGCGCTCTCAGCTTTTCGAGTTCAACTCCCAAACCCGTTTCAATAGGACTTTTTATTGTCGCCCTTTCATTGAAATTTAAAACTCTCTGGACATGTCTATTGAAAACGTTTTCCAATACATCAAACTTATTAATTAGGTCACTTATATTTGCCACTGAGGTAACCTTTTCAATCTTTTTTCGGTTCGACATGCGATACTCACACCGCATAACGTTGCTTGCCCCTTGATATATAGGCGGTATTGGCATTCCCTTCACTTTACAAGCCTCCAATTTATCATAAAAGCATGTTGTCCATTGTTTGTTTCCATTGTAATAACTTGTCGGATAATCCCGATTATTTCCTCGCATGAAACCCATTGAGTGAAATGCAGGGAAATACTTTTGAAACGGAAAACATGTTTTTCGATCCCGCGCAACATCGATACGCAATAGGGAACAATCGTTGACAGACACGTTTACACCTGATTCTTTCAAAAGCGATTCAAGTCTTTCACAAATATTTTTAAAGTCATTTACATCTACAGTTTCCATGTTGTGGACTTTTTTACTTTTTATTGAGGAAGGGGAAAAAGTAATCCACAAATATCCGTTCCTAATGTCAGACCATGCGAATTCTTCAATCTGGCCACGTATTTTTGCGCTTTTTCCAAATAGTTCGCTTCCGTCTGTTTTCATACCGATAAATCCTTCGTTTTTAATCTCGCCTGTTTGGGCACTAGATGTTGAATTGATGTCCAAATTCGGATGTGGCTCTAAAGTATAATCACGAGTTCCGATTTTTAAAGTATCTAAGACAATCATAAATGCACTTTGACCGGATTTGTCATGGTAATCGTGCGGAAATACACCTTATTACTTATGTGTGATTGATTCTGTCTAATTGTTACCATGACAATGGAACCCTGCGTTTTCATGCAAGGCTACTTCGCTTTTCTCAACGCGTGCCCGTTCTCTGTCAATTACCTCGCATAAACGTTTTTCCTCGGCGCCCCAAGGAACAAAACCAGAGATACGAGAACTTAACTGACTATAAGTAAGTCCAATTTCATTAGCTACCATTCGTCGATCAAGTTTTAGACGAAGAAGTTCCAAACGATAATCCATTTTTCCTCCAAGAAATATTTTGTTCTTATTCCTACAAAAGTACTGAAAAATATAGGGCAAGGATTAAAAATGCGCTTGTCAATATTTTTATCTGAAAACAAAAAGCCCCAATTCTCATAGGAGAACCAGGGCATAACAAAATTCGTTTTGTGGTTGTTTTTTGGTTATTTTTCGAGTGGAGACCCTCTAGTTATTCTTTTAAGTCCTGCTTTGATATTGTTTCCTACAAAAAGACTATTCCCTCTTCCCGGGTATATTCCCTTTTCCAAATATATTTGTATAATTTCTCTTTGCCAAGACCTAAACCGCTTTTCTTCAAACCGCTTTATTTCTCCCTTTTCGCCTATACTGAAAATTTCTCGATATAAATGGCGGTAACTTTTATATAGTTTACCAGGGCCATGTTTTTTTTCTTTTATTTTTTCTTTGTTTTCACTTTTGTTGGGCTCCTGTTGTTTTATTGCAAATTTATTTACCTCAAATTCTTCAAAATTATATCCGAGATATTTGTTTGCGATTGCATGAGCTGCATAAAGCCAAAGATTAATATAATCAATCATTTCGGGGATTTCGGAAATTCGATTGATCCATTTTTTAGGTGCGCAATTAGAATGATTATAACAATATGCCTGACTACCATTTTGTAAAAAACTTAAAAATGCTCCAAACCGTTTATCATTAATAATCGCATGAAAAGTGAAATAGCCTGGGATGTTTTTAAGCAAATATTTCAGAAGTTTATCATCAGAATACAATTGCGAATGCAATTCCCATAGTTGCCATATTTTATCATTAGGATTCTTCGAATTAACAATATTTTCAATGCGATCAAGGAATATTTGGAAGCGTTCTTTAATATTTAAATTTTCATAATTATGGACTATTCTGCTCCCTCCAGAATATTCATGGTTAACTAGTGCTAATGGGTCTTGCATAGGCACATCTCCGCTTGTGCTTCCGCTTCATTGCCTATTCTTGCCCATTCGGCACCCCATTATCGTTTGATCCGGCATGGTACA
>JBBIGR010000010.1:0-115950 GCA_037447435.1 Fibrobacteria bacterium
GTTATCAAACGTGTTTTAAAAATTAATTTGCAAAGAAAAATACTGATATTTATATTTGAAAAAATATCCAATATGTCGTTTAAGGTGAGCTTTTATGATTGCTGACAATATAAATGCTTTCTGGTCAGAGTATAATGATACCTTAAATAAATTAGGTATTCCAGTCGAAAAAGGCAAGTTCTATGTGGTATGGGGAAAGCGGTTTCAAAGGTTTTTAAACGGCGTACCATTGGAGCAAGCTTCATCGCAAATGGTTAACGCTTATTTGTCGGAGCTTGAAAAAGAAAATGATATTAAGAATTGGCAAGTCGATCAGGCGCGCCATAGTCTTATCATATTATATAAGAACGTCTTAAAGATCAATCTATACCAATCCGGATTCCGACAAAAGGTTAAATTTAAAGATTCCGTTGATAATCCAAACGAGCTTAAAAAATTCCATGGCAAGCTTATAGATCTGGTCATTTCTGAAATTCGAGTCCGACATTTTTCTATACGTACCGAAGAAGCATACGTTGGTTGGATTGAAAGGTTTTTATCATTTAACGGTTTCAAAGATCCAATATCCCTTGATTCATCATATATAGCCAAATATCTCGATTTTCTCGCAACAAACCGAAATGTTTCTTCATCAACGCAAAATCAAGCTCTTAATGCTATTGTCTTTCTTTATACTCAGGTACTTAAAAAGGACCCCGGTGATTTTAGCGGCTTCGCGCGTGCAAAAAAGCCGGTTATCGTTCCAACCGTTTTGACGAAATCCGAGATAAATAACTTGATTGATAATCTGGACGATGTGTATAAGCTAATGGCCGGAATTATGTGGGGGAGCGGATTGCGGGTCATGGAATGTGTTCGGCTGCGTATCAAAGACATTGATTTTGAAGCAGGCCAAATTATTGTTCGGGACGGAAAGGGTGCTAAGGACCGGGTAACAATGCTTCCGCAAAGTTATGTTGAACCAATGATGAACCAATTGAAATCTACACGATTAATTTTCGATGATGACAAAAGACATGATGCCGCAGGCGTATATTTGTGGCCTGCATTTGAAAGAAAGAACCCTAGTGCCGGCAAGGAATGGATTTGGCAATATGTTTTTCCTTCACAAAGGCTATCCGTCGATCCTCATACAAGGCAGATTAGACGTCATCATCTTGATCCAAACGTGCTGCAACGACGAATCAAAGAAGCGGCGTTTAATGCCGGTATTACCAAGCGCGTAAGCTGTCATACGCTGCGCCATTCGTTTGCAACCCAAATGCTGCTCAACGGTGCAGACATACGGACCGTGCAGGAACTGTTGGGACATTCGGATGTGTCTACGACGATGATCTATACGCATGTTCTAAACAGGCCCGGAGTTGTAGCGAAAAGCCCTGCCGATTAGCGGCTTTGCTTTTGTGTTCGCTTCGCAATGAAATCCGCTGTTCGCCGTCACTTTTGCCCGAGTTAAAATGTCGCCTTCGCCAATCGCTTCAAAATTCTCACGGATCCCATCGATCATTGGTTCGCTTCCCGATGTAATACTCAGTAAATTTTTCATTGCTTGTTTATTTATCTTAGTTAACTCGAAACCCCATTCGGCGCTTGGAATGATGACTCCGAAAGACTATTTTAACTTTAACCCGGTGGCTTAACCGGTTCGGATTTAAAACGACAAAAGCAATTTCATATGCATATAATCGGGAGCTCACCGTGGACAAAGAGAACGTCGGCAAATATAAAGACTCTTCCGTCAAATTGAACGATCAATCAACAACAGATACATCGTCCCCCGGCATTAATTCCTTTCCCGTGGTTGGAATAGGAGCATCAGCCGGGGGCCTCGAGGCATTGCAGTCATTTTTCCATGCCATGCCCTCTCAAAGCGGTATAGCCTTTGTGGTCGTAACCCACCAACTGCCCGGACATGAAAGTCTTCTTCCCGAGTTATTGGCAAGAGAGACAAATATGCCGTTTCTGCAAATCGAAGACGGGACAACGGTTAAACCTGATCACGTCTACGTATTAGGGTCGGGGAGTAACCTTATAATACGCGCCGGTATTCTTCAGTTAGTGGAAGTTGAAAAAACCAGATCGCTCAATCTACCGATCGACATATTTTTCCGCTCGCTGGCCATGGATTTGCACGAACGTGCGATAGGCGTTATCCTTTCCGGAACGGGTTCCGACGGTACATTGGGGATAAAGGAAATCAAGGCACAGGGCGGCATAGTCATAGCGCAAGAGCCATCGTCGGCGAAATATCAAAGCATGCCGGAGAATGCGCGCAATACGGACATGGTTGACTTTGTCGTCCCACCCGAAAAGATGCCCGAGCGTCTTATCAATTTTGTAAACGGAACCTATTTGAGCGGTACAACTTCCGGACAGAATACGACATCCGACTTTCTTGAGGAGGATTTTACCGAGATTCTCAAGCTTTTGCGCAAAAGGGTCGGCCACGATTTTTCTTCCTATAAGCAAAGTACTATCCGGCGAAGAATTGAACGTCGCATGGGAATAAACGACCTGAAGCACCCGAAGGAGTATCTTCAATACCTTCACGAGAACCGTCAAGAAGCGCAAATGCTTTTTTCGGAGTTGCTCATCAGCGTTACCAGGTTCTTTCGCGACCCCGAAGCGTTTGCCGTTCTGCACGATAAAGTGTTGCCCGATCTGATCAAATCCCGGCTCGACAATCATGATCTGCGGGTCTGGATACCCGGCTGCGCTACCGGCGAAGAAGCATTCAGTATCGCTATTATCCTCAATGAATGCATCTCTGCGATGAACAAAATGGTTACGGTGAAAATATTCGGGACGGATCTTGACGATCAGGCGATTCTGCGGGCGCGCCACGGCGCCTATCCATCCAGTATTGCCATCGACATCGCGCCAGAACGCCTGGATCGATTTTTCGTTCGAGAGGGCGAGGATTCCTTTATTGTACGTAAAGATATTCGCGACACGTTGGTTTTTGCGCCGCAGAATGTGCTCAGCGATCCGCCGTTCACTAAAATCGACCTTTTGATATGCCGAAATGTTTTAATCTACCTGCAATCCGACCTGCAACAGCAATTGCTTCCGGTTTTTCATTTTGCATTGAATCCGGGCGGGATCTTATTTCTAGGTTCATCGGAAAGCGTGGGGCCGACAAACGAACTTTTTGAAATTGTCGATGCTAAGTGGAAAATTTATCGACGCAGAGAAGTTCCCACCGAACTGCCGCATTTGCCTGCCAAGCCGAGCATAATCGATCGGGCAATTCCTCCGATTTTGGAAACTAAAAATTTGCTCAAACAGCCCCAAACCAACCACCTCATCGAACGGTTCCTCATAAAGCGTTTTGCGCCGGTAAGCATCGTGATCGACCGGCAAGGTTTTATTATTTACATTCATGGCCGCAGCGGTATCTACCTGGAGCCCGAGCAGCAGCAGCCGCGAAATGACATTATGGAAATGGCCCGGGAGGGGCTTCGCCTTCCTTTATCGTCCGCCATACACCAGGCAGTGGCGCAAGATCAGGAAGTTTTCCGAAAGGATCTCAATGTAAAGACTAATGGGGAATACACATCGGTCAATATTTGCGTAAGCCCGATCAAGGAACCCGAACCATTGCGCGGTCTACTTTTAGTTTCGATTTCGCCTGCAAAGGATGATCTTGCAACCACTATCGATTCCAATCAAAAGGAACCTGGAGAGAATTCCCCGCCCCCCGAGCACATCGAGGAACTCGATAGGGAGCTGCAGTATCTCAAGGAATCCCACCAATCGACTATCGAAGAACTGCAATCGACCAACGAAGAGTTGCAAAGCTCGAATGAAGAACTCCAGTCGACCAATGAAGAATTGCAGAGCTCCAAAGAGGAAATGGAATCACTCAATGAGGAACTGACTACGGTCAACAACGAGCTGGGCGCAAAAGTACAGGCATTGGGACTCGCTCGTGACGACATGAAGAACCTCTTGAATAGTATCGATATCGCGGTGATTTTTCTGGACCAACAAATGAGGGTGAAGCGTTACACCGAAAAGACCAGAGGCCTGATCAGTCTCAGAGAGTCCGACGTCGGCCGTCCGATCGGCGAGCTTTCGATTCGAGTATCCTACAATAATTTCATCGATGATTGTCGGGAAGTACTTGACACTCTGATACGTAAGGAAAAGGAACTGTTAACGCAGGACGGCACGTGCTTTCTAATGCGGATTTTACCTTATCGCACTGCTGAAGATGTAATAGGCGGTGTAGTTATCACCTTTACGGACATTACGCGGATCAAAGAAGCGGAACATTTCGTACAGGCAATGCAGGATTTTGAGAGCGTGGTCCAGACGATGCGCGAACCCCTGTTGGTTTTGGACGGCAAAATGGAGATATATATGGCCAATGATTCCTTCTATGGAACATTCCAAACGACACCCAAGGAAACAATTGGGAAATTGATTTTCGACCTTGGAAACCGGCAATGGAACATTCCCGCCCTTCGTAAGTTATTGGGGGAAATTCTGCCAAGCGACGCTACCATAACCGATTTTCAGGTTGCGCACGACTTCCCTTCGATCGGAGTTAAAAAGTTCATATTGAATGCCAGACGCCTCAAGCGTGCAAAGGATCAGCCGGGATTGATATTGCTGGCCTTTGAAGTGAGGCAAGCGTAAAAGATCCGATGAAAGTTGATAATATATAACGAGAGAAGGCTTGAATGGAGAAGACGGAAAATCCCGATAATCTGGCTCCGCTTCCGCAGGACCTTCGTCGCCGCGCGCATGAACGCTTGGGTGCAACGCGGACCGAAGTTAAACAAATGACCGCGGAGGAAGTACAAGAGTTAGTTTACGATTTGCAGCAGCATCAAGCGGAGCTGGAGATTATCAATGAGGACCTTTTAGAATCCCAAAGGCAATTTACGCAAGCGCGCGATGACTATGCAGAGCTTTATGAAAATGCCCCGGTGGCCTATCTGACATTGGACGAGAATTTCCGTATCGAAAAAGTAAATCGTGCAGCAGTATCCGTTTTCGGATGCGTACGCACGGATCTGCTTGGAAAGATTCTACCGGTTTTTGCAATAGGGATGGACCGTGATTCCTGCCACATTTATCTTCGAAACGTCAAACCGGGCGGGACGAATTCAACGGTGATCCGTTTCAAACACGGGGATGATTTCTTTTGGGGGCAATTGCAAACGATCAGCGTTTATACAGGGGAAAACAGGTGCTCCGGATTTCGCGTGGCGATCACCGATATTACTGAACAGAAAAGGGCCGAAGATGAGGTGCGACAATATGTAGATGAGCTTGCTTCCGCTAACAAAGAACTCGAATCCTTCTCCTACTCTATTTCACACGATTTAAGAACCCCGCTCCGTGCAATAAAGGGCTTTAGCAGTATTTTAGCGAAGGACTACTCGGAACAATTTGATGCCGAAGGCAGGGAATTTCTGCAAAGAATAAACGCAGGCGCAGACAGAATGAGCGAACTTATTGACGATATGTTGAGTTTGGCAAAAATATCGCACCAGGAAATGAACCTGCAGGAAATCGACATAAGCGGCTTGGCCGGCGCCGTTGTAAACGAGCTTCGCTTGACGGACCATACGAGAAAAGTCGATGTTATCATTACACAAAACCTCAAAGCAACCGGTGATTTGCGCTTGCTGCGTATTGCTCTCTCCAACCTTATCGGCAATGCCTGGAAATATTCAAGCCGATCTGATTGCGCTAAAATAGAGCTCGGGGTAATGGAGCAAGACGGCGAAACCGTGTGTTACGTGCGCGACAACGGCTCAGGTTTTGACATGTCCCAGGTGCACAGGCTTTTTGCGCCCTTTCAGCGCCTGCATTCCGAAAGCCAGTTTCCCGGAACGGGAATCGGACTTGCAATTGTCAATAGAATAATACGACGCCACGGTGGGCGTATTTGGGCCGAGGGGGAAAACGGCAAGGGCGCGACGTTTTATTTTACACTGTCTCCATACAAATGTGCCGCAGGTGTTCCGTTAAATACGATTGCCGTGAAGGGATAATTATTAAATCCTACCCAAGAAGTCCTGCAAACCTCATGTTCTATGAGTAAAGCGATTGACAAAGAATCGGCAGGGGCGATCGGACCAGTCATCGCCTTATAATATTGATTTATGCGGGAGTATATTAAAAATCAACTATCTTTCTCAACTGTTGCGCTTTTCTTCTGGATACGTCGATATGCGTGCCGTTGTTCAATTCTACGGCATACATGCCCTGAAATTCTTTGTGAATAACGGAAATGTGGTTCAAATTGATAATATCGGTTCTGCTTGTCCTGAAAAAGTGCGCGGCACCGAGCTTTTCCTCGTAAAAGTTCAGATACCTATCCGAAATCAATTTTTCCTGCAACGTATGGATATAACAGAAACCGTCTTCCATGGAAATCCTGATGATGTCTTTAACCGGAATCAACCTGGTTTTCCCGCCAATGCTAATTGACACGTGATCTGCCGGTTTTGCCGATATCTCTTCAGGTGCCTGCTTGCCTTTGTTCAATGCGGCTTGTTTGTCAATAATTTTAGCGACCGCTTTTTCAAGGCGTTCGAACCGTATCGGCTTCAGCAGATAATCCAAGGCGTTTATTTCAAATGCGTCGGCAGCGTGTTCGGAATAGGCGGTTTGAAAAACGACAAGCGGCGGATTTTGCAGGGACGGTATGGATTGGAAAACCGACATTCCCGGCATATTGATATCGAGAAATGCAACTGCCGGTTTATGAGTGATTATTAATTGTAAGGCCTCGTTGCCGTCATGGGCTTCACCGATGATCTCGAACGTATTGAATCGGGACAAAAGCTCGCGCAACCGTTCGCGGCTCGGAGTTTCGTCGTCCGCAATAATGGCGGTAATCACTTGTCGATCCTCATTGTTGCTCCAACGAGGCGGCGTTTTTAAAAGATATTTCTATGCCGCCGTTTTGTATCACGAACGTTCCGTTGCTGTTTTCAACCCGTTTTTTCGTAATGGTCAATCCCTGCCCGAGGTTCAGCATAGACGGCAGTACGCCCTTATTGGAATCGATTATCGATATGCAATTGCGGTCGTCGTCCGTAAAAACCCGGATTTCGATGGTCAATGGGGGACCGTTTTGAATATTATGTTTTATGCAATTTTCGACCAGCGGCTGAACGATCAGGGGCGGAATGGGGAATTGTGCGTCGAGTTTGATGTCGTACACAAGCCTCTCCGCAAAGCGCAATTTCTGTATTTCCAGGTATTTTTCCGCATTCTCTATTTCCTGCGCAACCGGAATACTGAGCTTGTTGGAATGTTCCAGATTTTCCCGAAGCAGGTCCGAAAGGTTCAAAATGGCGGTTTCCGCTTTTTCAGGCTGCTTTAATAAATTGAGTATCATATTGAGCGTATTAAATAGAAAATGCGGGTTTATCCGGGACGAAAGCAATTTCATTTCCATCTGGTTTTTAAGGAACCGCTCGGTGCCGATCGCCTTTTCCTTCTCAACCATTATTTCCCGGTACATGATCGAACCCGAACCAATGATATACAACGCGACAATGAACAAAAAATTAACAAACAAGAACGCCTCGGCCCCGCGATCGTAATATATAAACACCGTCGGTTCCGAAAAAAACACGATGAAAAAGCTTATTATGCAACTGCCTAGTAACAGGGAAAACGAAATAAGCGCAATGTAAACGGGTTTCATCTGTAACGCAAAACGCTGGGCTATGGTGCAGCTGCCTACCAGAGCAAGCCCGAGCATAAACGAGTTTTCCAGCGCCATTCGCAAAAATCCCCAGGTAAAATCTTTCAGTATAAAGCAAATCACGAGGCTTAAAAGGAGTCCGGTAATTTGGGTTATAAGAAAAATCGACGCGAAGAATACTATATGTATAGTATTTCTTTTTTGTAGAAGGGGTACGGCCATGGAATTAAAATAAATTCGGATATTGCCGCTTGCGATGTATTTTTATGTTCGCCAGTCCGTATCCGGCCGGGGCCGTATTGCATATCGGTCGTAAAAAACGGTAACGGACCAAAGCGAGTCCGATCTCGGTTGATTGTCTAAGGAGAATGCGATGCATTTTTACAATTACGTCGAATGCCTTTTTGCCGGAGCTTTTTTGACCAATGCGATTCCGCATTTCGTACAGGGAATATCGGGAAACAAATTTCCCACGCCTTTTGCAAAGCCGCACGGAAAGGGATTGTCGCCGCCGATTCTGAATGTGTGGTGGGGTTTGTTTAACATGGTTGCAGGCCTCCTACTGGTTACTGCAAGTCATATATCAAAAAGCAATGTATGGACTGTGGTCGCTTTCTTTACCGGAATGGCCGGCATGAGCACGAGACTAAGCCTCGTCTTTGCCAAAAAAGATAAAGAATAAGAAGTCGGAGACAATGTGTCGTTACAAAGGGGCGTGAATGAGGCCTGCCGCAGGCGCTCGTAGATTCATATTGCTTCCCCTCCATGAATTGGAGAAGGGGTCAGGGGTTGAGGAGGGCCAAAGGTCCTTTTCGAATTCGCTTCATGTAAATCCTCAATCGATCCGATAATCTTCCACGCGTTTTGCTTCGAAAACTCGTTGGGTAGCACCAAATCGGGAATCATCACGACCTTTAAACCGGCCGATACCCCAGCCAGTACGCCTTGATTGGAATCTTCAAAAACGAGTATGTCCGCTTTGTCCGTATCGAGCTTTTGTGCGGTAATTTCGTATACCTGCGGATCGGGTTTCCCTTTTGTAATATCGTCGGCAGTGGTAATGACGTCAAATACCGCGGCAGGGTCGAGCGCGCCGAACGTTTTTTGGACCGTGTCGCGTGTCGACGACGTTGCTATGGCTGTTTTAATCCCTCGTTCTTTTGCGTTTAAGAAAAACGCGGGAAAGCCTTTTTTATACGGCGTTCCGCTTGCGATTGCGGCGTCGTAAACGCGCCTGAACGCGACAAAGAACCGGTCAACGTCAAGCGAGCTTCCGAAATCGCGGACAAGGGCGATCTTGAATTCGCGGTCGGGAATACCGATGAACGAGTCGTAGTATCCGCCGGGTAATTCGAGGTTCCATTTCCCGGCAACGGAATTGAAAATGTCTTTGTACACTTTCTCAGTATCAAAAAGCAATCCGTCCATATCGAAAATATACGCGCGCATGGCAGTCCTTTTACGAAGTTAAAAAGCCTTCTTATAAAATACTATGGAGTGATTCGATCGAGGGAATCCCGTTGATCATGCGAATCAAGGTTCAAACACACCTTCCCGCACACCGCAATAAATTCCTGCCTGTTCATATTCCATTTGCAGGTGTTTATCAACCACGAACATATTTCAAACGCCAATTCGCACGCGTTGGGGTCGATATGGTCGACGGTGGGCATGAGCCTGAATTTCTTTTCCACGGCAATAGGGTCTTTCTTATCGGTCCATAAACCGATGAGCTCCCACTGCAATGTATCGCCGGTAAACGGATCGGTTTTTCCATGCAGTACCGCCTCATGAATCCGTTGCTCGTAAAAGGCTTCGGACCCGCGTAATGCCCATTGCTTGTTGAGATGTTTATCCTGATGATATATCACATGGGCTTTATGATGAAGCCATTTTCTATAGAATGCCGGCGTAATAATGCCTTCCAGAAAATCCGGCGGAAAATATTTCGGAGGATCTTTCATTTCTCCTTGCTCGTGTTTTCTCTCAGCCATTGTCGCTATCGGTCTTGTTTCTTTTCCCCCTTCTCCATAAAATGGAGAAGGGGTTAGGGGCTGAGGCGTGCCGTCGAAGGCATTCTTTTCGAATTCCACGATCTTCCTGCACATTTCTACAAATTCCATAGGGTTTTGCTGGCTTTTGCAGGCGTTTATTTGCCACGAGCAAATCTCCAATGCCAATTCCCGTGCTTCGGGATCGATGTGGTCCACGGTCGGCATCGAATAAAATTGCTTTTGGTATACGGTATCGCCGCTGGCCCGTTGAGGATCCCAGGAATGGATCAGGTCGAACCGTAAATGATCTTTAGTAAACGGATCGATGCCGTTGCCGGCGATCACGGCTTCGTGGATGACGGCACCGTAACGGAGTGACGGGTTTTTAATCAGCCAGGGCGATTTTCTCAGCATGTCCCGATGATGCACGTCATACGCTTTATCAACGATCCAACCGCTGTACTCCTTCGGCGTCATTATGTCGCTTAAAAAATCGGGTATCGGATATTTCAAAGCGTTCATATAGCTACAATTTATATTATGGTTGCCTTTTTTCTTCACGCTTTCACCTTCTTAAAAGGAACACAATTGCCATGGCATTCGATATAACGTTTCTTGCCGGAAGTCTTTTGCTGATTTTATTCTGTTGCGCCGTTTTCGTGAATGCAATCGAACATGTGGGAAATTCATTCAATTTGCATCAGGGAATCGTGGGCAGCATTCTTGCCGCGGTCGGGACCGCGCTTCCGGAAACCATCATTCCTATTATAGCGGTTTTTTTCGGGAACAAAACCGGGCATGGTGCCGCCATCGGCATCGGCGCGATTGCCGGTGCGCCGTTTATGCTGGGGACACTGGCGTTTTTCATCACCGGTTTGGCGGTCATCGTGTACGCATTACTTGGCAAACGAGAGCTCACCATGCCCGTCAACAGGGCAAGCATGTCCCGCGATCTCACGTTTTTCCTTATTTTCTATATGGCAGGGATCGGTTCTACATTCGTACACGACAATATTCTTCTGAAATCCCTTATCGCGATTGCCTTGATTGTTTCCTATGCCTTGTACCTGCGGCAAACCGTCAATGCGGAAGGGGAGGAAATCGGCAAAATCGACACGCTGTATCTGTCCAAATTTCTGAAATTGCCCAATAACAGGTTTTTTATTTTTGCGCAGGTGTTTTTAAGCCTTGCCCTTCTTGTCTGGGGCGCGCATTTGTTTATCAAATATGTGGAAATCATGTCCGTCGCAGTCGGGGTCGCTCCGCTGATATTATCGCTTATCATCACGCCCATAGCGACCGAAATGCCCGAAAAGCTTAATTCCATCATCTGGATCGGCAAGAAAAAAGATACGCTTGCATTGGGCAATATCACGGGCGCAATGGTTTTCCAAAGCTGCTTTCCGGTCGCGTTCGGGATGCTCTTTACACATTGGGATTTGCGCGGCATTACCCTCGTTTCCGCAGGCCTTGCATTCGTGTCCGCGCTCTCGGTCCTGCTCTGGATACGAGTCAAAAAAACGCTCAATCCGTTTATTCTGCTTTTAGGAGGCGTTTTTTACTCTGTTTTATTCTTTTTTATTGTGCATAAACCCGGGTAATACCTTCCTTGCAGGAAGGCAAATTATCATTAAAAATATTAGGATAGAATAAGCGTAGTATTTTGTTTCCATTCATGGCTTGACTCTTTGGTTTCAAAACATTATTTTGATGCAGGTTTAAAAAGCAAGGCACTAAATGTAGTGGTGACGCTCCCAAAGGTGTCCCAAATATAGGATATGATGCAGGTTTTTGCGAAAGGCATTCGGATTTAGAACATGCTGAAAACAGCCCGGCATATCACGAATATAAAAAAATGTAGCCAGGGTGTTTTCTCTTCAAATCTTCATGGAGGTGTTTGGCCTCCAGGAAAGATTTGCCATAGAGTCGGATTTTTTTTAATCAGACACTTACCCACAAAAGGGTAGGTGTCTTTTTTTTTATACAAGTTTGTGCTGATAATAAAAGAAGAGGTACATTTTGAAAGGCATACTCGCTTTAGAAGACGGAACGGTTTTTAAAGGTGAAGGCTTTGGAGCCGCAGGCGAATGTTTGGGAGAGGTAGTATTCAATACCAGCCTTACCGGCTATCAGGAAATACTGACCGATCCATCCTACTGCTCGCAAATCGTTACCATGACCTATCCGCTTATCGGCAATTACGGGGTAAACGACGGAGACATCGAATCCGGCCGCATTCAGGTCTCCGGATTCGTAGTGAAAGAAGCATGCCCGTATCCTTCCAATTTCCGCTCGCAAAAAAGCATTGGCGCGTATCTGAAGGAAAACAATATCGTCGGCGTAAGCGGTGTCGATACCCGCAAACTCACCAGACATACCCGTCTTATCGGTGCGATGAAAGGCATAATTTGGGCGGGTGAAAAAGCGCCGTCTAATGCCGAACTTGTCGACAAGGCAAAAGCATGGGTGGGTTTGGTCGGAGTCGATATCGTAAAAAACGTGACCTGTAAAAAAGCATATGAATGGGATCCGAAGTCCGATAAACCGGCCAAATTCCATGTCGTGGCATTCGACTTCGGCATTAAATTCAATATTCTGCGGATTTTGAGGTCTCTTGGATGTAAAGTTACCGTGGTTCCCGCGTCCACGACCGCAAAAGAGGTCATGGCGTATAAACCCGACGGCGTTTTTCTCAGTAACGGCCCCGGCGATCCTGCAGCCGTGACCTATGCCGTCGAAACGATTAAAACTCTCATCGGTACGCTGCCGATTTTCGGGATTTGTCTCGGCCATCAACTTTCCGCGCTTGCCTTAGGCGCAAAAACGTATAAGCTTAAATTCGGGCATCGCGGCGGCAATCATCCGGTGAAAAACCTGGAAACCGGCGGCATCGCCATTACCTCGCAAAACCATGGTTTCTGCGTGGACATGGACAGTCTCAAATCGCTCGGAATAAAAATGACCCAGCTTAATCTTAACGACAATACCTGCGAAGGTCTTGCGGATTTGGACAAAAAGATTTTCTGCGTTCAATATCACCCTGAAGCATCGCCCGGTCCCCACGATTCGGGATATTTATTCAAGCAGTTCATTGATATGATGGAGAAAAATTAAATGCCAAAACGGACGGATATCCATAAAATTCTCATAATCGGAAGCGGTCCGATTATCATAGGGCAAGCTTGCGAATTCGATTATTCCGGGACTCAGGCATGCAAGGCGTTGCGTGAAGAGGGCTTCGAAGTCGTTCTTGTAAATTCGAACCCGGCAACGATCATGACCGATCCCAATACGGCAAACCGCACGTATATCGAGCCGATCACACCCGAAATCGTCGAGAAAATCATTGCGCGTGAACGGCCCGATGCCCTGCTGCCCACCATGGGAGGCCAAACCGGTCTCAACACCGCCATGGAACTTGCCGAAAACGG
This sequence comes from Fibrobacteria bacterium, assembly GCA_037447435.1. Taxonomy (GTDB): domain Bacteria; phylum Fibrobacterota; class Chitinivibrionia; order Chitinivibrionales; family FEN-1185; genus FEN-1185. The sequence goes on from JBBIGR010000010.1 coordinate 13,104, forward strand.
CGTTCTGCAACGGTATAATGTCCAGCTCATCGGCGCGAATTACGATGCGATCAAACGCGCCGAAAACCGGAGCGAATTCAAACAGGCAATGCTTCGTATCGGCCTCGATTTGCCTAAGAGCGCATTTGCCTACAATATGGACGAAGCGTGGAAAATCGCAAAAGACATCGGTTTCCCGCTCATCATCCGGCCTAGTTTTACCATGGGCGGAACCGGCGGCGGCATCGCAATGACCGAAGACGCTTTCGAACGCATTGCCGAATACGGTTTGAATTGCTCGCGCATCAACGAAATCCTCATCGAGGAATCGGTTATCGGTTGGAAAGAGTATGAACTCGAAATCATGCGCGACAAGGCCGACAATGTCGTCATCATTTGCTCCATCGAAAACCTCGACCCCATGGGAATACACACCGGCGACAGCATAACGGTAGCGCCCGCACAAACATTGACCGACCGGCAATATCAGTATATGCGCGACGCATCGGTTTCCATTATCCGGGAAATCGGGGTCGAAACCGGCGGATCCAATATCCAGTTTGCGGTCAATCCCAAAGACGGACGAATGGTCGTAATCGAAATGAACCCGCGCGTCAGCCGCAGCTCTGCGCTCGCGTCAAAGGCGACCGGGTTTCCCATTGCAAAATTCGCGGCAAAATTATCGGTCGGTTTTACGCTCGACGAAATCAGAAACGACATCACGCGCGTCACGCCGGCGTCGTTCGAACCCACCATCGATTACACGGTTGTCAAGATTCCGCGTTTTGCCTTTGAAAAATTTCCGGATGCCGATCCGTCGCTTGGAATCCAAATGAAATCCGTCGGCGAAACCATGGCAATAGGCCGGACATTCAAAGAAGCGCTGCAAAAAGGTTTACGCGGCCTGGAAATCGGGAAAAACGGTTTTGAAAAAGTGGCGCGACCCGAAAAAACAAAAGAAGAGGTCCTTGCAAATCTTTCGCTCAAACGCAGCGACAGGATTTTTTTGGTACGGCTTGCGCTCGACATGGGTATTTCCTCAAAAGAAATTTTCGACGCGTCGGGCATCGATCCCTGGTTCACCGAAAACATGCGCGAAATCGTCGAATACGAGAAAACGCTGGTTCCCGGGTTGCTCGCGCAAAGCCCGCAAGACCAGAAATTCGCATTACGCAAGGCGAAGCAATACGGCTTTTCCGATATGCAAATCGGCAAACTGCTTAAGTCCGACGATCTTGCCATGCGCAAAAAACGCAAGGAACTCGGCGTCGTTTCCACCTATAAGCTCGTCGACACCTGTGCGGCCGAATTCGAAGCATACACGCCGTATTATTATTCCACCTACGAAGATGAAGACGAAGGCACGCCGACAAACAAGAAAAAAATCATCATCCTCGGCGGCGGTCCCAACAGAATCGGCCAGGGAATCGAATTCGATTACTGCTGTTGCCAGGCTTCCTACGCCCTGCGGGAACTCGGCTACGAATCCATCATGGTCAATTCCAATCCCGAAACGGTGTCAACGGATTACGACACGTCCGACAAACTGTATTTCGAGCCGTTGACTTTCGAAGACGTCATGAACATCATCGATAAAGAAAAACCGTCGGGCGTCATCGTGCAATTCGGCGGACAAACGCCGCTGAATCTGGCGCGCAAATTGTACGATGCGGGCGCGCCCATCATCGGTACCGGCGTCGAGTCGCTCGAACGTGCCGGCGACCGCGGCGACTTTTTCAAAATGGTCAAGAAACTCGGCTTGCATCAGGCGGCAAACGCCATGGTTACCTCAAAGCAGGAAGCGTGCGATGCGGCTGCAAAAATAGGGTATCCGGTGCTTATGCGTCCCTCGTTTGTCTTGGGCGGCCGGGCCATGAACATCGTCTACAACGAAACCGAACTTCTGGCCTGCATCGAAGAGGCGCAGGCGGTGGCCGAAAACCGGCCATTGCTTATAGATAAATTCATTTCCGAAGCCATCGAAGTCGACGTCGATGCGGTGTCCGACGGGTATCGCACCATGATCTGCGGCATCATGGAACATATCGAGGAAGCGGGCATACATTCGGGCGACAGTGCCTGCGTGCTTCCGCCGCATACCCTGTCCGACGACATTATCGACGAAATACGGCGCCAGACCATTGCGATCGCTATGGAACTCAAGGTCGTTGGGCTTCTCAACATCCAGTTCGCCATTAAAGACGACGTCGTTTACATTATCGAAGTGAACCCGCGCGCGTCCCGTACCGTGCCGTTCGTTTCCAAAGCCATCGGAATACCGTGGGCGAAAATTGCGGCAAAGGTCATGACCGGCGTCAAGCTCGACGAAATACCGGAAGCGATTGAAAAAAGGATCGATTATTTCGCGGTCAAGGAATCCGTGCTGCCGTTTAATAAATTTCCCGGTGCCGACACGGTTTTGGGGCCCGAAATGAAATCGACAGGCGAAGTCATGGGTATCGACAAAGACTTCGGACTCGCCTTTGCCAAGTCCCAGGAAGCGGCGGGAAACATTTTACCGCGCTCGGGCACGGTGTTTCTCAGCGTCAAGAACAGCATGCGCCGCAATATCATTTTTATGGCGAAAAAAATGGCGGATATGGGCTTCAAGATCTGTGCTTCCGAAGGCACCTGCAAAGTGCTTCGAAGCAACGGCGTCAATGCCAAGGAAGTGCCCAAAATCGGCGAAGGCAAACCCGATATCATAGACCTGATCAAAGGCGACGATATCGACCTTATCATCAATGTGGTTTCGGGGCGCAAATCGCAAATCGATTCAAAACCGATCCGCAGCGCAGCGGTTGTACAGGGAATTCCATATATAACAACGCTCGAGGCGGCGCAGGCAGCCATCAGCGGAATGGATTCATTGGAAAAAACCGGGTTTACCGTAAAAGCCATTCAGGACTACAATCACGGCACGTTACGGCGGAGCTCGACAACAACCGGCAATTGCGATATCAATTTCAGAAAATCATTATGGAGCGCAGCATAACCTTTTCTTTCGGAGCAATGCATGCCCAAATACATATTCGTAACAGGCGGAGTCGTTTCATCGCTGGGTAAAGGCATCACTGCCGCATCGGTCGGCGTTTTACTCAAGTCGCGCGGTCTTAATGTTGCGCATCAGAAATTCGATCCGTATCTCAATGTCGATCCGGGTACAATGAATCCGTATCAGCACGGTGAAGTGTACGTTACCGACGACGGTGCCGAAACCGATCTGGACCTGGGGCATTACGAACGGTTCACCGGCGTTACCACAAGTAAAAACAGCAATTACACTGCCGGCCGCATCTACGACGCGATCATTAAAAAAGAACGTCGCGGCGATTATCTGGGCGGCACCGTACAGGTCGTTCCGCATGTTACCACGGAAATATGCAACAGCATCCGCAGCGCGGCAACGCCGGGCACCGATGTGGTCATATGCGAAATCGGCGGCACCGTGGGCGACATCGAAAGTCTCCCGTTTTTGGAAGCTTTGCGGCAATTTCGGCTGCAGGAAGGTCGTAATAACGTATTGTTCATTCATGTTACCCTGATACCGTATTTGCGCCAGGCAGGGGAAATCAAAACCAAGCCGACGCAGCATTCGGTAGGGGAATTGCGTAAAATCGGCATCATGCCGGATATTCTTATTTGTCGTACCGAACAACATATAGACAAAGATGCACGAAAGAAAATCTCATTGTTTTGTAATGTCGACGAAGAGGCGGTAATCGAGGCTTTCGATGCGGCGCATACGATTTACGAAGTGCCGCTCGATTTCGCGGCGCAGGATTTCGATCAGGTCATTATCGATATACTCGGGCTTCGCGCGGGCCGAAGAAACCTTAAGCCGTGGCGCGACTATGTCGACAGGGTGGTTACCGCCGATAAAACCGTGAATATCGCGATCGTGGGAAAATATTCCGAGCTTCTTGACGCATATAAATCGATTCACGAGTCCCTGAACCATGCGGGGGCCGCAAACAATGCGAAAGTCAAGATTCTCAGCGTTTCGGCCGAAGACATCGAGAAAAACGGGGCCGAAAAAATCCTCAAGGATGCCGATGGTATTTTGGTCCCCGGCGGCTTCGGCGGCAGGGGAGTGGAAGGGAAAATTCTCGCAGTGCAATATGCCCGTGAAAACAAGGTCCCGTATTTCGGCATCTGCTACGGAATGCATATGGCGGTCATAGAATTCGCGAGAAACGTTTTAAAGCTCGAGGATGCGGACACCACCGAAAACAACGCCGAAACAAAATTCCCGGTCATTCATTTGATGGAAGAACAAAAGAGAATCATGAACCTCGGCGGGACCATGCGGTTGGGTGCGTTTCCCTGTACGCTTAAAAAGAGCTCCCTCGCGCGAAAAGCGTACGGCAAAGACCAGATATCCGAGCGTCACCGTCACCGTTACGAGTATAATAACGAATTTAAGGAACAGTTCGAAAAAGCCGGTCTATCGGTATGCGGCGAATCGCCCGACGGAATGCTGGTCGAAATGGTCGAAATCCCGAATCATCCGTGGTTTATGGGAGTTCAGTTTCATCCGGAATTCAAGTCCAGGCCTGTCGATCCCCATCCGCTTTTCAGGGATTTTATCAGTGCGAGTTTGAAACAAGGTAAGAAATCTTAACACGGTCACCCAGGAAAAACAAACAACGATGAGTACTTTACATGAGGCGTGCGGTATTTTCGGCGTTTACAATAGTCAAGAAGCTGCTGAACTGACCTATCTGGGCTTGTTTGCGCTGCAACACAGAGGCCAGGAAAGTTCTGGCATTGCAGTTTCGAATTTTGAAGCTATTTCAATGCACAAAGCAATGGGCCTGGTCAGTCAGGTGTACCGTAACCGGGACGTCCTCGATAAGCTCAAGGGGCCCATTGCGATCGGGCATAACCGGTATTCGACCACCGGCTCTTCCGATATCATCAATGCACAGCCTATTCTCATCAATTGCCGCATAGGGCAAATCGCCGCAGCCCATAACGGAAACCTTACCAATACGATACAGTTGCGCAATGAAATGGAAAACGACGGGTCAATTTTCTCCTCGACTACCGATACCGAAGTCATCATGCATCTCATTGCCCGGTCCAAACGTGAAAATGTCGAGGCAATGATACTCGACGCTCTGTCCCATGTTGCCGGCGCGTATTCGATTCTGTTCATGACCAAAGACGCCCTGTACGGCGCCCGCGATCCGCGCGGTTTTAGGCCCCTTATCATCGGTCAATGCGGCGACGCGATGTTTTTATCGTCCGAAACCTGCGCGTTCGATCTGGTCGGCGCAAAAATGATCCGTGAAGTCAAGCCCGGTGAAATGGTCAAAATCGATAAAAACGGCATCAGATCGTTTAACATTCCGGTGTTCGAACATATCGAAAAACCCTCGCATTGCATTTTCGAATACATTTACTTTTCCCGGCCCGATTCTTTCGTGTTCGGCGAGAATGTCGATAAAATACGGCGTCGGCTTGGCCGCCAGCTTGCCAAAGACCATCCGGTCGAGGGAGCGAACGTGGTTATCGGCGTGCCCGACTCGGCAACAACGGCCGCATTAGGCTATGCGCAGGAAAGCGGCGTCCGTTTCGATATCGGTCTTATCCGAAACCATTATGTGGGCCGTACGTTCATTCAGCCCGCACAAACCGGTCGCGATCTCGGCGTCCGGATAAAATTCAATCCTGTCAAAGGCGTGTTAAAAGGCAAAAAAGTGGTTGTTGTAGACGATTCGATCGTCCGCGGCACGACCATGAAAAAAATCGTCCGATTATTACGCACTGCCGAACCGGCCGAACTGCATTTGCGGATTTCGTCTCCGCCGATCATTTCGCCCTGTTTCTACGGAATCGACATGCCCACGAAAAAAGAGCTTATTGCCTATGAAAAGTCGATTGAGGAAACCAGGAAATACCTTGAAGTCGATTCCTTGGGTTATTTGTCCATAGACGGTCTTTTGTCCGTTGTTCCCGAACCCAAGAGGAATTTTTGCGCAGCCTGCTTCAACGGCGAATATCCTATAGCGCCTACTGCCGAAAACGGGCATTGCTGATAGGTTGCTTTGCGATAATCAGGGTGTTTTTGTAGGAAAAATTCTTTCGAATATATCGGCCAATTCCGTTTGCGCGTACGGTTTTTTCAGTTTGTCGGCAAACCCGTATTTCCGTGGGGCAGCCATTATAGGGTCGTTCGAATACCCGCTTGAAGCAATTGCGATAACCCCTTGGTCCATTTCAAATAGTTTGCGCAATGCTTCTTTTCCGCCTTCACTGCCGGGAATTGTCAGGTCCAAAATAACCGCTTTATACCGATTCGTTTGCAATCCGATGCGATACTTTACAACCGCTTCGTCGATCGTTGCGGCAAATTCCGTCGAATATCCCAGCGACGCCAGCATTTGTCCGGCGACATCGAGAATGTATTCTTCGTCGTCCATAACCAGGATAGTTCCGTTTCCGCAATGTTTTTTCGCGGAAGTATAACCGTTGTCCCAATTTTCCGATGGATTTGCGGGCAAATAGAGGAAGAACGTCGTTCCTTTCCCCAATACCGAATCAACGTCGATCATTCCGTCGTGTTTTCTCATAATGGAATACGAGGTGGCCAGTCCAAGCCCGCTTCCTTCTTGCTTTGTCGTAAAAAACGGATCGAAAATATGCGGCAAATGTTCCTTCGAGATCCCGGTACCGAAATCCTTTATCGAAATCCGCACGTAATTTCCCGGTTTTAAAACCGACGGAATCGGGGCCCCGTGAACGATGTTTTCGGCAAAAACCACGATGCTGCCGCCGGTCGGCATCGCCTGCCGGGCATTGATGATAATGTTGTCCAATACCTGCCCGAATTGATTTTCGTCGATGTCGCACGGCCACAAGTCGTCGGGAAACGCGAAATGCGGGCTTACCGACGATCCGCTCAAAACGAATTGCGTTGCCGAAATAATGATCGAGGCCAGCGACACGGTTTTTTTTACCGGCATTCCGCCTTTTGAAAAAGTCAATAATTGCTGGGTCAAAGCGCGGGTCCGATTGAATACGTCAAGGGCTTTCGAAAGGTTTTGCGAAACCTTGTCGTGGGCGCCTGCGGCATTGAACATACGCGCCAGATCGATATACCCGAAAACGCCGGTGAGCAGATTATTAAAATCATGGGCTATTCCGCCCGCAAGGATGCCGAGCGATTCGAGCTTTTCCGCGTTGGTCAGGGCGTCTTCGAATTTTTTCTTTTCGGTAATGTCGCGGTATACCGCGCCGAAACGGAATCCGCGGGATGTTTTTATGGGGAAAAGCGATTGCTGGACAATGACGTATTTGCCGTCGGGTCTTAAAATTTCAGTTTCGAAAGGGGCCGACAACCGGTTGAAATCGCCGGTTTTCAATGCGGTTTGTATGAACCGTTTTTGTTGTTCATGCAATTCCAACGACTGGTCTTTCGCCGACGTCAATGCGAATACCAATTCCCAAAACGGCCGTCCCAACGCTTCGATGCGGGGAATACCCGACAATGCCTCAAATGCACCGTTCCATTCGATCACGTCGCCGTTTTCGTCGACAAGCACGACTGCTTCGCGGTTTTGCTCGATAAAGGTCCTGAACTTTTCTTCGCTTTCCGCAAGATCGGCCATGATTTTCCGCTGCTGGGTCACATCGTAAAACGACGACAAAATGCAGGCGACGCCGCCGACATATATCAATTCGGCCGACCATATCGTGGTAAGCACTTCGCCGCTTTTCCGACGAACCGCGATGTCGATATTATGGGGGGCTTTTTGGGCGATCGACCCCGGGGGCATCGATTTCAACGCAATCGATGTGTCGCAAATATTAAGATCATCCATCGTGCGGCCGATGATTTCTTGTTTGCAATACCCGGTCATTTTCAAGTACTCTTCATTTATGTTAAGGAACCTGTTTTCCGATACGGTAGAAATCGCCATGGCCACCGGGGAAGAATGGAATGCCTTTGCAAATTTGTCCTCGCTTTCGCAAAGCGATAGTTCGGCTTTTTTCCTGTTTGTAATATCGGTCGCGCAAATGAGAATATGCGCGACGCCCCGTATCATTACTTTTTCGGCAAACCCCAATACCGTAATTATTCTACCGGATTTTGTCCTGAATTGCATTTCTTCATTCCGCATGCAGCCGGCGGTTTCCAATGCGTTTCTCATGCGGGTTCTATCGTCGATATGTACCCAGACATTGAGCTTTAAGGGGTCCGACCCGATGATTTCGTCGCGTGTCCAACCCGACAAGGTTTGAAATTCCTTGTTTACTTCTATGAACGTGCCGTCATCGAACTTCGAAATGGAAAGCGGAAACGGTGAGGCGTGAAACACCGTGAAAAACGCTTCGTCGCCTTTTTGCAACGTCGAATCAAAATCGCGGTTATTGTTTTCGTTTTCGGATTTGGTATTCATTTTTATTTCGATTTTCTTTGATTTTCTTTGATTAAAGCATATTATAATTTAACAAAAAAAACCAATAGAATAACAAAGCCGAAAGAGGCTTGCGGGAAACCATGAAACATGGTATGATTTTCTTATAATTAAAAAAGGACAAATACATGATGCTGTTTCAAAATAAAAAACACCTTCAATCCATTGACGATCTAAAAAAACGGATCGCCCAGTTGGAAGAAGAGCTCAAAAAGGTGACTCATAATTTTTCCGCAGCGCTCGAACAGGGAAAAGCTGTGGTGTACTCGAGGAATTTCACCTCCGAAACCTATGATTTTATCGGCAGCGGCATCAAGGAGCTGACCGGATATTCGGCACAGGAAATGACGCCGGCGGTTTTCGACAGTATTTCCATTACTGCGGAGCCGCAGGGGGAACTTGCCGATATCGCGCTCGATCAGGCGTATCTGAAGAACCGGACCGGCGCAGTGAACCAATGGATTGCCGACACGAAAATCCGTACAAAGGCCGGCGATATCAAGTATCTGCTCGATATGTCGACATTGCTTCGCGATAGTAGCGGACGCACGTACGGAACCCTCGGTATCCTGATGGACATCACCGAAAGGAAAAATGTCGAGCAAAAGCTCAAGCAAACCACGCGCGAACTCAAACATAAAAACGAAGAAATGGAATTGGATCTTGTCACTGCCCGGGAAATTCAGCGCGCATTATTGACAAAGTATGATAAAACGTTCCCTGCAAACGCCGTGTCGTCCGATCCCAAACTACGGTTTAATGATCTTTACATTCCGGCGAAACAATTATCGGGGGACTTTTATTACATTTTGCCCATTTCAGAGTATTGCGTGGGGATTTTGATCGGCGACGTTATGGGCCACGGCATTCGCGCCTCCCTTATAACCGCGTATGTGCGTGGGCTTATCGAAGAAATAAAGCCTATTGCCATGGAAAACGACCGGGTAATGCAAATCCTGAACAACAAGCTCTACAGTGTGCTTTCAACCGCGCGGATATCTTCCTTCGTTACTGCCGCGTATATGACGATCGACGTGAAAAACCGGATTTTACGGTATGCGAATGCGGGCCATCCGCATCCGATCTTTGTCAATAAAGAAAGCGGTCCGATCATCACGCCGTTTGCCCTTAAAAGAGAGGCGGAACCCGCGTGCGGATTGATGCACGATTATCAATATACCGTTTCCTCCCGTCCGTTGTTCCATAACGATGTCATCTATTTATATACCGACGGCGTCCATGATGTCAAGAACGATAAAGAAGAGTTTTTCGGCAAAGAACGGCTTGCTTCTCATATTCAAGAACAATATGCCGATCCTGCGGAAACCGTGCTCGATACGTTGCTGAAAACAATAAAGTCTTTCGGTAACAATAAAACCGAATTCGACGACGACCTCTGTATGGTTACCTGCACCTGCGATTTTGGACAGTGATCCGTATCATTTCTTAGGCATGCGCCGTTTTGTTTTCATGTGAAAAAAAACGCAATGGCCAAAGTCCCGGCGTTTTACTATATTGTACGAATAACGTAACGAAATTCATTTTTCGCGGAGATATTCCTATGAAAAGTCCGGTGTTTTTTATTGCTGTGGAAGAATCCGATTCCCTTGACGCTGTAAGCGAAAAATTCAAAAAAGTCCTTAATGCCAGCGGAATGGAAAAAAATATCTGCTCAAACGACGACGTCGTCGTCAAAATGCATTTCGGCGAGGAAGGAAACACCGGGTTTGTCAAACCGGAATTGGTGGGCGTGTTGTCCAAAACCGTCGCGCAGTCGGCAAAATCAATCACCGTTTCCGATACCAATACCTTGTATCGCGGGCGCAGGGTCAATTCCGAAGACCACGAAAAATTGGCCCGGGAACACGGCTTTATCGAGAAAACCATTCATGCCAAACTGTTGGTACCCAATGAAAAAGTTGTCTCAAACTGTCAAACGGTTCCCATCGATCAGGTATTTGTCAAGGAGGCAAAAATTCTTGCGCTGTATAAAAATGCCGACGTGCTCATCGGACTTTCGCATTTTAAAGGTCATTTGGTCACCGGATTCGGCGGATCCCTCAAAAACATCGGCATGGGATGCGCCTCGCGCGAAGGAAAGCTTTCACAGCACAGCAACGTATGTCCTACCGTCTATGTCGACAAATGTACCGGATGCGGCGATTGTGCGGCCGTATGCCCGGTCGATGCGATCGGTATTATTGCCGGCAAATCCAAAATCAATCCTGCGCTTTGCATCGGATGCGCGAGTTGTATCGCGGCATGTTCGTTTTACGCAATGGACGTCAATTGGGGCAGCGGTGCCGATGCGGTGGCCGATAAAATGGTCGAATTCGCGTATGCGGTTTTACACGGCAAAAAAAAACTATTGTTTGTAAACGTTGCGACGAAAATAACGGCCGAATGCGACTGCCTTGCAAAAGACGACCCCCGAATCGTGGACGATGTCGGCATTTTCGTGTCCCATGATCCCGTTGCCGCAGATACCGCAGCATACGATCTTGTTTGCAAAAAAGCCGGAGGAAAAGACGTTTTTGCGGAAGCGCATCCGGGGCGGAAAAACCTCAAGCAGCTCATCTATGCCGAAAAACTCGGACTCGGCAGCCGAGACTACGAACTTATTACGGTTTCTTGAAAATCGGCGTTGTCAAAAACAAAACCGACGAGTATAATATAAAAGTAAGAGGAATATCGCCGCGTTCCTGTCAAAAAGATGCAATAAAATTCCAGTGTTTTTTCCAAGGGGAATTGTATGCAAAATGATAAAAATAAAAAGGAACGCAGGGGGCACGCACGATTTCCCTGCGAAATACCGTTTCCGGCTTCTTTTTTCAGCGACGCGGGACACTTAGATGCCTTTGTAGACGACGTGTCTGTCGGCGGCGCAAAGCTTCGCATCAGGCACGCAATGGACCAGGTTCCTTTTTTAGTGCAGGGTGAGTTCGATTATACTTTTTTTACCGATTTAGGGTCTACAAAATGCAAAGCCAGGACCGCCTGGGTGCAACGGGTCGGGTCGGATTTTGTATGGGGAGTCGAATTTATAAAAATAGGTGACAATGCCGATGACCCGCTTAATGTGATTATACGGCAGTTGAACAATCAGGCAATGTAGAAATGCTCTTTTGGGTGAAAGGCCGTTGCAAAGGATATTTGCAGCGGCTTTTTTTGTTTTACCCGGGGAATTTTGAATTGAGCAAACTTGTCCCAATAAGCCCCAATATCGTGCTGCAAGCCAAAGAAATTGCCGCACAGAAAATGATGATGAAGACGCCCGATCCGCCGGTATTTCCCCAGAGCAACACGCCGGAAATCACGCAGGCGGCGGCAAAATAAACGGCGCCGAAGATCATTTTCTTAATAAGCAACGGAGTCGTGGCTTTGCGGAAACGGATTTTTCCGTCGAACATTCCGGCCGCGAAGGTCATGATCACCGTGAACGGCAACACAATGCCGAGCAAGAAAATCGTATCGGTTATTTTTGCGCCGATACTCCCGGATGTAAAAAGGGACGCAATCGCCAATATCTCGATGAGTGCCGAAATTGCGACGGGAAAATGTACTGAAACCGGGTGCAGATCAAGGGACAATAAAAATTTCCTTTTTGGGGAAATTTTCTCAACATAGTCTTCAAACATTTTTGCAGGAACGCCGCAGGCCGGGCATTTATCATGGACTTTGCCTTTTTCCATGACATACCCGCACGATTTACATCTGACAAGCTCTTTCATGAGTGCATTTCCTTTGATGAGTCCACTGTTCGAAATGTCCGGTATATGAAATAGGTATATCCTAAAATAATCGGAACCATGCAGGCGATCAAAATTACGATTAATCGAAGCGACGATTCCGGGGCGCTGGCCTTGAAAAGCGTTATTGTCCATTCCGCCCGAAGGCTCGACACCAGGATATTGGGAAACAAGGTTGCCGCAAAGGCAATGAAGAAACCGGAAATTGAAAGAACGGAACATAAATGCGGCAATTTCGGGTTTGCCGAAAACAACCTGGCGCCGACAATCGAGACGATAAATAATGCGGCACCCAGCGTTGTCCCGATATGTCTCGATGAATTCGTCAAAGTCAAAGCCCAAAAAATCATGGTGATTGCCGATATGGCAAGCATGATTGTCCAAAACCGTTTTTCAGCCTTTCGCACCCACGGTTCGTCGAATTTCGTCAGCATATACGTTGTCGAATGCCATACGACATACGAGATTCCGAACGCGCCGAATATGAGGGGAAAGGGACGGCAAAAATCGCGGATCGAAATGAAAATATCTCCCTCCCGGGTAATGGGTAATCCCTGCAAAATCAGGCCGAGCGTAAACAGTCCTAAAAAAGTAATCGCGGCACTAACGATGGAAATGAGCGCGAACCACATCCGGATATTTTTTTTATCGTGATAGGAGAATTCGATCGACGCGGCACGGACGATAAAGGCCGCAATCACGACCATGAACGGTAAATAGAGTGAGCTGACCAATATGCTGTAGGCAAGGGGAAAAGACGCGAAAAACAGGCCCACGCCCATCACCAGCCAGACTTCATTGCCGTCCCAAAACGGCGTGATAATCGAAAGCAGCCGCTCCGCCTTGTTTTCTTTTTTGTAAAATGGGAGCAGTATGCCGATTCCCAGATCAAAACCGTCAAGCACGGCATACATGAAAAAGAAAAAACCGATGAGGACAAATGCAACTGTTTGCAACGATGCCGGGGGCATAATATCTCCTTAAACTTCTTTTGGGCCGAGGCGGATTATCCGGCGTAAAAAGAACAGGGTAATAATAAACAGGAAGGCATACACGGTGCAAATTCCGCCGAGGGTCAGGGCTATTTGCCAGGCCGGCAAATGAATGCTCGATGCTTGCGTCGTGCGCATAACATTGTAAATCATCCACGGTTGCCTCCCCATTTCCGCTCCTATCCAGCCAAGCTCGTTTGCCGCGTACGGAATAGGGACCGCACAGGGCAAAATCGCCAAATACCAGGGGGAGTGCGCCAGTTTCTTTTTCCATAATAAAAAGACGCCGAGTGCGGCGATGCAAAGCATGATCATTCCGAACATCACCATCAAGTGAAATGTGGTGAAGATCACATTGACCGGCGGCCTGTTTTCCTTCGGATATTCCAGCAGTCCCTTGACATGCGATTTTGGGTTTCCCGATTCAAGAAGGCTGAGCCCGTAGGGAATACCGATGCCGAACCGTATCAGATTGTTTTTCTCATCGGGAATGCCGAACGAATACAACGGTGCGCCGTCGACGGAATAAAAAATGCCCTCATATGCCGCTTCTTTTTCAGGATTATGCTCAAGCACATTCATGATGTGCGCATGTCCGATGAGCGGTTGCAGGGCTGCCGCGACAAGGGCGATCGGCAAGGCGATTTTAAATACGGCAGCAGTAAAAACCGTATGGATTTTTTTCAACGAAAAATATGCGGCGATTGCTAAAACGAAAAAAGTTCCGGTCAGCCACGCTCCGGTAACCACGTGGATATACCGGATAATCGTCGAATCGTTTATAAAGGCTTTGAAAAAACTTGTCATGACGATTCTGCCGTTTTCGATTGCAAAGCCGCCCGGCGTTTGCAACCAGGAATTTGCGGATACGATCAAAAGGCCCGACAAATGGGAGCCAAGGAAAATGCATATCGTCGACAGCCAATATATAAAAGGTGAAACCCGGTTCCGGCCGAAAATGACGATGGCGAGAAATGCCGATTCAAAGGCAAAGGCTGTTGTCGCTTCTATCGACAATGCCGTGCCGAAAATTGCGCCGGCAAAAGCGGAAAACCGGGCCCAATTTGCGCCAAAAGCAAATGGTAATAACAGGCCGGTTGCAACGCCGATGGTGAAAATAAGCCCCAGGATTTTTACCAGAAATGAAGATGCGGCCTTGAAATGTTCTTTCTTGGTACGAATAAACAGTGTTTCGAAAATAACGATAAACAAGGTAAGGCCGAGGGTCGTGGTGGGAAGGAGATAATGAAAACCGACCGAAACGCCGAATTGTATCCGAGACAATGTCAAAGCATCCATACGTATGGTATGTCCTTACATGATGTGTTACTTTAGGTGAATTTCGCGAATCAAGGTTGCAATGCAAAAAAGCGTTATGCCCCCCGTAGCCAAGACGCTCATTTTCATGGTGCTGACGTAATCTGCATTCCGCTCATCGTGCATTGTTCGTGAAAACCAAAATAAAAAATAAACCAAACCGGGCAAGGAAAAAACAATAAAAAGAATGAAAGAAAATAAACCTTTGGTCGCGAGAAAATACGCGGCAAAAGCGGTGAGGCTACATCCAAGTAACGGCACGCAAACAAGGAGGGTCTTTCTTATTCCTAATTTTAAGCTTATCGTGATGTCTTTTCGCCGCGCATCCTCCGCGTGCTGATACATTTGCGTTAGGGGGAAAAAACCAAGAATAAAAACACCGGTAAATACGGCGGGAAAAAGGACTGGCAATGCCGTCATCGACATCGACCGATTTTTTGCAACCGTCATCGCCACTAGAAAAAACGTCAATGTTCCCTGGCCCAGTCCGGTTATTAGCCAACCCCAAACCGCATGTTTTTTTATTCGGATTTTATCCCAGCTGTATGCCTTTGATGCTCCTCCGTAAATAAAACACCCTACGGCGAACCGCCAGTCGATTATGAAAGCCCAAGCCAGGGCGATTCCGTCAAGCAAAAGGGAAAACCATAAAAGGTCTTTTGTTACTTGAGGGGGATACCGTAACGTACCGATGCTTTCGATGTCTTTGTCGTAATAGGAATTAAAACCATTGGAGGCGGTGTACAAAAAAAAATGCAATACGATAAAAACGCCGATCGCTTTCCTTGTGTCAAATGTTCCGACGGTCAATACAGCCAGTAGAAATATGGGAAGCAAAAAAAATGAAAACGGCAACCGTATATGTTTAAGACTTGAAATAGAAACCATGGGTATTGTATGACATTCCGCTCAAAACGGGTTGAAAAATCCTACGGAGAAAATAATTTACCCGTTAGGCAATTCGGGAAACAACCGTGTTAATAATGCCGCCAACTCGTTTTTCCGGAACGGTTTCGTTATTTTGTCGGCAAAACCGTGCGCATGCGGGTCTGCCATGACCGGATCTTCCGAATAGCCGCTTGCCGCGACGAGCATCGCGTTTGCATTCAGCTTTTTAAGCGCAACGGCCGTGTCCTTTCCTCCCATTCCGCCGGGTATCGTCAAGTCGAGAATGCACAATTTTATGCTTGAAGTATGTTTCGTGAAAATTTCCAGTGCCGCATCGCCGTTTTCCGCCTTTAATACCGAATAGCCGAACCCTTCCAAACAGGTCTTGAACAATTCTCGCATGAAATCTTCGTCGTCCATGACTAAAACGGTTCCGCGACCGCTATGGTATTCTGATTTTTCGGTTATGCCTGCAGCCACATGTACGGATGCGGGAAGGTAGACATGAAAGGTTGAGCCTTTTCCCGGTTCGGATTCAACGTCGATCCAGCCGTTGTGCTTTTTGACAATAGAAAAAACCGTCGCAAGTCCGAGGCCGTGGCCGGTTTGCTTTGTGGAAAAGAACGGATCGAAAATACGGGACACTATTTCTTTCGGCATGCCGATACCTTGGTCTGCAATGGATATTTTAATGAAATTGCCGGTTTTTTCCGGATCGGATCCCGGCAAAACCGGAAAATGGATATTATCGGCGGAAACGGAGATTTTTCCGCCCAGCGGCATTGCCTGGTTTGCATTGATGACGATGTTGTCGATTACCTGGCCTATTTGATTTTCATCGCAGTCGCAATGCCACAGGTCTTCGGCGATTGCGACATGATTGGTTACCGAAGAACCGCTGAGAACGAAACGAGTACTGTTTAAAATGAGCGGACCAAGCGAAATCGTTTTACAAACCGGCGTTCCGCCTTTTGAGAACGTCAGGAGCTGTTGCGTCAGCGATTTGGCCCGTTCAAAGGCCCCGAATGCTTTTGTCAATTGCTTCTGTGCGAGTTCGGGATTGTTGTCCGAAATGCTGTCTTTGGCCATTTCGATGAAGCCGAAAATGCCGCTTAACAGATTGTTGAAATCGTGTGCGATACCGCCTGCCAAAACCCCCAGGGATTCGAGTTTCTGACGTTGTTGCAGCGAATCGGCCAGACGTTGCTTATCGGTAATGTCCCGGAAAACCAGCACGACGCCGATAATGCGGCTCTCGTTGTCGCGTATCGGCGCGCCGCTGTCGGCAATGATTATTTCCCTGCCGTCTTTTGCGATGAGGCAGGTATGATTTGCCAATTCAACGATGCTGCCTGTTTTTAGGACCTTTGCAACGGGATCTTCGCAGGCCTGTCTTGTTTGGTCATGGATAATGGTGAAAACTTCGGCAAGCTTTTTGCCGCATGCGTCCTCTGTTTTCCAGCCGGTCAGGGCTTCGGCCGATTTATTAAGCATAATGACATTGCCGTGAACGTCGGTGGTTATGACTCCGTCGCCGATGCTTCTGAGAGTGATTCTCAGTCTTTCTTTCTCCTGGGCCAATAAGAGCTCCGATTTTTTTCGGTCCGAAATATCCGTGAACAATACCGCGAATTTTCCCTTTTGCGGGCAAAAGGCCATGACATGGAAATGTTTGTCAAGAGGCTGTGCGAAATTTTCGAATGCCACTGCCGATCCGTTTAATGCCACGTCGCCGTAACGGTCGATCCAGCTTTGTTCGATATCGGGCATTAGCTGCTTAACGGTTTTACCGATGGTTGTCGATGACGGTAGTCCGGTGATTTTTTCAAATGCGGGATTGCTGTCAAGGAATCGGTAATCGATGGGTTTCCCGTCTGCGTCGCACACGATTTCATGAAGGGCAAAACCTTCCTGCATCTCCGTAAAAAGCGAACGATATCGCTGTTCGCTTTCCTGCAACGCATTTTGGCGTTTGCGCTCTTCGGTTTGGTCCTGAAAAATCAAAACAACGCCGGTCGTTTCGTTTTGATCGTTTTTAATCGGCGCGCCGCTGTCGGCGATAGGGGTCTGTGTTCCGTCTTTTGATATGAGAAGCGTATGATTTGCCAACCCGACGACGATACCTTCCCGTAAGACCTTTTCCACCGGGTTTACTACCGTTTCCAGGGTTGTTTCATTGATTATTTTGAATATCCGGTCGAGCGGCTTTCCGTTTGCGTCGCTTTCACGATACCCGGTAAGTCTTTCCGCAACGCGGTTCATATGGCGAATATATCCCGATTTATCGGTGGTGATGACGCCGTCGCCGATACTATACAGGGTTGTTTTAAATTCCTCCTGCGACTGGCGCAGTTCTTTCTCCTTTATAAACAGATTGGCGTACAGTGATTTTTGCCTCATATTGTAAAAAAGCGCCAACCCTACCCACAAAAGTAAAATGAGAAATGCGGTAAAAATGCCGGTGTAAACGGCTCGGATGTTCAGGTCTTTGAAAATTTCCGCGCGATCTATTTTGGAAATCATGTTCCAGGGGGAATTTGGGACTTTTTCAATAAAAGCAATTACCGGTACGCCGCGATAGTCCGTGCCTTCAAAGAGCCCCGTATATCCCAAAGCCGCTTTGACCGAAGGAACGTCTATTCGGCTCAGGGGGATTTTAAAACGAAGCGTGGTATTTTTACGATGCCGCAATTCGTTGAGAAATACGACGCTGTCGCCGTCTCTGCGCGACAATAAGGTTTCCGATGATTTGCTCGGAACAGGCCATTCCTGAATGAGCGGATAAATATAGTCATAGGGGGCTAGCCTGAAAACGAGGACGGCGATAGCGATGTGGGCTGCGTTGTAAATGGGCGCGATCACGTCGAAATGAACTATATCGGTTTTCCGGCTGCGGTAGAAATTGGTCAATTCTATTGCGCGGTTTGTCATCGCATTGCGGATTGTGTTTACCAGGATGGAATCGGAACAATCGATACAGGAATCGGCGTCGGCAATTGCTCTGCCTTGCGCGGAGGCTATAACGATGTTTGCATACCCGTAATGAGAATTGATTTCCTTGAGCCGGGTCGTGAATTCGTTACGCAATGTCAAATTATTCTTATTGGTCAATAGCTTTTCCGTGGTGGCGAGCAAATACGGGGAAGTCGAAACCGACCAGGCGTCTTTGATCTGTTCCTGTCGCCAGTTGGCGATTTGCGATGATTTTAAGTGTGCGACGGCGCTGATGAGCGCGTACTTTTCATCACGGATATTCCTTGCTTCCGAAGAATAAAATGCGATGCCGCCGAAACACAATAAAGCGCTCAGGCAACAGGTCAGCAGGATGGATAGTCGCTTGTCCGGTCTCATACATTTCCTAATTCATTAAAGAGAGGAGCGGGTGAAACTGCCTATGGTAATACCTCTAAATAATTATTCCCGATATTCGGAAATATTCCGACAATATTACTTTCATCTTACAATTAAATTGCGAAAAAGCATTGAAATAAAATAATTAAAATGTCTTTTTAAGCGGAACAGGAATAGTCTTGTGTAGGCATTCCGCATCGACGCTTGGCGTTCGGTAGGAAAAATTGAAATATTCCTTTTACTTTTGCTATGATTTAATGCATTATATTATATAATAAAGCGTTATGTTAATCCGTAACGTTGTAACGGGATAGTTTCGCAACGGTCATATCTGTGCGGAGATATTTTACCAGGACACCCTTAGTAATTAAGAAGGCCACATGATCATAAAACAATACAGGGTAGCTATTACCGGACCGAATTCTTTGATTTATGATAAGATCATAAACCTTTTTTCCTCTTCCGGGGAAGATACGTTCGTCATCAGCAGCTTTCCCAGACTTTCCGATGCCATGCAGGCTTCCGCGACTTCCGTATTCGAGGCAATGCTTGTCGTCGGCCCCCAGGAACCGTTTCAGGCCAAAGAACTCGCTGCACAATGCTTCGCCTCAGAGCATGAGTTTCCCATTATGTATGTGGCGCAATCGTCAAACGAACAGCTTGAGGATTGCGTGCTCACTTCGGGGTTCGATGAATACCTTGCGATTGAGGAACTGACGCCGCGTTTGTTGCGTCATGCAATCGTGGCATCGGTGCACCGGACAAAAATGCAGTCGTTGCTTCGGCACGAGCGCGATTTGCTGCAAACCCTTATGGACAGCATTCCCGACACTATTTACTTCAAAGACAAGGAGTCCCGTTTCACGCGCATCAATAAGGCGCAGGAAAAAGTCCTCGGCATTGCAAACGGCAATGAGGCCATAGGAAAAACCGATTTTGACTTTTTCGATCATGCAAAGCAGGCCTTCGAAGACGAACACCGCATCATAGAAACCGGCGAACCCATTATCGACAAGCAAGAAACGGTCCGGCGCGCCGACGGCGAGCACCGGTATTGTTCGGCCACGAAAGTCCCGATACGCAATAAAACCGGGGCGATAATCGGGACGGTGGGCATTACGCGCGACATCACCGATCGCGTCAAGGCCGAAAAAGAACTTGCAGAAGTCAAAGAACGGTTGGAGCAGACGATGCAGGGAATTCAGGAAGAGCTCGAAATGGCCCGGCAAATTCAGAAATCCTTATTGCCGACTACCTTACCGGAAGTCAAAGGCATGACCTCGGCGTCCGCGTATATTCCGTGCAGCGCAATCGGAGGCGATTTTTACGATGTCATGCGCATCGACGAAAACCGCCTGGCAATTCTCATGTTCGACGTGGTCGGGCACGGCGTTCCTGCGGCCCTTATCGCCGCGCTGGGCAAGGCCATGTTCGGCGTCCATATGCATCGGGGCACGTCGCCGTCCGAAGTACTCGATCTTGTCAACAAAGACCTGTTCGAACATTTTAACGGGAAACGGTATTTGGCTGCGTATTACGGCATACTCGATACCAAAAATCTTACTTTCGAATATTCAAAAGGCGGACATCCCCCCGCAATTTTGATACACGGCGACACAAAGGAACTCGACATGTTGTCGACCGCCGGTCTGTATGTCGGACTTTTTCACGACAGTAAATTCGAACAAAAGAAAATTTCCTATAAATCCGGCGACCGTCTCATTATTTTTACCGACGGTCTGATCGAAGCCTTTGATAAAAACGAAAAATATTTCGGGCTCAAATCGCTAAAAGACACCTTGGTTGAAATGGCCGATATGCCCATCGATGTTCTGGTTTCGGCGGTACTCAACAAACAACGCGCGCATTCGCAAGGATCTTCCCACATCGACGATATCACCATGCTCGCTCTGCAATTCAAATAAAAAAATTCATTGTCTGCACTCTGCTAAAACCATAGTCTCTAAAGTATAATCGCGTTCCCCAGCGCCGGTGGCGGGCAGGGGAGCGCGGGCCAATTTACCCTTGCAATATTTTAAAAGCCATGGTACCATTCAAAACATGCATAACAATTGCACTGTTTTCACCCATTTTTTTATTGGAGGTTGTCATGAAATTATCACGATTCGCAGCAGTTGCGGGATTTGCGTTTTTGCTTGCACAATTCTCTTTTGCCGGTGATGCGACAAAGAAAGATGCAACGGCAATGGTGGACAAGGCGATTGCGTATGTCAAAGCAAACGGGACCGACAAGGCTTTTGCGGCTTTCATGGATACGACCGGACAATTTATAAAAGGTGAATTGTACGTTTTCGTGTACGATTTCAACGGCGTTTGCCTTGCACACGGCCAAAAACCCAAACTCGTGGGTAAGAACCGTTTGGATGTCGAGGATGTCAATGGCAAAAAATACATTCAGGAAATGATTACCATTGCAAAGGAAAAAGGAACCGGTTCGGTCGATTATATGTTCCAAAATCCCGAAACTAAAAAAGTGGAGCCGAAGACTTCGTTCTTTACGAGAATTCCGGGGAAAGACATGCTGGTGGCGTGCGGAATTTATAAAAAATAACAGACTAAATACTGTCGGCGATTCTTTATCTCACGGTATAGGGGGCTTACGTAAACAGTAACCGCGCTGAAGGAAGTATTTATGTACAAATGGTATTTGAGCCAGCGGCTTTCGGTCAAATTGGTGCTGCCGTCAATTCTCATCGTCGTGTTGCTGGCCCTCGCCGGAGTTTACGTCTACATACTTGCCCGGGAACAGCAGACTTTGCAACAGTCGATCAATTCCGAATCCCGGTCCGCACGAAAGCTTTCCAGCCTGATCGAATCCTATAATCGGACGCAATCCCATTTGTATAAATCGGTGGCTCTCAGTTTTGCCGGCATCGACAAAGCGAAAATTACCAAGGATATGGCCGGGTATATTTCAATGCAGCCGATGCTTGAAAAAGACCTCGCCGATTTGGCTTCATTGAAGGTTTTCGCATCGGCGGCCAATGATTTTAAAACCATACAAACCCAGTCGAGCGAATATTTCAAATGGGTCAAGGAAGTGTCCGACAATTTCGATGATCCGGGAATGGCTGCATCGAATATGGTGACTACCGAGACCAAGTTTTCCAATTTGCGGCAAACCCTCGAATCGATTTTCAATTTGCAGGAAAAAAGAATGTCTCTTGTTATTAAAAATGCCGAATCGAGCCTGACCGGATTAACGCGCGGGCAATTGGTATCGACCATTGTCGTGGCGATTATTGCAATCGGGATTTCATTGTTGAATCTCTGGATGTTTAAGTCGTTTGTCAATAAAGCCAAGGAAGACGTCGGCATCATTGCAAAAGGCGATTTTGCTCATGAACTTTCCGTGACCAGCGGCGATGAGCTCGGCGAACTTGCAATGTCGGTCGAGCAAATGCGAAAAAGCATTCACGGGCTTTTGGGCGGGCTTAAAACAACGGCATTGCGTCTAACGGAATCGTCTACCACCCTGCACGAATTGTCCGGAGAATTAACGCGCGATGCTTCCACGGTCGACGATCGGACCAATGTCATTTCTTCCGCCGGTCGCGATGTGTCGAATCTGGCCGATCGTATGGCTCATGAAGCGCAAAATGTTTCAAAGGGTTCCGCTTCTACCGCCAGTTCCCTCGAAGAAATGAAAAATACCATACAGGAAATTTCACGCAACTGCATTCGTGAAGTCGAAATGGCCCAATCATCCGCAAAAACAGTGGGCGATGTCATAGAGGGAATGAACGAACTGGGAAAGGCGTCAAAGGAAATCGGCGGCATACTTAAAATGATAGATGATATTGCCGGCAAGACCCGGTTGCTGGCATTGAATGCGACGATAGAAGCCGCGTCTGCCGGTGAAGCCGGACGAGGGTTCTCGGTCGTTGCCGAAGAAGTCAAAGCTTTGGCAGTACAGAGCAATTCCGCAGCCAGCCAGATCGAACAAAAAATATCGGCCATGCAATCCCAGGTCGATAATGCCATACGGGCCACGAAAGAAATCAGCAACGTAATCGAACAGTTTTCGGAAATTTCGCGGACCATTTCAGCCGCGGTGGAGGAACAATCCGTTACCGTGAGCGAAATCGCCAAAGCGGTCGGCGAAGTGTCGCAATCGAGCAACGAGCTGGTTTGCGGCATGGAAGATGTTTCGAAGAGAAGTTTACAAGTGCTCAATGCGATCAAGGACGTCGGCGAGGTGGTCAAAAGCACGGCAAAAGAGGCCGGTTTAACATCGGAGAATTCGGGGACCTTGAAAGCAATGGCCAACGAACTCAACAGTAGCGTCGCACGGTTTACGGTGTAAAAAAAACGGGCCGGTAATGAAAAACCCCCGATGCAAACTATGCGTCGGGGGTTTTTTTATTCTTTCATCGTCAGAACGGAAGAGGGGTCGCGTTTACGCAACCTGATGCTTAACGGAGTGACCTCGACGAGTTCGTCATCATTGATATAGGCGATACAATCTTCCAACGTCATATTCCGATGCGGGGTTAAGACCGCGGCATCGTCGGCACCGGAAGATCTCATATTCGTAAGTTTTTTCGCTTTGCCCGGATTAACCGTCAAGTCATTTTCGCGGGAATGTTCGCCGACGATTTGTCCTCTATAGAGTTTGACCTGGGGTCCAATGAACAGTATTCCGCGGTCCTGCAAATGCCATAGGGCAAAGGCAACGCTCACGCACGGGTCTTTGGTCACCATGACGCCGTTGGTTCGCGTACGGATTTCACCGGCATAGGGACCATATTCCAAAAACATGTAATTCATGGTTCCCATTCCCTTGGTGTCGGTCATGAACTCCGATCGATAGCCCAGTAATCCGCGCGTCGGAATTTTAAAATTCAAACGGGTCAAGCCGCCGGGGTTATTCATATTTAATAACTGGCCTTTTCGGCGTCCGAGTTTTTCTATAACGGCACCGACGTATTTTTCGTCGACATCAACCGTTAATTCTTCATACGGTTCAAGTTTTACCCCGTTTTCTTCTTTCATGATTACTTGCGGGCTGGTTACCTGAAATTCGTATCCTTCGCGGCGCATCCGTTCTATGAGAATAGACAAATGCAATTCACCGCGTCCCGACACCTTGTTTCCCATAGTGTCTTTTAAAGGCTCGACGGTCAATGCCACATCCGACAATATTTCGCGTTGTAAACGGTCCTGCACATGACGCGAGGTCACGAATTTCCCCTCTGTTCCGGCAAACGGGGAATCATTGGGAATAAAATTCATGGAAATTGTCGGCGGGTCTATTACGGTCGGTGGCAACGGATTGGGTGAAAGCGGGTCGGTAAACGTGACGCCGACGGTTACTTCTTCCATGCCTGCAACTGCTACGATTTCACCGGTAGACGCGGTTTCCGTGGGGACTTTGCTGTTGCCTTCGAAGCGGTACAACTTGGTTATGCGGACCGGTACCAAAGATCCATCCCGAAGCGCAACTGCGATGTCTTTATTGATGTTGAGCGTGCCCGCGGTGATTTTTCCGATTCCCAGGCGTCCCAAATACGGAGAATAATCGATGGACGAAATTAACATTTGTAAGGGTGCGTCCGGGTCGCCTTTAGGCGGCGGAATATGCTTTATAATGGCGTCGTACAATGGTCCCATGGTCATGGAATCGTCATCCGGATCGTTTCTTGCATAGCCGTCCTTTGCCGATGCGTATACAATAGGGAAGTCCAGCACGTCGTCCGGCGCTTCGAGTTTTACGAAAAGATCAAAAACCTGATTCACGGTCCATACGGAACGTGCGGCGGGTTTGTCGATTTTATTGATGACCACTATAACCGGCAGATTAAGTGCCAGCGCTTTTTTCAGCACGAAATACGTTTGCGGCATGGGGCCTTCGGCTGCATCGACGAGCAATAAAGCGCCGTCGGCCATTTTCAGTACTCTTTCGACCTGTCCGCCGAAATCCGCATGACCCGGCGTATCGATGATATTGATGATATGGCTTCGGTATTTAAAAGACCCGTTTTTGGCGGAAATTGTTATGCCGCGTTCACGTTCCAAATCCATGGAATCCATGAGGCGTTCGGCAACCACCTGATTGTCGCGAAACATACCGCTTTGTTTGAATAATTGATCGACAAGTGATGTTTTGCCATGGTCGACATGCGCGATAATTGCAATATTTCTAATGAATCGTTGGCTCATTGTGCCTAGCGTTACCTACTGGATTATGGTGAAAATTAAAAACAGTGTCGCGCGAACAATCGAGGGATATGAAACCGGTATTGTGCGGAAATTTACCCTGGAACTCTGCGAGCTACTGCGGAATGCGTACTTATTTAAGCAAGCTAAAATACATGATTTATTCAACACCTATTCAATATTACCGTTTTTATCGCATTTTTTGTTGTGGGCGGCATGGGAGAACCTTCCATGCCGCTGTTGAATTTGTCACTTTTTCCGTCTGAAAGGAACAATATTGTCGGCTTTTTGCGGCGTATTCTCTTGTGCGGAATTATTTGCTTTTGCCGGCTGCTCTTCGGCGGGAATCGAATTTTCTGCCTGTTCTCCGTTCAAACGTACTTTAATGAATTTGAATTCGTACGTACGTTCGGGATTTTGAAACCCGCCCTTTACGATATGGGGCGGCTGAAGTTTCAAAACCTGTTGTTGCGGCGGAAATGTGCTTAACGCCGCAAAATACATCCATATCCATTTTCCGACGGGCATTTCCAAGTCGTCAAGAACGTATCCCGTGCACACGCCGTAGCCGTTGAATTCCCAGCCTTCGTCGTCGGGTAACGGTTCGGTACCTACTTTGCGTCCAAGAAGACAAAAGAGATCGTTATTGAATGGAAAATCAATCACATCCTTGGGGTCGACATATCGTGCCGCGTAATCGATGATATCCGTACGGGACATGGTCGCTTTCGGGTTCATGGCAAATCCCTTTTGAAAAAAGGCGTTTTGAAGCGGCTATAAATTACAATAAAAATGCAGACCCTGCAAGTTCGAACCGGCGGCAAAATAATTATGTTCCGAAATTGTAGTCGCGTTAATTATATTAACAATGTTAAAAAAATGAACAGTAGTATATTTCACAAGGAGGGCGTATGGACAAAACGATTCAGGAAGAGCGCGTTCGCGGATTTTTTATCGAAGCGGCAAAGGATCTTATCCGTGCCGAAGGTTTGGCCGTCGTTACGGCGAGAAACGTTGCCGAACGCGCAGGGTATTCGTATGCGACATTATATAATTATTTCCACGATATCCGGGATTTGATTTTTTGTTGCATCGAAGACTTTATGGACGAATGTCGTGAATTTATCGATCATGAGGACAAAAAGACCGATTCTTTGGAAGGAAAATTGCTTTTGATTTCAAAATCATTTGCAAAGTTTTTCATTCAATACCCGGGCATTTTCGGCCTTTTATATGAGCAAAAATCCAATGCAATCGCGACTAAAAACTCCAATTTCGGCAAAATAGGCGCCTTTTTCGATTCGCTGACCAATGATACATGGAAGGAGATCGGGAAAAAAAATAAATTCACCGCTCACTCCCTCGAAACCAGGCGAAAAACCCATGCGCTTGCTTTGCATGGAATGCTTATGATGCATATTAACGGACGGGACAATCAGGAGTATCCCGGCTTGCTTAAGGAAATAGAAAAATGCACCGGATTTGCAACGGAATAAGTTTTGTTTGTCGTAAGTCCGTAATTTCCCTTCGGTAGGCAGGGCGCAATAAATTGCATTATTTGATAGACTTTGGAAAATCATCAAGGTATAATCAGGTATTATCCCGATACAAACGTCTGGTTTTTTCCATCCTTTATCAATAACAGGAGGCGTACATGAAACTTTTTAAAACCCTGATTGCGGCAGCCGCAGTGTTAAGCCTGTCGTCATGCGATTTCGGACCGGCTCTAATTTATCAAGCACAAATGCCGGAATTCAAGCCGATCGACGGAAAAGCGAGGCTTGTTCTGATACGGCCGAAACCCGGTTTTTCGATATCTCTGGGAGGCTCCACTAATCCCAACGACATTATCACGTCCGTCTATCTTGATGCAAAGTATGTTTCCGAAACCTATTTCAGCACCGTCGTTTCCTTTCCGGTCGAACCCGGAGAACATTACATCTTTGCACGGTCTAAAGGGTTCGGCATGGCAAAGCCTATGGGAAAAGTGAAATTTAATTTTCAGGCCGGAAAAGTCTATTACCTCAATCTTAAGGTCGCCGTGGCTCCGACACCGGTAGGAGAAGTGCAAAGTTGCTTGCTCGATCCGATAGCCATCGATGAAGCCACTAAATTGCTTACCGAGAAAAAAGACCTTCGCTATGGTGAATTCGATACCAGTAAAAAACGGGATGACCTTGATCAAAAGGAATTCGCTTCACTGGAACGCGATTACTCCAAATGGGTAAACGACAAACCCAACGATGCGAAAAAAGAATCCGAGTATCCCGGATATTGAAATCGGTTCGGACAAAAAGTAAAAAAGAGCGCTTTTAAATCAAAAAGCGCTCTTTTTATTTACCATTCGTGTTAAGGTGACACTGCCGCGTCCGCGAAGCTTTCGCAAGGGGAAAAACCGCATAAAATCAATCCAGGGTATGCACTTTTTGCCAGGCATCTTTTTCATCCCAGGCAGGCTGCACGCTTTTTTCAAAACAATAATTCTCTATGAAGAGAACATCCATATCGGTTCTCATGAAGCATCGGTACGCATCGAGGGGAGTGCATACAATCGGTTCGCCGCGGACGTTGAAACTGGTATTGACCAAAACTGGGTAACCGGTTTTTTTCTCAAACGCATCCAAGAGTCCCCAAAACCTCGGATTCACCGCACGGTCCACACTTTGTATGCGCGCCGAAAAGTCTATATGGGTTACGGCGGGAATATCCGAGCGGCACAAATACAGGCGCTCCAAAAGCGGGAGGGTTTCACACGATTGCGGCAGGGCGCTTAAGCGGGACTCTTTGACTTTTGCAACAAAAAGCATGTACGGCGAGGGACTGCGTAAATCGAAATATTCTTCCACATGTTCTTCCAAAACCGCGGGTGCGAACGGACGAAAACCCTCTCGAAATTTAATCGAAAGATTCATTTTTTTTTGCATGTCCGGTCTTCTCGAATCGCCAAGTATGCTTCTGTTGCCAAGGGCCCGGGGACCAAACTCCATTCGCCCCTGAAACCAACCGATTACCTTCCCGTTCTCCAAATGAGAGACAGCGGTTTCGAACAAACGCGATTCATCCCGTATTTTGGAAAAACGCGCATTAAAATGCCGCGCTGTTTTTTCAATGTCTATATCGGCGTACGCGGGGCCGAGTAAACTTCCGTTCATTGCATCCGGCCGGCAAACGGATCGCTTTTCACCTTTTGCAATATGCCATCCGCCCAAGGCCGCGCCTATGGCTCCGCCTGCGTCGCCGGATGCCGGTTGAATCCAAAGGTTTTTAAAAATCCCGCGGGAAAGCAATGCACCGTTTGCGACACAGTTGAGCGCAACGCCGCCCGCCAGTACGCAATTTTCCATCCCGGTCAATTTTTTCGCCGTTGCCGCAAGCGTGAGTACGATTTCTTCGGTTATTTCCTGTATTGCGCGCGCGAGGTTCATATGCTCCTGCGTGATTTCGCTTTCTTGTTTTCTTGGGGGAATTTTGAACAACGCTTCCCATCTTTTATCGTTGCACATGGTAAGCCCTGTTGCGAAATCGAAGTAATCCATGTTAAGCAGAAACGAACCGTCATCGCGGATGTCAATTATGGACTCCACGATCTTGTTTTTCATCGCCCGCATGGCGGCGTCGTTGTTTCCGTAAGGCGCAAGGCCCATGAGTTTGTATTCGCCGCTATTGACCTTAAACCCGCTTTACTGAGTAAAGGCCGAATATAAAAGCCCGAGCGAATGGGGAAATTGTAATTCTGCAATCATCTCCAGGGTATTGCCAACTCCTTTGCCGATCGTCGTGGTTGCCCATTCTCCCACGCCGTCGAGGGTCAATATTGCGGCTTCGGAAAACGGTGAAGGAAAATAAGCGCTTGCTGCATGCGATACGTGATGTTCCATGAAAAGCAGTTGCGGTACCCCTCCGCCCAAAGCGGAGAGTTCCTTTTTGAGCATGTCCTTTAAGAATAATTTTTCTTTGATCCAAACGGGTATTGCTTTTGCAAAGCTCGTAAAACCCTTTGGTGCAAACGCATGATACGTTTGCAATAACCGCTCGAATTTAAGGAGCGGTTTTTCATAAAAAACAACGAGTTCTATTTCGCTCATATCAATACCGGAATCGGAAAGCACCGATCGTATCGCGTGAGCCGGAAATGCCGGGTCGTGTTTCGTACGGGTAAACCGTTCCTCCTGCGCGGCCGCGCAGAGGGTACCGTCGATAAGCAATGCAGCCGCACTGTCGTGATAATATGCCGAAATTCCCAATATGGCCCTTTGTTTCAACGGCTTATTCCTTTAAAAAAGGGTATAAATAAAAGGAGCTATGGCCGAACCGGCGGTAAGAACGACCAGCGCGCCGAATAGCAATAAGATGACGATAAGCGGCAATAGCCAGAATTTTTTCCGTATGGCCATATAGCCGATAAAATCTTTAAAAAAATCCATATTCGAAATCTTTCTTAAAACGGGTTTTGAAAGTCTTGCGGCGTAATGAGGCGTTTCCTCGTTTGCAAAACGGACGCGCTGCTTTTTTTGAACTGTTTCAAGAGTAAATCATCCTTTCCCGATATTCGTCTGACAAGTGCGACGGGCACGACGACGATACTGTAAATCAACCAAAGCATCAATCCGGATACGATCGAACCGGCGACCAGCGATAAGCCGTACCAGCCAATTGTCAATGGCCTAAGGACTTTGGGAAAAGTCATTGTTATGAAAAGAAAGAGAACGGCAAGGGTAATTAAAAAAACAGCGTGATGGGAATACCAGATAAGCAATGAAACCGTTGCCAAGGCGGTTCCCGCGTTGCGGTCTTTTTCAAGGGTGCCGTATTTGGCATAAAAGCTATTTGGGTTTTTATTTTTCATTGCCGTTTTCCACGTACCGGTTCGCAATAAGATAATCATACAAGATTTTCGCCGCGAGCGCATGTCCTTTGTTGTTCCAATGACCGTCATGTTCGAACGAGTATGATTTTGATCCTTTTGCCTTTTCGAAAAATTCCGGAATCGAGCTGATATAGGGAATTTGGCAGGAATCGCACAATCGATTGAGCATTGTCGGCATTTGCGGTTGTTCGCCGCTGCCGTTGGACATTTCATAGACGAGTAATTTCGCTTTCAGGGAATCGACGCTGTAATGCATTGCATTGAGAAGACCGCCCAGAAGTCTTGTTTTATACTGAATCGTGCCTTCCATTGTTAAAGCCTTTTGTTCGGTTTCGCTTGTCTTGTTTATTGCGCCTTTCCATTCGTTGTCAAGCGCATGGGTCCAATTCAGCGATCGGGTCAGCCACGGATTTTCTCTGACCGCTTTCCGGGCAAGGCAATACAAAGTGGAGTGTGCCAGATCGTTTTTGAGGCTTTTAAAAAAGCTTGCTTTACGTCCAGGAACACCGGTATCCTGCGCGGGAATGTTCCGGTCTGCCCTTTGCGGCGGTTCGTTAACGTTAAACACCGTGATATACCGGCTTGAATCCGGAAATCGAATCGGGACCGGAACGCCTCTAAGGGAAATCGTGCCGGAGTCATTTAAAGCAAAATAGGATTTGGCGTATATTCTGTTCGGATTGCGAATGGTGATATTATCGTTAAAGTCATTGCCGCTGAACACATAAATCACAATATCCGGTTTATACCGCGCTGCCTCGGACAAAAGAGTCAAATACGATTGGTCGGTGCCGTATCCCCGTACGCCGAAATTGAGTACTTCGTACCGGTCGATTTTTTCCAGAGAAGCGGACGATGCCCTTTTCGTACCGGCATTAAGCATCTGTTCAAGCTTCGTGCTTAACAAATGCGCTTCGTCCACCTCAAAGCCGGCAATGGCCGAATTTCCTATCATGCAAATCCGTTTTATCCGGTCTTTTTTTTCATACAAACGTTCTTTGCCGCGCAGTCCCGAAGAATTGACCGCGATCGTGGTTCGTATTCGGTCCAATTGCTGTGAAAAAACTCCCCGTGAATTCGGTTTCAATTTCCAACCCCGTACCGGGTCGTACATGTAAATTTGCGCCGAGGCGCTTTCCCCGGGATACATAAAATCCAGAAATGCATAATATCCGCGAATGCCGAATTCCAATGCCAAAAGGGTAATTGCAATCGAAAGCACGGTAAGGCCGGCATTGCATAAAAAAGAAATAAGCAGTTTTTTTGTCCTGAAGGAATGCATGATGGTGCGGAACCTTTTTAATTGGAGTGGACTAAGTCATTATAGCAACTGTATACTATGATGGTCAATCAGTTCCTGTATCTTTTTTATGTTTTTTACGTAGAGAATCAATAAAATAAGCTTAAATCGAGGTACCCCGCATGGTAAATATTCGAATAGTCCTTGTCTGTCTCGGCCTTTTTTGTTTTCCCCTCTATGCGGGTCATAATGAAAACGAAAAGAGTATTGATCCAACGTTGGCTTTGGATATGCTCTTGCAGGGAAATGAGCGATTTATCAACTTTGAAGCGCAGCATCCGAGGCAAATGGCGGAACAACGTCAAAAAACCGCTAAAAACGGGCAGAAACCCTTTGCATCGGTTTTAACGTGTTCCGATTCCCGCGTCCCGGTTGAAATTCTGTTCGATGTCGGCATTGGAGACGTTTTTGTGGTCAGGGTTGCGGGTAACGTTGCCGACAAATGCGAAATTGGTTCCTTGGAATACGGAGCCGCCCATTTAGGAACCCGCCTTATCGTGGTTATGGGGCATACGAAATGCTGCGCAGTCACCGCGGCAGTTAAAAAACAGGATGCGGGTCCTTGCGTCGCTGCGATCATCAATAAGATTTCTCCCGCACTCGAAAAAGTTAAGGCGGAAAGTAAAGGTTTGTCCGAGGATGCCGTGATTCTTAAAGCCATACGTGCAAATGTTTGGCAATCGGTAGAAGAAATATTGGAAAGCAGCGAGGAGATCAGAAATCTGGTTTTGGAAGGCAAGGTAAAAGTCGTCGGTGCGCTGTACGATATTCAGGCAGGTACGGTTACCAATATGGGTGTGCATTATAATCAGGCAAAAATCCTCGCGAATTATAAAAATTCTAAAAAATGATCTTTTTGTAAATGTCTAAATCGATTTATCCAATCCTCATAGCCGGTATAGGCAACCCCTTACTGAGCGACGATACCGCCGGTCTTTTGGCAATAGATATGCTGGAAAATAAAATTGCCAAAACAGAAAATGTCGTTTTAAAAAAACTCTATTGCGGCGGCTTTGATCTGGTGACCGAAATAGCCTCGTTTACTACGGTCATCATCATAGATTGCATCATCGATTCCGCGATAAAACCGGGTGAAATAAAACGGTTTCTTTTTTCCAGCCAAGATAGTATGATGGAAAAAAGCAAATTCGCGGCATCATCCCATGGGATTGATTTGAACGATGTACTGAAAACAGGGACACTTTTAGGATACGCAATGCCGACCGACGTTATCGTATATGGAATAGGCGGGGCCGACGTTACGACCTTCAACGAATCACCTCGGGAACCGGTTAAACAGGCAATACATAGTCTTATCGGAATTATAGAAAATGATTTGAAAAACCTTAGACCACTCGGCCCTCAATCGGAGGCAAAACCCGTATGAAGGATTCGCCGCAAAAGATTGCAGTACTGCTTTGTAAATGCGGAACGAACATTTCGCAGAACATCGACCTTACCGGCCTCGGTGACTGGGCTAAAAAACAGCCGAATGTCGTGACCGTGGTCACGCATGATCTTCTCTGCTCTCCGGCGGGAAAGCAATGTGTCGTAGACACAATCGAAAAAAGTGGAGCCGATTCCGTGCTTATTGCCGCTTGTTCTCCCAAAATGCACGAACAAACGTTCCGCGAAGAGGCGGAAAAGAAAAACCTGAATCTTGCCCGCGTGCACATGGCGAATATCCGCGAACATGCGGCATGGGTAACCCCGGATCCAAAGGATGCCCTCGATAAGGCAAAATCTCTTGTCAATGCCGCAATTAAGCGCGTGCTTACGCATGTCGATCTCGAAAAACGTTCGATGACGTGCAGTACCGATATTGTCGTGATCGGGGGCGGTATTGCCGGAATCGAGGCTGCGCTGATGGCCGCAGAAGCCGGACGCACCGTGACCATTATCGAAAAAGAGATTTCCCTTGGCGGCACTGTCATAAAAACCGATGAAGTCGCTCCGAGTATGGAATGCGCACCCTGCATGTTGGCACCGCGGCTCAGCGCGGTGCGCGAGAATAAAAACATTACCGTGATTACCAATGCGGAAGTCCGGGATGTTTTGGGCTTTTTCGGCAATTTTACGATTAAGGTATTGCGCAAGGCGCGCTATGTGACCGACGCTTGTATTGGTTGTGAAGCATGCTTCGAAACATGCCCGGTGTCGGTGCCGAGTTCATTTCATTTGGGTTTGGGTAACCGCAAAGCAATTTACACCGAATTCCCGGGGTCGGTTCCCGCTGCTGCGGCGATAGACGAAACTGCGTGCCTTCGCCTGCAGGGAAAACCCTGCGACGAATGCGTGAAAGCATGCGGCTTTAACGCCGTGAACTTTAACGACAAACCGGAAAATATTCAGGTAAAGGCCGGCGCCGTTATTATTGCGATAGGGCACAATACGCCAAAAACAGAAGCGCTTTTGCGTTTTCCCCTCGGTGAGCGGGTCATTACCATGGACGAGTTCGAGCGCCTGGCCGCTTCAAACGGACCGACGGGCGGCGAGGTACGTACAAGTAAAGGAGTTCCCGCTTCTATTGCCGTTGTTCATTGCGCCGGATCGCTTTCGAGCGGTGGGCTGGACTATTGTTCCGGCATTTGCTGCATGAACAGCATGAAGGCCGGCGAACTTTTCAGGAAAAAGAATCCCGGTGGAAAAGTGACCCATATTCACGACAGGCTCGTATTTCCTTTCCCTGCCGCCGAATCGTTCTATCATCGCCAACGGGAGGAAGGGGCTACTTTTATCAAGACCGCTTCGCTGTCGGCCCTTTCCATAGAAGAAAAAAACGGAACAATGACCGTTACCGGTAAAGACTTCCCGCAAATTACCGCCGATCTTATCGTCCTGTCGCACGGCATGGGGCCGGCAAAAGACACGCGGGAACTGGGGAGTATCGCAAGTCTCGAAACCGATTCGCACGGGTATTACAAGCCCGATCATCCGCTGCTGCGCGCAATGGCGACCGGACTTTCGGGAATTTACATGGCGGGATCCTGCGTGTCGCCTTGCTCGATAAGCGAAGCGGTCATGCGAGCGCGTGCCGCTGCCGGCGACGCCATGTCGATGCTTGTCGAAGGAAAAAATATCGAACTCGAATCCATGACCTCGTATATAGACGGACAGCTTTGTGCAGGTTGTAAACTGTGCATTGCGGTTTGTCCGTATAAAGCAATTTCGTACGACAATGAAAAAAAAATCAGCGTGATCAATGAAGCGATTTGCCGGGGCTGCGGTACCTGCGCAGCGGCGTGCGGCGCAAATGCGGCACATGCCCGCCATTATACCAATAAGCAGATTTACGCCGAAATCGAGGGGGTATTGCATGAATGAATTTCAACCCAAAATAGTCGCTTTTGTCTGTAACTGGTGTTCGTATGCCGGTGCGGATTCGGCCGGCGGCCAAAAACTTCAATATCCCGCCAATGTCAAACTTATTCGCGTCATGTGCAGCGGCCGAGTGGACCCGCAATTCGTGATGAAGTCGTTTAAGGATGGTGCCGACGGCGTGATGGTGCTCGGTTGCCATCCCGGGGATTGCCATTATAGAAACGGGAATCGCAAAACATATAAACGGTTTACCCTGTTTGCCGCAATGCTTTCGCAATTCGGCATCGATGCCGACCGGTTCCTGCTCGATTGGGTAGCGGCAGGAGAAGCCAAAAAATTTGCCGAGGTCGCCAATGCGATGACCGAAAAGGTCAAAAAACTCGGCCAGCTCGTTCTTGCCGGACATGTCGAAAAGGAGGTTGCGTAATGACAACAAAGCCCAAAGTGGCGTTATATTGGTGTTCGTCGTGCGGCGGATGCGAGGAAACCGTGGTGGATCTCGACGAAGCGGTATTGGATGTCGTCGCCGCAATCGATATCGTGTTCTGGCCCTGCGCAATGGATTTCAAATATGCCGACGTCGAAAAATTGCGGGATAACGAGCTCGCCGTATCATTTATCAATGGGGCGATCCGAACCTCGGAACAGGAGCACGTCGCCAAATTGCTTCGGAGAAAATCCGCCGCGGTCATTGCGTTCGGGAGCTGCGCCTGCATGGGCGGCATACCCGCCCTGGCAAATTTGACCGGTAAAAACGAAATTTTCCGTACGTCCTATTTGCATTCGCCCACGGTTGTCAACAAAGAAGGGACTGTGCCTGTCGAAACATCGGTCAATGCCGGTTTTACCCTCACCTTGCCGAGGTTTTTCGAAACCGTGCGCACCGTTTCCCAGGTTATCGATGTCGATTATTTTTTGCCCGGTTGCCCGCCGACGCCAACGCTCCTTGCCGCAGCGGTCAATGCTTTACTGCAGGGAAAATTGCCTCCCAAGGGATCGGTTTTACTGCCTGAAAAAGTGCTCTGTTCATCCTGCGATCGTAATGCGACAAAGCCCGACACGATGTGCGTCGACGAAATCAAGCGTATCAACCGGGTCGCTGCAGACCCTGCAAAATGTCTGCTTGCCCAGGGAATTTTATGCATGGGGCCTGTCACGCGCGACGGATGCGGTTTTCCGTGCGTAAAAGGAAACATGGCGTGTACCGGTTGTTTCGGACCTGTTGATAACGCAGATCAGGGTGCGCGCATGATTTCGGCTCTCGGAGGAATTATTGATGCCGAAGACGATGGGTTTAAAAAGGCCGTAGCCGATGTTATCGACCCGGCCGGTTCGTTTTACCGATACTCACTGTCAACATCGCTTCTCGGAGCAAAACGAGAGGACGGAGCGCTATGACAAAAACGATAACAATAGATCCGATCACGCGACTCGAAGGCCATGGCAAAATCGACATTCATTTGGATGATGCGGGAAATGTTGAACGGGCCTTTTTTCAGGTGCCCGAATTGCGCGGTTTCGAGGCGTTTTGCATTGGACGACCGGCCGAAGAAATGCCGCAGATCACCTCCCGCATATGCGGCGTATGTCCGACCGCGCATCATATGGCGGCAACCAAGGCGCTTGACGCGCTTTACGATGTGACCCCAACGCTGCCGGCAAAACTGATCAGGGAGTTTTTTTATAATCTTTTTATGTTCGAAGACCATTTGCTTCATTTCTTTTTTCTCGGAGGCCCCGATTTCATAGTCGGCCCTTCGGCACCGAAGGAAAAACGGAATATTCTGGGCGTCATAGAAAAAGTCGGTATCGACGCGGGCAAACAAGTAATTGAAATCCGTAAACGGTGCAGGGAACTTATGGCCCATATCGGCGGCAAACCGATTCACCCGGTACTCGGCATTGCCGGAGGAGTGGCAAAAACAATCGGGGACGATGTGCGGGAACAATGCATTGCGTTCAGCAGCGACGCGATTGCTTTTGCAGAATTCACGCTCAAGGCGTTCGACGACATTGTGCTTAAAAACAAGGAGTATGTCGATCTGATCCTTGGAGACGCGTATAAAATCGACACCGGTTATATGGGCATGGTCGATGAAAAAGGACGCGTCAATTTTTATGACGGCGATGTCCGCGTCATCGATGGAACCGGAACGCAAATCGAACGGTTTGCCCCCAAGGATTATGCGTCCGTCATCGGCGAGCATGTCGAACCCTGGACCTATATCAAATTTCCATATTTGCGGAAACGCGGTTGGAACGGATTTACGGAAAGTAAGACTGGTTCATTGTATCGCGTGTCGCCGATTGCACGGCTCAACGTGAGCAATGGAATGGCGACGCCAAAAGCGCAGCGCGAATACGAACGGTTTTACAAAACCCTGGGTGCCAAACCGGTGCACAATACGCTTGCGATCCATTGGGCCCGGCTCGTTGAAGTTCTGAATGCGGCGGAGCGGCTTGTCGAAATAGCAAATCACGAGGAATTTTCCTCGCCCCATATCCGGAACATGGATTTAAAAACACCGACCGAAGGCGTCGGCATTGTCGAAGCCCCGCGCGGAACGCTCGTGCATCATTATAAAACGGATGAAAACGGAATATTGACCGGTGTGAACCTTATTGTCGCCACCTTGAATAATTCCGCCGCAATCAACATGTCCGTCGAAAAGGCCGCAAAGGCATTGATTAAGAATAATAAAGTGGATGACGGCTTACTCAATATGGTGGAAATGGCCTTCAGGGCCTACGATCCTTGTCTGTCGTGTGCGACGCATAATTTGCCCGGAAAAATGCCTCTGGAAATCAGGTTCATTAACAATGGTGAACATGAATATTCCATCGTCCGCGACAGGGAAGGGACCGAGCGTCGGATACCTAAAAAAGAAAATGCAAACATTAACAATACCATTTAACAAAAGGAGCAGGTATGGCTGAAGTACTTAATTGTAAAGGAATGAAATGTCCGCAACCGGTTTTGAAAGCGGCAATCAAGGCGAATTCATTGCCGCCCGGTACAACGCTGGAAGTAATCGCGGATTGCCCCACATTTCCCAACGACATCACAAAATGGTGCAAAGATTCCGGTAAAGTTCTGGTGAGCATTGTGGACAGAGACAACGCCAAGGTGGCGACGGTGCAATTGTAATTTCGGCTTCATTGAATGCATAAAACGCATGTCCGCTCACAGTCATTGAAATGGCTTTGAGCGGGCGTGTTTTTATTTCAAGGATTCTATTCACTCAAGTCAAGGTTAAAGTGTGTGGTATAGCTCAGCCCGAAACATGATTTTCCAGATGGAATGTCCTGAAAAACATTGGTGACGGTACTATCGTTCGATAACTGTATTACCGTGTCCTTGTCGGAGTGAGGGTGTTCCTTTCTGTAAAATTACCTATTGTTAAGTTTGCCCAAGCTTTCGTGTATCCGCCGTTTACCCAAAAACGAAACGGTTCCATGGGTGCATATCGCGCTTCGAATTCACCGCCCGCTGCCTAATATGAAAAAACGGAATTTTGCCGCAAGTTCGAATCGACTCTCGGAAAATAATTTTCAAGAAGTAATTAGCTACAATTTAAATTGTACTGCCTGGGAAAATATTCTTCAAATAAATGACCTGACGTAACCGGCATTTGAATAATAACGTCGCTCACCAAAGTGAGCGAAAATTATAATAATTGGCAAAATATTATTGAAAAAATCTTAAAATAGCCATATTTTATTAATAAGTGCTCACTTTAACAAGAGAACTTTATGAAACCATTGACGCAATACACTGATTTTAGGGCATACTTGAGCGATTGGGTAGAGGAAAGGAAAGCGTTAGGGCTTCCCGGTTCCAATCGCTGGTTTGCCATGAAAATGGGGATCAACTCAACCTCATGGCTTACGTCGGTACTTAAAGGGGTAAAAGGGTTATCAAAGGTTTCAGCAAACAAAGTATCACAGGTTCTCAAGCATTCGCCGATTGAAGAGCGCTTTTTCGAAACGCTCGTTTATTTCAATCAGGCCCGCTCCATAGAGGAAAGAAATTCTTATTATCAACAATTGATTTCTTTGCAAAAAATGAAGGACGCACGCACACTGGCCCCGGGGCAGTACGATTTATATGCAACATGGTATCACAGTGCCGTACGATCGCTTATTGGCATGTATGAATTCACACCGGATTTAAAATCCTACGAACGATTGGCCGCTATGATGTCGCCGCCGATCACAGCTTCACAGGCGATAAAGTCCGTCGATTTGTTGCGTAAGCTGAACCTTGTATCGCTCAACGGAAACGGGCATCTTGAATTGACCGAAACCGCCATAAAATCCGGGGAAGAAATCCAATCGCTTGCCGTTGCAAATTTTCAACAGGAAACCATACGGCTCGCGGCAGAGGCTCTGGACCGCTATCCGAGAAATCAGCGATATGTCGGTACCGTTACCGTCGGCATCAGCGAACAATCGTTTAATACGATAAAGGCATTGCTTGTTGAAACAAGCAATAAAATTGCCGAAATAGCAAACGCCGATGCGGATGCGCGGCAAGTGTATCAAATCAATTTACAGGCTTTTCCAATGACTAAACCGCCGGATGTATTAAAAGATTCCCTGGCAAAAGGCGGAAATAATGAATAGAAACAGGATTATCACCGTGAGCACGATTGGGAAAAGTATACTGGTGTTGTCGACAATCGTTTGTGTATTGCTTTGTGCCTGTTCCGCACAAAAAATAGCAGGGGGTAACAGTTCGCAAACCGGAAACAACGGGATGCTTTTGGCTGCTGTGTCGCAAACCATTTGCGGTACCACGATTCCGCATGCCTATATTGCGGTGTATGCCGACAGTTTTCTGCCATATAAAGATACCTTGGGTTTTTCCGATTCAACGCTTGCAAATGACAGCGGCCATTTTTCTTTTTCAAATTTAGCTCCCGGTTACTACAATGTATTCGTCGATAATCGGGCTAAAAGCCGCGGGGGAATGGCTTTTGTGCAAAAGGTTCCGGTTTTTAAAGACTCGGTATTTTCCGATACCCTCGATAGTTTGGCGCAATCGGGTTTTGTGGCCGGAAATGCC
Source organism: Fibrobacteria bacterium (assembly GCA_037447435.1). Lineage (GTDB taxonomy): Bacteria > Fibrobacterota > Chitinivibrionia > Chitinivibrionales > FEN-1185 > FEN-1185. Next base: position 52,542 of record JBBIGR010000010.1, read on the forward strand.
GTCGATTCAATGAACAATCCCTTGTTTTTGTCCTATATTTTCATCAAAGGTTCACCGTTTTATACGTTGGCAAAAAGTAATGGCGGTTTTTTGCTGGGACCTGTGCCGGAAGGAAAATATAAAGTCGGATTATTTGCAGATTATCAAAATATAAAACTTGGACCAAATGTAATGATCGCTAAATCGGTCGTCGACACCGGTATGGCAACCGTTTATCCCGATAGTACGTCTGTCTGTCAATTTTAACAAAGGAGGAAAAAATGAAAGCACTGATTGGAACTTGTTTTTTATTGATTTCGGTGTTTGCCGCTTATGGTCATGGGCCGGTTATAACGCTTAAAGACACCGCCATAGTGGTACCCGCAAACCCGACGACGAAAGACTCGCTGATTTTCAACCTTTTTAACGCAACCGATTGCTGCGGTACGATATACCGAGCCAAGCAAGTGACGATATCGGGCTCTAACATCTATTTGGACTATACATACGATGATTCACTGTGTCAGTATATTGCATGTATTGCAGCCGGGTCTCAGACTTCTTTTTCGTCAAAACCTATCGGAGCCGGAACATATACCATTTTAAAAGTAGCGTCAATGTATTGCGTAGGAAGAATTTGCCCGATGATTGCCATCATTCCTGAAAAGGTCGGGACGGTGATCGTAACTGCCTCAACTGGGGTAAATACTTTTCCGACAGATAATGGTCGGGGCAATAAAAACTTCGGTTTGAATGTAACGGGAAATTCAATAGCACTCTCCATGCAAAACAATTCAAGTGTAGACATTAGAGTATTTGATGTCAAAGGATCGTTGATCGGTAAAATGTTGAACGCTTCCATGAATGCGGGCTTATCAATAATCAGCATTGATAAGATTGTTGATAAGCAATTTGCCGATGGTGCTATAGTTGTTCATGTTACGGTACATGGAGCAACAAAGGCGACAAGGATGTTTTTAACCGTAAAGTAAAATGACAAACCATGGCTGTTTCGCGTATGCGTTTTAATTTGGTAAAGATTTAATAGCGCTATTTGCGAAAAAATAAATCAATCGATCATTTAAACGGAGAGGGATGGAAATGCCGTTACCTCTCCGTTTAATTTTGTATTTGCGGCAAGTATATTAAAATGAAAAGATGGTTACATTCACAATTTGAAAAAGGGTTCCTATGAAAAATTATATACTCGATACCACGGTCCTTTTTTACGACAGTCAGGCGCTGTTCAAATTTGAAGATAACAACGTGATCATTCCGATTACCGTGATCGAGGACGTCGATCATTTTAAAAAAGACCTTACCGAAACCGGCAGAAACGCGCGGCAGACTTCCCGGTATCTCGACGAATTGAGGAAATCGGGTACCTTGACTAAAGGCGTCAAGCTCGATAATGGCGGAATATTATATGTCAAAATGGGCGATTCGGAAACGGGGAAACGGGTTCCCCGCGAATTTCAGGAGCGCCAACGGGCTAATCAGATACTTTCAACGGCGTTGGATGTAAAGGAAAAAGCGGGAAACGTTCCTACAATATTGGTCACCAAAGACATTAATTTGCGAATCAAAGCCGATGCCTTGGGTTTGGTCGTCGAAGATTACGAATCCGATCGGGTGGAAATAGAAGAACTGTACAGCGGGTATGTCTCAAAAAAGGTTGAATCCTCCGTTATTGACGCGTACTTTGAAAAAGGCTCAATCCCTTTCGGCGAAGCACTGTATTCGAATCAATACTTGGAATTGATAGATGATAAAAATCCGGATCGGATCGCACTGGGCCGCTACGACGCCAAGGAAAAGAAAATAGTCCGCCTCGTGTCCGAAGGAAAAGAAGGAATGTTCCGGATAAAACCCCGGAATACGGAACAGCTGTTCACCATGGATGCGCTATTGAACGATTCCATTCAATTGGTGACCTTGGTGGGAAAGGCCGGAACGGGAAAAACCTTGTTGGCTGTTGCGGCGAGCTTAAGCAAAACCATAGACGACAATATGTTTACGAGGATTTTGGTTTCGCGCCCGACGCTTCCAATGGGTAAAGATATCGGGTTCTTACCCGGGACGGTCGAAGAAAAACTGACCCCGTGGATGTATCCCATTATCGATAATGTCGATTTGCTGCTTCGAAGCGAGGCAAAGGCCCGTCGGCATATACGGGGATTCAAGGAGCTCATGGATACCGGTATTTTAGTGATAGAACCGCTTACCTATATCCGGGGTCGGTCTATTCATAATCAATATCTCATCGTTGATGAGGCTCAAAACCTGACGCCTCATGAAATTAAAACCATCATGACGCGTGTCGGCGACGGGACAAAAATCGTATTGACGGGCGATCCGTACCAAATCGATAATCCGTATATCGATTCATCGAGTAACGGCCTCACGTACGTCGTTGAAAAATTCAAAAATCAGGATATCGCCGCCCATGTGACCTTGACCAAAGGCGAAAGGTCGGTTTTGTCGGAGCTGGCCGCGAATATTTTATAAGGGGTTATGCTTGGATAATCGAGGAAATTGTTTGCACTGTTTCGTCGAGTTTCTTTTTGCTGCAATAAATCCCCCAAAAAAGCGCAACGCCGGGAAGAGGCGTCGCCTCGAGCTCTTCGAACAATTCGTTTACTTTATGTAAACATCTCTTGGCGCCGGAGAAAAATGTGGGCAAGCCCGATGTCGTAAAACAAAGGGCCTTTTTATTTTTGAGCGAGTCGAGTTGTTTTAAAAAAGCAACAGCGACCGGCGATGCGCCGAATGCCAAAATGGGGCCGCCGACCAATACGGCGTCATATTCTTCGACATCGGGGAGATTGCGGAACGTCACCGACCTCATCGTGGCGCGGACTTTGTTGACCGGCCGTAATAATTCGATGGATACGTCGTGTCCTTTTTCACGCAACGCATGGGTGAGCGCAAGCCCGAGCTTCGCCGTGTTGCCGGATTGGGAATGAATGAATATCCCGATTTTCATGGCCTATTTTCTCTCGAAAAGGGTATCCATAGACGATACGATCGTGCTCGGTGTAAGAGCCCGCAGCGAGAAACCTTTGATGGTATCATTTTTAAAAATCACCGACGTGTCGCCGACGACGGTATAAGTAATTTTAGACGGATCGAGATATTTTTTCGCCGCATTGGCGATATCATTTTTTGTCAATGCGTTGACTTTAGAAGGAAACGAGACGAAATGATCCGGCAACCGTTTCCAGTATTCGTTTTGCTCGTAATTTTCCACGATGTCGTCGGGCGAACGGAACATGGACGGCAATCCGTCGATTAATATTTTCTTGGCATGGCTCAATTCTTCGTCGGAAATTCCCGAAGACCGGATTTTTGCAATTTCATCATTCGCGATCGCCATTGCCTTGCTTGCGGTTTCATTTTTAGTGTGGAATTCCACGAAAAAGGTGGCCGGAAAGAAATAATTCGACCCGGCGCTCGAATAAATCACATATGCCAACCCCTCGTCAGAACGGACCTTGCTGCCCAGCCGCGAGGTAAATCCTTCACCGCCAAGAATAAGGTTGAGGACCTGTAACGCGTAGAAATCGTCGTTGGGGCGTTTAAAAAGGGGTAACCCCATACGGACATAGCTCTGTGTGATCGGCTTGTTGACAATAATGGATTTCGCGAGCGGTTTCACCGCGATTTGCGCATAGCAGGAATCATTTGTCGTGGCCGAGCCTGCTTTGGGAAACAGTGCGGTCAGTTTTTGTTCGATTGCCTTCGTGGTGAAGTTCCCGGAAATCGCAACCATCATATTCGCTGTTGCAAATATTTTATCGTGCAAATTGATTAAATCCTGTCTTTTGATGGCGCTAACGGTTTTTGCCGTGGCTAGGGCATTGTTTTTCCCGTCGCGATACATTGCTTTTTCATATGCCGCATCCAGAATCGGGTCGGGATTGTCGAACCGGTGCGCAATGGATTCCAAAAATATGGATGTTTGCTTTTTGACTTTTCTTTCCTCGAAACTCGGGGAGAAAAGAATTTGCGAAAGGATGTATAAACACGTATCGGTAAATTCCGAAAGGCAGGAACAGGAAAAAGAAATTTGCGTTTCCGAAGCGGAAACCGAAAAATGCATGGCGTATACATCGATGAGATTGTCAAGCGTGTCCGACGGGTATGCTTTGGTTCCGCCGGTACGCATGAGAGACGCCATTAAACTGCTCAGCCCCTCTTTGTCCAAAGGGTCGGCGATGGAACCGTACCGCACCGTACCCGATACCTTGACGTACGGTAGCGAATGGTCTTCGGCGATATAGGTCACCAGGCCGTTGGAAAGCACATGGCGATACGGTTCGCCGAGCGGGACTTTCCAATCCAATGGGGGATACTGAATTTTTGCCGGGACAGCCGGTTTCGTTGATCCTTGTCCCAAACAAATACCAAACGCAATTACTGCGAAAAGCATGCATCGAATCATTCTTTGTTTCATTGAGTGGTTCCCGTCATTTTCCTGAAGATGGTTGTTTTTGCAATAATAAACCCATGGTCGCCTTGCTGAAATCGAAATAGGTATTGACGATACCCGGAATATCAGATGCTTTTACTGCCGCGATTTTATCGGGATAGGAGAGCATGTATTTCCATGACCCGATCCTTTCGAAATAGGCCAAACGGTCGGATACGCCTTCAAGGCTTTTCAAGTTCGATACAAACGACATCCGGATACTGTTTTTTATACGCTCCATTTCCCGTGCAGAGGGAGGATCTTTTGCAAGCGATGCCAGTTCATCCTTGATGATTTGCTCCACTTTTTGCGGATCAACCCCTTTTTTCAACGTTGCCGAAATTTCGAAGTAGCCGTCGTTTATTCGTATGGAATTCGACGCCTCCGCATCGGTGCAACAATCTTCCCTATTGACAAGCCTGTCGAATAATCTGCCGCTTCTTCCGGACAGAATCGATTCCAGGACTTCAAGTTTGTAAAGGTCGTCATGGTAAAAACCCGGGGTGTGGAACATGATGTCGATGCGCGGTTCGGCATCGTCGTACACGGTGAACCTGGTTTCACCGATCGGCATCGGCTCACGGGTAACGACTTCGGGTTTGGGTTTGGCTGCCCGGGGAATTGCGCTGAAGTATTTGTTGATGTCCGCAATCGCTTTCTTCGGCGACACATTGCCGACGAGCACAATAACCGCATTATCGGGCGTGTAGAATTGCTTCACATGGTTCGAAAGGTCCTGGATGGTGTAATTTTGGATATCCGATTTCCACCCTATTGTCGGCAGCCGGTAAGGGTTTGCAATATAGAATAATGAATTCAAATATTCGTAAAACCTGTTTCCGGGTTGGTTCTCATACCGCATTCTTCGTTCTTCCAGTACGACGTCCCGTTCGCTGTAAAATTCCCTGAAAACCGGGTTTGCCATGCGGTCGGATTCTATCCAGTAAAAAAGTTCGATCTTGTTCTTTGGTAAGGTGACGATATACGCGGTCATGTCGTCAGCGGTCCACCCGTTTAAATGCGTGGCGCCGTTGCCCATGTACAATTCCCAAATTTCGTCTTTTTTAATGAATTCCCGCTGTTTATCGGTATAGCCGAGAATTTCGCGTCTTAGCGATTTGCAAACGGCTGCCGTGTCCGAAATCCCGCGGTTTTTTAATTTGTAAATTAGTTTGTCCACGGAATCTATTTTTGCCAGCCACAAAGATTCCTTTTTAAAATCCTTGGTCCCCAGCGTATGCGTCCCCTTGAACATCATATGCTCATACATATGTGAAAGACCCGATGTTCCGAATCCTTCATACATGGAACCCACGAAATAATACAGCCTGCACGACACGACGGCGACATTCGTGTCCGGGACAATAATGATGCGAAGTCCGTTTTTCAACGTGTCGTAGGTGACGGGTACGTTGATGTCGTAGGCGCTAACGGCTGCCGTCAGGGAGACGATTGCGAAGCATAATTTCAATAAAGAATACATTGTTTTCTCCAAAAAGAGGGATTCTCTTCGGCATATCTCTTAACAAAAAAGAGTTGCCGTGAGGTCGAAATAATGAATATCCGTTCTTAAGCCTTCTTGTCTATAATTTGCCGAATTGTCTGGTAACCGTAATGCATAAAAAGATGGTCGAGCAATATCATTGCCGTATAATTTTCCGCAACCGGCCAAACGCGAGCGACAATAGTAGGGTCGCGACGGGTTATAGCGGCAAGTTCGGTTGTTGCCAATGTGTATTTGTCTATTGTCGTCTGCCTTTTTGCTATTGTCGGCGTTGGCTTGACCGCCAAACGAACGACCAGCGGCGTTCCCGTTGCCAATCCGCCGGTGACTCCGCCGGCTTGGTTCGTATCGAAAAGCACCTTGTTGTTTTCCGAATGCATTTGGTCGTTGCTCTGGATGCCGGTCATGTCTTTCACCGCCATACCGGCCCCGATTTCAACTGCTTTGACAGCACCTATTCCGAGCATTTTGCCCAGGTCGGCATCGAGTTTGTCGAAAACGGGTTCGCCCAGTCCTACGGGTAAACCAACGGCAACGACTTCAACGATGCCTCCGCTCGAATCGCCGCTGTCGGTGATCTTGTTGATCGCCTTGACCATTTCGACTGCAGCGGAGATATCGGGACAATTAATAATATGATGGACATCGTATTTTTCCAAAATTTCTTTTGCCGTTACTTTTGGGGACTTGTCCCTGATTGAATCAATTTCATTTTCGATTTCTGCAAATATCGCAGCCTTTTCAAGGAAACGCATATCGGGCGTAATGCGATGTTTCGCATAGATTTCCTGGTAAAAAGGATCCGTGTCGCATCGCATTTTCTTATATGAATTTGTCCGACGTTCAATGGTCGAAAGGTCCAATTCCCCGCATCGGATACCGGCGGCTTCTTTGACGTAAGCAAATACTTTTATGCCGCACTTCGCCAGGATTTTTTTTGCCACATATCCGGCTGCGACTATTGTTGCCGTATATCGACCGGAAAAAATTCCCGCGCCGATAGCATCGTCGTCCGGTCCATATTTAATGAACGAGGCATACGACGCGTGTCCGGGGCGAGGAGTCCGGTTGGTGTCTTGGTATTGTTTGATATGGATAAAATGCCGGTCCAAATTCGGAATCAAAATTGTCAGCGGCGTGCCGTTGGTATGGTTTTTGTTTCCGGCGCCTTCAATCGTGTCTGCCGCATTAACTCCGGTGTAAATAAGCGGAAGGTCGGGTTCCTTGCGCGGGGAAGAAAGTTCGTCCGCACCGGGTTTTCTCAGCAACAAATCACCATAAATTTCCTCTTCGGTAAGAAGCAGTCCCGGCGGCACGCCTTGAACGACCGATGTCAGTCCTTCCTGATACGAACCCCCGGCTACCGTTGCCTGAAAAAAACGACCGAAATGACATCCGACCATAGTATCTCCGTTCTTCTAATTAGTATGGTGATATTATTGAAGATATAAAATATATGAAGAAAGGTTTTTCTCAAAACAATCAAATGGTGAAATTTGCGATTTTTATTCTTTTTTGCATTCCTTGTTCAACATCAATCATTTTCTATGATCTTTTCCAAATTAATTCCTATAACATTATGGAGTTAGATCATGACAGACGTTGTTTCAATAAAAAGAGCTTTGATTAGCGTTTCCGATAAAACAGGCTTGTTGCCTTTTGCCAAAATGCTTAATACAAAAGATATTGAGATACTTTCGACCGGCGGCACGGCAAGAATGTTGCATGATAATGATATTGCCGTTAAAACAGTGGATTCATATACGGGTTTTCCCGAAATAATGGATGGAAGGGTAAAAACGCTTCATCCTAAGGTACACGGTGGCCTTTTAGGCGTTCGGGACAACGCAGCACATATGGAACAAATGAAAGTAAACGGGATTTCGCCGATCGATCTTGTTATTGTAAATTTATATCCGTTCAAGGCGACAATTGAAAAACCGGATGTTTCCCTTGAAGAAGCAATAGAAAACATCGATATCGGTGGTCCGGCAATGCTTCGCAGCGCCGCAAAAAACCATGCCTATGTCACGGTTATCGTCGATCCTGCCGACTATGCGCTGATTTCAGAAGCTATTCAATCAAAAGGGTATGTTCCGCTCGATATGCGCCGGTATCTTGCTGCAAAGGCTTTTGCCCATACTGCGGATTACGATTCTACGATAGACGCCTATCTTTCGAGGATGTTTTTACATGAGGATGTTTTACGGCAAAGTTTTAGAAACGGCGTAGAACTCCGCTATGGCGAAAATCCGCATCAGGCCGCCACGTTCTATAAAGTAAAAGACTGTACCGAGCCCTGTATGGCAACGGCATCTCAACTTCACGGCAAAGAGCTTTCTTATAATAATATCGTCGATGGCGATGCGGCGCTGGAGGCGGTAAAGGAATTATACGATGTACCGGCTGCCTCAATTATTAAGCATACCAATCCGTGCGGTTATGCAACGGGCGCCACTTTGGCCGATGCATTGACGCAGGCATGGTCGGGTGATACAATTTCCGCCTACGGCAGCGTTATTGCCGTTTCAAGAGTGATGGACCTTGCTGCTGCAAAAGTCCTTTCCGGCAGATTTGTCGAAGTGCTTATCGCACCCGATTTCACCGAAGACGCCTTGAAATTTTTAAAGGAAAAAAGCTCGCAAATCAGGCTGCTCAAAGTAGGCGAATTGACGGGTGTCAAGCAGGAAAAAAAGAGCTTCAAACATGTGGTCGGCGGCATGTTGTGTCAAGATAGGGATATACTTGAATTTGCGAAATGGGAAACCGTTACAAAAGCGCCGTTTCCTCAAAATAAAAATGCGCTTGCGCGTTTTGCTTGGAAAGCCAGTAAACACGTAAAATCGAATGCAATTATGCTTGCTCAGGAATATCAGGCGGGTATGTATCGTATTGTCGGAATGGGAGCTGGGCAACCGAACCGTGTCGATTCGCTGCGTAAACTCTGCGTGACAAAAGCACGGGAAAATTTTGCCGCGGAAAAAAATGTCGCAGCTTCCGATTTTGCGGGCGAATTTGCGGAATTGGTTCTGGCGTCCGATGCGTTTTTCCCGTTTGCGGATAATATTGAAGAGGCTCAAAGGATGAATATCAAATATATAGTTCAGCCGGGCGGTTCCAAGCATGACGGCGAAGTCATCGAAGCATGCGATAAATACGGAATAGCCATGGTATTTACCGGAACGCGCCATTTCAGACACTAAAGCAATCCGCCGGCAAACCGGTGGGTAGAAAATTGATCTTTTTTTGATATAAAGGATTGTACTCATTATGGCAAAAAACTTGGTAATCGTCGAGTCGCCTGCAAAATGCAAGACGATTTCAAAATATCTTGGCAAAAATTATTCGGTTATGGCTACGATGGGTCATATCATCGATTTGCCCGGTAAGGAATTCGCCGTAGACCTGGAAAACGATTTCAAACCCAAATATACGGTTGCTAAAGGGAAAAACAGAATACTCAAATCCTTAAAGGATGAAGCACAGAAATCGGAAATAGTGTATCTCGCGCCCGACCCTGACCGAGAAGGGGAGGCTATCGCCTGGCATGTGGCCCAGTACATCGCCAAATCGAATACGAATATCAAACGAGTTCTTTTTAACGAAATTACTAAAAAAGCAGTTTTGAGCGCAATTGAAAACCCGCTCGAATTAGACATGAATAAGGTGTACGCCCAACAGGCGCGACGAATTCTCGACCGTATCGTCGGATACCAGGTTTCTCCGATTTTGTGGCGCACGGTTTTCCGCGGATTATCGGCCGGCCGCGTACAGTCCGTTGCGCTGCGTCTTATTTGCGAACGTGAAGATGAAATTAAAAAGTTTATAAAAGAAGAATATTGGACCATTCATACGCAGCACAATCACGGCGGCATGGATTTTTGGGCCAAACTGCTGTCTGTCGACGGAAAAAAGACGCCGATACCCAACGCTACTGCGGCTAAAGCGGTCCTGGACCGGGTAAAAAACGCGACATTCGACGTCACCGATGTGTTGCGTAACGAGAAATCACGAAAACCCTATGCTCCGTTTATCACCAGCACCTTGCAGCAGGAAGCTGCTCGGAAATTGAATTTTTCCGCAACGAAGACGATGATCATTGCGCAACAATTGTATGAAGGTCTTGAGCTCGGCGATTTGGGCAGCATGGGACTTATTACCTATATGCGTACCGATTCTACGCGTATTGCCGATGAAGCCATCTCAAGTTCCCGCGCGCTCATCGAAGGGATGTTCGGGAAAAAATACTTGCCCGATGCGCCGAGGGTGTATGCGAAAAATAAAAATGCCCAGGATGCGCATGAAGCGATACGTCCCTCGCAGGTGTCCATCGATTTTTCGCCCGACAAAGTCAAAAATTACCTGAGCAAAGACCAGGTGCGGCTTTACGAATTGATATGGAAACGGTTTTTGGCGTCTCAAATGACCAATGCGCTTTACGATTCGACGCGCATCGACATTTCTGCCAACGGTTGCATTTTCAGGGCAACCGGCTCGATCCAAAAATTCGACGGTTTTCTGGCAATGTACGAGGAAACCGTTGAGGAGCCGGTGGAAAACGACGAAGACGAAAATGTACGCTTGCCCGAAATTTCCGAAGGAATAACGCTGCCGCTTAAACAGATGCTCGACAAACAGCATTTCACGCAACCGCCGCCGCGCTATTCCGAAGCAACGCTTGTTCGTGAGCTCGAAGACAAAGGCATCGGCCGTCCAAGTACCTATGCTCAAATCATCGACACGCTCAAACGACGCAAATATGTCACGGTCGACAATAAAAAATTCACTCCCACCGAAGTGGGCTTCATGGTGAAAGACATACTGGTCAAACAATTCTCCAATGTTTTCGATGTCGGGTTTACCGCGAGCATGGAAGATTCCCTTGACAAAGTCGAGCTTGGCGAAGCTGAATGGGTTACGGTCTTACGGGAGTTTTACACCCCCTTTGCCGAAATGCTTGCCGGCGTTAAAAACAATATCAAAGACCTTAAGGCGGCAAATCAGCAAATTACCGACCGCATGTGTCCCGAATGCAACAAGTTTCCGCTTGTTGTCAAGTGGAGCAAAAACGGGAAGTTCCTTGCTTGTCAAGGTTTTCCCGGCTGCCGTTATACCGAGCCGCTGGAAAAAGTGGCACCGGTGACCTCTACCGAAATGTGCGATAAATGCGGCGCGCCGATGGTCGTATTATCCATCAATGGTAACCGGTTCTTAGGGTGTTCGCGATATCCCGATTGCAAAAACACCAAATCCATTTCCACGGGCGTTTCTTGCCCCCGGGAAGGGTGTACGGGGCAGCTTATCGAACGGAAGACAAAGCGGGGCAGAATGTTTTACGGTTGTAATTCATACCCGAAATGCACGTATGCGACATGGGACAGACCGGTTGCGCAAAAATGCGAAAAATGCGGGTTCCCCATTTTGGTCTATAAGGAGACAAAAAAACGCGGCACATACCATAAGTGTCCAAATTGTAAAGAAGAATATCAGATCGAAGCGGCAAAGGAGCAAACCGAAGTTCCCGCGCAAGAGTCCTGATATTCTTTGTTGCTTTAAACAAAATCTTAAAGGCCTTGTACGGAAACCCGTGCAGGGCCTTCGTAACGTTTACGAAAGATTATAATGAATAAACCGTCGATAGGGGTCATCGGAGCAGGGCTTGCGGGATGCGAGGCCGCTTTGGTTTTGGCGCAACGGGGAATGAATGTCGTCCTGTACGAGATGCGACCGGTAAAAACGACGCCGGCGCATAAGACGGCACTTCCGGCCGAATTGGTTTGCTCAAACTCGCTTAAATCGCAGGAATTGCCGGCTGCCCAGGCGCTGCTTAAGGCCGAGCTGGATTTGTGGGGAAGTCCTCTTTTGCAATGCGCGCGTTCGGCGAATGTCCGGGCAGGAAGTGCTTTGGCCGTCGATAGAAACGCTTTTTCCTGCGCGGTGAAAAAACGAATGGATTCGACGGACGGTATAACCTGCGTTACCGGCGAAATCGCCGATATTCCTCAAGGTCATGATGCGGTAATTCTCGCGACCGGTCCATTGACTTCCGATATAATGGTCGATTGGTTGACAAAGAAATTCGATGCCCGATCCTGCTATTTTTATGACGCTATCGCACCGATCGTTTCCGCCGATTCAATCGATATGAACACGGCTTTTTTCGCAAACCGTTGGGTCGAAAATTCGGACGACTATTGCAATTGTCCTTTTACGGAGGCACAGTATCGGGTCTTTCATGACGCCTTGACAAATGCTACTGTTACGCCTGCCCGCGATTTCGAACAGGAACGTTTTTTTGAAGCTTGTCTGCCGATTGAAATAATTGCCAAACGCGGATTCGAAGCGATGTCGTTCGGTCCGCTCAAACCGATAGGACTTTTTAATCCGCATGGAACCCAGAAACACGCTTATGCGGTTTTACAACTGCGTCGTGAGAACGACAGCGGCGACAGTTTCAGTATGGTGGCGTTTCAGACCCGTCTGACGATTCCGGAACAAAAAAGGGTTTTCAGAATGATTCCCGGCCTGGAAAATGCGGAATTTATCCGATACGGTTCTTGTCACCGGAACACATTCATCGATGCGCCGACGCTTTTGGAAAACGATTTATCATTTAAATCGATGCCGGATTTGTTTTGTGCGGGACAGCTGTGCGGAAACGAAGGGTATGTGGAAAGCATTGCAACCGGCCACTATGCCGCGCTCGGCGTCCTTGGAAGGATTACCAAACCGGCCCGACGTCCGCTGCCGTTAACGACCGCGATCGGGGCATTGATTAACTATGTTGTGTCAACGGATAAACGACCGTTTGCACCGTCAAGTTTTCATTTCGGTCTTCTGCCGGCGTTGGATGGGGGAAAAAGAAAAAAAATTCCTAAAAAACAAAAGCATGAAATTTTTTGTAATAGGGCACTTGAAGATATGAAACAATGGCTCATTTGAAATTCCCGAATCATTTATTTTAGGGTAAACCTCGACGCACGGTTCTGCGTTTTTCGCGTAGATAATTTCTATTTAGACACTAACCCGATACTATATTTTATATTGATTTAATTCCCCGGTTCGACATTGTTTTTCGAAAGGATTTTGCATGGGTATTCCTGTCGTTGATATGGTTTTACGGTCCGGCTGGGCCGCCCGCACTATTTTAATTCTTCTTGGAATATTTTCGGTCGTTACATGGGCTGTTATTTTTAATCGTCTATATGCCCTCGGCAATGCAAAAAAAAGGAACAGGATTTTTTTGCAAAAGTATGCTGCGTGTACCACCATTTCGGAGCTTGAGAAGATCGATGTCAAACTTCTCTCGAGTCCGATGGGTAGTTTAAGCGGAAAAGGCGTTGCCGAATATCGGCGAATACTTAAAGATTCGCATTCGCATACGGGTGTGAGGGATTGGTCTTTTTTCCTGCAAAGTCAATTTGCCATCATGCTCGAGCAACTCGATACGGTATATTCCGAAATGTCCCGCTCGCTGGATAAAGGGCTTATCGTTTTGGCCATATCGGCAAGCGTTTGCCCGTTTTTGGGGCTTTTGGGAACGGTTTGGGGAATCATGAATTCGTTTTTTGAAATCGGTAATCAGGGATCGGCAAGTCTTCCGGTCGTTGCACCGGGTATTGCGGAAGCCCTTATTACTACGCTGGTCGGACTCGCCGTTGCCATCCCGGCGGTATTGTTCTACAATTATTTCATTCATCGGGTAGACAGAATGGAAAATGAAGTAAACGAATTTAAAAATATTTTGTTTACTCATTTGAAACGGGACATTTTGAGCATGCTTTACGGCGATAATTCCAAAAAAACAGCCTAATGAAAGTGATTGTCGTATGATGAAACCGCGAAGACGGCAGGCTATTGCAGACCTGAATATCACGAACCTCGTTGATGTTGTTTTCACGCTGCTTATCATTTTCATGATCACGGCGCCCATGATGACGCAAGGCGTCCAGGTCGATTTGCCGAAAGCTGAAGCGCAGAACGTAGAAGTCAACGACTATATTCAGGTTTCGATCAACGGCAGAAATGAAATATTCATAGACCAGGAACGGATCAATTTAGTTGATTTTAAAAAGCGGTTCAGGCAGGTTTTTTCCGGGAGAATAAAAACGCCGGTATTTATCAATGCCGATAAAAAAGTCCCGTACGGCCTGGTGATCAGGGTTATTGCCGATGTTCAAAATGCCGGAGTCGTAAAACTTGGATTCCTTACCTTACCGGCAAAAGATGAGGCAGGCGGGTCTTAATGCCATTGTCCAATGCAGCCGTAGCACCTCGCAATTTTTCTTCCGACAATAAATCCCTGGTTGTCCTTGTCATAGCATCGCTGCTTCTGCATATCGGGATATTTGCCGGCATTCCTCTTATTTCACGGCTCATGTACCATTCGGAAACCTTTGAACGGCCGCACACGTTTACTCTTGTCAGCATCCCCCAGGTACAGCCCGCTATGGTTGCCAAACCGGAAATCAAACCTGCGAGTGCCGAAAAACCGAAACCGAAAACAGCGACGACTCCGGTTCCGAAAAAGACAAAAACCAAGACGGTTGCAAAACAGGAAGAAAAACCGAAAGAAAATACCGACGACCTGAACGAGTTGCTGAGCGCGATCCCCACGACCAAGGTTTCCGATATGTCTGTTTCGCGCGATTTCAAATTTAATTGGTATACGCAGAATATGCAGTCCCGTATCGAGGAAAATTTTAAACCGCCAATGGGTCTTACCGATAAACAGGACGTTGCGGTCAAGGTTTCCTTTGTTGTGTTCGAAAATGGCGCCATTTCCGATGTATCCGTTTTACAATCCTCCGGAATACCAACGCTCGACAATTGTGCCGTTACGGCGGTAAAGATGTCTGCGCCGTTCGGAAAGCTGCCGCTTTCATTTGCAGATAAAAAACTGGAACCAACGGTCACATTATTTTATGTTAAAAAACAGGATTAAAAAATCATGAAGTTGTTTTATGCTATAGCGATTTTGGCGGCGGTTATTACGTCCAGCAGCAATGCCGAAAAAATCAATTTGTCCGTTTATGCAAGCAATTTGGACAGTTTGTCAATTGCGATGGTTCCCTTTACGCAAAAAGGCCCAACTGCTTTAAAAGAGGATGAACCATGGAAAATCCTGGCAAATGATCTGGAATTTTCCGGTCGTTTTTCAGTCAATAAACTCAGTAAAATCGATTCCGGCGAATTAATCCGGAAAAACATTCCTGTGTATATCGATGGGAGCTATTCGGTCGGTAATGGGGAAGTCGAATTGGAATATTCGTTGCGGGATGCATCCTCGTCCGAATTGTTTTTCGGAAAAAAATATTCAACCACGCTTAAAGACCTACGGTCGGTTTCACACCGATTCGCGGATCAGCTCATCGAGATGCTCTTTAACGGGCACGGGATTTTCGAAAGTAAAATTTTGTTTGTAAAAGATGAAGGGGCAAAGAAAAACATTTGGATAATGGATTGGGACGGCGACAGACAGCATGCTCTCACTTCCAACACGACCATTAATATTTTCCCGACATTCATGGATTCCTCTGCTTTTTTATTCACGTCGTTTTTGCGCGGACATCCCAATATTTATAAAAGTACCATGACGGGGAAAACGACGTATCTTGTGCCGAGCAGGTTTACCGATACGTCTCCGGCATATTGCGCCGTATTGGGGAAAATCACCTTCGCTTCGTCGCGCGACGGCAATATGGAAATTTATACCTGTGACCAGGACGGTACGAACATTAAAAGATTGACAAATTCAAAGTCCATCGATGCAGCTCCGTGTTTTTCGCCCAACGGAATGCAAATCGCGTTTACCTCGGATAGGGCCGGTCAACCGCAGATTTATATCATGGACGCCGACGGGACCAATGTAAAAAAGTTGACGTTCGGGGGTACCTATCAGGATTCGCCTGCATGGTCGCCGAAAGGGGACAAAATTGCCTTCCATATGGCGGTGAACGGTCAGTTCGAGATTTTTACCTGTTCGCTCGACGGATCAAATGTTTTCCAGGTCACCAATTGTCCTGGAAATAACGAATATGCCAGCTGGGCTGGGGATGGCGAGCATATTGTTTTTTGCTCCGAACGAGGAACGAAACACGATTTATACGGGATAAAATCCGATGGAACGAGATTAAAAAGGCTTACGAATATCGGCATGGCCAAAATGCCCGATTGGGGAAATTAATTTTTTATTCATTTGAAAAGGATGTCCAATGAAAAAAATAATGTTGGCGGGAACGGTTATCGCGTCCGTCGCTGCCTTTACGGGATGTTCGAATATTACAATGCTTCGCATCGCTGAACTTAAGCAGGTTGAGGCGCACGTCGATTCCCTGAAAGCGGATCTTGCGGCAAAACAGGATACAATCCAGCAAGAACAGAAAAACCAGAATGAGTTGTTTCGGTTGATTCGGGCCGATATGCAGGTTCGCTTCGAAGAGCTTTCACAAAAATTTTCAACGTTGGAAAGCAGTATTTCTGAAAGTAAATTCAAATTATCCCAGATCGAAAAGAAAACGACGGATATTCAGGAACAATGGAAAGCGAAAGCTTCTGCGGATTCGACCGATATCGCAAAGAAAAACGGCCAGGTTGAAAAGATATTTCAAATTGCCTATGGCGATTACATGGCGGGTCGCTTCGACCTTGCTGCAAACGGTTTCTTAGACGTTATCAATCAGTTCCCCAATGCGGAGCAAGCCGATGATGCAACCTATTGGATGGCGGAATGTGCGTTCGGAAAAAAAGAGACCGACAAAGCGGAAGCTCTTTTTTCCGATTATTTACGGAAATACCGCGAAGGGAAAAAAGTCAGTTCCGCTCTTTACAAACTTGGATTGGTATTCGAAATTAAAAAGCAAAGTGAAAAACGGAAAATGGTTTGGCAAAAACTGATCAGCGGATATCCCGACTCGCCTGAGGCTACCATGGCGAAAGAGCGATTAAGCAAGTTCTAATTATAATTCAATTGAAAAAAAAGAGAGGCGACATTTGTTTTGTCGCCTCTCTTTTTTTATTACTTTTTTTCCATTGTTTTCATTTGTTGCTTCAGTTTTGAAATTTCGTCATCCAATTGTTTCTGCTTGTCTTGCATTTTCTGCTGCAAATCCGTCTTGTCTGACAAGTTGGATATTTTCTGTACGATCGCCAAAGTGTATTCTACATCGCTTTTGATGGTTTCGACATTTCTGGCGAAGAATGATTTTCTGTAAAATTCATCGTTAAAAAGATAATATCTGTCTAATTTTGTTTTTCCGTCAAGCTGCAGAGTATGCAAACTGTCCGATTGATGCAATACGGTCGACGATTGCAATTCCAAAGCGATTTTATTGACGTCAAAAGCGAGAACTTCATAGTTCTTTCTGTTGACTCGATATTGCACGGTTTGGTTTTCCAAAGAATCTTTGGATGGGCCGCCCAGGGTCTTGGCTTTTTCAGATGCGGCAGTAAGTACGGTTAAGGCCGGTCCGTATTCCTTGAGCATCAAATGCGCATATGCTTCTATCAGGCTTCCTTCGCATTGTAAAGGAGCTTTATTGGTTATTTTTTGAAGCAATTGACCGTTTGTTATGCAATCGTTCCATTGACGGGCACGAAGTGCGGTCCAGCACATTCCCAAAAGTGCGTCCTCGTAGAAATAACTTTGTTTCGAAACCATTCGTAATGCGGTAACGGCTTTGGACAGGGCCAATTGTTCGTAAAACATGAAACCCAAAAACACGTATGACCGGTTAATTATTTCCCGTTGCTCGTTCGTTTGCACTTTTGCCTCGATGCAATTGCCGAGGGAATTTAATGCGCCTTCCATGTTATAGGTAAGCACATAGGAAATCGCCAGAGAATGTTGCGCAAACGGATATTCGGGGTGAGTTTCGGGGATTTGATTGAACAATTCTATTGCTTGTGCATATTGTTTCTGTTTCATTTGCGTTTGAGCCATTATGTAATATGCATGGAATTTCAGCGAGTCCGGGACATCGGAACGATTGAGCGCTTCAAATTGGGTAGTGACCGCGGCCGTGTTATCGTCGCGATAGGCGATTCGCATGAGTCCCAAATCGGCATGCGGTACAGCAGAGCTTCGAGCATAGTCGTTTTTCATTTCCTTGTAGTTTTGAGACGACAATTCCCGCATGTCCATTTTTTCAAGACATGCACCCCTGTAATATTGCACCCAGTCATTTTTAAAGAAAGTGGGGAATTGCACCACGATTTGACTGAATAAAAAGAACGCGTCCCAATATTTTCCGGCAAAATACAGCTTGCAAGCCCTCATATACAAATCGTTTGGCGCCATGTCCAAAGACCTGACCATACTCTTCGCATACGCTTCTTCACGATGCAACCCGAAATCCCCGCGTAAATAAATGGAGTTGGAGAAAACGTCGTTGTCGTTGGTCATTTTAGTGAATTGGTAAAGAATCGAAAAATCACGGCCGTTATTGATTTGAGGAAAGTTCATTCCGCCGGCAAAGCCGAAGTAGTCGGTGCCTATCATGCCGTATAAATTCAAAGCCCGTAAAATCCAGGCGCCTAAACGAAGTCCGTATTTGTATTCAATGGCGCTTGGAACATTTTCTTTTATTGCAGCATAAAGATTTTTTATATCAAAATCAACACCAAAATCTATTTGCCGGTCAAAGTAATAGCTCGCCCAGGAGGCTTTTATGTTATTCGAAAAGTTCTTGTTGCTTACATCCGAAAAGCTCGAAAGGTTTTGGACCGTTATGCCAAGTAAATGTTCACCTAAAACGGGGTCTAAAACAAGGCGGTAAGATAATCCTAAATCGCCGGAAAGGTTAATAATCGGTGAACCAAAATTGGAATAATAAGAAGTATTAAGGTTCAAGCCAATACTAAGGCCTTTCCAAATATTGTTTGCATATGAGAACATGAAAATGTTTTTACTTCCGCCCAAGGCTTCGGATAAGGAGCCGATGGAGTCGCCGACCCATGTTGTTCCGGAAATTGCAGGAGGTATTTCGCCGAAATAGGAAAATCCCCATGATTGAAAAAGGCCGACCGGAATTGTTACTCCGCCCTCAATCAATTTAAAATCTTCGCTCATTAGACCGCCGCCGATTCGACCGGAAAAATAATTTTCCTCGGTTAAAAACGCGGGGTTAACGCTTGGAGAATGGCGTGAAAACAAATCTCGCCAACGCGTCGTGACCATGAATTCGTCCGGCAGGGCTGTGGCGATAACATTAAGACTTGCGCATCCGATAACAAGAGAACAGAGAGCAATTTTTTTTAAGCAACTGATCGAATCCTGATGCATCCTCATGGGGAGTCCTTTAGGATAAGGTGGGGGATAAAAGGATTGTTCCCTAACTTAAACTTTTACTTTATCGTTTTAATAAAAGGGCAAAAATAGTAAGTATTAATAATTATATGATATACACACAAAATCAGCATCAGTTTATAATATAATAATTTTCCGGCAGATGTTCTTTTAATTTAATAGTTTCCTAAACATTATTTCAGGTTATATTTTCCTATTCGGATGAAAGAAGCAACCTTAAGAAAGCATTGATGAAATTTTTAAATTTCACGTATAGTATTTTATGCATAGTTTTGCTTTTATCTTCTATTTATTCTGCCAGAGGTGAAATAGCCGTCGATTCCGCAAAAATCCTGCTTGTTAATCAGGATTACGAAAAAGCTGAAAATGTGCTGTCAAGAATCATTGCAAAGCATCCGGAAAATATGGAGGCCGTTTATATGTTTTTGGCCGTAGAACAAACACGGGTGCTTGATTATGAGTCATATACTGTTGAAGCCGATACGTTTTATTCTCGATGCTATTCAACCTTGGCAATTCTCAATAAAGCCCTACCGTCCAGAAATGGTCGGGAAAACCTTGATTGCAGTTTTTACATCGGAAGTACGTATGGCGGGATGAGTTTAATGCAGGCAAAAGTCGGCAGTTGGCCTTCGGCGGTAAAATCGGGATTAAGTTCGCTCAATTATTACAAAAAGGTTATTAAAACCGATCCGTCTTATTTTCCCGCATATCTTGGAATCGGGGTTTTTAATTATTACATAAGTCAAAATTTAAAATGGCTTCCGTTTTTTGGAGATAAAAAAAATGAGGGATTGGAACAAATCCGGACTGCGACTAAATCGGGATTTCCCTATTCTATTGTTGCGCGCAATTCCCTGTGTTGGATACTTGCGGAAACCGGTCAATTGGGAAGCGCCGATTCGGTTGCCTCGGTCGTACTAAAAGATTTGCCCGACAATACAATTTTTATTCGATTAAAAGCAAGAATCGCCTTTTGGAAAAAGGATTGGCCTGCAGCGATATTCTGGTCAAAAAAGCTTGTTTTTCTATCAGAAAAGCGGACGCCGGTCAATTGGTCGGATTTGTTTTCCGGGTATCAAATTCAAATCGCCTGCTACGATGCTCTATCGAAAAAGAAATTATGCCTTGATATGTGCAAAAAGGTATTGTCCAAAAATGTACCCGATCCGTATAATAAAATCCCTTACGTTCGAAAACACCTTAAATTCATCACTGAAATACAGAAGAAATATTCCTGGCAATAGTACATCGAGTATTTTCATTCCATGACCGAAAATAAAAAATATGTAATCGTTACTATTGTTAAAATAATAGCAGCAATGTGGTTTTTTACCGAATCAATACGTGCCGAATATTGTCCTAACCTCCGAAACGACCCTGTAATCGATCGATTTATGTATCAAATTTCATCGCGGTATACTATCGCGTTACCGGCATCGTTTTTTTCACAGCCGATGAGCGTTTGCGATGTGCTGTCGTTTATTGATAAAGCAGATTCTCTTTCTGCCGTAGGAAAATTATCCTCCGAAGAAGCCTCGGATGCTCAACAAATCAGAAAGAGAATTCAATCGTCTTCCGGAATTGTCCATGTAAAAAATGAAAAGTACAACAGTAACCTTTCAATTCATTGCGCTGTAATCGATACCGACGAAGTATCTGCCGGAAACGGGAATGCGCAATTCGTTCGCGGACTTTTACGACCATCTTTAAATGCCAATGTCGGCAATGTTTCTTTTAACAGCGAAGTGGACGTTTGGACCGATTGGCGAAGCGATACCGTATATAAACGGAGTTCTTATCAACCGTACGACGGAGTTCCTTATAATTTATACAATAGAGCCGATTCCAGCAGTGTGAGGTCGTCGGATCTTTTACGCGGCGGTATCAGCTACGACAGCAAAGTATTTCGACTTGAAGCCGGAATCGATCGGCTTCGGCAAGGCCCGGCTGTATTTAACCCCTTGACGTTTTCCGGGTTTTCGCCACCCATGACGTATGTAAAGGGGAGGCTTTCATTCGGTTTCATGGATTATGTGCAGGCCGTCGGTTTGCTGCAAAGCGAGAAAGATAAACCGAAATATTTTTACATGCATCGAGTGACAATGCCTCTTTTTAACTCGAATGTGGTTGCGGGAATAACCGAGGTAGTCATTAACGGCAGTACTACGAATCAACAACCGGACACCGATAAAGTAAACGCTTTGCGTCCCGCTTATTATGGGGAGACCCGAACATGGGAATTGGCCTACATGATTCCGTTCGTGCCTTATTCTTTTGCAGAACATTTTTTAGGAGACCGCGATAATAAAGC
The DNA here is from genome assembly GCA_037447435.1 of Fibrobacteria bacterium. GTDB lineage: Bacteria > Fibrobacterota > Chitinivibrionia > Chitinivibrionales > FEN-1185 > FEN-1185. The sequence continues at coordinate 74,116 of JBBIGR010000010.1, forward strand.
GCTATCGTTCGATATTACGATTCCGTTTCCCCGGGATTTTCGGTTGTATATGGAGTTTTTCCTTGATGATTTTACCACTCCGTGGGGTCTTTTCTCCCCCGATTGGGGAAATAAATGGGCCATCACTCTTGGAGGACAATATTTCACCCGGGTTTTTTCAAAGGACTTGGTAACATCGTTGGAATATTGCCGCGTTGAGCCATGGGTATACACGCATTTTTATGGCGGAAGCCATCGTTACGACAATTTCAATCAACCGCTTGGTGCGCCGATAGGGCCAAATGCCGATATGATGACTATAACGATGGAAACGCCGATTTGGGCAAACCACTGGATCGGTTGTGCGTTTACAAACAATAGAAGCAATCCGTCGTATCGTGGAGGAAAGATAACCGATGTTTTTCAAGACCCGACGTCTTTAAACCCTCCGGATTCACCAAAAAAGGTATTTCTGGCAAGTAACGGTCTCGAAATTGACACCCGGTTAGGTGTGCTTTGGAGTTATAATCCATACGGGATTTTTCGCGTCGCAGGAAAATATGAATATGATTTTACCGGAAAATCTTTATGGTCTTTAAACGGCGGGTTGTTTTTTTAGCTACTTATAAGCCGATAGCTTAAGAGAGTCCATGACCGACGCGTTTTTAGGATTTCCTACGTTCTTTAAAATCCATAGGTATTCGGCATAGCCGCCGTTTAGGCCGATGCGAACGCAAATAAGGTCTTGTGCTTTAATAAAATTTTCCTGTAACCTGGCTTGTTGCGCGGCATCGGTCGTGGAAAAGGAATCCTGATAAAGGATGCTTAAAGAATCCAGAAACGGGTTTACTCGAAGCCAGTTTTTTAATTCGGAAATGGAAACGACGGAATCCGTTCGAGGAATAAAATCCGTTTTTTTTATTCCTGCCCGATCCGTATCATTTTTAATTAAAGGTTTTTCTTTCTGACAACTTCCCATTAAAAACAATAAAGCGATTGATACCGAGAAAAAAACTCTGTGTTTCAACTGAGGCTCCTTTAAGGAAATAAATATCTTTTTTAAATTTACGTTTTCTATGGCTCATAGTCAATCCTAAATCGATAATACAGACATCAATACGAACATCGGTTTTTAGAATAACGCTGAATACGGTTGAAATAAAGGTGAAAAATAAAATCATGGGTCCCAAAAAACATCTTGGCCAGCATTTCTTAACCGCTGTTTCTTATGCACAAAAAATTGCAGACAATGTTCCTGCAGCTTCCCATGAAAATATTTTAGAAATTGGCCCGGGGAGAGGGGCTTTATCAGTGCATCTTGTTAAGCGGTTTCCCCTTTTCCATTGTGTTGAAATCGATGATGACGTTGTTGCTTTGTTGGAGGAAAAACTTGGAAAAGGCGATTGGTCATTGCATCGCAGCAATGTTTTGGAATTTGACTTTCGAAAGGCCGGATTTCCTCTTCATTGCGTCGGTAACCTGCCGTATTCGATCGGCGCCCATATTATAAAGAAAACTTTGCTTTATGGAAATAATATCCTTTCTTGCACCTTTATGGTACAACGAGAGGTAGCCGAAAGGATTGTGGCAGCTCCTCATACCAAACAGAACGGCTTTTTGTCAATATTCTGTCAATTTTTTGGGCGGCCCACGATTTTGTTCCACGTTCCTGCGGGCGCGTTTTTTCCAAAACCGAATGTCGAATCTTCGGTATTTCAAATTAAAATCGATCCGGACCTTGTTCGAAAACTCGCCTATGAACAATGGGAAAAATTTTTTGCCTTTGTCGATGCCGGCTTTAAAATGCGAAGAAAAATGCTTGTAAATGTGCTTGGGCGTGACGGAGGAAAACAACGGATAGTATCATTACTTGATGCATGCGGGATAGATGCGATGGTCAGGCCTGAGGACCTTGGTATCGATCAATGGTTGATTCTGTACAAAAAATCATGCGAGCAATGAAATTAAATTTCCTTTCTTTCTGGTGTATTCTTTTCGGCATCTTGGCCGATATACCTGCCCAGGGCATTGGCTGGAATACGGGACTTGTCCTGCCGCAAAGCGCAATAATTCAAGACTCAAATTCAATGAGTTTCGGTACACAACAAGGGCTCTATATTAAAAAATTCACGTCTAAAGATTCCCTTCAAATAAATAAAAACACAGATGAGTACGGCCTTAAGCAGTCCGTCGACTATAATTTGACTAATGACTATTGGCTTTCTTCCCAGGAACACATGCTCGATTTATCCGGTGAGATTGTAAAAAAAAGGTTGCCGCTGGGCATAACCTGCGGGATGGAATGGAGCCCGGTACTTTTGTACAATACCCACTCGACGGTAAAAGGCATTTTGGGTTCATTCGAACTCGGACCGGTCATGCGCGTCGAACCATATAAAGTCCCTGTTGCCGTTCATATCGGCGGTGCGATACGGGGATGGAACGACTCCCTTTATAATACCCTTTCGCAGCTTTCATCGAACGATTTACAAAAAGACAGAGGAATATATGCTGCCATGGAAATAGGGCGCCCGGACGCACGGCTATTCGGTTTGCCTCTTTTCGCAAGCATGACGGGATACGGTCGTTCCATGTCCACTTCAAAGTTGATTGCTGCGACAGGGAGCCTATTGGCATATCATGCCCTTGATAATGGTGACAGTTTGTTCGGAAATTATTCGGATTCATTGCTCAACGGGCGAAACGCCTTCTTAGGTCAATCCGGGGCCAAACCCCATTTTATAGAGGATCCTTCGAAAATCGAACGTTCGTATCAACTTTCCGCGGGTTATAAGGGTAATGCGAAATTGTTTTTGGAACCATCGTTGCTATTTTCATATTCCGAACACACCTTGAGTTACCCTTTTGAAGCGACACTATTATCAGATAGAAAAAATACGGATTTTTCATTGGTCGGACTGTTGTCTGCGGTTTCATCGTTTCCGATTTCTTACAATGCCGGTATCAGGATAGACTGGGAAAATGAAGATAAATTGTATGGAAAGACTTTGTCGACAATTGCCAATTCCGAAAATGAAGACAGTCTGAAAATTAACCTTGAAGATTATGCCGCATATCGTGTTACCATGACGCACGATATATCGAAGTTCTTGGCAAATGGTATTGGTTTGGAATATACTTTCAACATTTCCCGCTTTACGAGAAATTACCCGAATTATTATACGAAAAATGCCGATACGTTAAGAAATAACAATGATAATGATTTGATAGTGAATAAGCAAAAATTGACCATCGTGCCGATTCCTTCCTCATGGGGAACGACTTCGTTATATTACGAATTCTCAAAAAATTTGTCAAATTATATTCGAAAGGAAAAAAGCGGCCAAAACACAATCGACTGGTTATACCGGTTGGGTGCGACGTATAAGAATACCGTATTCTCGTGTTGTACATTATCCGAGGCGGTCAGTTCCGACGCCAAAGTGACACGATATGCATTCCCGACAATAAACAGGGGAAATCCGCCGCCGTATTCGAGGAAGCTCAATTCGTTAACCGTGATAGATCTTTCGGTAACCAAAAAAGCCGCTCTTTGTGCGGAAATCAACGAAACGTATTCCGACGACGGGACCTTAAATTCACGGGAATATCTTGATACAATCAAATTGGCAGATCCCCAGTTCATGAAAACATATCAGGATTACTATGCAATTAATGAAAAGCTGATGATGCATGCAATAAAATTTTCAGTTATCCTTAACCCTGTCGGTTCATGGTTTACCGCTCTTGGATGCGGCTATCTCTTGAACAATACAAAAACATATGATATTTTGACGGATAATTATGAGATTTCTCCATCTGCGGGAAGTCGCGTATCGCCGTTTTTTAAATTATCCAAGGAACCGGGTAAAGGGATCGGCGGTAATGCGGAAATAACCTATAATTTCGACACTCATGAAAGCTTTTGGGACATAATTATTTCTTTATGCGGAGAATTCTGATTATGGTATTGAGGCGCATTTTATCGTTAGTATGCATCGGTTTTTTAGGTAATCTAATTTCCTGCGGTATTTTTTCACCCCGCCCTGTCGAATACCCGATTTCTACGGTTACCGAAGATCCATTTAATTTTGCCTCGATTTTATGGAATACCGGGAAGAAATTTACAAAGCTTGAATACACAGACCTTTTTGATCCCAGTGTCGAATATATCGATATCAACGGAAGAATCTTTTACAAAAATGAAATCGTCAACCATTTAAACACCATTCAACGCCGACTAACCGTTCAGTCGATTGTGTGGACAAAAGATACTGCGAATCCCGATCTCGTCATTTCGGACACGACCTATACTGCAAACAGAACCTATTCGGTTGTTGTCGTGGATACATTGCAAAAAGCCATCAGTTTTTCGGACAAGGCATCATTTAAACTGTCGTTTAACTCTACAATAAATGCCTGGACGGTAACCGAATGGACCGATAAATTTCCGGGATATTCCGTTTTTCATCCTTTATTTACACCCCAATAGGGTATCGGATGATGCATATGAAAAAAGTATGTACGTTGTTTGCGTTGACATTTTTGTTTTTTATTTTATCATGCAACAATCCTTTTTTGCCCCAAACCGGGGAACCGTTAAAATCTAATGAAGGGCGTCAAACGCCCGAAGGCGTTATCGGGCAACTTTTTCATTCCTATGAAACCCGCCAGATAAATCTATTTACCGATCTTTTTTCCCCTTCAAAAGATTTCAGGTTTTATATATCAAAATCCTTTGAGCCCTATTATTTAGCATCTCATGGCGGCGGCAATCTGGAATATATCGACAGCAGTTTTGCCTATGCGTATAAACGGGTGACGGATAATAATGCATATTATTGGACCTATAACGACGAAATGCAAATACATAATCATCTTTTTTCGATGGCGGTTGATATCCGTATCCTTCAAATGCCGCAACAGATCGATTCGGGAAGCGTACGGTATTTTAAAGGTCCTACCGGCATCGATTACGCCGAAGTCGTGGTTCTTGACGGCAGAATGCAAATAACTGCGCAAACCCCTAGTGACCAGGTTGTCGGAGACTATGTTGTAGACATGGGGGTGCAGGTATTTTATTTGGAAAGAGACCCGCAAAATACGAATTTATGGGTCATTGCAAAATGGTTCGATTTGGGCACGGCGTCTTCCACATAAACGCATCCGCAATTGTCCGGAAAGCAATACTCAGAGTTTATTCATCCGTACAGCGCCCCGGTTTGAATTGGGACAAAAACGAAATAAGCGCGGAGAACATCGGTTTTAATTTATTCGGCAACACTTTTTCAACGCTGTGCATTAAAACAAAATCTTCTTTTTCGAATGTGCCTAAAACCAATGCGCACACCAGATATACGAATGCTCCCGAAAGGCATGCTACGATAAATCCCCACACTTCTGGAAAATGCAGAATAACAAGTTCCATGACAATTCCCATTATTATCGTTGAAAAAAGGATTTTGAACAATGATGCGAACGGATAAGGCAATTTCATTGTCCTGCACGTATAAAACAACCCGCCCACAGACGCGAAAATTGTCGTTATGCTGTAGGCAATCGCCGCACCCAGAGCACCGTGATGTTTGATGAGCAATATATCGAGCCCGATGTTGAGGATTGCCAGTACAATACCGTATTTGTAAATGAATGCCTGTTTTTCATACCCATACAATACTGCGGATGCCGGGTTTGCCAAACTTGAAATGATTGAGGCGACAAAGATTATTTGCAAAACCCTCTGAGCCCCGAGAAATTCATGACCGTAAAGGTATAAAATTATTTGGTAGGCGAGAATGGTACCCGCAATACCCATCGGAAATGCCGCGAAGGCGAGATAACGGGTCGAAAGGAAAAACAATCGTTTCATTTTGTCCCTGTCGCCGGAGCCGAAATAATGCGACATTGCTGGGAATAATATCCGCCAAAACGAAAACGGCAGGAAGGAAACGAGCTTTTGGGCGATATTATACCCAAGATTGTAAAACCCTATTTGTTCTGAAACGCAAAGCCTTCCCAGAAAGAAATTCTCACTTTTATCCCAAACGATTTTATCGCAAACCAAAATTGCCATAACGCTTGTATTGTATTTGAATATCCTCTTCATAATGCCTTTATCGAGTTTCCTGTTTAAGTTTCGAAGGGACAGTACCCCTTCTTTTGCAAGGACAAACCAGTAAAACCCGACATTGGCAAAAGAAAAAATCAGCATCACGATCAGCAACCCGATGATTCCTTTTCCCATCCATAATACGATTACTTTCGAAATAAACGAAAGGGGCGTCAGTATCAGGTTTGCATAAGTAAAGTATTCGAATTTTTGAATGCCGTCGATGGTCGACGAAAAAACGGCGGTGATCATTCCCGGCAAAATTCCGAGGAACGCGATAAGGAAAAAAATTGATTGCTTCGGCGTAAAGAAGTAATGCGAAATGTCGGTGCAAAAGAATATGAGAATGCCGGTGGTTACCAGCGAAAGAACTATTTCGATTTTCAACACGAACAGTATGATCGGGGTCAATGCGTCAAGATCGTCACGGCCCTTGAATTCGGCAATGAATTTAGTGACTGCATGAGTAAGCCCCATTGCGATAAAAAAAGTAAAAGAATCGGTGAGCCATAAGACAAGATTGAAAATGCCGTAATTGGATGGTCCGAGTTGCCGAGCTACCCAGATGGAGATGACCCACCCGGTGATAAACATGAATAACGTGTTGAATAAATTCAAAACGGAGTTTTTTATAAGCCGTGATGTGTTCAGGGTTGCCATATAATAATATTATGCGTTAAGATCCTTGTTCGTTTGAGAGTTATACCAATCCGAGGCCAGCTTACAAACTATCGCCTGGTCATATTTGATTTTAATCGTTTCCCTCGCGGCATGGCGCAGTTTATCCCGCAGAGAAGGATTTTTTAAAATCCGGTAAAGTGCTTGAGCCAAGTCATCGCTGTTTTGGGATTCAAAAAGGATGCCGTCATGTTCATGTGTGATCATTTCAGGGAATCCGCCGCATCGGGATGCCACTGCCACGCATCCGCAGGCCATGGCCTCCAAGCAGCTGTATGCCAAATTTTCCCATAAAGACGGAAAAATAGCCACCTCGGATTGTAATAAAAATGTTTTAATGGATTGGTGATCGGTTCCGCGTATCCATTCGATATTCTTTGATAAATCGAATTTTTCAATTAAATCCTGAATATAGATCGCATAATCCTTATCGCCTATGGAGCCGAACGGTCTGCCGATTAATCGCAATTTGGGCGGTTTTTCGGAGGCATTCAATTTGGCATATGCTTCAATGAGAACATGAATACCTTTGCGATATTCGATTCTACCCGTATAAATCCAATCGGAACCGTTGGTTAACTCATACTCATCGGTACAAATTGGATTGGGAAAGACCTCGATATGTTTAACACGCCATTGTTCCTTTACAAATTCAGCAAGTGCCCGGGTGGGGCAGGAAACGCCCCGACAGAATCCGACGGATTGTTTCTCCATAAAAGACAACAGTCGATTTTCGACCGGATTTTCTTCCGTTTTGTTAAGCGATGAAACGAGTTCCCACGGCGTATGCAAGCGGGCTAGGAAAATCGTTTTGCGTGTTTTTTTTAATTTCCTGAAATAAAATCCTTCCGCCCCGCATTCCGGGAATTCAACGATATCGAATTCGCCGATGTCTTTTTGCAGCGACAAATATGTAAAGAATACTTGCCTCGACCAAGCAAGTCGAACCAGGCTATGAGGCAACAAGCGCCGGCATATTTTACGAAACAAGAAAAAAAACTTATGTGAAGGCAAAGGATATTCGCCCGAAGAAATACGATGGATTTGAACCGGTCCGTCTAATTGCAATCGAGGAATATTATCTATACTGCGGGCAACGACATGGACTTCATTGCCCAGTAAGGCCATTCCCCTGGCCATGGATCGGCAATAGGTACCGATGCCGCCAAAACCGGTCTCGGGAGGGTATTCATTTGATATGTAAAGAATTCGCATTAGATCATTTGTCCGGCAAACGTTTCGATTATCGAGGTATAAAACTCGATGGTGTTTTTTGCAATCAAGGCCGGGTCATGATTTTCCTTGATATAGTTATAGGCCGTATTGGCATACGACATCCCTTTATCGGGAGTTTCCAGGTATTTTCGGATGCAGGATGAAATGCCGTTTTCATCGCCGATATCGAATAAAAGCCCGTTTTCACCGTTGGAAATGAGTTCCGCGATACCGCTGGTATTTGCAGCAACCACCGGAGTGTGGGAAGCCATAGCTTCAAGCAAGGCATACGGAGCGTTTTCAAACAAAGAGGGCATGAGGAATATATCCGATTGCCGGTATAAAACCGGCAAATCACCTCGCTTTGTCGGCCCTAAAAACCAAATCCTATGTCGCTCTTCTTCCGTCAATTTACGTTCAATCGGATTTCTGAAATTTCCCGCATCGCCCATATCGAGCTCTCCGGCAAAAGTAAGGTTTATCAAAGGAGAAATGTTCAAAATCCGTTCAATATTTCCGAGCATGATTTCACCGCCTTTTCTTCTTTCAAGGCGGCCCGTGAACAGGATGTCGACCGAAGATTTTGTCAAAGCCGAACGCTTAACGGCCTCGTATGGCGCCGTATCGAGGGGATGGCCGATGACCCGCACTTTATCCGGACCGATGCCGTATCGTTTGCAAACCATGGTCTTCAATGCGTTGCTGGGGCATCTGAAACCGGCGGCTTTTTTCAAGGCTTTTTCCTCAAAAGCATACCATCTTTTTTGTTTACCGGTGATTTTTTTCTGATTGAATAAATCGACCATTTCCGTCGGAGTATGAAAATGAATTATTACGGGGAACGGCATAGGTTGCGAAAACTCATACGCCAGGCCGTTATAATCCGCAATTTCAACAATATCGACCGGAGACGTTTTATGTATTTCCAAAACCGCATGTTTGGCTGCCAGGGAATACCCGCGTTCCCAAACGATTTCATTCATTAACAGACGGTCGAGCCAGGTTGCAAAACGTGGAACAGGTTCATGAGTAAATGTATGAAACCTAACGGCATCATGTAAAGCGTCCGGGACGGTATTGTGCTTGGCCAAAACATGAACCGAATGTCCCGCGTCTGCAAGCGCATTTGCCATGCAATACGTATACGTCGCTATACCGCCGTGGTCTAAAAATGATCGGGATGGAAATTCAGGATTTATCAAAACGATATTCATAATTTGTTTATGGCAATATTTGGTTGAAGATAAAAAAACGCTATTTTCGCACTTTGCAATTAAAAAACGGATTCGGAAAACGTACCGATTTTATTATATCGTTCGGGGTTGTTAAAATACAGGGTAAAAACAAAAAAGTAGGCATCAAATAATTGTTCTTTGTTGCGGGCAGTTCAGGACAATACGATAGGAATACGGGTTTTACATCGAACACATGATGCAATCCCGCTTTCCCGAGAAATTGCTAAATTGGAATCTGATGTAACCGAATAGCCGTCGCGACGTATGAGTATTGCTTTGCAGTTATGACAATAGGTTTCGCTCTCCGATTGCCCCGGCACATTGCCGATGTACACATAGTGCAATTGCGATTCCGCTATTTTTTTCGCCATGGCTAAAGAATCGAAAGAAGTCGGCGGAACTTGCAATTTGTAGCGGGGAAAATATCTCGAAAAATGAAGCGGCGTATCTTTCCCGAGGTTTTGCGCTATGAATTCCGTAAGGCGATGTATTTCTTCCTCAGTATCGTTTTCACCGGGAATGAGTAATGTCGTGATTTCAAGATGACATTTTTTTTTAGCGCGTATGCATGTTTGCAGAACCGGATCCAACGATCCTTTGCATAAACGATGATAAAATTCGGGGTTCATTGATTTAATATCGATATTCATTGCATCGACATACTCAAGTAATTGTTCGAGTGGTTTATCTTCCATAAAACCGTTCGTAACCATGACATTTTTAAGCCCTCGGGATTTTATTCGGGGAGCGATGTCCATGATGGATTCGAACCAGGTGTAGGGTTCCGAGTAGGTGTAGGCTATGCCGATGCTGCCGCTTTCTGCCGTCTCGTCGACAATCGATTCTATCGTATGTTCTCTGCCGGTAATTAAGTGCTGCGAAATATCGCAGTTTTGACAAAACGAACACTTAAAAGTACAACCGCTCGGACCAAGCGAGTAAATCGTTGATCCGGGGTAAAAATGGAACAACGGTTTTTTTTCAATGGGATCAACGGCAATTGAAACAGGACGTAAATAGGTAAGAGCGTAAAGCTTGCCGCCGATGTTTTTCCGTGCAAGGCAAATTCCGGATTTTCCGTCTGTCAAAATGCAGTGATGCGGGCACAAATCGCAACGGAGCTTTTTTCCGTTGTGAGAAAGTACCGTATAATATGACGCTTCATGAAACTGCTGGGGCTCCATATTTTGTCCTCACGCCGATGCGTTTACAATAGGAAAAAATCGGGCATCGATCGCAGTGCGGGTTGATCGGCAAACAGGTATGCTGCCCGAATGATACAAAATATGAATTAAACATTCGCCAAAGGTCAACAGGTAAAATTTCGCGCAAACGCATTTCGGTTTCAAAAGGAGTTTTCGTTTCAACATATCCCAAACGGTTACTGATCCGATGCACATGGATATCGACGCAAATGGCCGGCAAGCCAAAAGCGATGGCGACAACCAGATTTGCGGTTTTTCTTCCAACGCCCGGCAATAGAATCAATTCTTCGACGGTATGCGGGATTTTGCCATTAAATAAATCCTTAAGCGACTGCGGCAATTGCTTAAGCATCCGTGCTTTGTTATGGTAAAAGCCGACGGGGAATATCAGTTTTTCAAGGGTTTTCACATCGATAGCTTCGAGGTCTTGTATTGTTTCCACTCGTGAAAACAATCGCTTTGCAGCCTGGGAGGTTGTTTCATCTTTTGTGCGTGCGCTCAGGATTGTCGTCACAAGGACTTTAAAAGGATCCTTTGTTTGGACCTCGATTATGTCAACGACAGGCATTCTGTATTTAGAAAATTCCTTGGATAAAATGCTGCAAATTTTGCTGATGTGCGTATTGGTTTTATTGTTCATAGCAGGCTGGGAAATAAAGAGATTTAAAAGCCGTCCATCATATTTGAATTTGTCAAATAATTCGAGGGAAGTGCCTTTGAAATTGAAACAGTATTGTTTACCAATAAGTTTTCTTGTATCGGTTTTGTTTTAATGATCAATTTGCCCAAAGGATCGGTAATAATGCTTACGATCGGTTTTGCAAAATGTTCTTTGTTTGCCTGAACGACTTTACCGATCCTGCCGTCGCTGAGCATGACCAAACTTCCGACAGGATATAATGAGCTGTACTCTAAAAAAGCCTTTACGTATTCACCGGGAATTAATCCGGTTTTCGACATTTTTATGAGCCGTAACGCCCCTTCATGAGGGATAAAGGCTTCACGATGACTTCTCGGTGATGTAAGTGCCTCAAAAACATCGGCGATTTGCGTTAGTTTAGCGAAACGATGGATGAGCAGACTGCTTCTTTGCTTTGGATATCCTGTTGCATTTTCACGTTCATGGACCTGATAAGCGACAAAGGGGATGCCTTCCGGCAGCCTGACGATTTTTTCAAGAAGGTGAAGCCCTAAAATCGGATGTTTCTGAATTTCGAACCATTCATGATTGTTAAGTCTGCCGTCTTTTGTTCTTAATTCAAAAGGGAGCAGCAGCATTCCGATGTCATGCAATAGTGCACCCATTCCGATTTCGATGATTTGTTTTTCATTGTATCCGCTTGATGCAGCGATATTTATGGCCAGTAAACAGACATTCAAGGAATGACTATAAATGTATTCCTTGCCATGCGGTTTCGCACCAGACAAATTGAGTAAAATATTTCGGTCGGTAATGAAAATTTTGACAAATCGTTCAACGATATTCCGGATGGATGTTCCATCGGTCGTACCGCCGAAGGCGAGTTGGTTTAAAACGGTCTCGACATCTTTGAGCGCCGTCGTATACGAGGTGGAAACATTGGTTTTATACTCATCGGTACGCTGTTCAACGGTGAGTTGCGTCAGTTTGTTTTTCAAGGCAGGACCAAGAGGACGGTCGGCCGATTTTCCGAGTTGTTTGTCAAGAGCCAGGGCTTGTTCGGAAATCAAAAGCTTTTGCAACGGCATGGTATTGATCGTGGGTCTTCGTATCGGCGGCGGGGTAATATTTTCTATCTGTTCGTCTATATCGACGTCTCCGAGGGATTTGAATTCTTTTGTCAATAACGAGCTAAGTTCTTCATCTTCCGAAGAAGGTTTAATGAAAAGTTCGAAAATGTTCCTTCGTGCAAATGTGTCAAGATGGCTTTGCGATATCGATAGGCCTTTAGAAATAAGCAAATCGCCTTTTTCCGAATAATAATTACACCGTGCAGTTGTACCGACCGCAAGGGATTTTACAGTTACAGCATTCATCATAGTTGGTTTAGTCTGATTGTTGTTGTTCGGAACAAACGCGCTTCGTAATTATTATAGTTTGTTTCAATCATTCATTGCAACGCTTTATCTGCTTTAAAGCGTTTCGGGATTTGGATTGTTACTGCTATCGCCTAAAAGTACCGTGCGGCTCGCCGGACCGCAATTAAATATCAAATCGACTGTAGACAAGTCGGGAATAAAATCCTGGGGCGTTTTTGCCCAATGCTGGGTATAAACCGGGGGAGTGTTGTCGATAAGACGTATTTCAATTCCCGCCTTTTCGAAAAGCTCTTTGTCGAGAAACCCTTGTTCGTATGGATCTGCAAAATAGGTTTTAGCCCTAAAGTGTTTGCAAATATTAACGAGGCGTTCGGAACCCGTACCCTTAAAATTATAGTCCGATGTTTTGAAAATTTCCGGTTTTATACCTAATATTTCTGCTAATAAAATAACCGAATCCATGTTTATCCGGTCGATAGTACTGCAAGGAACGCAAAATAATTCAGCGAATAACGGGATATATTGTTTGTAAAATTTGGTTGCTCCATAGCAGGCCTCGAGAGAATGCAAGTGGTCGTGTTGCCATTGAGCGCCGAAGTCTATTTGCACTTCGTTAATTTTCTGAGGGAACGAATAAAAATTCGGTATGCTGAGCCACTGAAAACCGTTTGCGTTTCGAATTCTGTTACGATGCTGCCAGTCATTTTTTTCAAATTGGACATCATTCAGAAAAACAAAGCAATCAACTTGGGCCATTTTAATAAAGTACCACGGCGAAGGCAGATAATACGGCTGTTGTATTGCAATTTTCATTTTTTAACACTCAATGTAACAATTAAAGAGTAAAATTTTCAATTCCGTGCATGGCTACCGGAAGTTCTTTTGGTGATTATATCTGCGCGTTTCGCATATATAGCTACTAAACCATTGCCTTTTATAATAATAAAAAAATATATTTGATGCGTCTTATACTTGGCAGCTCATTAGGATTATCAATAATGGTTTTTTCGTCACCGATATTTATTTTCGGCTTTTTTCCGGTATTCTTCCTCTTATACTTCATAACTCCGTCCAAATATAAAAACCTTACGGCATTATCGGGAAGCATTGTCTACTATTTTTGGGGTGCCCCGATGTTTGTTTTTGTCATTGCAGCTTCTCTTGTTTTAGACTGGACCTTGGGCAACGGCATTTACAAAAATCCCCGTAAAGGTACGCGCAAATTGTTTCTCACCAGTGCCATTATTTCAAATGTCGGCATGCTCGCTTATTTCAAATATTCCAATTTTTTTGTGGAAAATGCATTCCATGCAATGGATTCGCTTGGGATGCATCATGGCACTTGGGCCACGGTTGCGTTGCCGATCGGCATTTCTTTCGTCGTTTTCGAAAAAATCACTTACTTGGTTGATATTTATAGAAGAGAGTCGGCGCCAGCTCAAAAACTTGAACATTATTTTCTTTATATTTTCCTGTTTCCCCATTTAGTTGCAGGCCCCATTATTCAATATCATGATCTAGCTCCCAAATTATTATACCGAGTACACGATTACGCAGGATTTAAGCAGGGAATGTTCCGCTTTTCAAAAGGACTCATTAAAAAGGTTTGGATAGCAGATCTTGTCGCAACCGCGGCCGATTCCGTATTTGCATTTCCCCCTTCGCAAATGTCTCTTTCGACGGCGTGGCTCGGAATCATTGCATATTCATTGCAAATATATTTTGATTTTTCAGGGTATGCCGATATGGCCATCGGTATGATGCGGTTGATGGGCTTTACAATACCGGAAAACTTCGATACGCCGTATATTTCCCAAAGCATTACCGAATTTTGGCGTCGATGGCATATGTCGCTTGGGCGATGGATGAAAGCGTATTTGTATATTCCCCTGGGTGGGAACCGGGTTTCACTTTTCCATTCGTATATTAATCTTGTCATTGTTTTTACTATCAGCGGAATTTGGCATGGTGCGAATTGGACCTTTTTAATTTGGGGAATTTATCACGGCTGTTTTCTGGTTTTAGACCGGTTGGCTTGGTTGAAAATCTCAAAAAAAATTCCTTCATGGATTTGTATCATTGCAACTTTTGTCACCGTAAGTTTGGGATGGGTTTTATTCCGGTCACCGACATTGAGTTACGCCGTTGGGTTTTATTCGACGATGTTCGATCTGCACCGGATTGCTGTTTTTCACCCTGAAGCAGCTTTAATCATAAGACCGCAGATCTGGTTCGCCTTTTTTGTCGGCATACTTGTTGTTTTGTATCCGTTATATAAGATTTGGCTGATTAAATCGTTTGAACACTTGGCTAGCCGGATGAACGGTTTTTCCTATGAATATGCAACGCTCATTTTCTTATTACTTGCCTTGTCCCGAGTCGCAGTTTCTCAATTTAGTCCGTTTATTTACTTTCGGTTTTAATAGGAATTATCATGAAAACGCCAAGAAAATTGTATTTTGTTCTCCTTGCGATTTTCTTTGTGTTACCGCTCATACAAATGCAGTGTAGAATAATTCCTATGCCTTCGCTCAAGGGTGTGCAACGTCCGTTGGAAATTCCGCCCATATCCATTCACTCGGTTTCAAGAGGCGAATTTCAAAAGGCGATCGAATCGTGGTTTGCACGGAATTTCGGATTGCGGGAATTATGGATTCGCTTTCACAATCAATTATTGTATTCTTTTCTTAGAACAACGCCGCTCGAAAGTACAATCGATGTCGGAAAGGGGCGGCAACTTTTCGAAAAAAATTATTGTGAATATTATTTGGGTATGACAAAACCCGATATCGACAGTCTTCCGTTCTATATAAAGCGCCTGCAACACTTACAAAAACTGCTCGAAGCCAGAAACATTCCCTTAATCATGTGCTTTTCTCCGAGTAAAGCAGCGATGTATCCTCAGGATATTCCGGCTTGTTACGAGGCTCAACGCCGGGAAACGAGCACCGGATATCAGCAAATGCTGGAGTTGTTGCAAAAAAATAAAATACCGTATGTCGACGGTCCGGGACTGTTAAATGCGGGCAAAAAGGATGTTTCCGCTCCCTTAATGGCGCGGTGTTCCAGCCATTGGAACAATTACGGGGCGTTTTACAGTTGCGATAGATTCATAACGGTTGCGGAAAGTTTGACCAATTCATCCCTGGGACATCCGATTATTAAAAACGTAATCATAAACCACATTCCTCCAAGCTACGACAGGGAATTGGCAGATCTCATGAATGTCATATGGGTGCCGTGGGATTATCGCATCATTCATACGACGTTTGGCAATTCCGATTCGACGGGAGTAAAGCATAAACCGAGACTTTTAATCGAGGGCGGCAGTTTTAACTGGGCATGGCTGGATGTCATGTTTTCAAGTAAATGCATTACAAGCGCCGATTTCTATTATTACTATTCAAAATCCTATGGCCAGCATTTTTTCCATGATTCATTGCATGATAATATTAAATTGGATCCTAAAATCGACTGGGCTAAAGCGGTGTCGGATATTGATATTGTAGTCATAGAAATCAATCAAAGCCTCATGCATATGTTTCCCAAGGAATTTGTTGAAGAATTTACCAATTACCTCGAAGAAAATCAAAACCCGATGAATGGGAAATCATCTCGGTTGCAAGGATAGGGGCACTGTCCGGATTATTATTTTGTTTTTTTCACGAATAAGCATTATTTTTTTATTCGGTACATACATCGATCCATACGCATGTCGCTCGTTTTGAAACGTTTCATAATTCCACTATTAACCTACAATAAGGGAGGAATTGATGTCTCTGAAAAAGATTCTTGCAATTGGTTTGTTGGCATTGACAATCGGCGGTTGCGGTGCGGAATACATGAAAAAACAGGACACCTCTCCGCAAATTTCGGCAGATCCTGCAAAAGCGACATTGGTGATTTATCGGAGTACTTCGTACGGTTGGGCAAAGGAAATTTATAATTACATCGATAAAACCTTTATCGGTGCCACAAAAGGCAAATGCTATTTCGTCTCAAAACTTGAACCCGGCGATCATTACCTTATTGCCGATGCCGAAAATAAGGCCTGCGCAAAAATAAACGTCGAAGCCGGCAAAGTATATTTTGTCCAACAGAATATTTTTATGGGAGTAATGTCTGCCAGAACAGGCTTCCAGGGCTCCAACCCCCAAGATTTCGACGGACAAAAGAAAGAATTGACTTATGTAATTCTTAATCCCGAGGAAAAGGCGCCGACGCTCGAGGAAAAAGATTATAATGAAACCGTCAAAGATTTTGAAAAAGAAAACAAAGAGGATCCTAAAAAGCACGAAGATACGAATAATTTAAAAGGATATTAATTTCCAAGAGAGAGCCGTGACCCCGTAGTCGGAAGGGCACGGCTCCACCCATAATGAATAAATCCTTACAAAATCAAACCAACTCCCGTCTGGATTATGCCGACGCAATCCGTGCCTTTGCCACAATATCGATAGTATTCTTACACGTCGCATCTCCGGTGGTACAGGACTTCACGTCATATCCGCGTTCCTGGTGGTGGATCGCCAATGTCGTCTATTCATTTTCGCGTCCGGCAATTGCATTGTTCGTCATGATAAGCGGTATGTTGCTTTTGTCGCCGTCCAAAGATGAATCTCTTTCGTTTTTTTATAAAAAACGTTTTATGCGGATCGGCGTTCCTTTTTTGTTCTGGGGCATATTGTTTTATTTTTGGAAAACGCAAGGCCAGCATTTCTCAATTGTAAATCTTGCAAAAGAATTCATTGCCGGGCCGGTTTATTATCATTTATGGTTCATTTATACCATAACCGGGATATATCTCGTCACTCCGATTTTCCGGATATACACAAAAAACGCTCCGAAGTCGAACCAGGCTTACCTCGTGATTCTCTGGTTTGTCGGGACAGCGATATATCCTTTTGTTACGTACTTTACGGGGCTTTCGATCGGAATCCCGATCATGGCTGTCGGGGGATTTTTAGGGGCATTTCTTTTAGGCAATTTTGTGAAAGAAATTACCTTGCCCCAAAAGCTCGATACATTGTTATGGCCGGTATTTCTCTTGTCCACCTCGGTCACGGCAATGGGGATTTTTATATTATCGAACAACAACAAATCTTATAACGGCGTTTTTGCGGATTTTTTATGCCCCAATGTTATTTGTATGGCTATTTGTTTGTTTTTCCTATTCAAAAACATCGATTTCGATGCTTTAAAAATAAAATCTCCCCTGGCTTTAAAAACTATTATTGCCGTTAGCTCGACAAGTTTCAGCGTTTACATTATTCATATCCCGTTACTTGAAATTTTCAAGTCTCACATCCCTGGTTTTCACCTCGATGCAACGCTTTTTCATCCGTTACTTGGTATTCCGCTCACTACAATTATAACGCTTTGTATTTGTATTGGATTAACGGTACTCCTTAGAAAAATTCCTTTTATGAAATTTGTCTTGCCGTGAGCAGCAGATGGTTTGCAGTGCGGCAAGGAAAATTGCAAAAGGGGATTTAGTTGGATTTAGGAATTTTCCCCAGAATGAAATCAAGCCTGATTTCAACCGTACTCGACACAAAAGATAATTTTTTGTCGGGGTCTGCCATAGCGGGGTTAATATCGCGGTTCAATAGATACATATTGCCATTTCGGAAAAAACCCGCGTATCTTCCAACATAAGATATTGAAATTTCCATTCCCGAACTGTTCGATAAAATTTGTTGTGAGCCAATTCCGATTCTCCAGGATGCGCCCATTCCCCAGGCGTTAAAATCGCTTGTTCTGGCTTTTGCGCCGTTTATCACGGAGTCGGAAATACCCGTTGAAGAGAACGAGGTGCTTCTGTCGATATGCAAGTAGGGAAGCACGGAAAGCCCAAGTAAAACGCAGGTCTTGTCTACTTTGTCTATTTTGAAATACCGTTCATTTATTTTATACCGATAAAAGGAACCTATCGAAAATCCGAGGCTGTTCATGGATTGTTTATAATCGATTCTCGGTGCAAGCGTGTCGTGTTGCAAGGTAGCCTGGAGCGACTTGCCGATATAGAAAAAAGATGCCTCGAAACCAAGGGAGCTTTTTTCATGGACAATGGGGGTATAGGAAAGGTAAATCGGAAAAAGAATATTATAGGAGTTTGCTTTTTCTTTTACGGCAAATCCAAGTGTGTCGGGGTTGCTTGCAAGGATTTTTTGAACGGAATCGGGCAGCGCGTTTTCCCATTCGGTCAAAAGAGGGTACGAACCTAAGCCCCATGCTGCTCCGAAACTGTAAAATGGACGGGTAAGGACTCGCGATACAGAATCAATTGCGGGCGGCTTTGCATTTATGCTTTGATCCGATGGCTTTACCGAAGACGAGTCCTGTTTCTTGCGTACCAAAGACAAAGAATCGAGTTTTAAGGAGTCGGTTTTTACCGTCGTTGCATTACTTGACAGAGAGTCCTTTACCTGTAGGGTACCACCAACCCGAATCGAATCGATTGCATTTCCAGCTATCACGGATTGCACCATAAAAAAGCAAAACACTACAAAACGGGATTTGCGATAAGGAAATGTCGACATTAGGAAATAGCCTGTTGTTGTTTCCGTTCAACGGAACTGGTATTAAGGTAAATTGGTTGAATTGTGTCCGGCGATTGCCACCGTTTTGAATCGTACGTTTCCATAGCCGCGATTCGCGCGCAGGCCAACCCTCGTTGCAGGGGGATTTTCTCAACGCTAAAAGCATTCGGACGGTTTTCCAAAAATCCGAAAACTGTGCTTTTTGCATAACCGAGCGTATCGGTGATTACGATATCGGAATCTTGGATTGAAGCAGAAAATGTATTTGAGTCGCAAAGGGTATCGGGGGTTATCCTTGTTACATACCCATCGCGGACAGTAAACCGCGCCCAAAATAATTCGTTATTCCTGGCATCCGACGCAGCCACAATCGTTGCGGCGTCGACTTGAAGGCATCCGGCCATACTTTCTAAAGAAGAAACCGCGATTATGCGGGCGTTTCGTTGGAAAAAGAAGCCTTTTAAAAATGCGATTCCTATGCGCAACCCGGTGAAAGAACCGGGGCCTACGGCAATGCCTGCGCATGAAATGTCTGAGGCTAAAACTTTGTTGGTTTTTAAAAAAAAATCAAGGCATTGCGTTATATGTTCCGCATGAGAATTCCGGAAATATCGCGACATACTCATGGCTGGCTTGGCATCGCAATAAAGGCCGATTCCAAGTTCCACAGACGATGTATCGATGCCAAGAATATAGGTCATAGCGTAATCTTATGCTTTTTCAAAGCAGTGGTTATAAGAATATCGATAAGGCCTTTATACGTACCGCCCGAGACGATGAACGACTTAGGCAATAAGGAGTGGGACGTAAGACCCGGTAAGGAATTAAGCTCCAATACATACAATTTGCCGTCTTTTCCAAGAATCATATCTGTCCTGGAAACACCTTGACAATTCAGTATTCTGTGCGCTTTTTCCGCGGTAGCCATAATTTGCCGAAGCAACTTTTGCGGACGAGGGGCAGGAACGAGTTCTTGCGATCCGCCATCCTGGTATTTTGCCGAAAAACTGAAAAATTCACTGGCAAGCGGCCTGATTTCAATCGGCGGCAACGCTTTAATGGAACCATCGGGAAATTCGAGTACCGGACAGGTAAATTCAGGACCTTTAATTTCCTGTTCGATTAAAATGTCAGGTGAAAAGGGAGCGAATTCTTTTAGGGTTTTCAATAGCGATGCTTGTGAATCGACCCTCGCCAGTAATCTGCTGGAACCGGACTGCGGGCATTTGACATACATTGGAAAGCCGAATCGTTTTGCCAGTGTTTTCGCCGTTACTTCAGGATGGCCCGGACCTGCAATGCAATTAGGCGGAGTTTTGAGGCCGTTTTGTTCGAAAATAAATTTGCTTGCAATTTTATTCATTGCACAGGCGCTTGCGTAAACCCCGGAACCGGTATAGGGAATCGACAATGTGTCAAGAAATCCCTGTAACACCCCGTCTTCGCCGAATGAGCCGTGTACTGCAAGGAAAGCAGCATCGCATTTATCCCAAACCGCGGAAGATGACTGAGGTAAAAAAGGACCTTTAAAAGCATTTGATTTTGCCGGCGAGGCCAGCTCCTTTTCAGGAGGAACGGTTTTCCCTAAATCGCAATAAAAGAATTCCAACTTTTTCGTAATAACCACGGCCCGGACTTTATATCGCTTTTTATCGATATTTTCCAATACTTCCTTACCGGATTTTAGCGAAATTTCATTTTCGGCGGAAGGACCGCCCATGATGACATTTATTCTGAGAGGCATAATGACGCTTCTTTCAGTTTTTTGCCGATAATTTCAATGACTTGAGTCGATGCGACCCGATATTGCTCCCTGGAGTCCCGTTCACGAATGGTCACCGTATCGTCCTGTATCGATTGGCCGTCGACAGTAATGCAAAACGGCGTGCCTGCCTCGTCTTGGCGTGCATAGCGGCGACCGATGGCCGCGCTGATGTCCATGGTGGCCCGAATGGAATTCTCGAGCAGGTCTTTGAATATCTTTTCAGCTTTTTCGGGCATGCCCTCTTTTTTAACAAGGGGCAACACGGCTGCCTTGACAGGAGCAAGCGCCGGGTGAAAGCGCATGATGACCCGTTGCGGGTCATCTTTATCCACATCATAGGCGTCTATCAGAAATGCCAGCGTCGCACGATCGGCGCCTGCGGCCGGCTCAATGACATAAGGGAATACATGTTGCTTTGTTTCCTCGTCGAAATAAGCCAAGCTTTTTCCGCTCGATTCCGAGTGGCGTTTTAAGTCGAAATCGGTGCGGTTTGCGATACCTTCGAGCTCACTCCATCCGAATGGAAATAAATATTCTACATCACAACATCCTTTTGCATAATGGGCAAGCTCGTCCTGAGCATGGTCGCGAAGACGAAGATTGTCTTTTTTAATGCCAAGGGAAAGATACCAGTTTAAGCGCCGGTTACGCCAATACTCGTACCATTGTGGATCAGTGCCCGGCATACAGAAAAATTCCATTTCCATTTGCTCGAATTCGCGTGTGCGATAGGTGAAATTTCCCGGCGTTATTTCATTCCTAAACGATTTTCCGATTTGCGCAATCCCAAACGGCGGTTTTAACCGGGACGCTTGTTGAACATTCAAGAAATTCACGAAAATTCCCTGTGCAGTTTCCGGGCGCATGTACACGGTTGCAGAGGAATCTTCAAGGGGGCCCATAAAAGTTTTGAACATCAAATTGAACTTACGGACTTCGGTGAGCTGGCCCCCGCATTTGGGGCATTTTTCCAGATTTGTCAAATGGTCGGCGCGGAAACGTTCTTTACACGATTTACAGTCGACCAGCGGGTCCGTAAAACCACCCAAATGGCCCGAGGCTTCCCAAACCTTTGGATGCATGAGAATGGCTGCGTCAAGTCCGACGATGTCGCGGCGGTTGGTAACCATGGATTTCCACCAGGCCTCTTTGACGTTGCGTTTCAATTCGACGCCGAGAGGACCATAGTCCCAACAACTATTCAGGCCGCCGTATATTTCACTGGACTGGAAAATGAAACCTTTTCGTTTTGCAAGCGAAACAATAGTTGCCATGAGGTCCGGAGCTTTTGCCATGATTCTTTCCTTTAGGGAATTTATTTTGTGATGAATTGTTTACAATTTTTAGCGATACGTTCTTTGATCGGTATGTCGGTTTCTATTTCAAAATCCATGCCCGTGATCATTTCGTATAATTTGATGTACCGATACGAAAGCTCGATAACAAGGTCTGCGGGTGCTTGCGGCAAAACCGCATCTTTATACGGGTCGCAATGGTCTTTAAACCATAAACGTAAAAATTCCTTGTCGATGTTTTCCGGTTCCTGTTTCCGTTTAATCCGTTCTGCAAAAGAGTCTTTCAACCAGTAGCGGGATGAATCGGGCGTATGGATTTCATCGATCAACAAAATGTTCCCGTCGGCATCCATACCGAGTTCATATTTCGTGTCGACTAAAATGAGTCCGTTTTGTTCGGCTATTGTCGTACCGCGTTGGAAAAGGCCAAAGGCGATTTTTTCGAGTTTTTGCCAGGTGTTTTTTTCAATAATGCCGCGATTGACAATTTCTTCAGCCGAAATCGATTCGTCGTGCGCATCGGATTTTGTTGTCGGGGTAAGAATCGGTTTTTCGAATTTTTGGTTTTTATACATACCGTCGGGTAAAATGTTTCCGCAAATGTTTCGGCTGCCTTTTGCATATTGAGTCCATGCGGAAGTGTCTGTTGAACCGGTAAGATATCCGCGTACCACGAATTCAATTGGAAAAACGGCACATTTTTTTGCAATAGTGACATTCGGGTCCGGAATGTTCAGCACGGCATTTGAAACAATGTCCCGTGTATTGTCGAACCAGAATGAGCTAACCTGGTTTAATACTTGTCCCTTAAAGGGAATTGAAGCAAGAATTCTGTCGAAAGCGCTTTGCCGATCTGTTGTAATGAGAACAAGCTTGTCGCCGAGATCATAGGTATCTCTCACTTTGCCCTTTTTTCTATTCGGCAAATTTAAAAAAGAGGTATCGTCGAGGCAATTTTCCAAATTTTTCTCGATGAATTCTTTCGCAATCATTTCCTTTTTTCCTATGGTTAAAAGTTGAAAAACAACAATAAAAATAGTTGATGGCCGCTCTTAAAATGGCATACATAAAACAAAAGGCTGCCTAAATGTCCGCAGCCTTTTTTCGGGGGATTTAAAGGCGAGGTCACACCTTGAAGTGGTTGACAATAGCTTTTAATTCGGCGGATAGTCTTACAATGTCTATAGAACTTTCCTTTACCAGGACAATTCCGCTCATTGCATCGTTCGCGCTTTTGTGAACTCCTTGAATATTACTGGATACTTCTACCAAACCTTTTGCATTTTCTCCCACGTTTCTGGCGATTTCACCTGCAGATTCTTTGGCACCCGAAACGCTTTTAGCAATTTCGTTTATGGTTGCGCTTTGTTCTTCCACCGCACTGACAATGGTTTGAGAAATCGTGTTGATTTGATCGATGATTTCGGTAATCGATGAAATCGCCTGCGCTGCTTCATTCGAACTCAGTTGCATTCCTTCGATTTGTTTTACGATTTCATCCGTGGCTTTTGAAGTTTGTTTGGCCAGATCCTTAACTTCATTTGCAACCACGCCAAATCCTTTACCGGCTTCTCCTGCGGAGGCTGCTTCAATAGTGGCATTTAATGCCAATAAATTTGTTTTGTCGGCAATGTCATTGATAACATTTACCACTTTTCCAATATCTTTTGCCGCTTTGGCCAATTTATCCATAAGTATCTGCGTTGATTTTGCGAGAGAATTTGCATTCACCGCAATTTGTGATTCCTGTTGACAGTTTTTTGCAACTTCATTGAGCGATGTGCTCATTTCTTCTATGGACATGGCCACTCCGGCTACATTTGCCGACATTTCCTCCGTGGCAACGGAAATGTTATTCGTGTTTGCGGAGGCTTCTTCGGTTGCCGATGCAACGACCATTGATTTTGAAGACATTTCTTCCGAGTCTTCCG
The DNA here is from genome assembly GCA_037447435.1 of Fibrobacteria bacterium. Lineage (GTDB taxonomy): Bacteria > Fibrobacterota > Chitinivibrionia > Chitinivibrionales > FEN-1185 > FEN-1185. The sequence goes on from JBBIGR010000010.1 coordinate 98,089, forward strand.
AGATTTGTGTCGAAACCGCTGCCAAAAGTTCAAGCGAACTCGATAATGCTGTTGTTTTGCCGATAAGTTCAAGAATAATTTTTTGAAGTTTTTCTATGAAAGTATTAAAACCTTGCGCTAATTGGCCAATTTCATCCGAACTGAAAACGGTGATGCGTTTAGTCAGATCCCCTTCTCCTTTTGCTATATCGTCCAGCATTGCATTTGTTTGCGCGAGCGGTTTTGTAATGCTTTTCGAAACCAACCAGGCGAAGGTAATTGCTGCCGCAAGGCCTAAGAAGACTATAATTCCTACTATAGTAACCAGGTTCTTAGCATTATTTTCTATCCTTTTTTGTTCTTCCTGTTCCGCTATTCCCGATGTCTTTTTAAAATCGGCAATCGATTGAAGCAGTTTTTCAAAAAGCGGGGCCGATTCCTCGATGAATTTGGATTGTGCCTGGGCGTAATCACTGACAAGAATTGTTTGAATGACTTTGGAATTTACCGCGTTCAAAGAATTAAAAACGCTCGCTATGGAGGTTTGAGCCGCATGAGTTCCTGAAATAAGATGAACTGCGTTGATTGTCAATAATGAATCCTGGGACAACAGTTTTTCGATCACATCCGGGTCTTTTTCGCGCAAAAGATTAAGGACAATGCCTTGCACCTGGGAAGAAGTAGTTACAAGTTCAAATATGTCTTCGTCCAGCGCGATTGTTTGTGCCAGGGATTTTTTTGTCGAAGAACTAATGGAATTGAGTACAAAAAGCAAAGAGAGCGTTCCGATAATTGCCATAAGAGAAGAGGATGCGACGACAGTGAGGATTTTTTTTGAAACCGACAATTTCATAGGAGAGTCCTTTAACAATATAAGCGGAAAAAAAGGAATCCGGATCGCCTCAACAGGCATTGCCGACGATCCGGGTTCTAAAAAAGAGGCTGGTCATTGTCATTAACCCTGTTGGGATTGTTGATAGCAACCAAGGAGAGATTCATATTATAGCTTGGCTATGCTGAATCCGATAACGATAGAGCCGATAGCTTTCGTGCCGTCTAAAACCGGAATTCCCACTTGAATCGATTGAATACCGGTTGATTCATCCACCTCAACCTGGCCGATCCAAACTTTTCCAGTCATCGGTACATCGTGTTTTGGTTTTCCTTTATGGCTCCATGAAGTTGTTTTCGATAAAAAAGCGACTTTTGTTCCATCCGCTCCGCTCACAAATGCTTCGGAGACGGATTCGTCTTTTTTTGTTTTTATATATGTCGCCAGCGCATTTTTTGTGAGCGCCCGGACTTCGGGGCTCATTACGGTCAGCGTTTTCCATTTATCGTTTGTCATATCTTTAGTTTCTGCAGGAGGATTGGCATTATGTTCTTTTACAGCCTTTACTATTTCGGCATCCGTACCCCACGCTTTAAAGGTGGCGATTTTCGCGTCGAGCTTGGTTTTCTGTTCGGCGGTCAGCTCTGCCGCGGCAATATTTGCAAATAAGAAACCTGAAACGAACGCAAATGCAAGGACGGCTTTTGTTGAGACCATGAAGGGCTCCTTTTTTTAAGTGTAACAAAAAATCGCTTGTGAAAATCGTATCATTATTAAAATGAATAGTCAATAAAAACTCGTCACAAGCGAGATGTATCTTCATAATAATTTGGTTTTGTGTCAATTAAAAAAGATTGCCGGTTTTTAAAAGGCTGTATAACTCCATGAAAACTATAGGTTTTTGTTTTGGTGCGACATCGGTGCAATATTCAATTGTTACGGGTAATGAATCGGATTTTGAAATCGTGCAATACGGCAGACTCGTCCATGAAGGCAATGTTGCAAAAACATTGTTGCAATGTCTGTCGGCAATCGATTTGGAAAAAATAGACCGGATTGTCGTTACGGGAAGAAAGCTGCGTTCTTACGTTCGGTTAACAAATATTTCCGAACCCGAAGCCGTCGAAGCTGCCCTGAAGGCGGGATTTAGCTCAACGAAACCCGACCTTATCGTGAGTCTGGGCGGCGAATCACAGCTGGTGTATAAAATCGGTAAACAAGGCGGAATATCATCGATTCATTCCGGAAATAAATGCGCATCAGGCACCGGTGAGTTTTTCCTTCAGCAAATCAGGAGAATGGGATTGTCCCTGGAACAGGCAATTGCATTGGCGCAAAAAGGAAATGCGCATAAAATTGCGGGACGTTGCAGTGTCTTTTGTAAAAGCGATTGCACGCACGCGCTTAACAAAGGAGAGCCAAAAGAGAACGTGGTAGCCGGCCTTTGCGCCATGATCGCGGATAAAATAGGGGATTTGATAAAGGATATTCCTTGTGAACGAATTATGGTTATCGGCGGCGGCAGCCTGAATTCTGCGGTAATCGAAAATCTTCGGCGGCGATATTCTGATTTGATTGTTCCGCAAACAGCGGCATTTTTCGAGGCTTTTGGCGCAGCGGTATGGGCGTTGTCGCACGATTGCATATCTTTTCGGCCGCATGAAATCCTATCCTGTATTGATACTGTTCCGCAATCGTTTTCTTATCATGAACCGCTTTCGAAATTCGAAGGGATAGTCGATTTTAAGCAAAATAATTGTTCGAAATTTGGGGCAGAAAAAGAATATGTTCTTGGTTTGGATGTCGGATCGACAACGACTAAAGCTGTTTTGCTTTGCAGGGAATCAAAATCCGTTGCTGCGTCGGTATATTTGCGGACTAACGGTGACCCGGTAACCGCGGCAAAAAATTGCTATTCAGAGCTATTGAAACAGATAGGATTCGAAAAAGCAAAAATCGTTTCTATAGGAATTACGGGTTCCGGACGGCAAATAGCAGGTTTACATGCCTTATCTTCCAATATTATTAATGAAATCATGGCCCATGCGACGGCTGCGGCTTTTTTTGATCCAACGGTCGATACGATATTCGAAATCGGCGGGCAGGATGCCAAATACACCTTTTTAACTGCAGGCGTCCCTTCGGATTACGCAATGAATGAGGCTTGTAGCGCCGGTACCGGTTCTTTTTTAGAGGAGTCGGCTAGGGAATCCTTAAATATCGAAATGGAAAAAATCGGCGATTTCGCAGTCCTCGGGGACAATCCGCCCAATTTTACCGATCAATGTGCCGCGTTCATATCGAGCGATATTAAAATTGCCGGTCAGGAAGGCATTGATAAAAATAACATTCTTGCCGGTTTGGTCTATTCCGTTTGCATGAATTACCTCAATCGCGTCAAAGGGCAACGACCCATTGGCAAAAGAATATTCATGCAAGGGGGAGTTTGTTATAACAAGGCGGTTCCGCTTGCAATGGCCGCACTTTTGAAAACTCCTATCATCGTACCGTGGCAACCCGGGCTCATGGGCGCCCTCGGCGTTGCATTGGAAGTTGATAAACGATTGCTTTTGGGCTTGGTTCTTCCCGAAGAAATCGATCTTGAAACGCTTATTAACCGTGATGCCGTGAAAACAGGTTCTTTTGAATGTGCGGGAGGCAAGGAACACTGCGATAAAAAATGCGAGATTTCCCAAATCCGTGTCAATGGCCAAGTACATCCGTTTGGGGGAATTTGCAATAAATATTATAATCTCCGCTCGCGGCAAAGCCAATCTTCTGTCAACTTGGATTACGTCGGATTGCGGCACAAGTTGCTTTATGATGAATTCGGCGTGCGTATGAAGAGTAAGGCCCAAGATAGTTCCAAAAGATCTGTGGGTTTGTTACGGTCATTTTTAACCCATAGCTTATATCCGCTTTACTCTCATTTTTTTGACGCTATGGGCTTTGAAGTAATACTATCCGATGCTATCGATAAGCAGGGTGTTTCGAGAATAGAGTCGGCGTATTGTCTGCCTGCCGAAATCACGCACGGCAGTTTTTATAATCTGCTGAAAAAAGACCTCGATTATATTTTTGTGCCGCAAGTCATGCAATTGCCCGTCAAGAATGTCCCGACGTTCAGCAGGCTTTGCGTCTTTGTCCAGGGAGAACCGTATTTTTTAAAATCAACGTTCCGGCAGGAAATAGAATCGTCGCCGACGGTCGTGTTATCTCCGGTTTTACGCATGGATCATTCTTATTTGCAGGCTCAGGACATTGTGGTCGATATGGCGACAAAAATGGGCGTGGACGAGGACCTTGCGTTGAATGCGTGGACAAAAGCATGTGCGAGGCAGAAACAGTTTGAGGAAAAACTCCGGGAATACGGAACGCAGGCATTGGCGTATTTGGCACATAATCCCGATTCGTTTGGCATTGTTCTATTCGGCAGACCGTATAATGCTTTTTCCGCCGACGCGAACATGGGAATCCCCAGTAAGGTTGCAACACGCGGTCATATCATAATTCCTCACGACATGCTCAGCGCCGACCACTATCCGGTCGACAACCAAATGTTTTGGGCCATGGGACAAAAAATCATGAAATCGGCACAATTCGTGAGGGACTATAAACAATTATTCGGTTTTTATATAACCAATTTTTCCTGCGGACCGGACTCGTTTTTGGTCACCTTTTTCCGGAATGTCATGGCCGACAAGCCATCGTTGACATTAGAGCTCGATCAGCATACTGCCGATGCCGGAATCGACACCCGGATTGAAGCTGCCTTGGATATCATGAAAAATCGAATGGTTTCCCTCACTTCGGTAAAATCTATTAATTCAAATGCCTCATTTTGTCCGGCGTTTATAGACCAAACTAGAACTATGACCATTCATGCTTCCGACGGCAGGGCACTGTCCATGACGGATCCTATGGTAGAGGTTATTCTTCCATCCATGGGCCGATACGGTACCGAAGGATTGGCGGCAGTAATGCGCGGCATCGGTATCAATGCAAAGGCGCTTCCGGTTTCCGACACTGTGGTTTTACAAACTGGTCGCAAAAACACCTCGTGTAAGGAATGCCTGCCGTACATACTAACCACAGGGTCCTTTTTGGAATACCTTAAATCAAAAACCGATCCTGATGTGGTATCGTTGTTTTTTATGGCTTCAGGGGGAGGCCCTTGCAGATTGGGGCAATATTGCACGGCAATGACGGAGCTTATTTACAATAATAAAATTCCAAACGCAGCAATGCTTTCTATGACAAACGAAAACGGTTACGCGGGTTTGGGAAGCAGAGCTCTTTTGGCCGCGTCCCAAGTTATAATGGTTGCAGACGTTTTTAACGATATAAGAAGCTTTTTGACTGTCGCCGCAGTCGACAAGGAAGCTGCGTTGCAAATTCTGGAAACGTGCTGGCGTCAACTTGTTGCATATTTTGAAGGAAGACTATCATTACGGTTTTCTGTATTATTGACATCGATATCCCGCACATTACATTCCATACCTTGCAAAAAGAAAATGAGTGAAATCCCGGTGATTTCGCTTGTTGGAGAAATATATGTTCGTTCCGATGAATTCTCCCGGCAATACCTTGTCGATTATTTTGAGAAACGCGGCTTCATGGTAAAAATAGCACCTGTTGCGGAATATTTGTTTTACAGCAATTATGTCGTAAATAAAGGTTTGGGTGAAAAAGAATTTTCGATAAAAGACCATATGAAAATGCGGGTAATAAGCGGGGTAGAGGAATGGTGGGAGCGTCGGATTAAAACGATTCTGTCCCGAAGCGGCTGTTACCGGTTCGAAATGATCCATGTCGAAAAGACCATGGAAAGCGCATCTCATCTTGTCAATGAAAATTTCAGAGGAGAATGCCCGCTCACCATCGGTCTTGCTTTAAGGGAAATTATGGGCGATTCATGCGGTGTAGTCAGCATCGGGCCGTTTGGCTGCATGCCGTCTCGCGTGGCTGAGGCTATTTTGAAAAAAGAAATGAACCGGGCAGGGAAATTACGTATGCCGACAGTATTCAAACATGCAAAACTTCTTGATAATGTTGATGAGTTTCCGTTTTTTGCTCTGGAAACCGATGGAAGCCCGTTTCCGCAGCTTGTAGAGGCTAATTTGGAAGCTTTTTGCGTTTCGGCGAACCGCATGTTTTCCCATATGAGGGATTATTCATTTTCCAGGGGAAGCCAAAAAGCCGATCAGGCCAATGCGCCAAGAAATGTTTCGGCTTCTTTTGTAAAATAGGTGCCGGTCAGCGGATAATCGTCGCGAATGGAAATACATAGTTGCTCTATTGAATCCTTGTCCGGCGTATCTATCAACATTGTCAATAAGTTTATCTTGTCGATTTTTTCTTTTAATCCGGTTTTTGGGACATAGCGAGACGCATATGCGGATAAATCAACGTGGTTTTTCATAATTGCCCGGATTTGGCAAAAAACGTCGTCGGCGATAAGCTCATCGAAATAAATATCCAACCAACACTCCAAATTAAACCCGTAAATGAAATACGGTTCTTTTCCAAACTCGTATAATGATTCATTGACCAAGGCCAAGGAATCGAGCCATTGCATAATGAATTGTTTATCCCACTTTCCGCTGATCACCGAAATATTATTGAAACATGATACTAAATTTGCAACGCCCAATTCGTCGAGCGAAGGAATGCCAAAAAGCCTGCATGCACCGCTTCGCCAAGGGTGTACCGTACATTTTGATTGACTCAAAAGCGCGCAAACCAGGTTCCCTTCATGGTGGGGGGCGATTTGCGGGGCGGCAAAAATGAATTCTTCCATGATTGCAGGGGGAAAGACGTCATTTATGTGGTGGATCAGATATAAAAATTCTGCCAATGTTGTTGTAGGAGAAACGCAACATTGCCCGCACCCTTGGCAGGAAACCTGCGGAAGTTGATTGTAAAGAATGTCTATTTCCTTTATAATGTTCATCGTAGACAATATAATTACCGGCAAAATTGCAGGCCAGAATGTCCTATCTATTATAGCAGGATATATTTTTTTCCAACCTTAAACAAAGGATCATAATTTGAGTATTGTTGCGGATTTCGCACGCGACCTTCATGAAAAAAATCCCGTCCCGCAAATTCGGAAATGCACGCCGATTCAATATCCATGTAAAAGTGAGTCGTTATCTGAAATACGCGTCGCTATTTTCGATGTATACGGAACCCTGTCCAATTACTGGAAACCCGAATTTAAAAACGAGGAAACCAGACAATCATTTGTTTATAAGGCGTTCGAAAAGACAATATCCTATTTCGGAATGGAACCGTTTCTCATTGAAATGGAAGGTTCCCAGGCGCCGGCAAAAACATTGCATGATTTGTACAACGGACTTATCACCCTGAAGCATGAAATGGCCGGCGAAAAGAAAATAGAATATCCTGAAGTCAAGATTGAGGGGGTCTGGGAAATTATCGTGATGATGCTCAAACGCAGAGGTTACGATCCATCCGAATTGCTACTCGGCAATGAGTCCGATTTTGCAAAATGCGTTGCTTATTTCTATAATTTCGTTTCGTTTAACCGAGGGTTGTATCCCGGCGTATTTGAGGCATTGTCAAAACTTGCGGAAAAAAACATCATGTTGGGCATTGTTTCCAACGCGCAGTTTTATACCCCGATAGATTTGACCTTGTTCTTACGAGATCAAAGCAATGGTACGATAGACGATTATTCAAGGCTTTTTAATCCCGAATTGCAATTTTTTTCCTATGAATACGGGGTTTCTAAACCCAATCAGCTTTTATTCAGAAAACTTTTCGATGCATTATACGAATATCAGGTTTTGCCGTCACAAACTTTGTTTGTCGGCAATGATTTGGCACAGGATATAAAACCCGCAATGGAATTGGGCATGAAAACCGCATTTTTTACCGGTGATGAAGAAACCGCGTTTCTACACGGTCTTTCGCAATCCGTGTTTCCCGACCTTTGCTTCTCAACCTGGGATTCGTTTGCGGATAAGATTTCGTTTTATTCCCACTCGACACAATCGGACCCTGCAACAGGAGGATTGATTTAGTGCAACGGCGCAAACGGATCGCTTTAGTACTGCTGAGTGTTGTCTTCTCTCTTGTATTCGCTAAAAGCAAATCGAACGATGAAACTGCCGACATGCTGGATGCATTGCCTGCGGCGTTGCTTCGCGGCGCAGAAGAAGCCTACGATATAAATATGCATGGTCTGGATGCGCTCGACAGAGGAGATCTCGACAGCGCAGCAGTGTATTTCTCAAAAGCGCAATCCATGTTGCCTCTGTACAGCGATGCGCAAAACAACATGGGCGTCGTGCATTTCAGGCGCGGCAACATTGCCCAGGCATCCATGATTTGGAAAAGTCTGCTGGAAAAAGACCCGGGATACGCGGTCGCGTTGTACAATTTGGGTATCCTGCTTTTTGAAGAAAAAAAATATGATGACAGCAGGGTTCAGTTTTCAAAAGCAATCACCAGCAATAAAAAATTTTACGAGGCATTCGTCATGCTCGGCAGGGCCGAACTGGCCGCCGGAAAACCCCGCGATGCGCTGGAACATTTTAAAGCTGCCGCAAAAATCGCGCCCGATAAGGTCGAGACCTGGCAGTTTTTGGCTTACGGTTACATAAACAACGCCGATACTTCGCAGGCGCAAGCGATTTTGCTGAAGCATCAGGACAATCCCGTCGCATTAAAAATGCTCGGCCAAATTGCCAGTGCAAAAAAAGATCCAAAGGCTGCTGCGGCCTATTTGAAAAACGCGGTGGCAAAAGGCGGAAATGCCGACCAGTTGCTCGAACTAGCGCAATCCCAGCTCGATGCGCACGCGTGCAAAGACGCGCTAGGAACGCTCGAACAGTACGCGTCGTCGGTGTCAAATCAATCGGCCGATTATTTTTTATATTCGGGTATTGCTTTTAAGGAATGCGGCGAAACGAAATCGGCGAGGTCCGCATTCGAAAAAGGATTGTCTAAATATCCTTCGGACCAAATAATACGCTATAATTTGGGTCAAATTTACTTTATGCAAAAACAATTCGATTTGGCGGAATCGATGTGGACGACAGTCGCGGATTCCCTGGACGATCCGTCGTTATCGTATCTGCGCGGGCTCAATGCGCATCACAAGGGAGATTTGGCTCTGGCCGAAACGTATGTGCGAAAAGCCTTGAAACGCGATGAACAACCGCAATATTTCGATTTGCTCGGTACAATCCTCTTTGCAAAAGGTAAAAAAGACGAAGCTGCACAAAATTTTAAAAAGGCGCTGAAGCTGGATCCCGATTATCGGTCGGCCCAGCTGAATTTGGCGCTCATTTCCCAGTCGAAAGACGATCTCGAACGCGCTGCGATGGAAATGGAAAAATCCGTTTCCGAGTGCCGCTCGAATTGCCAGGACCAGATTCTTCAATTATCTGTTTTATATTACCATTTGTCTGAAATCGACAAGGCTGCGGCCTTGCTTGGTAAAATTCCCGATAATGAAAAAAACGAAAAAATCGTTCGGCATTTAGCCCTCTATTATCGTGATTTGCACGATTGGGAAAAAGCTATCGCGGTTTTGGAAAAGGCGAAAACGCGGTTTGTTTCGGATGCTCAAACCGATTGTGAACTGGCCGAGGATTATTTGCTATCCGGTAATAATCAAAAGGCAATCGAAGCGCTCACCGCGCTTTTGCAAAAATGGGACCAAAACCCGTGGCGCATTTATTATCAACTCGGGTACGCATGCATGGAAATGAAGGAATTCGAAAAAGCAAAAAATTATTTGCAACAAAGCCTGAAAAAGAAACCCGACAATTTGGCTACCCAAGGTCTTTTGGCATACATTTTTAATGCGCAAGGCGATGTCGCGCAGGCCAGGTCCATATGGGAAAAAACCTTGCACGATGATCCCAATAATGCGACGCTACTTATCAATATGGGGCTTTCTTTGGAAAAAGACGGGCATTATGAGGCTGCATTGGAATATTATCAAAAAGCGCTTTTATTAAAAACAGGTGATAACGGGATTCAAATTAATATCGGAAATGCCTATTGCGGTTTAGATAAAAACTATGAAGCCTTAAAGGCCTACGAACTTGCGCTTAATTCGTCAAAGCGAAATCTTGCAGCGTATAACATTTTCGTTTTAAGTCAAAAGTCGAATACCCAGGCCGAATCAGCGGAAATGTTGTCTATTTTGACCAGTGAGTTTCCATCCTCCGTTTATACGAAGCGCGCACAGGCCGATATGTCGCTTATGCAAAAGGACACGGCAACGGCACTTGCTAAACTTGAATCATTGACCGATAAGGACGGTGCCGATTATTTGACCATGGCCCGGATATATGCAATGAAAAAGAATTTTTCCAAGGCAACGCAATGTTTGGGAAAAGTGCCGTCCGATGCATTGTATGAAAAAGAAAAAATTGCTATACAAGCGCAAATGGATTTCTTAAATGGAAATTTTTCAGAGGCGTTCCAAACCTATAAAACAATGCAGGACACTTCGTTTGCCACGCAATACAACATGGCCGTCAGCGCGTATAACGGGAAAAATTATTCCGATGCATGCGCCATTGCGGAGAAAATTATCGGGAAAGCGAAAAGCGGCGACCGGGCGGAGGTGTTGAAATTGGCCGGGAATGCTGCCATAGGGTTAAAGCAGTGGAAAAAAGCACAGCAATTTTATTTGCAACTCGACGATCTCCGGATCGGCAACGATGCATTGACGCAGTATAATTTGGCCGTGATTTGTTATAATCTGAATATGGTAGACGAATCCTATTCATACTATCAGAAAGCCAAACGACTCGACCCTACGATATCGAGCAAGGATATTGAAAAACGGTACGAAAGTGCTCATGGGCAAACGGCTTCGTCGCCAACGACATTGGATAACGTCGATGCATTATATAATGATGCTGTGGCATTGCAAAGCGACGGTAAAGACACCGCAGCTGAAATCGCGTATAAAAATTTGTTGGAAAAGTCACCGTCCTATTACCATGCCTGGAATAATTTAGGAGCAATTTATTCTGCACGAGGCGAGCTGGACCAAGCAGTGCAATGTTATCTTAAATCGATCGAAAAGCAGCATGACATCCCCGAGGCCTATGCCAATCTCGTGAATGTCTATGTTGCTATAGGAAATTTTAAGGAAGCACAGCGCTGGATTGTAAAGGGCCGGGGCCATAACCCCGACAGCGATATGTTGAAGGACCTTGATGCAAAAGTAAAAGAGATGGCGAAAAGAAAAAAATAAACTATCCAAAGGGCAAAAGTATTATGAAATCGACTACTAATCGATACAAACCGCCTCGAATTCAAAACAACATCGAAAAGTGGGGTAACGACAGTTCGAAAATTAAAATCGCCGTAACTCGCAAGTCCCCGAAAAAAAGTTTATTTGGGAAAAAAAAACCTGTCTAATCCGTTGCTTGCAACTGGATTGTTTAGCAGAGAATATTTTGCGAGTTCCGGGAGGACCCGATACCAAGATTCCTCGAGTATGTATTTTATAGAGACACTAAACCGTATGCACCATGACATGGCGTATATTTTATAGGCAATGATGCAAACAGTATGAACGATTTGAACTTTGGAGGGCAATAATGGATTACTTGGATTCAGTACTCATTATCGGAAGCGGTGGTCGCGAGCATGCAATTGTGAAGGCCTTGTTAAGAAGCGACAGGCCTCTTTTTATGTATGCCTATCCGGGAAATCCTGGTTTGGAACACGATGGTTGTACACTGGTTGATAAAGAAATAAACAATTGGCCCGATCTTGCCGATTGGGCAAAAAAAAATGAGATTAATCTTACTGTTGTTGGGCCCGAAATTCCGCTCGTTGAAGGAATTGTTGATCTATTTAAGAAAAAAGGGCTTACTATTTTTGGTCCGACAAAAAAAGCCGCTCAAATTGAAGGCAATAAGGCTTTTTCCAAAAAATTCATGAAAAAGCATAGTATTCCCACTGCCGCATTTAGTGTATGTAAAACTAAAGAAGATGCTTTAAAATATCTTAAAAAACACGGTGCTCCTATTGTAGTCAAGGCGAGCGGGCTTGCTGCCGGCAAGGGCGTGGTTGTTTGCCATACCGAAAAAGAAGCCATTCATGCATTAAACAGCATGTTCGACGACAAGGTTTTCGGTGCTGCGGGGACAACCGTCGTTTTGGAAGAATTGATGGTTGGAGAGGAAGCTTCAATTTTTGTTCTTTCCGATGGAAAATCACATAAAAATTTGCCGGTAAGCCAGGATCATAAAAGAATCGGTGACGATGATACCGGACCAAATACGGGTGGAATGGGGGCGTATGCTCCTTGCCCGCTTATCGACGCAAAGCTTCTTGCGCAAATAGAAAAAGAAATCATCGTACCAACCCTTTCTGGAATGAAAAAAGACGGCTTTCCGTATCAGGGGCTTTTGTACATCGGCGTTATGGTGACAGCCGATGGGCCTAAGGTCGTAGAGTACAATTGCCGTTTTGGCGACCCGGAAACCGAAGCGGTATTGCCGCTAATCCATTGCGACTGGTTTGAAGTTTTCAAAGCATGTGCCACAGGAAAATTACATTCGGTCAAATGGGAAGTCAGACCCGAGTATTGTGTTTCGGTCGTGCTTGCTTCAAAGGGATATCCGGGAAAGATACAAAAAGGCAAGCCCATCAAAGGTCTTGACAAAGCAGAACGAAGAAAGCCGAATGTCGACGTATATCATGCGGGCACACTTCACACCGAAGACGATGGTTTTGTGACCAATGGAGGCAGGGTTGTCGCCGTATCCGCATGGTCCGCAAAACTATCCGATGCGATTTCCGAAGCCTATGAAGCCGCCCATGCGATAACGTTCGAAGGTAAAACCTATAGGAAAGACATTGCGGCAAAAGGGCTTGCCCGATTGCAAAAGGTTGAAACTCATTCCGCGAAGAAAAAATGATTTAAGAATAGCATAATTAACTGCAATTTTCTACAGATTAAAAGGGACATGGTGTTATGTCGGGAATGAAAGTCGCAATCGTCATGGGGTCAAGCTCAGATGCTGAGCTTGGAAAAAAGGCAGAGGAAACGCTGAAGGAATTTTGCATCGATTCCGAAACTTTTGTTATTTCGGCGCATAGAAATCCGAATAAAATTAAGAAATTTGGCAAGACCCTAGAAGAAAACGGGTTTGGCGTTGTCATTGCAATGGCAGGTTTGGCAGCTCATTTACCTGGTGTCGTTGCCAGCCTGACCGTATTACCGGTGATTGGTTTGCCGGTAGAAAGCGGTCCAATGCGCGGTTTGGATGCTTTATATTCGATAGTTCAAATGCCGCCGGGAATTCCCGTTGCCACAGTAGGCATTGGCAATGCAAAAAATGCCGCTCTGCTTGGGGTTCAGATTTTGTCGGTCCATTCCGTTAAACTTCGCGAGTCCATGCGGCAATACCGTAAACAATTCGGTGATGATCTTGACTGATAGGTATCCGTTCGGGGCCTCATCCAAATTCGATGATTTCTCAATGAACGAAATCTCGGAACGTATTAAGAACGATCAGGTTTTTGTTTATCCGACCGAAACTATCTACGGAATCGGCGGAAGGTCTGATAGGGATTCTGTTGCGCATCGCATAATGGAAATAAAAGGGAGAAGTAAAAATTCTCCTTTTATTATTTTAGCTGCAAACCGATCCATGTTTGAGCCTTTGGCATTACGGTTCACTGCCAAAGCCGAAGCCTTAGCCAAACAATTTTGGCCGGGTAATATCACCTTGGTTTTACCATCTATCCATAATCCCCAGGGAATCGGAGTACGTCTTTCAAACCATCCCTTTATGGTTTCATTGGGTATGCATTGCGATATCGCTATTTTTTCGACCAGTGCAAATTTTTCGGGTAAAGAATATGTGTATGATTCGCAAAGGATATTCTCAACCATCGGAAAATCGGTCGATTTTATTGTAGACGCGGGGAACATTCCGGCATCGAAACCTTCGACGGTTGTGAAAATCGATGAAAACGACGCCGTTAGTATACTTCGTGAAGGTATTGTTCAGGCAGAACAGATATTTAGTATATGTAAATAACCAGTTGTAATCCGGTTTTCTGCCGAAAAATGTTTAAAACAAATCCATTCGATAAATCTTTTAACACTACAAAGGAGAATAAGGTATGGACATTGTATCTGCAGTAATTTTAGGCCTTGTGGAGGGCATTACGGAATTCCTTCCGATTAGCAGTACGGGGCATTTGCTTATAGCGGAAAGTCTTTTAAAAGTTCGCCAAAGCGATGCGTTTAATGTTTGCATTCAAATCGGACCGATCGTGGCGGTTGTCCTCGTATTTTTTAAGGATATTGTCGGGTTGCTTGCCGGGTTTATTAATGGTAAAACACGGTCGGAATGCATAAAGCTGATAGCTTGTTTCGTGATTACCGGTATTTTGGGTTTGGCTGCAAAAAAACTGGGATTGAAATTGCCGGAAACAATTTTGCCGGTAGCAATTGCTACGTTTGTCGGCGGTATCGTTATCTTTTGGGCCGAGCGCATCGTAAAAGGCAAAACGCTTTCCGATACTATTACCTGGCCGATTGTTTTTGCCGTTGCAATCGGTCAAATTCTGGCAGCTGTTTTTCCCGGAACATCTCGTTCCGGAGCAGCAATTATTGCGGCATTATTGCTTGGCCTTGCTCGTCCAGCCGCTGTTCGTTTTGCATTTTTAGTTGGGATCCCGACCATGTTTGCTGCCGGAGCCTTGCAAATAAAAGAAGCAATTTCTGCCGGTGCTGCGCATGAGCTTACGGCATCAACATCCATTATAGCTTTTCTGGTTGCGACAATCAGTGCCTGGCTTGCGGTAATGTGGTTGCTACGTTTTGTACAACGTCAAACTTTTATAGGTTTTGCTTGGTATCGGGTTATTTTGGGTGGAGTTCTTATTACCTTGATTGCAATGGGGTATATGGTGTAATTATTACACTTAAAATCATATAAATAGCACAAAGGGTGTAATAATTACCCGGATTTTTGCTGATAATAAAATGAGTTTTAATAAATCAAAGCCCCTTTAGCTTATATAAGGGGCTTATTATTTTGCTGTTTTGCGAACTAGAGACATGTTTATAGATTTCGGTAGTTTTAATATTGGCATGTCCCATTACTTTTTGCAATTGTCGTATTCCAATGCCTTGGTCCAAAAGATGGGTTGCGAAAGAGTGCCTGAGGCAATGAATTCCTCCTTGCTTTTGAATGCCGGCTTTCAACAATGCATTGTCATAAATTTTCTCAATGCTTCTTTTTGACAAAACCTTTCCAGGTTTTTGACCCTCAAACACAAAAACGCTTTTATTTTTTTTTGAAAGGTATTTTTTTAAATGAAATCCCAATGTTTCATCTAGCGGTACCAGTCGTTCCTTGCGAGCCTTGCCACGGATTTTAATTTGTTCCTCATTCCACATAATATCTGCAGTTTTAAGATGCATTATTTCAGACAATGTTAATCCGCATCCATAGGCGAGCATGAGCACGCTTTTATGCTTTTCATTGCTTACAGCCGAAAGTATGCAGGAAATTTCTTCCAGAGAATAAATATGCGGTACCGATCGTTTTAACTTGATTCTAGGCAAATGGGAAATTGCGGTAGGGGATTGGATAACATGGCAATAGAAAAAGGTTATTGCCGCCGCAGCCAAATTTACGGTGCGAACCGAGAGTTTTTTTATTTCTCTTAATTCGTGAAGATATGTTTCTATGAGGATTTTATCCGAAGGCATCGGCTTACATTTTACATTGTCCAAATACTGTTTCACGGCGTCGAAATACGTGGACTCGGCATTAGAGGAAAAATGGTTGATTGATAATTGGCCCGACAATCTCTTCAGCATGATCTCACGTTTACTAAGCCAGACATTCGATATTGCGGTGATTCTGTCTGCCGATTCTTTTGGAAAGTCTATAGCCAGAGATTCATAAAGGAGCAAAAGACCTTGATGGACAAATTTAAATTGCGGAACACCGGTTTCAAAAGAGCGCTCTAAGAAAGCCCGGATTATGCGAATATCCATAAGTTTCGGATGCTTGGAGCTTTCGGTAAACAAGGGCTTGACGCTTTGGCATAATAAGGCGGATGTTTCGAAGCTGTAACCGAATTTTGCCGCGTGTTCAGCGATGTAGCTTAACCATAAATCAACCCATTGCGAGTGGATTTTAGGACGTTCCTTATCGGGTACTATGAGGACGGAATGCATACGGTAAATATGCGACACGCAAAGGGACGTTTGCAAGAAATACGGAAGATAAGAGAGATTTTACTCAAATGACGAATGCGTTGGGGCTTTTTCACGGGCTTCCTGAGCGCTGTCTATGCCCATAGAAGCTTCGAAATTCGTCGGACTTATTTTTAGAACCTCATTATAACGTTTGATGGCATCGTCATACGAGCCGATGTTCATATAAAGTCTTGCATTTTGCAACAATTCCGCGATTTTCTTTGTTTTTTCTTCTTCCGTCATTGATTTTGGCGACGAGAAAATAATCGGTTTTGATTGCACTTTCGCCTTTTGTAACATTTTTTGTTCTATCGTCGACGGTGTTGTTTGCGGCATTGTTCCACTCATTTTCGGAGACGTGAGCGAGTCCGTTTTTCTTCCGTCGGCTAATGATTTAAATGGTTTGGAACTTGCATTAAGGTCTTTATGGTTGATCGCATGGAGAATCACAGCGGTAAATCCGCCTAATAGTATCGTAAGCGGAACCGTAATCATTGCAATGATCGAAAGTATTTGCCTAAGGTTCTTTCGCTTAACCGTTTTCAATCGAGAACCGCAATTCATGCAAAAATTCGCATCCTTATTGTTTTTACTGCCGCAATACGGACAATAAAGGAATTTGAATAAAACCATTTGGGAGGGTGATTTTTTTTGAGTATGTTCGGTTTCAGAAATGATTTTCGGAATAACCGGTGCGTCGAGCATGGCCTTTTCAACAGGTTGAAATATTCTTTTTTCATCATGAACAACGGGCGATTCGATTATTACGATAGTATCCGCAGTTTGGTGACTGTTTTTTTTCTGTGGGCGTTTAGGTGGCAAAGCGACTGAGGGAGTGACTGTTTCGTCCGGCAAAGTAACATGAAGTGATTTATTCTCTTTTGTATTTGAACCGCTGATAGCAAGATCCGGACTTACTTGTGATGATTCGTCAGTATTGGTATCAAGGATGACGATGTTCTCCATTACCTGTTTTTGGGAAGAAATTAATTCTTGGTCTACAGCCTTTGTGTCGGAACCGTGAATGTCCTGATTCGGAATTTCGAGCTTAATTTCAGAGGTAGGTTCCATTGGCTGCTGTTCTTTAGGCAAATCGGGCCAGATAATTTTAAGTTCTATCGTTGTTGGCGACAAGGGTAAAATGTTTTTATTACGCATTGCCCATTTCGCTGCTTCGGCATTTATTGGGTTTTCAGTGTCATATTCATTGAAAACGATCATGTTCCCAATATGGACGACCAGGGCGACCAGCGAGGGACTTTTTTTCCAAAAGCCGTTAATATCTATACTGTCCTGAGAAAAATTGGGATGATAAACAGGCGACAGGCTTTTACATAAAGGCATTTCGAGCGGATATGCCGGCGGCAATGAAATTTCAATACTATGCTCTTGTTTCGATTCAATTGATTTTCCTGTTTGGTGTAATCCATCTAATTTGTAAACAAGAATGTATTTGTCGGGGGGAGTTCCGCTTGTTTCAGAAACCGATATAAAAGGATGTGAAGCAAATTGAGCAGTCATGGCCAAAGAATCGGAACGCAATTGTTCCGGTCTGTTTACATTTATTTTAGCGGCGGGATGCTTTTTTTTAAATAATAATGCCATGATGACCTAGAAAAGTATATCGAACTTACAGGATGTGCTACTAAATAAAAAATTAGGCCCCTAATATCTTTAAGTGTATTATTATCCCATTAAAATTGCAAAAAGAAGAAAAAAATAAGAAAAAAAAAGGGTTCGCCCCTGCGAACCCTTTACGTACTATTTTTACCGATTGAGGTAAATGAAAAATTAGGCCCGCTGTACGAATTCGCCT
>JBBIGR010000010.1:115960-135263 GCA_037447435.1 Fibrobacteria bacterium
GGGTGTCGATAATGATTTTTTCGCCGATATAGCAATATAGTGGAACTTGCATTTCGAATCCGGTATCTATTTTAGCGGCTTTCAAAACTTTTCCACTTGTATCGCCTTTGATGGCAGGTTCCGTATAAACGATTTCGGCAACAACATTAATAGGTAATTCTACGCCTACTGCCCGTCCTTGGTGGACAACGACATCAATTACCATTTGTTCTTGCAAGAAATTCAAAGCATCCCCGAGATCATCTTTGGTCAATTCCATTTGCTCGTAATTCTCTTGGTCCATAAAAGTATAATAACCGTCGTTACCGTAAAGGTATTGCATTTTTTTACGTTCCAAAACGACATCGTCGAATTTGTCATTGGCTTTGTATACTGATTCAGCACTCGAACCGGTACGAAGGTTTTTCAGCTTCATTTTAACCATCGATGCGTTACGAGCACCTTTGTTATAGCTGAATTTTTGGACTAAATACAGCTCATCACCGACTTTGACCGTATTTCCTGCCCTAAGGTCTTGAGCTTCTCTCACGTTACTATCCTCCGTTTACTTGTGCGAATCTTATGATCGAATAAGAAAGTCGCTGATTTTGTCGATTAAACTACAATTGCGCGTCATAAAATAACTCATTGCCCCGGTTGAGTGAGCAATTTTATTTAAATTTGAAAAAAAATGATCATATACTTCTTCCGTTGAGACTTCTTCAATGCCATTTGAGTCATTAAATCGACGCAGTATCGTACTGTATTGTTCAAATACGGTCATGTCGGAGAAATAGTGCCTAAAGATTTGAAGAAAAGCGTTTACTTTAACTTGATGATATTTTTCCTCTTGAACATATGCGCTCCATAAAAAGGGCTTTTCGGCAAAAATCGCTCGAACAAGGGAATCTTCGCCCCGCACAAAATTCGCATCGCACACGTACAAAAATTTATCATATTCGTTTTGCGGTAAAAAGGGCATGAACACAATTGAACAATTATCGAGTTTATAGCATCCGAAACTTGTTTGAATTGCGTTGAGACGTATTAAAGTCCGTTGCATTCCGTGTTGGGACTTTTCGCCGAAAACATAGAGAATAATTTCCCTATCCGAAAAGCGGGTGTAGCGAAGCAGATTGTCGAAGCCTCGCGAATAAGTAAACACCGAAACAAGGAGTTTGTTTTCAAGGGATTCAAGGGAAAACCCTGCCTTTTTTGAAATGTAATTAACAAAAGAGATCCTGGTGTTGTTTAAAATCGGTTTTGAGGCTTCAAATTCCAGGTCTACTATTACCCCGCCCGTATTTCGGGTAAATCCGGGCATAAAAAAGACTTTTTTGACAAGGGCGTTTCCAACCAATGATTGTTTTAAATGATAGCTTTCGACCCAGTCTTCGGCCGACAAATATTCAAGGTTAATCCAGAGTTTACAATTGTGTAAAAAAGTTTCGGTATAGAGAGAGGGAATATCGCATCCGAATGCTTCGATGACGATATCGGGGCTCGAAAACAAAGACATGCTTTCCGGAGTCAATGCGTGTGTGTTTATATAGGATGTTTTGCCGATTGTTATAGCAATGTCGAATTGCGGTATATGCGGGGCTATAGCGTGAAGCGATTCTATATTGTCGCAAAACAGGCGGATAAAACACTGTGGGTGCTTCCGGGAGAATTCTTTGACAAAACGATAAACAACGCCGATGTCGCCGAAATTATCGATGACATGACAAAAAATATCCACCTGTGAAAAAAACATGTTCTTTCCGTTATAAAACGAGTCGTTTTTTTAATCGTGAAATCGCAAAACTTGCGGATAGTACGCAGAATGCGGCGATAAAAAGAAAGTCCCAAACCATGGTAACGGAAAAACTCCACAAATCGATACCCCTGCACAGTCTGACGACGTGGGTGAGGGGGAAAAATTCGGCAACCGGTTGCAATGCTTTTGGAAGATTTTGTATAGGAAAAACGACCCCGGAAAAGAAAAACATAGGAGATAAAAAACCGGTAAAATAAAAGTTGAAATGGTTGATGTTCGAAACAAATGAAGTGATGAACAATGAGAGCGACGCAAACATGACTCCGGCCATGAACCCGATTATGCATGCGCAAAAACTTGCGGGCATCGGCACAAGGCCGAATAACGCCACAATGCAAACCACGGCTAAAGAAAAAAACATTCCCTTGGTTCCGCACCAAAGGATTTCACCGATGAATAAATCGCGCACCAAAAGTGGGGCGGTTAACATGCCTTCATAGGTTTTATCGAATTCAAGGCGGATAAAGGTGCCATATGAACATTCGAACGATGAAGTGAACATTGCAGCAGTCATCGGCAAACCGGTGGCAAGAAATGTAAGGTACGACATCCCTTGCATTCGCGGTAAATACGTGCCCATGCCGAGGCCGATTCCTGCAAGAAAAATGAGAGGCTCTAAAAAGGCCGGCAACCCATTTGAGATAAGACTCTTAGTGTAAACCCGAAAATGGCGATACCAAACACTGGACAGACGGATTAAAAAGACGGGATAGGGCTGGCTGTTATTGTTGCGCATTGAGTTGACTCCCCGTAGTTTTTAAAAACAAATCCTCCAAATTCGATTGCCGTAAGAAAAATTCTCCCGGTTTTAACACGCGCACAACGTCACGCAACATGGTTTCATCTTTACTGTAAACACGGATGCTGTCTCCAGTCGTTTCATGCCTTGCGTTTTGGGAACCGAGCATGCTGAACACCGAATCGTACGCTTCTTTTTTATAAAATTCGAGCACAAAAGGTTCGATATGGTCTGCGACGAGACGTTGCGGATTTCCCTCGATGATTCGATTGCCTTTATTCATTATCATAATGGTATCGCAGATCTGAAATGCCTCTTCCATATAGTGGGTTGTTACCATTATGGTAAGTCCCGAACGCTTTAAATTTCGGAGTTTTTCCCAAATCAAATGCCTGACCTGCGGATCGAGCCCGGTGGTTGGTTCGTCGAGAATAAGCAATTTCGGGTTGTTCAAAAGCGCGCGTGCTATGAGAAGTCTCTGTTTCATACCTCCCGATAATTCGCGTATTTTTGCTTTGTGTTTGTCCGCGATTTCCATGAAATCAAGAAGTTCATCTATTCTTTTTTTTGCCTGGATTTTCGGAATATTATAAAAACGCGCAAATATATTGAGATTTTGTTCCACGTTCAATTCATCATCAAGGTTGTTTTCCTGGGGAACAACACCGGAAATCGCCTTTATTGCAAGACTGTTTTTTTGAGGATCGAATCCAAAAACCGAAATCGAAGCGTTAGAATCGTGGTCCCTGTTACAAACACCGTACAGCATTCGCAATAAAGTCGATTTTCCCGCACCATTTGGCCCTAAAAGTCCAAAACACAGGGCTTTGGGCACGGAAAAACTTATGCCTTGAACCGCTTTGATTTTATCAAACGATTTTGAAACATTTGTAACATCAATGACCGACATTATAAACACTCCGATAGGAAAAGAAATTAAAATACTCTGTGGTTTGCTTTTTTATACAAGAAAGGTCTATTTTTTGTCGTTTATCCCCGTAATCCTTTTATGGCGTTTGGGGGAACATGAAAGGGTGTTCATACGCAAATTACAATAGCAATAATGCCCATGATGGCCGATAATTACGCATGGATTTTGCACGACCGTGAAAGCGCGGCGGTCGTTGATCCCGGCGAAGGGGGGCCGGTATTGCGTTATTTGCAAAAAGAGAAATTAAAACTGTCCACGATTCTTGTTACCCATCATCATGCCGACCATTGCGCCGGCGTTGCCCAATTGTTATCGCAATTCCGCTGTTCAGTCATCGGAGCGCTTGACAGCAGAATGACCTTTGTAAATGAGCCGGTTTCCGACGGCGACGAATTGACCGTGCTCGCGGAGACGGTGCATTGCATTGCCACACCCGGACATACGAAAACCCATATGGTATACCACCTTCCGGCATTGCGGGCTCTTTTTACCGGTGACACGCTCTTTGCCGGCGGTTGCGGCAGACTATTCGAAGGTACGAGCGAAGAAATGATGCAGTCATTAATCAAGCTTGCATACATGGAAGACAATACGCAAGTTTATTGCGGTCACGAATACACCGAAGAGAATCTGCTCTTTGCAACAACCATCGATTCGGAAAACAAGGCGATGTGGGAGAGGCTTGCCGAGGTCAAATATATGCAACGCCGCGGAATGCCGACAATTCCGTCGACTATTTCCTTGGAGCGCGATACTAATCCCTTTTTACGGGCCGGCGATATGGCAATACGAAAAAAGCTCGGTATGGAAAACTCTTCGGCACTTGATGTTTTTACCGAAATAAGAAAAAGAAAAGATCGATTTTAGGGATTTAAGCACATGCAGTTTAGCATACCGCCCTGCATTAATTTACCAAAATGGATTAAAGCAGTGCGGTATTTATTCGATTGTTATTTATAAAATTTCTTTTTTGAGCCGTTTCCGTGGCCGCGTTCAAAACGATTATGGAATTGTTTGGGCCCGTTTCCATATCCTTGACCTCGTCTCTCACGAGGTTTATCCGAATTTTTTTGAACAAACGCCGGCGAATGAGGTGCCGGAGGAGGAATCGGCGCATGAATTTTTAATAATGCCGCCGCCACATCCATTGCCGAATGCCCTGCCGAACAAAGTGTTTCAATCATTTCGATATACGGTGTTAAATGGCCTTTTTCAATGATGAGGCGTATTTCTTCGGATAGCTTGGCGTTCAAACTTTCACGGGCATCCTGAGGGGTTGGCGTGCGTTCACGGCGTATCGTGACGCGTGCATAACGTTCTATGCTTTTGAGTTTATAAATTTCCCTGCCGCATACAAACGAAACCGACTTCCCGGATTTGCCCGCTCTGCCGGTTCTCCCGATACGATGGACGTAATCTTCTTCGTCCTGGGGCAAATCGTAATTGATGACCACTTCGACATCATCGACGTCGATACCCCGTGCAGCTACGTCCGTCGCGACGAGCAGTTGGACTCGTCCGGTGCGAAAGGAACTCATGACCCGGTCGCGCATTCCTTGTTTCAAATCTCCATGTAAAGCATCCGCAGTATATCCGCGCGTTGTGAGTTGGGTTACAAGTTCATCGACCTGCCATTTCGTATTGCAGAACACGATACCTTTTTTCACCGTCGAAATATCGAGCAGCCGGCAAAGAATTTCCGTTTTCTGTCTGTAATCTATATCGAAATAACATTGATCGGTTGTTGCAACAGTCAATGTCTTGCTGCCGATCGTAATGTTTTTCGGCGCAACCATGTATTTGCGAATCATGGTGCGGATTTCATTGGGAAGGGTAGCGGAAAAAAATGCCATTTGCGGCTTATTGGGGACCGATTCGAGAATCAAATTAATATCGTCGCAAAAACCCATGTCCAGCATCTCATCTGCTTCGTCAAGAACAACGGTCGATACCGAATTGAGCGAAAGCGTTTTGCGTTCCAAATGGTCTATGAGCCGTCCGGGAGTGCCGATAACGACATGAACGCCGTGACGAAGCCCCTCAATTTGACGGTCAATCGGTTGGCCTCCGTAAATGGCCAAAACGCGAAGGCCTTTTTTATGGCGCATGAGTTTCGAACATTCATTGGCTACCTGTACCGCCAACTCGCGGGTAGGGCATACTACCAGTCCTTGCGGACTATTAAATTTGGGATTGATTTTTTCAATGATTGGAATGATAAAGGCCGCGGTTTTGCCGCTGCCGGTTTCCGATTGCGCAACGACATCGTCGCCTTCGAGTAATGCGGGGATGGCGCCCGATTGAATTTGGGTGGCTTTTTCAAAACCCATATCGGTTACCGCATGAAGTACTTCTGCAGAAAGCTTGAGCTCATTAAACAACAGTGTGGACATGTACTAAATCCTTGCTTTTTTGTAACAGTAAAACGCGAAAAATCGAGGGACCATTGTGTTTGTAGGAGAAAATCCCGGAATGTTGCGAAAAACTGCGGTTGGTTCTGTATAAATATAATTCCGGCAGCATCGAATTATGAAAAAACCGCGATGAATGCCTTTTTATTCACCCAAGGCGCAATCTATTTATTAAATATGAAAAAATCAGGAACTGCGGATTTACCCTTACATGGCGGCCATGTCCCCGAATGGCTTCATAATCGCATGACCGGTATCGGACGTGAAATTATGCGTGCGATGATTTTTGAGTATGGGCCAAGTGAAGTATTATCCCGATTGTCCGATCCTTTTTGGTTTCAGGCTTTAGGGTGTGTCATGGGAATGGATTGGCATTCTTCCGGCATCACCACCTCGGTTATGGGAGCTCTAAAACGGGCGATAAATCCTCTTTATAAAGACCTCGGACTTTACATTTGCGGTGGGAGGGGAAAACATTCACTTAAAACTCCTGAGGAATTAATTGACTTTTCTAATAAAACAGGCCTTAACGGAAACATGCTCGTGCGCGCGTCGAAACTGAGTGCAAAGGTGGACAATACGTGTGTTCTGGACGGTTTTAATTTGTACCTTCATTGTTTTGTCGTTTCGAAAACAGGGGATTGGGCGGTAATACAACAGGGAATGAATACCGCGGAAAAAATGGCGCGTCGGTATCATTGGCATAGTAAAAATGTCCGATCGTTTGTCGATGATCCGCATTCGGCGGTGATTGGGGAAAATGTCGGAGACATAATTAATTTGAGTGATTCCCGGGCTCAAAGGAATCGAACCGGTATCGTTGAATTTTTGTCGCAACATCCCGATATGCAGAAAAAAGAAATGCGCATGCTTGTCATGGATCGTCCGCACGAGCTAAAACCCCAACACGTGGATTCGAAACGACTTGGTGCGGTTTTAGCGCTTGCGTATGAAAAACAATATAAGGATTTTGTCGATGCATTACTATTGCCCGGAGTCGGACCGCGAACCGTGCAATCCCTGGCCCTTGTCAGCGAAATCATATACGGAGCGCCAAACCGTTTCTCCGATCCTGCGCGGTTTGCTTTTGCGCATGGAGGTAAAGACGGACATCCGTTTCCCGTCCCTTTGAATGTATACGATGAAAGCATTTCCGTGCTTCGTACCGCAGTCGACAAAGCGCGAATAGATCCGTCCGATAAAATGCGGAGCATAAAGGCCTTGAGCAGGTTGTCAAATGCCATCGAAGCGCATCATGATCCGTTTGCAGATGTAGACAAAGTAATCTATCATGAACGTTCTCATTCTCATGAATATGGGGGCATGACGGTATTTTGCAAGGCAAAACCCCGTCCAAACGTGCAACAAATGTCTTTGTTCGAAAAATAAAATAAAAGGAAAACCGTATGAGCGTTATCGACATTATCGGCAACACGCCGCTTGCGCAAATCCGCCGCCTCTGGGACACGGAAAAAACCGGTGTGAGAATACTTGCTAAATTGGAAGGAGCCAATCCGGGAGGGTCGATCAAAGACAGGCCGGCGTATTATATGTTAAAAGCGGCCATGGATGCGGGCTATTTGACTAGAGATAAGATAGTTCTGGAGCCGACGTCCGGCAATACCGGCATAGGAATGGCTATGATTGCGGCTGCGTTGGATTTTCGTATTAAGTTGACTATGCCCGCATGCGTCAGCCAGGAACGGCGATCGGTGCTCATGGCGCTCGGTGCGGAAATCGAATTGACGCCGGGATGCGAAAAAACGGATGGGGCAATACGACGCGCTCATGCCATTCTTGCGAAGGAAGGCGACAAGTATTTCATGCCCAATCAATTTGCAAATGAAGCAAACTGGAAGTCTCATTTTGAAACAACTGCTCCGGAAATTGACCGGGACACAAAAGGGATGGTCGATTTTGTTGTTGCAGGAATGGGTACGACGGGCACGCTTATGGGGTGTTCGCGATACTTTCGACAAAAGAACCCTAAAACAAAGGTGATTGGCATTGAGCCTGAAATGGATCATCGCATCCAAGGGCTTAAAAATATGAACGAATCCATTGTACCCCGGATTTACGATGCCTCGCTTCTTGACGCTAAACTTACCTGTTCGGATGAAAATGCGTTTACTTTGACGCGCGATTTGGCAGTGAAGGAAGGTCTCTTTTGCGGAATTTCAAGCGGTGCGGCACTGTGGGGAGCATTGGAAATTGCCAAAAACAGCGCACGCGGTACAACGATAGTCGTGATCCTGCCCGATAGAGGAGACCGGTATTTATCGACGGAGGTTTTCAGGTCCGTTTGCGCGCTTTGTCCTCCTTGATCACTAAGCAATACAACGGTCAAATAACCCGGTAAAATCGATTGTTTACCGGGTTATGCAATCAGGACTATTTCAAAGACTTTTTGTCCAAAGCATTTAATGCAAAGGCATATGCTCCAACAGCAACGGATTTGCTGGTGCCAAGCCTGGACATGCCGACACCGATTCGTTTGAGCGGATCATAGGGGATTTTCTTCGTTGTTCCGGGAATAACGATCGTTTTTTGTGCTCCTTTAAGGAATTTTTTTCGGTCGGAAGCGTCTTCTAAATTATACGCCTTTGTTTCCAAACGGGGAATCGCCGCACCTGAAACGGTTTGTATCGAGCCGTTCAATTCCTTGACTATCGATGGAAGGAAAAGTTTTGATGCGCCGGATAATCCGCCGCCGATAACGATGAGACCGTCGACAAGTGTTATCGCATTTGCAAGCGCGTCGCCGATAACTTCGCCCATGGTTTCGAATGCTGTTTTTGCAGCTTGTTTATTCCCGGATTTTTTGCCCAATGCAATAGTGAAAATGTCTTTGGGTTCCGGGCTTTGATCAATTTTTAATTTTGCTTCTTTCGCATAGATTCGCTTGACAGCGCGAATGCTGACTCCTTCTTCTGCGAAGCAATTCCGTTCAAGTTTATGGCGCATGACCCAAATTTCTCCTGCAGCCGAATTGTCGCCGATGAATAGTTCGTTATCCCGCACGATGCCGCCGCCGAAACCGGTTCCCAGGGTTATGCCGAAAAGGACCTTGTATTGTTTGGGGCTCCCTGCTTCTCTAAGCATTTTATTTACTTCAGGCAATAAGCCCGAAATAGATTCGCCATAAGCAAATAAGTCGCCGTCGTTGTTGATATATACCGGAATTTTGAATTTCTCCTTAAGCATTGGGCCTAAAGCGACCCCGCCACGATAACCGGGCAGATTTCCCAAATCTCCAATGATTCCTGCCGGATAATCTGCCGGTCCAGGGAAGGCAAAACTGATTGCCGAGGGTTTTGCGTTAAGATTGGCCTTAACTTGAGAGAACCCTTCGATAACGTTTGCGAGCGATTTTGTAAGATCTTTTGCCTCCGAAGGAACGGTAATCGGATCGATAATTTCCTCATTGGCCCGTATTGCCGAAAAAACGAAATTGGTACCGCCGGCATCCAAAGTCATGACTATTCTTTTGTCTTTGTTATAATTCATACACATCCTTCCCTGTATCGATTTGAAATGTATGTCAGGTAAAACTATTGTTGATAATTGGCAAACATGTAAAGCCGCAGTTCTAATACGGCATGGGCAACACGTTCTTATGCTTTCGTCGCTGTTGTTGCTTTTGTCCCGCCTCGAAGCGAAAGTATGAAAAGATACGCAAAGCAAACAGCAGGCACGATAAATGCCATTGCTCTATAGTCCATATCAACCAGTTTGCTCATTATAAGCGGGACGATTGCACCGCCGGAAATAGCCATACACATAAGACCGGAAAGTTCGCTTGCAGAATCCGGCTTTTCTTCAACGGTAATTGAGAAAAGCATGGGCCAGATATTTGCAAAACCCAAACCTGCACAAATAACGCCGACAATCGCGAGTACCGGGGATCCTACCATAAGAAATAATGCTCCAACAAGACCGAGCAATGCCGAAATACGGAAAAAATTACGGGGGCTGATTGCCAAAAGAACAAAGCCGCCGACAATTCTACCAAATGTAATGAGACCAAAAAACAGCGTTGCGCCGACAATGCTTGCGGTGCTTGCGGTCATTCCGATTATTTTTTCAAGAGGAACCAAAAACCTTGCCATACAAACTTCCGCGCCTACATAGAGGAATATTCCGACAACAGCGAAAAGAAAAATCGGCTTTTTAAGCAGGCCCAGGCTTGATCCAAGGCTTGGCGGAATATCCGCCTTTGTTTCTTTTACTTTGAGGAATGCGACAAAAATGAACGCAAATGCCATGATAATGAAAAACAATGGGAATGATGCCCGCCAGCCCATGCCTTTGAATATCGCAATGGCTGTAATTGCGGTAACAAGGTATGTCGACAACGTGCTGCCGATACCCTTGATCCCTTGCGCAAAGCTGAGGTTTTTGCTATATGCCCCTTCGGCGCTGACATCGCGCATGATCGGGTTCCCGGAAACCTGGAGGCAAGTCGTACCTACGCCAAGAAGGAAAATGCAGCTTAATAAAAGCGTGTAGCTCGGCGCCATAAGAGTCGGTACAAGACAGGCGATTGCGTTTAAACCTAAACCAAGAAGTAAAACCTTCTTTTTGCCGATACGGGCTGCAAGAAGACCGCACGGAACACTGAATGCTGCGAATGCGATAAACACAAAAAACGACATGAGCGTAGCCATAACATTACTGATGTGATACTGATTTTTAACCGCATCGGACATCGGGCCCATGGCATCCGCTATACCCATTGCTAAAAATGCCAGAAAAATTGGAAGGGCTTTTATCATCTCGACCTCCTTAAGTTTAAATAGGTTAATAAAACGTGGAATTGTAACAGTAATCCGATTGCATTCGTTTGAAATAAATCCCCTTGGTTTCAGAATAATTAGCCGTAATTTAAAAAAATAAAAGTCCAGATAAAATATGTTAAACGTAAAGAGAAAAGCTTGTTAAAAAGTAAAAAAATTAATAAAAATAATAAAACAGAAGTAACCATTAAAATACCATAATGCTTAGGAATATAAGAGTAAATAAACAAATAATCTCAATTAAATAACAAAAAACTAAAAATATAATTAAAAATAAAAAGACCGTATAAAACTTGTATTAATTGATTGATTTTGCTTAAAGTGCTGTGTTCTGAGGACGTTATTGGGTTTGC
Source organism: Fibrobacteria bacterium (assembly GCA_037447435.1). Lineage (GTDB taxonomy): Bacteria > Fibrobacterota > Chitinivibrionia > Chitinivibrionales > FEN-1185 > FEN-1185. The sequence goes on from JBBIGR010000010.1 coordinate 126,989, forward strand.
AGAAGATGTAAATAAAATTCGGACGTATATTAAAGGTTGGAGTAAAGGATAATGAAGTCAAACTTTGAAAAAATCAGCTTTGGGACAGTAAGCAGTTTATTGTTGCGGTTAAAAGTCTTTGTTTTAATTGTTTTTATTTTAGGAATTACGATGTTTTCATCGAATGCGATCGATCTGGAAGCCTTTCGCAGTTGTTCGGTGAGGCTTCAATCAAAAACGACTAAATTGTTTGTAACTGCCTGGGGCTTCGAGCCCGTTGCCGAAGTTCGGTCCAGTGCGTTTCATAAGGATGACACAAGGGCGCTATTTGATTTTTTTGTTAAGAAAAACGGTTCCGTTGCTGTTTTTTCACATGCAAATAACAGGTTCTGGACTGTTTCTGATGAGGCGCACGGTTTTTCCGTGTTTTCATGCGAGAAAACCTTGAAAACAGCTGCTTGTTTTTTTGTTGTTCATAATGACGATAGTACCATTTCTTTTAAATGTGCAAGTAATGGGAAATATCTTTCCGTGATAAGGGTAGATACAACGATGGTTTTGCGGCCCGATTCGCAAATTGTTTCACAAATTGAAGCGGGTAGAATGCAATTCTCGGAAAAAGAGGGAGAATCATCAAGGGATTTTATTGTCGACCGCTATAATCAACCTCAAGCATATTCCTATTTTTCATTACGTGCGCAGGCGATACAAATAAAAGACAGTGAAAAATTTGAAGCATATCCTGAGATCGGGAAATGACGGGCGGATTCTTTACGGGCAATGAGTTAAGATTAAAGGAAAGCAAGCAAGTCGTTTTTGTCCGAATTCCCTCCAAGCAATGCAATTTTATCTTTCGTATAGCCTGCAGACAGTAATGGGGCGATTATGTCGTTTAGTAAATCCGGAATCCAGGATATAAGAAACGTTGCGCCTGAAGTCACTTCGATTTTTGGCGAATTAAAAGCCGCAGGAAGCAATGCGGATTGCCCTTTCGACAAAGTTACGCTTGTTTCACCCTGCCCGACGATAATTTCACCCTGTAATACCATGACGGTTTGAAATGATTTTCTATTCGGCACGGTAAAGGTTTGCGCTCCGGTACAACGGTATTCCTCAATCGCAAAATACTTACAGGCCATTCGAATGAAGCGCTCGCCCGGATTCATGGATTCCGCCTGTAACGGGGCAATCTTATATGATTCGTGAAATGTGGTATTCAAAACCTGGAGAGATTCCTTGATATGCAACATGCGAGATTTGCCTTGCGCGTCCAATCTTCCCCAATCGTATAGCCTAAGAGTAACGTCCGAGGTCTGCTGTACTTCGTAGATGACCGTGTCGCCGCAAAGCGCATGAACCGTCCCGGCAGGAACAAAAAACATATCGCCCTTATTAACATTGTGGAATAGCAGAAGGTCGGAGAGCGTTTCGTTTTGTATTGCCTGCAAAACATCGCTTTTCGTGACGCCGTTTTTAAACCCGACGATCAGCTGTGCGTTGGGTTCGGCATGTACTATATACCAACATTCGTTTTTTCCGAACCGTCCCCAGTTATTGGCATGTGCGTCCGAGTCGGATGGATGCACCTGCACGGAGAGCTTGTCATGTGCATCTATTAATTTGTACAATAAGGGAAATTGCGCTGAGGCGTCGGCGTTTTTACCGAGCAAATTGCTTCCGAATTCGTCCACAATCCGTTCTAAAGTCATTTTGTCCAGGTTTTTGTTGACCACAATGCTTTGGTCTTTTCCGCATCCGGAAATTTCCCAGGATTCCCCGATGTTTACTCTTGGTGGGAGACTTTTTAAAACCATGGTTTCAAGAAGGCGTCCCCCCCAGATTGTCTCTTTATAAATCGGATCAAAAATCAGGGCTTGATTAAGCAACTCTACGGATAGGGATTTTGCGGTCACAATAAAAAACTCCTCCGAAAACCTATGATGTTCTCATTGCGGAATAGTCGGCGCCTTTTTCAAATGATAGGCCGACTTAATTATTAGAAATTTGACGAGACCTTCACGGGTTCCTATAAACATACTGTAAAGAAATTCGTTTTAAAACAACTTTTGTGTTCTCTGTAAGAATAAATATAAAACAGCAAATAATTTATTATAAAAATAAAAAACAAAATACGTTGTCATTAAATATAACATATTAATATGAAAAAGACAAACAGCATTCGTCACCCTCAGATAAAAATCAAATAATTAATAATAATATTAAAATGTAGGCACCTGTGGTTTATTTGAATGTGGATTTTGAAATCCAAGTGATATTAAACATAATTTTAGCTTCTCATTCATTACAGTCATTTTCACCATTGAAATCTGTTTAATTCCGGCTCCCCATTATATTTTAAAGAATCTCTAGGTTATTTTTTTTAAAACAGTATTTTAAAATACGGCTTCCCAAAACACGGAGATTATGTTTCCTTGCAGGAGTAAAGAATGAATACGTTAGGTCAAACAAGAATCCGCATCAATGGCGATATTTCAATTGTCATAGCCGGTGCTGCAGGGCAGGGCATTCAGGCAATTGAATATGTTTTGTCCCGGATTTTGCGCAGCATAAGCTATAATGTTTTTTCAACAAGCGAATTCATGTCCCGTATCCGGGGAGGCTGTAATTCTACATTGTTGCGGGTAAGCGCAAAGAAGAACTCCGCATACATTAACAGAATCGATATATTCATTCCGCTGGATTCCGCCGCTTTTAAGCATTGTAAAAACAGAATCACCAATAAGACAATAATCCTTGGCGATTCCGATTCTTTGGAATCGGAATACAATATAGTCAATATTCCTTTTACCAAAATCGCCACCGAAATTGGAGGAAAAATTTATGCCAATTCCGTTGCGGTCGGCGTTGTTTGCGGAATGCTTGGCATTGAAGAAACAAAAGTAAAGCAATATCTTGAGATGCATTTTTCAGAAAAAAGCGCCGACATTATTGTTAAAAACATCGCAGCCTCCGGGCAAGGGTTTTTATTGGGAGCAAAGTTGTTGGCAGACGGTTTATTAACGGTGAACATAGACAAAGATCCGACCGTTGCGAATGAATTTTTTATGACCGGTGCCGAAGCTGTCGCCTTGGGTGCCTTGGCAGGCGGATGTGATTTTGTTTCTTCATATCCAATGTCGCCTTCTACGAATGTTTTGCAATTTCTTGCCGAACACAAAAACGAATTCGGCATAGTCGTCGAGCAGGCGGAAGATGAAATATCGGCAATTAATATGGCAATCGGTGCTTGGTATGCGGGCGGCAGAGGATTTGTCACAACTGCCGGCGGCGGTTTTGCCTTAATGGGAGAAGGCGTAAGCCTGGCAGGTATGCTCGAAACGCCGGTTGTGGTGAATGTCGGGCAGCGTCCCGGTCCTGCGACGGGATTACCGACTCGAACGGAGCAAGGCGATTTGGATCTTGTTCTCTATAGCGGTCATGGTGATTTTCCACGGGCAATTTATGCGCCGGGGACAATCGACGGCGCATATAACGCAGTACGGAAGGCTTTTGAGGTTGCCGATAAATATCAAATTCCTTCCTTTATTCTTACCGATCAATATTTTCTCGATTCTTCTTGGGCGTCGCCGCCGTTTCAAAACCCCTCACAACCCGATGTAAAAAACATCGTTGAAACCGTTGCCGATTATAAAAGATATGCTTTTTCGGAAAATGGCGTTTCCCCGCGGGGAATACCGGGAAAAGGTGAGGGGATCGTTTGTGTAGACAGCGACGAGCATACCGAAGAGGGGTATATAACCGAATCGATGGATGTTCGGGAAAAAATGGTTAGAAAACGGATGAAAAAACTTGAATTGCTCGAAAACGATATCCTGGTTCCAAAGTATTTGGGTCCCGAAAACCTGCGTTTTCTGGTCGTATGCTGGGGTTCGAATTACACCTGTGTGAAGGAAGCGGTCAACCTGATCGGCGATTCCCGATTGGCAATGATGCATGTGACTCAGATATATCCGTTGCATTTGACAATTAAATTCCGCATGTCTAAGGCGCAAAAGGTCATCGTCGTCGAAAACAATGCAACCGGGCAATTTGCAAAACTCATGACTCGTGAAACAGGGTTGCCGGTCCATCAAACCATTCTTAAATACGACGGCATGCCGTTTTCCGTTGAAGAACTGGTAGAAAAAATTTCCGCAGCAATCGCATAATCCCGCACTTCGCTGCGGGATCAGTTGTAGCTGTGATTTTATCTATGCAAAATGCGTAGATAATTGATAAATAGATACTAAAAGGAAAAAAATATGGGTGAAACGATATTCGATAAAAAAGATTTGGACATTGCCTGGTGCCCGGGATGCGGCAACTTTTCAATACTATCAATTGTAAAACAAGCCGTATTCGAGTTGGGACTTTTGCCGCAAAATATCGTCGTCGCATGCGGCATTGGGCAGGCGCCTAAAACGCCTCATTATTTCAATACGAATATGTTCAACGGTCTTCACGGCAGGGCATTACCCGCGGCAACCGCAATAAAAGCTTGTAACCCTTCGCTTACCGTAATTGCCGAAGGCGGTGACGGCGATATGTACGGTGAGGGCGGCAACCACTTTATTCATACGGTGCGCCGCAATCCCGACATTGCCCACCTTGTCCATGATAATATGGTGTATGGATTGACAAAAGGACAGGCCTCGCCGACGAGCAGGCGGGGCTTTGTGACGCCGGTGCAGGTAGACGGGGTGATTTCGGAACCGTTTAATCCGCTGTCGGTGGCAATTAGTTTGAACGCTTCGTTCGTTGCGCGAGTCTTTGCCGGAGATATTCCGCAATCCGTGGAAATAGTCAAAAAGGCCATTCTTCACAAAGGATATGCATTGGTCGATATCTTGCAACCATGCGTGACGTTCAACAAAATCAATACATTCAAATGGTTCAAGGACAATACCTATTATATAGCTCCTTCGCATGATCCCAAAAACAGGTTGGCAGCCTTTGAACTCGCGATTCAAAACGATCGGCTTCCGTTGGGAATATTGTACATCAATGAGGAAAAATCCGTTTTTCATGAAGCGTGCGGTGCATATGCAACTGATGCAAGACCCCTGCATCAGAGGCCTATTTTAGCCGAGCAAGCCCTGCAGCTCGCCGAGAAAATAGGGAAGATGTAACAGGAATTCTAAACGGAGCATTTTATAATCTCCGGTTAGAATTTAAGAGTTTATTAAAAAAAATCATCGACAGACACATCTAAATCCAAGGTCAGAGTTTTGGCTTGACGGGCCTGTTGCGCTTCGATAAGCTGAAAAAAGCTGGCTACGATAATTCGTTTTAGAAAATGACCCTCCACGAAATGTACGGGAGGTTCCTGTTGGATCTCCAATTGGGTCTGAAACAGTTGCAGACGGATAAGTACTTGACCAATCATTACACCATTCGGATACATTTCCATTTATATCATAGAGGCCAAAGGGATTTGCCATTTTTGTTGCTACAATCTCCGTGTTTGTTGTATTATATGCAGTCCATTCGCGATCATTAATTCCTGAAGTATCGGCACCCCACCAAAAATTGGTTAATGTGCCTCCACGGCATGCATATTCCCACTCTGCTTCAGTAGGAAGACGATAACCATTTTTCGAAACGTTTATTACTAGATTTGGTAAATCTGAACAGCCATTTCCAGGTGGGCCAACAATGCTTGAAAATGAATATACAGTATCCTTACCATCGGCCAAACTTCGTGCATTACAATATAGTACAGCATCGAACCAAGTTGTACTTTCTACTGGATGCGATAAATCTGGTTTGTAATTTGAAGGATTGGCAGCCATGAGTCTTAAATAATCAGCTTGCGTTATTTCTGTGGCATCCATTTTAAATGGGGAAAGATTAACAGTATGAACTGGTTCAGATATTCCAGTTTGTCCCATAAAAAAGGATCCACCTGATAATGAAACCATATTACGAGGTATTCCTGTTTTTACATTACTTGCAGCCGATTCGATCCCTCCTTTAATTGCAGTCACAACGAAGGCATATTTTTCACCATTAGTTAATCCTGTTTTTGTATACGTCAATTGTGAGCCGAGTGCGATTTTGGTACCAGTTAAAATGGATACGGTTGATGATTGCAAAAAATAAATATTGTATGCTGTTGCAGTACTGGTCGGCGCGCTCCAATTAAGTGTGATACTTGAATTACCAGAAATTAAAGAAAAACCTGTCGGTGGAGTTACTACAATGTTAACCGCTATAGAAATTGATTGTGTATCTGAGAGCAAACCATCGGAAGCAATGAACTTAACCGAATACGAATTTGCTTGTGAATAGGAGGGAGTCCAAGAAAAAGAACCATTTGCAAATGTCGCACCGGTAGGTAAACCTAAAGCTGAAATGGTTGGAGTTGTGCCGTCCGGATCTGTGGCAGTAACATTAAAGCTTAAGCTTTGTCCTTCATTTATAGTTTTATTTCCAATAGTTGAGATAACTGGAGGCTGATTTACATTGTTTACTGTGATTGTAATCGCCTGAGTGTCAGAAAGTGAACCGTCAGAAGCAATAAATTTTACCAAGTAAGAATTTGCTTGTGAATATGAAGGAGTCCAGGAAAAAGTACCATTAGCAAACGATGCCGTTGCCGGTAAGCTTAAAATACTTAATATTGGCGTATCCCCATCTGGGTCAGTAGCTGCAACATTAAAAGTTAGATTTTGTCCTTCGTTTATTGATTTGTTCCCGATAATAGAAAGTTTGGGCGGTTGATTTTTATTTATCACTACAATACTAATTGGAAATGTGTCAGATAAAGGAGCGGGGGTGCCGTTATCCGATGATATGAATTTTATATTTTGAATAATTAGGCTATCATTTGATGCTGCACATGCATATGATGGACTAAAAACGAAAGCCCCCGTTGTAGAATCAAAAGTAAATAGAGTCGCACATGAAAATATTGTTTTGTCATCTATTTTCCGCCTTATTATTTCTTTTGCGCTATCTAGATCCGTAACATTGGCGGAAAGCCTTAAGGTATCGCCTTCTTTAATTCTCAAGATTTGATTTTTAGATAGTGCCTGTGCTCCGTTAAAAATTGATAGCATTGGAATTGCATTTACTTTCCCGACAGAAATTGCAATGGATGTGGTAGTAGTATCTTTATAATCATAAGTTCCAAGAACAATTATGCCCGATACAGAATCTGTTAAAGCTGATTGCCATGAAACAGTCTTACCAACTATAATTGGCAATAGTCGGGGTAAGGTTGAGCTTTTTATAAAATATTTAACGGAATCGCCATCTGGATCTGAGGCATTTATATCAAATGAAAGCACTTCTCCTGCGTTTAAAGAATATGTAGTCTTAGGTTTGTCCTGATCAAATATTGGTTTCCTATTCACATTCTTAACATGAAGAATTATAGTAAGTTCTACTCCCTTTGGTTCAATTCCATCGGATGCAGATATTTTTATCATGTGGCTTCCGGAGTCTGAATAGGTCGCTTTATATTGCCAGGTTCCAAATACGAGTGAGTTTTTAATTGGATCCCCCGAGGTCATTTGAAAAGAAATTTTGTCTCCATTTGTATCGTTTACCAAATTTGCAAGATTCATTATGATTGAATCATTTTCAAGTACTTCTACTTTAATTGTATCTTTTGTCCACTTTGGTGGGGTATTAATTAAACTGGATAAAATATGGGGTGAAGGAGCAGAGGAACCTTGTGAATTTGTTGAAACAACATAATAATAAAAAGAAGAATCCTTGATTGTATTTGAAAAAGAAGAATCTGTAATAGTGTCTATGGGAATAAATCCGGTTGTATCTTTTGAACGAAAAATTTGATACCCGTCTGCATTTTTCGCTGAGGGCCATTTGAAGGTAAAAGTCCCCTTAATTCTCGAAATGGCAATAAGATTCTTTACGCTTTCCGGAAATGGAATATTTTTCCTAACTTCAATAACGACTTTTAATGTGTCAGACATTTGAGGAAGGCCGTTATCTACTGCTCTGCAGATTATCGTATCAAACTTTATAGAATCTAAGCCAAGATACCCGGAAGGAACTGCCCAGGTAAATAATGAGTCATTAAAATGAAAGTTCAATGGAGATTTGAGAATAAAAATCGAATCCTTTTGTCCAATGTCCGGATCAGATACTTTAATTGTTAGTGAACAAATGTCAGTCGGAAGGATTTTTGTATGGCTTTTTAATAGTGATAATGTTGGTTTATGATTAATGTTTGCCAAAGTTATTACATGCAAATAAGCTGCTGCGGTGGTAATTGCCTATTCTTGCCCATTCGGCACCCCATTATCGTTTGATCCGGCATGGTACA